>JAJEBK010000002.1 GCA_022823945.1 Anaerolineae bacterium | reverse complement strand
CCGAAGGCGTGCAAAACCCGCTCCCAGCGCTCGACATGCGGCGTGCCATCGGCCTGCTCATCAATGTAGCCCTTGATATCGTTTATCAAGCTGTCCGGCACTTTGTAGGACGCGGGCACAGGCGTATCCGTCGGTACAGGTGTATTCGTAGGCACGGGCGTGTTTGTTGGCACAGGCGTGTTTGTCGGCGGCGGGACGGGCGTATTTGTCGGTACTGGCGTGTTTGTTGGAACGGGTGTATTGGTCGGTACAGGCGTATTGGTCGGCGGCTGCAAAGCTGTCAGCGCGTCAACCACCGCCTGCCAGCGCGTCCAGCCATTGTTGGAAACATAGCCCTGCGCCTCGGACAGCGTTACCGGGTTGGCATGCGAGACATGCCCCAGCGCCGCCAAAGCCCGCTGCCAGCGCTTGTAATGCTCGGTGTGTGAAGCCTGCTCATCCCGATAGCTGATTATTGTCTGAATCAAGCTCGGCACCGGCGTATCCGTCGGCGGCGGGGCAGGCGTATTTGTCGGCGGGACGAGCGTGTTTGTCGCCGTCGGCAGCGGCGTATTTGTTGGCGTTGAAGTGGCAGTCGGTGTCGCAGTAGGAGTCGCTGTTGGCGTAGGCGTGGGCGTATCAGCGACTTGCTGCTGCTGATCCTGCTGCAATTGCGTCAGGGCATCGACCACATCCTGCCAGCGCGCCCAGCCATCATCGACATAACCCTGCGCCTCGGACAGCGTTACCGGGTTCGCCAAAGTCTCGGCGCTAACTTGGCTGTGCATATAGCCCAGCGCCGCCAATGCCCGCGACCAGCGTTTGTAATGGTCGGTGTTGATACCCTGCTCATCCCGATAGCCGATTAAAGTCTGAATCAGGTTCGGCGTTGGTGTAGCGGTCGGAACAGGCGTGTCTGTCGGAACAGGTGTATCGGTCGGAAGCGGCGTCGCAGTCGGCGTAGCCACCACTTGCTGCTGAGACTGCTGTTTGCCTTGCAATGTTATCGACGAATCAGCAGACGCGGTTTTGGCGCTGCCCGTGGCGACAAGATTGATCCCGCTCTGCTGGTAGGCGGTGACTTTGAAGGTATAGAGGGTGTCGGATTGTAAGCCGCCGAAATCATGCGAGGTCGTGCCAGCATTGGGCGTGATAAATTCGTAATAGCTGCCGAGGCCGCTGATCTCCACGAAGTAGAGCAACACCTTGCCCATGTCGCTCCACTTGACCGTGATGTGGTCTTTGGAGATCTTGGGGAAGATCATGCCGAGCGTGCCATCGGTGGGCAGTTTGCCAGGAATGCGCGTACTGGTGGGCGTCGGTGTGCTTGTTGGGGTAGCTGTATTTGTCGGCGTGCTCGTCGCTGTGCTTGTGGGCGTTGGCGTACTCGTCGGCGTACTGGTAGGCGTGCTTGTGGCTGTGCTGGTGGGAGTTGCGGTGGGCGTCGGCGTATCGGTTGGCAATACGACCTGGTCTTGCTGCCCCAGCACTTGCAGCGGTGCCGGCGTGGCTGTCGGTTCCGGCGGAGTGCGGAAGGTGATGATATTCGTGCGCGCCAGAGGCTTTCCCGCACAGCCGGCCGGCGGGCGGAAGAACTCCACCCCGGCCCAGGCGCGGTATTGCGTATCTGGTTTAAGCCCGTACCTGGGGTCTAGCTCGAGATAGTGATAGTTCGTGGACTTTTCTAAAAGACCTTGGACCCGGTTGATCTCGTCAACATGGGCCCGGTAGATTTTGGCGCTATCCGCTTTCACCGAGTTGAGGATCGAATCCCACTCAAGCCGAACAAAATCATGCAACAGCGCCTTAACGCGGATAGCGCCGGTAACTTTCGGATAGTCAGGACAAGTGGTATGCGTTGTTTGAGTGGCGGTCGGCGTGACCTGTACGGGCGGGCTAGGCGTCGCGGTGTGGAATGAAGTATGAAAGCTGCCTTGTAAAGTAGAAGGAATAGTGTATCTGACTCCTATCTGCCTGCCCTTCGTATCGGTTTGCGCAATGCGCAAATACTTCTTGATGGTGATGCGATAGTGCGAGTTGCGCCGCAAGCCCGTCAATTCCCAGCTTGTCCTGCCTTTTATCTCGCTGGGATCGAGTATGCTCCCGTTCAACCAGATCTTCACAAAGCCTTTATGGTTGTCGCTATCATAGAGGCGGTTATCGCTCCAGTTGATGGTCGCTGAATTATGTGTAACATTGGTCACGCTAAAGTCGCTCAGCTTGGCATCAGGTATCGCCGAGGTCCTAAAGCTGCCCGTCAGCGTGTCAGCGCCTTTATGAACCTCAAGAGTATAATCGCTGTCGGCTTTGAGATATTTCAAGTCGATATGAGTCGTCGAGCCATTAGGGCGCTCGAAGATCAGCTCGCCATTGAGATAAGCCTTGGTATAAACTTTTCTGCCATCTACCTTTACATCAGGCAGAGCGTCATCCCAATCGACGCGCGCAGTGGCATAGCTGATATCCGATAGGCGCAAGTTGGACAGCGCCGTACTGGGCAGGGGCACCCTCAGGGTGCGGAAGCTGCCTTTCAACGTGTCTTCAAAGTCCCATCTTTGACGAACTGAATTGCCTTGGCCGACTGTCACCAAGCGATACTTGAGGACTCTGATGATTTGCGCCGAATCGGGACTCAAGTTGGAAAGCGTATAGCTTTGTGTATAGATTCTAGTTCCAATATCTTTCCCATTTACATGCATTTTAATGTAGCCGGTAGACGCATCGCTGTCGCTCCAGGAGATGGTCGCGGCATTGTGCGTGATGTTTGAGACGTTGAAGTCTGAAAGCGGTTCGTACGCCTGCGCCTGCGCCAAGGCCCCGCCAAGCAGCGCGATGAGGATAATAAGAAACATCAGGATGAAGCGTCGGGGGGCTCGGCAGGCAATGATAATCATATCCCCAAGAGCAGTGTGAACGCATTGCAGCAAGCGAAGTATAGAGTAAAGGCGCGCCACAGGCAAATTTTCCCGGGACCACTACACCCACCCCCGACCCCTCCCCGACGACTCGGAGAGGGGAATTTCGGGAGCTGTCTCACAACAGGACGACAGAATCCGCGCGTGATTTGCCTCCCTCCGACCTGTCGGGGGGATTGAGGGGGGGTGATTTTTGGCGCTCCCCTTCCCTCATTTTGGGGCAAGGGGCTGGGGGCTGGATTGTCAACTCGGCTCACGGCTGCGACTCGCCCCAACCCTCCCAATAGGTCAACTGGCTGGCCGGCACGCGTTTGGCTTTTTGGAAGGTTTCGCCAGTGAAATAAGCGACAGGCAGCAGCGCCGCCGTCGTCACATCGTCGGGGATGCCCAAGATAGCGTTGCATTCCGCTTCATAGCTCAGGTGCAGGGTCGTCCAGGCCGCGCCGATGCCCCGCGCCCGCAAAGCCAGCATCAGCGACCAGGCATCCGGGATGATCGAGCCATACAAGCCCGCGTTGGCAGCGGGGCTGCTGTTGGTCGCACGCCCTTGCACACAGGGGAAGATCATCATCGGCACTTCGCCCATGTGGTCGGCCAGATAACGAGCGCTGCTGATGACCCGTTGCATCTGTTCGGATGGCTGGCTGTCGCTCGCGCCGCGTCCCACATTGCGGGCATAGGCATACCAGGATTCGCGGTAGTATTCGCCGATTTTGGCTTTCTTGTCAGGATCGGTCAGCACCAGCCACTTCCAGCCTTGCGAGTTGCTGCCGGTGGGCGCCTGGATGGCGATTTCCAGGCAGCGCGATACGATGTCGCGGGGGACGGGTCGCTGCAAATCGAGCCGCTTGCGCACGCTGCGCGTCGTTTCCAGGATGTAGTCGACGGATTCCATTTCGAAGTTCATGGGGGAGTCCTTTCGGTCAACGAGTAATGTGGGTTAGCAGGCGACATTAGAGGTTGTTATATGATACGCGGTGGCTGTCGTTAAGTCTGGTCAAAATTGAGAGGAATGTCATCGGTGGCACTTTCGGATACAAAACGAGTGAGCCGTCCCCAATCGGGCTCGCCGCTTTCGTGGCAATACTTTACGAAGAATTCACGGGTGAGGCGACTAATAAATTTACCATAAACGATTTGGAAATCTTCGTTGCGCTGTTTAGCTTGATATCCGAGCGGCTTGATGATCTCGACATAGAGTTCTCTGTTGGCGGAAATGAAGTGCCAGAAGTCCTGCCCGCACAGCTTCCAGTAAGTGATCTCGTCGACGGTAACACCGGCCTGCTTTATCTTGCCCGTTTTCTTGGGCCTGCTGTCCTTGCCGTACATACAGCCGTTTATGGGAATAATACTCTGCCCTGGATGCTGTGCTTTGAGTCTGGTAATGGCTTCTCGAAAATGCAGATACATCTTGGTAACTTGGCTGGAGTTGCCCCAGTTTGGTCCTGATTTAATATCAACAACATAGACAGTGTTGTCTTTCTCAAAGACAAGATCAATGCCGGTGAGTTGTTGCGGGGACGGTTTGTATCCGCCCATTTTCTGCCCTGCGACAAAGACAGCGACGCCCTCCATGAATTCTCCAAAAAGGGTCTCTTCCTGCGACGATATGAAGGAATTCATGATGCTCTCAACGAGTTGCGTGGCGGTTTGCTCTTTCGCACGGAACAAGTATGGATTCTTGCGCCGCAGCACATCGTCCATGCGCTTGTTTCGCACCGTATCAAGCCGCTTTTCGTGGAATGCGCCGATATTCTCTTCGACATAGTCTTGTACCGCTACGAGCAAATCATTCGTCATACGCGCCCTTAAACCAGTTGTGGCTGTTTACGAAACGCAAGCTTTGCTTCAATTGCTTCGACATACTCCGGCACAATCTCAATACCAATTGCTTTGCGATTCATCGCCTGCGCGATAAAGAGCGTCGTACCCGACCCCGCAAAGGGATCCAGCACCGTATCGCCGGGTTGTGTAAAGAGCTTGATAAACCATTCCGGGAGCTGTCGAGGAAAAACGGCGCTGTGTCCTTTGTTGCTGGTTTCAGTCGCCATGTGAATTACATTTGTAGGATACACCATGTCGCGTCCTATCCAATTGGATATGTTCTTTCCGAAGCCGCTATCGGCACGCGACTCATCCCGTATTCTGTCGCGTTCGCTCAGATTGCCCAATCGCCGCTTCGCCCAGTCACCAACCGGCACCATCACTGCCTCTTGGTACATGTCGAACTTCCGCAACTTGTTAAACTGCAAAAGCCGCTCCCATGAATCTCGGAAACGATTGGGCCATTTGCCTGGATAACAATTCTTCTTGTGCCAGATGAACTCTTCTGTCCACAACCAGCCTTGTTCGCGCAGCGCTTTAATCAGATCCAGCACATAAGTGTGCCGCTCGCCGTTGACCGCTTTCTCCTTAATGTTGAGGATGAATGTGCCGCGCGGTTTCAGTACCCGCAGCAACTCGCTGGAAATCGGCAGAAACCAGTCTACATAGCGATCGGGGTGAATGCCGCCGTAGGTGCTTTTGCGCTGGTCGGCATAGGGCGGCGATGTGAAGATGAGTTGCACAGACTTCGTTCCCAGCAACTTCAATTGCTGTCGCGCGTCGCCTGACAGAATCGTTGCCTGTTCATCCATATCCCTACCTCCACAACATTTGCCATGGACGACACCTGTCTGCCGCTTGCTTCCATTGCAGGCACTTTGCAAGTTTACATTGTACAAGCGCCGCACCCTGGCTACAACATTGTCCAACAAGCCAGAAGTCGTTGAGAGGCTGCTGCGCTGACCTTGGCAAACCTCAACACATAATCGCAGAATCCAAGGGAGGTTGGGCGTATTCCAAATTGGCATCTGCATTCAATCCCTATTGTGTTATTGTGAATGAATTGCGAGCAAGCCTTGCAGAAGCGGCTTGCTGAGTCGCTCGAACCGACACAGGGAGAAAGATAGAGGCGATGACAGAAATCGAATACTTCAAACCCGAACGCGGACAGCGCCCCGGCGCCAACCAGGATCCACGGCTGGATTGGTGGCGCGAAGCGAAGTTCGGCATGTTCATCCACTGGGGCGTTTATAGCATCCCCGCTGGCGTCTGGAATGGCGAGCATATCCCGGGCATCGGCGAGTGGATCATGCTGCGCGCAGAAATCCCTGTCGCCGAATACGAACAGCTGGCCGGGCAGTTCAACCCTGTCAAGTATGATGCCGAAGAGATCGTCAAACTGGCGAAGGCGGCCGGGCAGAAATACATCGTCTTGACCTCAAAACACCATGATGGCTTTTGCCTCTATGGCAGCGCAGAGACCAACTACAACATTGTCGATGGCACGCCCTTTGGACGCGATGCGCTGGGCGAGCTGGCAGAGGCCTGCGCGCGAGAAGGCATCAGGCTGGGGCTTTATTACTCGCAGACGCAAGACTGGCACCATCCCAACGGCTTTGGCAACACCTGGGACTTTGACGAGTCGCAGCAAGACTTCGGCGATTACATCGACAGCTATGTCAAGCCGCAAGTGCGCGAGATTCTCAGCAATTATGGTCCCATCGCCATCATCTGGTTTGATACGCCGCGCATCATCTCGCGTCAGCAGAGCCAGGAACTGCTCGATCTCGTACATCGTTTGCAACCCGATTGCCTGGTCTGCGGCCGGCTGGGCAACCAGTTGGGCGATTATGCCACAGCGCAGGACAACGCCATCCCGCCCGACCTGCAAGCCCAAATCGACTGGGAAACGCCAGCCACCATCAACGACACCTGGGGCTTCAAGACGCACGACCACAATTGGAAATCGACGGCGCAACTGCTGCACAACCTGGTCGATATCGTCAGCAAAGGCGGCAACTACCTGCTGAATATCGGGCCAGATGACTTGGGCGCAGTGCCAGAGCCGAGTGTCGAACGCCTGCAAGAAATGGGCGCTTGGCTGGATGTGCATGGCGAGGCGATCTATGGTACGCAGCCGGGACCTGTACAAGGCATCCAATTCTGCCGCACCACGCAAAAGGACGGCGCGATCTACCTGCATATCTTTGATTGGCAGGCGGACGGGCGTTTTGTGCTGCCGCGGCTGGATGCAAGCAGCGCCGAATGGCTGGATTCTTCCTGCGATGCACCACTGAGCTTGTCGCACAATGGCGACAGCAGCATACTCACCGGACCCGCAAGCGCGCCCAATGCGCATGTGTCGGTCATCCGCTTGCAGTGAGGCCTTCGCGGACCCGGGCTGGTGTAAAGGGTATATCCCGCAACCTGCGCCCGGTCGCATCAAAGATGGCATTGGCGATAGCGGCCGGGGTGGGGTTTTGCGCCGCTTCGCCAGCGCCCAGAAAAGGCTGATCGGGGCGATTCAATAGCAGCACTTCGATCTTGGGCGCGGCGGAAAAGCGCAGTATCGGATAGCTGTCCCAGTCTGTGCTGGTGATGCCGCGCTTGTCGAACCGCACCGCTTCGTATAGTGTCCAACTGGCGGCTTGCACGAATCCGCCCTCGAGCTGATTGCTCAAGCCATCGGGATTGACCACCTGCCCGGCATCGGCGGCGATGACCACGCGCTGCAAATCGATCTCGCCCGCTGCATCGACGCGCAGCCGCACGATGATGGCGCAATAGCACTGCAAGTTCTTGTACTGCGCCAGCGCCAGGCCCCAGCCCGCGCCTTTGTCGCGCCCCTGCCAGCCCACTTTATCCGCAGCAGCCAGCAGCATGGCTCGCGCCCGTTCATCGCGCAGATGACGCAAGCGGAAATCCAGCGGGTCGCTGCCAGCGGCATTCGCCAGTTCATCCATCAGCGACTCGATAGCGAATATATTGGCATAGGCGCCCAGGCTGCGCAGCGCCGAAACGCGCAAGGGGCTGTCGCTGACGGCGTGGCGTACGATGCGGCGGCGTGGCAAGTCATAGAGTGGGTCGGCATTGCGATGCGCGCCGGCATGATAGCCGCCCATTGCCCTGCCCGGCTGTGGCGCAAATGGTTCCTCCAGATGACGCGCCGCCAACAAACCCGAGCTGGACAAGCCGAGAGCCGGACGCGTCGAATGGGCATAACTGTAGACATCGTGATTCCAGTCGCAGATCATGCCGTCGGCGTCCAGGCTGGCTTGCATGTCCAGTCGCATGGCGCTGCCATACGGCTCCCAGGCGTGTTCATCCCAGCGCGACCATTTCAGCAAAATCGGCGTCTTCGGCAGCGCCATCGCCACCAGCGCCGCATCCAGAGCTGCGTCATCGGCACCATTGTGCCCATAACAGCCCGCGCCCTCGCTGTGAATGACGCGAATCTGCGCTTCGTCCAGCGACAGAACCTGCGCAAGCGCCCCGCGCAAGACGAAAGCCGCCTGCGTAGGCGACCAAACCGTGAGCTGCCCCTCATCCCACAATGCCAGCGCCGCGGAGGGACCCAGCGAGCCATGCATCTGGAAAGGGCGGGTATACCTGGCGCGCAGGGTGATTGACGCGCCCGCGGGCGTTTTGACAGGCGGGATCGCCGAGGCGCTGACACTGCCCGCTTCAATCAGATGCGATTGGCGTGGCTTGGCTACCAGGTTGTCAAAGAGCTCAGCCGGATCGGGCAGGTCGGCAGCAAACTCCCACCTGGCGAATTCGCGCGCTTGCTCGACCGCCGCGACCGCCATTTCTTCACGCTCGCACACAATGGCGATGAACTGCCCATTTTGCACGACAGCGGCAACACCCGGCAGCTTCCGCGCGGCAGCGAGATTGAAGCCCACGAGCCGCGCATGATAAGCTGGCGGGCGCAGCACACGCGCATGCCGCATGCCTGGCAGAGTCATATCGTGCACATAGCTGACGCCGCCCGAGAACTTGCCGCGCAGGTCGATTCGCTGCGCCGATGTACCGACCAAGCAGTGCGCCGCCGGATCTTTGTGCGGGGCGCTGCCACCGATGCGGTGGTTGAAGAGTCTGCCGCCCTTCAAATCCCAATAGCTGATGCTGCGTCCGCTGCCCGGGTCGCTGATGATGCCATCCCGAACTGGCAACTGTTCGGCTGGCGTCAACGAATCCAGCGCTTCGTAGGCCAGCGAGAGCAGATGATGGCGCGCTTCTGCCGCCGCGCAACGAATGGCGACGCCACTGCTTTCCAGCGAGCGGCTACCGGTCGTGCCGCCTTCGTCCGGGGTGCGCTCGGTATCGGCGCAGACCACATCAATCCGCCCAAGCGCCACATCCAGTTCGTCGGCGGCGATCTGCGCGAGCGCCGTAGCGATGCCTTGCCCCAGCTCGACCTTGCCGCTGAAGAGGGTGATGCGACCGTCCGGCTGGATGCGCAGCCAGTCGTCCAGCTGCGGATGCGCCGCAAGAGATGGCGAAGCAGCTTCGATGCGATCTGCAAGTGGCGGGCAATCTATCACTTCAAATATGGGCGGCTCAATGCGGCCCGTGTGCAATTTGATGGCGCGGCGGACACGGTCATACACGCCACACCGGCATAAATTGCTGGACAGGCCGCTGCGGATATCGGTGTCGGTCGGATAACGAACGCGATTGAGCAAGCCTTGCGCCGCTACGATCATGCCCGCGCTGCAAAATCCGCATTGGGCAGCCTGCTCTTCCAGGAAAGTCTCTTGCAGCGGATGCAATTCGCCGCCTTCTGCCAGCCCTTCCAACGTGATGATATCCAGCGCCTGGCAATGGCTGAGCGGCAACTGACAGCTGGGCACAGCCGCGCCATCAACCAGCACAGTGCATGCGCCGCATTGCTCGCTTCCGCAGCCATATTTTGCAGCTTTCAAGTTGAGATCGTTGCGCAAGGCATAGAGCAGCGGCGTCGCGGGCGGCAGCCTCAACTCGCGAGTTTCGCCATTGATGCGCAGGGTAAGTGGGAGGGACATGGGCGCGCTCCTAAAAGCAAAGAAGCCCGACACGCGGGCTCCCAGCGGAGAAGGTGGGATTCGAACCCACGTACGGTTTCCCGTATCCGCTTTCCAAGCGGACGCACTAGGCCTCTATGCGACTTCTCCATGTGTTGCGCACAGCCTAGCACAGCGCGCGCCTTTTGGCAAGCAAGTGAACTTGCGGGAGAGTGGTGATTTATGTGGAGCTGACAACCCAGCCGCTTGCCCCAAAATGAGGGAAGGTGAGCACTACTCCGTTATTGAAGTCCCTCCCTCTTTATGGGGGAGGGATTTAGGGTGGGGGCAAATGGTGGCAAAGACTTGCGCTTGCCGATCAACGCAAATATACGGGCGTCGGCGTCGCCAGGATGGGCACGATGTAACCGGGCGAAGCGCCGCTGGCAACAGTCCCGGGCACCCCATTGGCGTTTTCCATGAAGCAGAGAATGCCCGCGGTGATGGCATCCGCCAGCAGATCGGGGTCTTCGGTCAGCACCGCCTGGTCGGCCAGCATATAGCCCATTTCCAGGATCATGCCGGGAGTCAGCGGATGAATTCTTCGCCAGACATGGTAGTTGGTCAAGTCTTCTGTGAGGGTGAAGCTACGACGCAGAGGCACGCGCGCCCCATAATTGATGGAGATGCACTCGCGCAGAAAGGCGTCTATGCCGGTTTGGGGACGCGCCTCAGAGATCGCCGCGATATAGCCGCTCACATATTCGCCGAAGTCGTAGCAGGTGTTGGAATGAATGGAAACCAGCGCCGCCGCCCGGTAATTTTCCAGGCGCGGATCGACCTCGTCCAGCATGTCGACCGCATAATTGCGCGCCTGCAGACGAACCACCACGCGCTGCGCCACGGCGAAGTTGATATCCACCTCGCGCAGCAGCACATTGCCATACTCGTCATCGCAAATCGCCCCCGAATCGCGACCACGATGCCCGGATATGATACCGATGCGCTGCATCCAGACTGGCGTCTGCGCCGGCGTGGGCAAGCTGCTATTGACGATGTCTTCGCGGTCGAGCTGCAAACCCTGCACGACCAACGGATTGAGAAACTCCGGATCGACGAAGAACATCAGCAAGGTAGCCACCAGCGCGGTGCTGATGACAACGACGAAGATCGTACCCAGGAAGCCGCTGGCAAAGCTGCCACTGCGCGGCCTCGGCACCGCCAGACGTGGTCGCACACGCCTGATCTGCGGCGGTTCGACCTCTGGCTCGAGGCTGGGCGATTCTTCAAAGTTCGGTGCTGGACGGCGCACACGGCGCGGAGCAGCCTTGGCAGCTGCCTGGCGCATTATCTGCGCGAAGATGGCAGAAGCGGACGGCTCTTGCGCGTCTGGGCTGTCGTTATCGTCGTATCCGTCCGCGGGCATGGTCTCGCCTTGTGCAATCTTGGGCGCAGCAACCGCACCCGGCGAGACCAGTATAGTGGAGAGGGCAGATCAGGACTCGCATTCCAGGCGGTAAGATTGTCGTTCGGCGCAGGAAAGCTGGCGGATGTAGCGATTGTCGCGCGCCCAGTCGATGAGGCCATCGGCGCTGCGCCGCACAATCCAGCGCCGTAATGTAAAGTCTTGCGAGGCAGAAACCGCGAAAGACTCGTCCGGGCTGAAGACAATCTCCTGCACCCAATCGCCATGCTCTTCGTAGCGGCCGATCTCTTCACCCGTGGCGACATCCCACATGCGCACGGTTGTATCGGACGAAGTCGTCAGCAAAGTGGCGCTGTCGGAAGTGATCGCGATGCCGAAGGTGTTGCCCGTGTGCCCGAGGAATCGCTTGAGCTCTTCGCCAGTCGCGATATCCCACATGCGCACGCTATCGTCCCAGGAGGTGCTGATGATGAACGCCTTGTTGGGCGCGATGCGGGCGTAGTTGACAAAGTGCGTATGCCCTTCGAAAGTATGCAATAACTCGCCCGTTGCCACATCCCAGAGCCTGACGGTCGAATCGTCGCCGTTGCTGTCCCAACCACCACTGGCGCTGGCCAGCAACGTTCCATCGCTGCTGATATGGACGCCATTCACCTGGGCGGTGTGCCCGTGGTATTCGCGCAAAATCTCGCCGCTTTCAATATCCCAAAGGCGGATAACGCCGTCTTGTGAGCCCGACACAAATTGCTGTCCGTTTGGCAGCAGATCAATCATATAGACACGCGGCGGCGCGCTGCCAGCTTCATACGGGATGTTGTACCGTCGAGCTTCGCCACCGGTTGCCAGGTCCCAAAGACGGATCGTGCCGTCCCAACTGGCGGAAAGCAGATGTTGACCGTCCGGCAAGAACCTCACCGCATCGACCGTATTGGTATGCCCATTCAAAGCGATAGCCTGCCGGCCCGTAGCCGCATCCCAGACACGAACGCTGGCATCAAGATCATCCAGCGAAGCCGGAAAGAACAAGGGACCCGAACCAGATGCGACCAGGGAGCCGCCCGGGCTGATATCGGCCGCCCAGGTCCAGTTGGTATGCCCGGCATAGACCTGCGATTGCGTGCGATTGCGCAAATCCCAGAGATAGGCTGAACTGTCCGCCGGGTTGTCCCCCCCATCGGGGAAGTTGCCAGCCTCACCCAAGCCGATCAGCAAAAATTCGCCGTCCGGGGAAAACTCGATGTCCTGAATGCGATCGCCGAGATCGACATAACTCGTAACTTCGACCCCTTTGTCGATGTCCCACAATTTCACACTTTGATCGCGCGAGGCTGTCGCCAGCAGCACGCCATCGGGAGAAAACTCAAGATTCGCTATCGTGTCGCGGTGGGCATAAAGGCGCTGAACTTCTTCGCCGGTGATGGCGTCATAAAAGCGCACCGTGCCGCCCGACGCGCCGCTCCAGGTGGTGGCGGCAATCCTTGCGCCATCCGGGCTGAACTCGACATCGCGAACGAAGCCGATGCCGTCCGGCGGAATGGACAGGATATTTTCGCCGCTGGCGACATCCCAAACCTGGATCGTGTTATGTTGTGGCGTCCTGTCGCTCTCCCCGACGCCTATAGCGGCGGAGGAACTGGCGAGACGGGCGCCGTCCGGGCTGAAGCTGAGCTTGAAGACATAATCGATGTGCGCCTCCAACTTGTGAAGCGCCGCACCACTTTCCACATCCCAAAGCCGAACGGTTGAATCGGCGCTGGAAGAAGCCAGCGTCGCGCCGTCCGGGCTGAACTCGACATCGGTGACAATATCTTCGTGGCCACTGAGGCGAATTCGCTCTCGGCCATCGACAACCTGCCAGATGCCGACAGTCTTGTCGGACATGGCGGCCGCGATCAATGAATCATCCCGGCTGAAAGCGACCGCATTGATCGGGCTATCGGTCGCAATGACCCCGACGCCTTCTCCCGTGCTCGTATTAACCAGGTAAATCACACCCTCAGAACCGGCATAAGCGCCGGTCGAACCATCCGAATTGAAGTCGACGGCGAGGATAGAGCGCGGCGAATCGGTGAAGCGGAAGCGCGGACCAGGCGAAAAAGCGGCCGCGCCCAGCACGCGCATGACTTCGGCTTCTGGCGGCTCGAAGACATGACGGGCTTCGATCGCCACGGGCAGGGCCAGCGCCGGGTCGTGCTCGCTGAGGGCGGTGCGGGCATTGGCAGCCAGCGCCAGGCTGAGGTTTTTGAGCTCGTTGATTTCAGCGATATGCAGAGCGTCTTCGGCGATGCCGCGCTGCTCTTCGGCGATTACGCGGGCGTCTTCGGCGACTACACGGGCGTCTTCGGCGCGCGCGCGTTCGCTCTCAGCGATAGTCCGTTGTTCGTTGGCTTTGTTGGATTGGTCAAATGCTACCAGGCTGAGGATCACAGCGACAACGGCGGCCGCTGCAAAGACAACAGCTGCGATGCGCAAGTTGCGCTGCTTTTGCTGTTCAAGCAGCCGTTCGCGTTCGGCGCGTTCGCGTTCGGCAGCTTCTCGCTTGGCGCGCGCAGACAGGCTGGCCGACAGAAACTCCAGCTCCAGCTCGTTGAGGCGCATATCGGTGGTCTGCGACCAATCTTCGAAAGTCGCCAGGCGGTTGCCGGCCATCAGGTAGCTGCGGTCTTTGCGGGCGGCTTGCCAATCTGTCGCGGCATGCAGCAGCTCGCGCTCCAACCGGACATCGTTGCGGCTTTCCAGCAGCCATTCGCGCAGCCGTTCCCACTGGCGGATCAGCGCCTCGTGCGCGACTTCGATCGTTGCGCCGCGCGTGGCATCATCGCGGTCGAAGGTGAGCAAGCGATAACGTCCAAAGCGGTCGATGACGCTTTCGACAACCTCGCGATTGCCCAGGGTCAACAGCTCCGATTGCAAGATGCGGCGGCGGGTATCTTCTTGGCCCTCGCCGAGGGTGACCAGGCGCAAGAACATCTGGCGTCCCATGTTCTGCCCCTCTTCATCAAAGCGCAAGAAGACTTCTTCGGCGCGCTTTGCCAGAGCGCCCAGCGTACCGCCAATTTCACGATAGGCAGACTTGGTCAACAGCGCGCCTTCGCGTCGTTCAAAGAGTTCAGTAAGCGCGTACTGCAGCAGAGGCAGGGCACCCGGTTGTTCGCGCACATCGTCGATGATCACATCGACCAGACCCTGCTCCAAAACCGCCCCCACGCGCTGGGCTGGTCCTTCGATAGCCTCTTTCAACTCATCGTCATTGAGCGGCAGCACCAGCTCGGTGCGCGAGCGGATCAACTCGCCGAAGCCTTGATAAAGCAGCGGTCGGTCATAAAAGTCGGCGCGCAGTGTGGCGATGATGATGACGGGGCTGTCCTCGACATTGACGGCGTTAAGAATCAGATCCAGGAAGCGTTGGCGTTCGCTTTCTTTCTCGACCTGGGTGAAAAGCTCTTCAAATTGGTCGATCATCAAAACGAGTTTGCTGTCGGGGTCGGGCAGCGCCTGGCGCACGCCCCGTGTCAAGCCATCGTCATTTTCGCGCAAGGTATAGACCATATCGGGCAGATCGGCTGTGGATACGCTCAACAGGGCGGATGAAAGCTCTTCCAGTGGCGCGTGGCTGGGCACCATCTCGGCGTAAAACCAGTCGTCCGAGCCAGGGATGCGCCCACTGCGCAAGCCCGGCAGCACGCCGGCTTTGACGAGGCTGGATTTGCCACTGCCGCTGGGACCGATGACGGCGAGGAAGTTGCTTTGCACATCCGCCTCTTGCAAGCGCCCCAAAACGCGCGCGATCATGTCTGTGCGCCCGAAGAAATCGGCGGCATCGGCTTGCTGGAACGCGCGCAAACCCTTATAGGGATTTTTTGTTTCCAGCAGCTCCAGTTCGGCGAAGTCCAACTCTTCGAGCGTGAGTTCAATGGACTGGTCAGATTCGCGCAATGCCTCTTGCAGTTCGTCATTGAGCTCGGTGGCATCGCGATGGCGCTCATGAGGATTTTTGGCGGTGGCGCGCTGGATGATGCCGTTGAAGACGGGCGAGACATTCAGCGACTCGTGGTCGATCATCGGCAGCGGCTCGTTGAGATGCCGATAAACCAGCGTGGCCAAAGAAACATCATTGAAGGGTCGCGCGCCAGACAGCATTTCGTAAAGCATGATGCCAAAAGCGTAGATATCACTTTGCGCGGTCGCTTCTTCGCCGCGGATTTGTTCGGGCGCGAGGTAGGCTGGCGTGCCGACGATCTGCCCGGACCCATCGGTGGCATCGGTGCCAAGAGTCTTTGCGATGCCAAAGTCGCTCAGATAGGCATTGCCATCATCATCAAGAAAGACATTGTCTGGCTTGATATCGCGATGCACAACATCATTGCGATGCGCGAAAGCCATGGCCGACAAAGTCTGGCTGCTGATGCGGCTGACCATGTCCAGGCTTAGTTTGCCCTGCTCGTTCACGAGGTCGCGCACACTGCCGCCGCCCAAATAGCGCATGACGAGATAGGCGCGGCCCGCTTTGCGCCAAAAGTCATAAAGCGGCACGATATGCGGATGCTCAAGGCGCGCCACCACCTGCGCCTCGCTTTCGAAGCGGCGGATGAAGTTCGGATCGTTGGCGAATTCTGGCAGGATGACCTTGATGGCCACGATGCGGCCGATCGGGTCTTGGGCTGCGCGATATACAACGCCCAAACCACCCTGGCCCAAAACTTCCTGGAAATTGTAAGAACCTTCGCTGGTGCCGGTTAAATCTAATATGGACATAATAGTTCTCCTGGGCCATCCCTCGGCGGCTGCGCAATACAGCCCAATACAAGTATAACACAACCGCGTTCAGCTTGTTACTAGCCCGATCCTGACGGCACACCATAAAGCAGCAGCGCATGTTTGTCGATCGACACCGCCAGCAAAGTGCCATCGGGGCTGAAACTGATGTCGTGGATGCCCGCTTCTGCCCCGCCGCTCGTCAGCTGATTGTGGCGCACGCTGTCCCAAATCGTGAACACGCCCTGCGCCGCGCCCACCGCCAACAGTCGGCTGTCCGGGCTAAAGTCCAATGCCGTGACGCCAGGCGTCGGCAATGGATAGCTGGCGACCTGAGCGCCGGTCTTGGCATCCAGCAGCAGCAGGTTTTCTGCGGTGCGCGCAGTCGCCACAGCCACCAGCCCTCCGTCCGGGCTGTAATCCAGAGCGACTATCGGAGCGCCGATCAGCACCGATACCCGCGCCGCGCCACTGGTGGCATCCCAAAATCGCAGGGTCCCGTCATCTGCGCCCGATGCCACCTGCGAGCCGTCCGGGCTGAATGCCAGAGAGCGGATCAAACCCTTGTGCCCGGAAAGCACAGCTTGCTGAGCCACACTCGACAAGTCCCAAACGATCGCAGCAAAGTCGCGCTGGACAGCGAAACTCGTATAGGCAAGCGGACCCGCGCTGACAAGCCGCGAGCCGTCAAGGCTGAATGCCAGCGCCGATACCGCCCCGCCATGCGCGTTCAGGTAGAGCAGCTCGCTGGGCGCGGAGCTTGCGGCGCTGTATCTCCACAAGCTAAGCGTGCCATCAGCTTGGCCAAAGACAGCTTGTGCCGCGCCCGGCCGCACTGCCAACGATGAAAGTTGTCCCTCGACCATTAAAATCCGGGGGCGCAGCACTGGCTCGCGCAGGTCGTAGAGCCACAAACTGTCGGAGCCGGGCGCGCCAGGCACCGCCAGCGTCAAGCCATCGGACGACCAGCTGTGTTCGGGCAAGAAGTTGCCACGCAAGCGCGCAAATTCGCGCAGGAAAGGGGTGAGTTGTGGCGAAAGCACATCGCGGCCGGGCAGCGGATTGGGTGGCTTTGGCTCCACCAAATACTGATTTGCCCCCGCTTCGGCGATGTAACCTGTCTGCTCGCTCACCAGCGCCAACCACCACACAAAACCGCCCACACAATCGGGCCCACTGGTGATGCGAATGGGTGTGCCCGCGGGAATCGAGCGCAAGATCTGGGCATCAGGAGCTGGATATCCGCGCATTTCAAGAGACGCGCCCAGCGGCTGTGCATCCATGCCGGCATTGATGCGCGAAGGCATATAGGGTCCGTCAGTCGCCGAGTTGGGGCACAAGCTGTTGGAATAAGTGGCTTGCGGTACATGAACCGATGTGGAGAGCGGGTCGGTTTGACTGCACAGAATGACAGTGGCGCTGTCGGCAGATACGCGATAATCGTATACGATGCCGCCATAGGTCAACTGGAAGCTGTAGCCGATCATCGCGCCGCCCGAACCAGGTTTCGTGGGGCAGCCCAAAGCCGAGTCGGCGAAAGTCGTCTGCTGCCAGCGCCATTGCGCCAGGGCGTCCACGCCAATGCTGTAGCCCAGGCGCGCGCTCAGGTCCAGCAGCGCCACATTGATTTGCGTCGGTGTCGCCTGCCCAAGCGATTGCGCCCCAGCCAGCAGCAAGAACATGGCTAGCAGCGCGCGCATTCTCATTCGCATGCAAGACCTCCTCGTGGGCTAGGCTCGGCGCATAGATTAAAGCGATTGTAACTAAAATGAGGGAAGGGGGCGCTACAAAGTTTTGAAGTCCCTGCCTCTTTTATGGGTTGAGGGCAGACAGGTTTGCTGGAACTGAAAACCAATGCGAAGAGCGCCAAAAATCACCCCCTCAATCCCCCCGACAGGTCAGGGGGAGGCATATCACGCGCGGATTCTGTCGTCATGTCGTGAGACAGCTCCCGAAACTCCCCTCTCCGACTCGTCGGG
This sequence comes from Anaerolineae bacterium, assembly GCA_022823945.1. Taxonomy (GTDB): domain Bacteria; phylum Chloroflexota; class Anaerolineae; order Aggregatilineales; family Phototrophicaceae; genus UBA6055. Next base: position 36,922 of record JAJEBK010000002.1, on the reverse strand, counting down.
GAGGGGCCGGGGGTGGGGTTAAAAACCTAGATGCGCACCACTCCACGCGCAGCCCATGCTTGCAAGAGGCGCAACATTTTGACACAATAAATACTCAGACAGGCGATTGACTTTGACGGGGCGGCGGAGGCTATGACTTCTGCGCTGGCGTATGTGATTCTCGGCGCTGCCGACGAGGCTGAGGACAGCGAACGAAAGTTGCTCAGTTTCAGTGGCGCGCTGCCCTCGCTCGAAACAGCATTCTATACAGCCTTTGCCCAGTTGCTTCCCATGCCTGCTGCCGATGATACGAGGCAGCCGGCTCTGGCAATGTTGAATTTTGACAATACGCGCATGCTGTTGATCAGCTGCCAGCCCAACAACACAGACGCCGGCTCGACCGAACATTATGTCTTCGTGCCGCACGGGTCTGCGCCAGATGCCAGCCAACTGGAAGACTGGCTGACCCACCTGCCCCAGGCGCCTTCCGACCTGGATATGACAGTCATGACGATGTCTGCGCCGGATTTTGTCGCGCCCACAGCCGACAGCCGGTCACAGCGCATTGACTGGCTCCTGGACAAGCTGGCTGAGGGCGAGCTCGAAACTGCATTGTCGTTGTTGAGCGCCTTGATTGATGACCGTCGCTTGGCTTTTGCTGGCTTTCCGCACGATTTCAGGGCGCGCCTGGAACTGGTCGCGGGCTTTCAAGCGCTGCTGCCCGGCAAGATCGCAGCGCGTATCAGCTTCGCGACTCATGCGCCTGTCTCGTTCCAGCATGCGCCACAACTGACCTTTGCCGAAAGCGCCAATTCGGACGATTTCCTTGTGGAATGGGGCGCTCCGATAGCGAGCGAAGCAGCGACAACGCATCCTTACCTCGACTTGCTGCGTTCGCTGTGGCAGGGCGATGCGCAGGCGCTCGCGCAAGAGCTCCAGCAGTTGGATTGCCTGGTTGACGATGCGGACAGCGGCCTGGCTGTGGCATTGGCAGCATTGACAAGACGCTATCGGTTGGACGAGCAAGTGGCGGAAAGCACAGAGGTTGAGACAGAAGCCTTGCTGGCAGCGGTGGATGGCGGCGCGCCACCAACTGGCGAGTTGCGGCCTTTGTATTTCTCGCGTTTGCTACACAATGCCCTGCACAAACGCGATCGCGCGGCAGGCAGGCGAGTCGCCGAAGAAATGGCGAGCGACCAACAACTGCAAGAGCGGCTTCTGCGCGACCTGGACACCATGCTGGACAACCAGCCCGATGCTGTTTATGTGTTCACCCGCAATCGTTTGATCGACCTGGGCATCGACCCGGACTGGATCGCGCGATTGCAGGCCGCGGCGCGCAGTTCGCTGGATGTGGCGATTCAAGATGGCGATGGCGGCACCCTGGCGCGTTGGCTCGAGCTGCTCGCCCGCGAACCGCAAAGCTATGAGTTGAGCGATATCTTGCGCGACAGCATTTTGGCCGCCCGCTCGCGCGCTTATGATGATGGCAGCCTGGGCATGCAGTTGATCTTGATTGCGGCGCGGCGGTTTCCTGATATCGCCGACGAATCGTGCCGTGACTTGCGACTGCTGGCTGCGCTGTCAGAGCCCAGGCGGTTGGCGCTGCAATCTCCATCGGCAGCCCACCTCGCAGCGCTGGGCGACCAGGACGCGGGCACATTTTTGCTGGCGCTGCGGCGCGGCATGCAATCCAGCGACGAGCCGCTGGTTGCGCTGGCGGTGGCGCGGCGATTATGGACTCTGAACAACGCCGACGAGCGCATTAGCCTGTCCGCCGAATATCAGCCCGGCGCGCTCATCCAGCGGCTGATGACGCAATCCAGCCACCTGCTGGCGGACGATGCGCTGGACTATTTGTTTGCGCGGCTGGTTGCTGGCGACGATCTTGAGCTGACCGCCAAAGCCAGCGAACACCTGGCGGAGCGTCAGCAGCTATTTCCACGTTTGACTCGAACCTTGGAGCGCGCATCTCTGCCGCTGGACAAGCTCATTGCCATCATGAACGGGGTGGCTGGCATCAAGGACGCGCCGCCACAAGCGCTGGTCGATGCCTTCTTCAGCCTGCTCGACCATTATCATTGGGACGCGCAAGCCCAGCACATGATGGAAGTGTTGGCGCGGCTGCTTGCCAAGCATCCCGAAGCGCAAGCGCCAGACCGCCATCTCTGGAAGCTGTATGAAAGTTGTCGGGCCTTGCAGCTGGAAGGCGGCTGTCGGGTGGCTGTTAGTCAGCTGCTGCGGGAATGTGGCGAAGAAGCAGATCCGGCGGCTCTCGTGGGTGGCATCGCCCGCATCTGTCGGCAAGTCGACTGGAGCAAGACCCTGCAAGAGCTCGTCAATGACTGGTGGCGCGCTTATACGCAGTCGTTGGCGCTGGCGCAGCTGCAACGGCTCGAGCGCGAGCTGGACGGGCAGCGGCACCTCGAGCCGCAAAAGCAGATCTTGAAGACGGCGCTGGCCATGCGCCGTTGGCTGCACAGCCGCGACGCAGTTGATTTCGCCGCAGCCATCAATACCGCTTTCATCATTGTCGAGCAGTTCGCCGATGCCTTTGATGGCGCGCCCATCGAGAGCGACTCCCGCACCATCCGCAGCGAAGTCGACGCGCTCAGCCAAGCGCTGACCAGCGAGCAGCGGCATATTTTGGCGACCAACCTGCGCAACCTGTCGCAATGTATCACGCAGATGGCGGAAAACCGCAGCAAACCCTCGCTCATTCGCAGCGACGACAGCATTGACCGCCAACTGATGCACGGCGAGGCGCAGCCACATGGCGCGATTGACATGATGAAGTGGGTGGCTGGTTATCTGGACGGCGCGCATCAGTCCGAGGGGGGAAATTGACCTTATAGGCGCGAGTTTGTTACAATCTCGCGTCGGGAGACAAAGTCATGCCGATACTGGACTTCAAGGGTAAGAACCACATCTATGCCCACCATCTCACCGTACCCTACCGCCCGTTGCAACTGGACGCGGCGAAGTCGGTTTTGCCCCAGTATGCAAGCCCCCCACCCCCAAACTCCCAAAATGAGGGAGGGGGCTTAGATGGCGAGCTGGCTGAAGGCGACGAAAAGCCCCTCCCTCTTGATGGGGGAGGGGTTTGGGGTGGGGGTGAAAGCATCCCCCTAACCGAGCAGAATCTCATCATTCACGGTGACAACCTGCACGCGCTGAAGGCGCTGCTGCCGCACTACGCCGGGCGGGTGAAATGCATTTACATCGACCCGCCTTACAATACGGGAAATGAAGGCTGGGTTTACAACGACAATGTCAACAGCCCCATGATGCAGGAATGGCTGCGGAAGAACAGCCCGGTCGATGGCGAAGACCTGGAGCGGCATGACAAATGGCTCTGCATGATGTGGCCCCGCTTGCATCTTTTGCGAGAGTTATTACGAGATGATGGTGTCATATTCGTAAGCATTGATGAAAATGAAGTTCATCATTTGCGGATGATGATGGATGAGATATTTGGCGAGGAGAACTACTGCGGAACTTTCGTTTGGGAACGCAAGAAAAAGCCATCATTTCTAGATCGCAACATGGGTACAGTTACCGAGTATGTCATGGTGTTCGCGAGTGTTCGTGAACTATCGCCCCCATTTGTCGCAGGCGTTGGAGAAATTGGAAAACGGTATCCGTTCAACAATGCTTCAAATCCGATTGGTATCCTTTCGTTTCCGCCGCAATCCGTAACGTTTTCGATAGCGGATCAGGTCGTTAGTGCTCAAGACATGTCGACTCAAAACATAGTCACGGAACTCATGGACGATGTTTGGATCGAGAATGGCACGAATAAGAGCGCTTTTAGACTGCGGGGCAACTGGAGGTACTCTCAAAGCAAACTGGACGAATACGTCAAGAACGAAGATGAAATCACGGTAAGCAGGGTCCCGTTTAGACCAAACTACGTCAATCGGTCTGCGAATCGGAAGAAAACAATAAATCTCTTGTCAAATAGGATTAACGATGTACCTACGAATGAAGATGCCACACAAGAGCTAAGAATGGTCTTTGCGGACCGTACGAAGGATGCTTTTGAAAATCCAAAACCGGCGGGCCTTGTCTCGTATTTAATACGAGCCATATCGTCGAGCGACGACATCGTCTTGGATTCCTTCGCCGGCAGCGGCACCACTGCCCACGCCGTCCTCGCGCTCAACAAAGAAGATGGCGGCAATCGGCGCTTCATCCTGGTCGAATGCGAAGACTACGCCGACAGCATCACCGCTGAACGCGTCCGCCGCGTCATCCAAGGCGTTCCGAATGCGAAGAACGAGCAACTCAAAGAAGGGCTGGGCGGCTCATTCGCTTACTGCACACTCGGCGAAGCGATAGATGTAGACAGCCTCTTGGAAGGCGACACGCTGCCTGCATATTCCGACCTCGCCAGTTACCTGCTGCATACCGCAACCGGCATATCCGCGTCGCCGAGCGACTTGCAATCAAGCGCTGAATACGGTCATTTCTATTCCAGCGGTACTCAGGATTATTATCTAATTTATGAGCCGAGCCTTGAATTCCTGCGCAGTGGCAAGGCGGCGCTGAATTTGGAAAGAGCCGAGCGCATCCGAGAGACGGGCCGCCCGGCGGTGGTCTTCGCCGCGGCAACTTATATCAGCCAGGGCGCGCTGAGCAAATGGCGCATCACTTTCTGCCAACTGCCTTATGAACTGGGCTTCGGGGGCTGATTGTGGAACTCAAGGATTATCAGGTCAAGGCGCTGGAGGCATTCGACGATTATTTTGAGGCTTTGACGCGCAACCAGCGGGAAGGGGAAGAACAAGCCAAGCGCTATCAAGACGCGGGTTTGCCCATGCCCAAAGATACGCTCGACTTTCCCCTGAAAACCTGGAACGAGCTGGCTGAAGTAGGCAAGGTCGCCAAGCCGAAGCGCCCATACGTCGCTCGCAGCGATGGCATGGAGCGTCCGATTCCGCATCTTTGTTTCAAAGTGCCGACAGGCGGGGGCAAGACCTTGCTGGCCGCCGAAACGCTGGGTCGGATTCAGCATCCAACCGGACTCGTATTGTGGATTGTGCCGACGCGCGCCATCTATCGGCAGACAAAAGACGCGCTTTGGAATCGCGAACATCCGTACCGCCAGCGCCTGGAGCGAGCCAGTGGCGGACGCGTCAAGATGCTGGAAAAAGACGACCGCTTTCACCCTGCTGACCTTGCGCACTATCTTTGCGTGATGCTCTTGATGTATCCCGCCGCCAACCGTCAAAAAGGCAAAGAGTTTCTGCGCTTTTTCCGCGATTCGGGACGATACAACGCTTTCTTTCCCAATAGCGATCACGCGCTTTATGATGCTGAACTGTTGAAAAAATATCCCGATCTTGACGCGAAAGGCGATCCCGTCAAACAGAGTCTTTTCAATGTGATTAAGATGCAGCGCCCTGTCATCGTTCTGGACGAAGCGCATAAGGCATACGGCAAGAAGTTTGAGGGCGCGCAGAATTTCGCCAACTCCATCAATCGCCTGAACCCGCGCATCGTCATTGAGTTTTCCGCCACGCCCAACGCGAACATCAGCAACCTGCTGGTGGATATAACAGGCGTTGAACTCAAAGCCGAAGAAATGATAAAGATGCCGATTCAGGTTACGAGCCGAATGAAATCCGACTGGAAGGACACATTGTCGGCCGCTGAGGATGAACTGACCAAAATCGACAATGCTGCGCAGCGCCTGCAGCAACAAGAAGATCGCTATATCCGCCCAATCGCTGTGGTTCGCGTGGAGCGGACAGGGCGCGACCAGCGAGATGGAACCCGTGTTCACGCGTACGATGTCCGTGATTATCTGATGCAAAACATGGGCGTTCCGCGAGAGGCTATTCGTGTTAAATCGTCCTATGATGATGAATTGAAGAACGAAGATCTATTATCTGAAACGAGCGCTGTTCGCTGGATCATCACCAAAGCGGCGCTGATGGAAGGCTGGGATTGTCCATTTGCCTACTTGCTGGTGCTTCTTGACAATACACGCTCGCAAATCGCCCTGACGCAATTAGTGGGGCGTATCTTGCGCCAGCCACACGCCCGTCTCACAGGCGTCGAAGAATTGGATCGCTGCTATGTCTATTGCTGGAATCTTGATGTGCTTCGAGCGGTAGAGCAAGTGAGACAGGGCTTGCAGGATGAAGGACTTACCGGCTTGATGGATCAAGTCCAAAGCGTGGAAGGCGACGATCCCACTCGGCGCAAGATCTGTATTCCGAGGCGAGAGCCATTTAGAGGACTGGACATCAAGATTCCGAAAGTGCTACACCGGGACCGCAATGGTTGGCGGAAACTGGACCATCTGCAAGACATTCTGGCGGAAGTCGATTGGGATGATGTTCTTCCGCCATCAGTCCAAAACTATTTCCACGAGCCACCGTATATGCATCGCGCGGAGGTTGATGTCGATCAGGAAAGCCCCTTTTACTCCGATAAGGAAGTATTGGAAATTGACAAGACGCTGCGCGTATCCTGGTTTACGCGACGGCTTTCTGATGTCGTCCCTAACCCCTGGCGGGCGGCTCAATTCGTATTTGAACTATTCAATAGGTTAAAGGAAACCGGCCGCTCGGAAGAGGACATATTTGATAATCGCGCTGGTTATGCCGAGCAATTGAAGACACATTTGCGTTCAGAGTGCGACCGCTTGTCCAAAGCGATTTTCGAGAGGAAACTCAAAGACGGTCTGATCCAATTTGATCTGTACACCGAGCCGAGTCATAGACTGCCTGACCAGATTCCATTAATCATTGGAGATAAAGACCACACCTTGGAACGCGGCGGTACGCCAGTGCAGTTGAATCTTTTCGACAAAGTTTTCGAGAAGCAATTTGATTCGGATCTGGAAAAGGACTTCGCTTTCCATTTGGATAAACAACTGAAAAAGCAAAAGGAAGAGCAGCCAGAGAAACAATCGCGTCAATGGTGGCACAGGAATCAGCGGGAATACTATGTGCTAGGGTGGCGGCGTGAACGGATTTACCCTGATTTCGTAGCATTTGGCGATATAAGCCTAAACATTTTTGAGACAAAGGGCGACCATCTGCGGGACAATCCGGATACCGAATACAAGACCAAAGTATTCGAGCTCCTGGAACAGCATTTCAATCGGCAAGATAGCCCGGTACGTGTGGAAGAACACAAGCAACGCAAAGGCAAGTTTGCCATCGTTTACGAATCCGAATTCCCTGCCGTACACGGCTGAGCAGAGCTGGCACATGGAAAAGCTCTTTGCATACGGCACTTTGTGCGATCCAGCCACCCAGGAGCGACTGTTGGGACGGTCGCTGGGCGATGGCGCGCCCGATACATTGCGTGGCTATCGTCTGTCGCGTCTGCGCGGCATTCACAATGACTATACAATCGTGCAGCCCAAAGCTGGCTCGACCGTCTCTGGCCGACTCTACGAAGTAACGCGCGAAGAATTGGCGCTCCTGGATGTGTACGAGGGCGATGCCTATCAGCGCGTCAGCGTAACCCTGATGAGCAAAACGCGCGCCTGGCTCTATTGCGAAAATCCGCGTTCCCGCTTCAGCCATCATATCGAGCCGCTGGAAAGCGAGTGACCAGGAGAACAGTCAAATGACGACACTGGGCATCGGCATCATCGGCATGGGCTGGATGGGCCAGGTGCACGCCCGTTCCTACAGCCTGGTGAGGCAGCGCTTCCCGGCTGGCGGCATGGCGGCGCGGCTGGTCGTCTGCTCGGACAATGTGGCAGACCGTGCGGAAGCGGCGCGCGATCTGCTGGGTTTTGAGCGGTCTACTGGCGACTGGCAAGCTGTCATTGCCGATCCCGCGGTAGACATCATCAACATCGCCACCCCCAATCATCTGCACTTGCCCATCGTGGCGGCGGCGGCAGAAGCGGGCAAGCATATCTTCTGCGAGAAGCCAGTCGGGCGGGATCCGGGCGAAACAGCACAGATTGAAGCGCTGGCGAGGCGGGCGGGCATACACAGTTTTGTCGGCTTCAATTATCGCTGGGCACCGCTGGTGATGCACACGCGGGAGCTCATCCAACAAGGGGCAATCGGCGAAATCCAACAGTATCGCGGACGCTTCTTCAGCATGTATGGCAGCGACCCGCTGGGCTTGCTGTCCTGGCGCTTTGACGAGGCTGTCTCAGGATATGGCGTGCTGGGCGATATCATGGCGCATGTGACCGATATGGCGCTTTATCTGTGCGGAGGAGTGAAGCAACTGGTCAGCAATGCGCATACTTTCATCGTCGAACGACCGCTGCCAGTGCCAGGCAGGGGCACGCATTATTCTCGCGGCGCTCCCGATGATCCTAAAGGACATGTCAGTAACGAAGATTATGTGGGCGCGCTGGTCGAATTTGAGAATGGGGCGCGCGGCACATTGGAAGTTTCGCGCACGATATTTGGACCGAAGAATCAATTCGGGTTCGAGCTAAATGGCACGCGCGGCGCGATAAGCTGGGACTTTGAGCGCATGAACGAGCTGCAACTCTATTTGCCGGGCAGCGATGGAAGCCACGATGGCTATATGCGGCTCGTTGGCGGCGACCGCTATCCCTATCACGGAAATTTTAATCCTGGCGATGGCAGCGGCCTCGGCTATGAAGATATGAAAGTGATAGAAGCCTATCAGTTTTTGAAAGCGGTGGCAGCGGGAAAGTCCCTCGCGCCCAACCTGGCGGATGCGCTGGCTGTGGCCGATGTGCATGCCGCCATGATTCGCTCTTGGCAAAGCGGCGGCTGGGAAGCGGTGACGAGCCTGCGCCGCGATTGAAGCGCAAATAGGCGGCTGTGTCGGCGCTACCTGCCCACTACCTGGTTTAACTAAGAGCAATCCAGCCAATTTCTTCCCGTGAAGTCGGTCATCGGGGCGCATTGGCAGTTGTTATCAACGCGACCCTGAACTACCTCCCTGCATTTTGCTAGATTTCTTTCCATTTGAATTGATTCGATTGCTGCTGCCCGCTCCCTACGCTTGACTGCAACTGGAGCAAAATGTAGACTATAGTCTACATATTTGCATTTTAGCCTGCATTTGGCGTTGGGAGAAGTTCATGAGAAAGCTCAGTTGCGCCATCCTGTGTATCGGTCTTTGGCTTGTCCAGGCGCAGGCGCAAATTGAAATTAAGCCCGAAGACAGATGTTCCGAGTATTTGCGAGATGATTATTCTTATCCGCAAAGCCTGGAAGCGCGCATTTTGGAAGTCAACCTTGGCGGCTGGATTGTCAGCCCGTACACCAATGAAGCATTCGCCAGCCTTGAAGATACGGACATCGAGCACATTGTCGCGATATCGGAAGCTCACGATAGCGGCTTATGCGACGCTGGTGCGAAAAAGCGTAGAGAATTCGTCCAAGACCTGGAGAACCTGACGCTCGCCAGCCCCCATGTCAATCGAAATCAAAAGAGGGACAATGACTTCGCCCAATGGCAGCCCGCTGAAAATGCTTGCTGGTACGCGCATACGATTCTGAAAGTGAAAGCAAAATACAGGCTTTCCATCGACACGCGCGAGGCGGCCGCGCTGCTTAATGCCTTGGCGCATTGTTTCACCGTAGATTTGAAGATTCCCGCGCAGAGGACCATTCCCGAGCAATCAGCTATGGGCGACCCACTTGACCTCTACGATGATAATGACAATGGCAGGATTACCTGTGCGGAAGCGCGCCAGCATGGTATCGCTCCCGTGCACAGCGATCATCCCGCCTATCAATTTATGCGCGACCCGGATGGCGACGGCAAAGTCTGCGAATAATCCCGCGCCTGCAAACACATTCCTATAGCGCCATGGGGCAGGTTGGGCTAAAGTGCGCAGCGTCAATGAGCGCGATAGCGGAAAGCCATGCCTCATCTCGGCCTGCGCGGCAGATTGTACACGTTGATAGACGACCCCTTCTTGCAGGCGCAGTCCGATTGCGTCTTCAGCTGCGAAGATGGGCTGATCATCATCCGCGATGGCAAGATCGAGGCGGTCGGCGATTATGCGAGCCTGCGCGGGCGACTGTCTGCAGACGCTGAGCTACGACATTATCCAGATGCGCTTTTGCTGCCAGGTTTCATCGACGCCCACATCCATTATCCGCAAGTCGAGATCATCGGCTCGTTTGGGACGCAGCTGCTGGAGTGGCTGCAAAAGTACACCTTCCCGGCCGAAGCCAAATTCAGCGACCCCGCGCATGCCCGGCGCATCGCCGATTTCTTCGTGGCGGAGCTGCTGCGCAATGGCACCACATCGGCATCGGTCTTTTGCACATCTGCGCCTGGCTCGGTCGATGCCATCTTTGCGGCGGCGCAAGATGTCAATATGCTGCTTCTGGCTGGCAAAATGATGATGGACCGCCATGCCCCCGCGAACCTCTTGGACACCGCGCAAGCCAGCTATGACGAATCCAAAGACCTGATCGATCGCTGGCACGGACAGGGACGTTGTCTCTATACGGTGACGCCGCGCTTTGCCCTCACCAGCAGCCGCGAGCAGCTTGCATTGGCGGGCGCTTTGCTGAGCGAATACAGCGACCTGCGCCTGCAATCGCATATTTCAGAAAACCACGCGGAGGTGGCGCGCGCAAAAGAACTCTTCCCCGAGCGCGCCAATTATACCGATATCTATGCTCATTACGGACTGCTGGTCTCGCGGGCGATCTATGGGCATGGCATCCACTTGAGCGAGGGCGAATTGTGGCGCTTCCATGAGACCGGCGCCAAGCTTGCGCATTGCCCGACATCCAACTTTTTTATCGGCAGCGGGCTTTTCGATATGGCGCGAGTGCGGGATGCGGCGCGTCCGATCACTGTTGGCTTGGGAACCGATGTCGGCGGCGGCACCAGCTTCTCCATGTTGAAGACGATGAGCGCGGCTTACCAGATGGCGCAGTTGCGCGGCCTAAGCCTGACGACGACGCAGTGTTATTACCTGGCGACATTGGGCAGCGCCGAATCGCTGGGAATCGCGGGGCAGGTCGGCAGTCTGCAAGCGGGCTGCGCGGCAGATATCATCGTGCTGGATCCCCGGGCGACGCCATTGCTGCGGCTGCGGGCGGATGTGGCCGAAACGTTGGATGAGCTGTTGTTTGCGCTTTTGATTTGCGCCGATGATCGGGCGGTGGCGGCAACCTATGTGGCGGGCGAATTGGTCTATGAGCGCGATTGACCCACCCTGATCTCGCTCAACTCGACAAAATCCGCGTCAGCAACCGGCAGCCGGGCGAAGGGATCGGCCAAGTCGTACAGGCTCAGAATCAGCCGATAGTCACCAGCGGGCAAGTCCGACGGAATGTCCAGCGCGTGTTGATCGACAATCAACTCGCCGGTCTGCCAGCCGGTTGTGGGTTCTGCGCCGCCGGCTGGTTCGCTGTCGCGCTGCGCCACCAAAACGCCCGCTGCGTCCAACAACTGCAATGCGATCTTGTAACGTATGTTCACGGGCTGCCGCGCCGACCAGGTCAGCCGCGCCAGTATCAAATCGCCCGCCGAAAGCACAGGCGAACTCAATGCGTAGGCTTGTAGCGTGATTGCGCCCCCAAATGACCAATCGGAGAGGATCGGCTCGTCCAGGTCGCCGGGACCGGCATACCGCAAGTAGCGCAGGTCGCCCACCCAGCGGTCGCTGATTTCGTAGGCTTGGCGGTTTAGTGTGTCTTCGACCACTTGACGCGGGTCTTGCTCGCGAGCGCCATACAAGATCACATGCAGGCGGTCGTGCATTTTGATGATGTCGCCGACTTCGCTGCGGATGGCATCATCATCCCGCGTGCTGGGGGTGGCATGGGTGGGCGCGCTGCCACGATAATAGTATTCGAGAAGGTCGACCAAGCCGGGCGCGCTGAAAATGATGCCATCGCCCGGGCGCATGTCGTCTTCGATTTCCTGCACGAGCCCGCGCATGTCGTCGCGCTGGAAATCGCTGTGATGATAGAAGTTGTCCAGCCCCGCCAGCATGGTCAGCAAGATCGCCCCCAGCGCCAGCGCAGCCGCCAGCCTGGCCGGCAGCAGATGCCACATCACCCAGACGCCGCGCCCCAGCAGCAGCGCCAATGCCAATTGGGCCGGCAGCAAAAAGCGCAGATAACGCGTCGTCAATTCCAAACTCATATAGGGAACAACCGAGATGCCCAGCCACGCCAGGGGCAGCAGCAAGCGCCACCAGCCACGCCTTGCGCCCAGCGGCAACAGAGCCGCCAGCAACAATAGGCAAAAAGCCAGCCAGACCATGCCCATATCCAGCGCATAATTACTGCCAAAGGCGAAGTGCCCGGCGATTATTTGCAGGACTTCGTCGGGCGGGACGACCTGCGCGCGGTTGGGTCTGGAAAAAACTTGTTGCAAAGAGTGCGGCAACCAAGGCAAGAAAAGCAGCACAGCCAGGCAATTCGCCAGCGCATAATCAATCAAAACTCGCCAAATGGCTCGCGCGCCGGGCGTGTAGAATCTCGTGGACATCGAGGGCAACCCCTCCCCCAGCCCCTCCCCGTCAGGACGGAGAGGGTAGCCAGTGCTTGCTTCTCCCTGACCTGACGAGGGGAGCGAGGGGGGTGACGCCTCTCCCTGACCTAACGAGGGGAGCGAGGGGGGTGATCGCAGCAGCGACTCGAGCAGCCACAGCCCGCTCAGCAGCGCTTGCCCGAGCATGACCAGCGCGAACACAACCTGCGTATACACGCCCAGCGCGTTGACCAAGCCAAAAACCACGATGATCCGCGCCCGCCTGTCCCGCCCATCCAGAATGCGGATGTAGAGACACATGCTAGCGCCAGCGATGGCTGTCAGCATGGCGTACATGCGCGCTTCTTGCGCATAGCCGATACTGAAGCTGTTGAGCGCCACCAGAGCAGCAGCAGCCACACCCGCCAGCGAGCCATAGAGCCGAGCGCCCAGCGCGTATGCCAAAGCTACGCTGAGGATGCTGAACAGCGCCGAAGGCAGACGCAGCGCAAATTCAGAATCGCCAGCTACATCTGTCCAACCAGCCAGCAGCACAAAATAGGCGGGCGTATGCACATTGACTTGCAGCAGCGGGATCAGCTCAGGCAGGCTACGCGCGGTATGGGCTGCCGTTATGCCTTCGTCATACCAGAGCGACTGCGCATCCAGCCGGTGAAAACGCGCCGCGGCCGCCAGCAGCAATACCACCAGCATCAGCAAAGGCGCAAGTTGTCTCGCGCGATTCATGCGCAACCCAGACCGTCGCAGGGGGGATCTACCCGGTCGCCCGTTCTCGCCCGTTTCATCGCGACCGTCCACGCAGAGCGGCAACCAGCCCGGCCAGCGCAACCAGCCCGAGCGACAATCCCAGCGCCAGCCAAGCCAGCAATCGGGAATCGCCGCGGTCATAGACGACGATCTCGTCCACCACCAGCGGACCATCGCCGAAGTGGATTTGCTGCGTCTGCGCCAAACCAGCCGAGATAGGCACATGTCTGATTCGCCAGGTTCGTGAGGGATTCGCTTCGCGCCAGCGGATCGTCAGCGCCGTTCCATGCGCGCGAAATGCTATGCCCTCCGCAAAAGCCTGCGCCCGTCCAAAACGCGCCGTTTCGTCCAGCAGCGCTTCGCCCAAGCCGATCTGCCAGGTTTCGGCTTGATGCGTGCCGCGGTATAGCGTTGGCTGCTGGCTGTTGATGTAGTTCGCTACGCTGTCATAAACGGGCAGCGGCGTGAAGCTGGGTTTGTCGGGCTGGTAGTCTGGCTCAACCATGCGGAAGTAATAAAAGGCTTGCCCGGCTTCAAAAGGATCGGGGCGGGTGAAAAACCAGTACATGGTATTGCCCACCCAGGTCCAGTCTCGCTCTCGCCGCTCATAAAACAGGGGCATATATTGCGCGGCTTGCTGCTGCGTCACATTGCCGTAATTCGCATAGCCGACGATCTGCTCGGGCGGCAAGGCGGCATCCAGCGTGGCATTCCAGGCCACTTCGCTCAGCCAGATCGGCTTGTGCGCATCGCCATTGCGCACCATGATGTCGCGATAAAAGGTATGCCGGGCGACATTGACGGAAGTCGCGCGCAGACGTTGGTCGGTGGGTCCGCTGCGCAAGCCATAGCCCTGCGCCGAAAGCACATCAAAGCATGCGCCCGCGCCATGATCATAGAGCGCTTGCAAATAGACGAGGTCGCTCATGCCCCAATAACCGTCCAGGGCGATGGTCTGGGCGATGGCACCGCTGACGACAACGATAGCGGGGTCGATCGCTTTCAGCGCGTCGTATGTTCTGCAGAGCATCTGCGCATAGCCAGCCGGGTCGACAGGATTATCGCCCCATTCGGGATAGATATTGGGTTCGTTCCATATTTGATAGTGCGTGATGCGCCCACGATAGCGACTTGCCACCTCGACAGCAAAATTGACGAAGTCCTGCAAGTCATCGGGCGGGGCAAAGTCATTTTCGTCCGGATTGGCGCGCGACCAGCGGGGCGGATTGCTCAAGCGCACCAGCAAGCGCAAGCCATGTCGTTCGCTTAAATCGACAATCTGGTCGTATTTCAGCCAGGCGTCAATCGTGTCGCGAATGCCATCGCCATCGCGGTCGAGGCGGCTGTCGGTGTACTGGCCGCGCCCGTCGGTTTCGATGTCTTCCCAGGGGAATTCTTGCCGCAGCCAGCGAAAACCAGCCGCGTGAATCATCCGCAGCATGGCTTCGATCTTGTCGGCCTCGACCTCCTGCTGCAAAAAAGTATTGATGCCATAAGGCACATCGGCTTTATGGTCGATGGCAGCGAGCGGGTCGGTATCCAGCGGATGACGGAGCAGGTTGCCAGCGACTTCCACCAATCCGCGCAACTGGGCGAGCGGCGTTTCTTCGCCAGTCTGCGACCAGATGAACTGCCAGGCCAGCCCGCGAAAGCGCAAGTCCAGCCCAAGCAAGCTGATGGCGACGAGGAACAAGGCGACGAGTCTGCGCATGAGACGAATTATACGGGATGAATGGACGATGCGTGGTCTGAACAGGCGGCGCTCTATTTGGCAGCCAGGCAATAGTATGTTTTACTTGCATTGAGAATCAGCGAGAATGCCCATGTTGCGCAAGCTTTGCCTCTTCGCGTTGCTGTTGACCCAGTCAATCGTCGGCGCGCAAGCCACGATCGAATCGGCGGATTGCGCTGCCCAGCCGCCCGGCACAGTCGCCAGTTGCGGATATGTAACCCTGCCACAAGATTATGCAGATCCCTCAGGCAGGCGCGTCGAGATCTATTACACGCAGATTCACAGCCGCGGGGACAATCCCGACCCGCTGGTCTATCTGGTCGGCGGACCAGGCAGCAGCGGCACGCATCTCTTGCCCGTCAGCTATGAGAAATACCTGCACGCCTTCGCCGCAGAACGCGACATCATCATCATCGACCAGCGCGGCACTGGCTTGTCCAATCCGCCGCTCTATTGCCGCGAAGCGCTCTTCCGACTGGGCGACATCCTGGAAAGTCCGCACGAAGAGCATGCCGAGCTGCTGCTGGAAATACTGGGTGATTGTCAGCGGCGGCTTGCAAAGCAGGGAGTGCAATTCGATACCTTTCATAGCGCGAACAATGCCCGCGATGTGGTCAATGTGCTACTGGCGCTGGGGTATGAGCGCTGGAATCTGGTGGGCGTCTCGTATGGCACGAAGCTGGCACTGACGATGATGCGCGACTATCCGCAATTCCTGCGCAGCGTCATCCTGGATTCGGTCTATCCGCCGCAAGTCGATATTTATATGGATGCCTATTACAGCGGCGAGCGCGCGCTGGATGTGCTTTTTGAGGCTTGCGCTGCCTCGCCCAGCTGCAACGGTCGCTATCCCAACCTGCGCGCTGTGTTTTATCGCTTGTATGCCCAACTGAACGACATGCCGATGCTGGCTGAATATCAGCCACCCGACTCGCGCCGCCTGACCATCGAAATAAGCGGCTATCGGCTCTATGACTGGGTCTTCAGCTGGCTCTATGAGGTCGATGCCATTCGGCTGATTCCCAAACTGGTGTTTGAGTTGGCAAGCGGACGAACGCGCTCGATCGTTCCCATGGGCGCGCTATTTGAGCAATCGATGGTCACGCTCAGCCTGGGCATGCACTACGCTGTGCAATGCCAGGAAGAATATGGATCGGCGCAGCGGGATTATGCGAGGCTAGTGGCGGCGCATCCCCATCTGCGCGGATTCCTGGCCTACCCGGTCGAAGGCCAGGCGACCTTGCCGCAGTTGTGCGAGCTATGGGGCGTCCCGGCAAGGCCCGACAAGGTCAACCAGGCTGTGCACAGCGATGTGCCGGCCTTGCTGCTTTCGGGCAATTATGACCCCATCACACCGCCGGAATATGCGGATGTCGCATCCAGGACCTTGTCGAGCGCGTATGCCTATGTATTGCCGCATGTGGCGCACGCGGCGCTGCGCTCCGATGATTGCGCGGTTGGTATCGCTGTCGCCTTCATCAGCCAGCCGCTGGTCGAGCCAGACAGCAGTTGCATCGCGCGCACCCAGCCCATGCGCTTCCGCTAGCGCAGCGTCGGGATGGGCTATGTCATAGCGGCGACAGACAGGCTAAAATGCCTTGACATCCACCAGCCGACCCAACGAGTTGCCCGCATGATCACATTGGATGACATCCGCGCCGCCGCCGAGGTGGCTGCTCCCTACACCATCCGCACCCCACAGCGCGCTTCGCCAGCCTTGAGCCAGCGGCTGGGCTGCCAGGTTTCGCTGAAACTGGAGATGGTCCAACACAGCGGCTCTTTCAAAACGCGCGGGGCATTTCATCAGATGCTGGCGCTGGGCGATGCTGCGCTGGAACGCGGCGTCGTTGCCGTCAGCGGCGGCAACTTTGCCAGGGCGGTGGCTTATTGCAGCGGCGTGTTGGGTGTGGATGCCATTGTCTGTATGCCACAAAATGCGCCAGGGGGCTCCATCGCTGCCACACGCGATTACGGCGCAGAAGTTGAGCTGCTGCCCGATGCGGTGGCGGCTTTTGCGCGTGCCGATGAGCTGGCGGCGGCTGGACGCAGCCCCCTGCATCCTTTTGACAACCGCGAACAAATCGCGGGCAACAGCATCGTGGCGCTAGAGATCTTGCAAGACTGCCCAGGCTTGACCGACATTATCGTCAGCATTGGCGGCGGCGGGCTGATCGCGGGAGTCATCGCGGCGATCATGACGCAGAAGCCGGCCGTGCGCGTTTGGGGGGTCGAGCCGGTCAAAGCGCCGACCATGCAGCGAGCGCTGGCAGCGGGAGAGATCGTCAATATCGTGCCGGGCTCGCTTTCGGCCACGCTGGGCGGACCTTTCGTTGGACAGGCTGCGCTGGACTTGTGCCAGGCGCATTTGGAAGACCTTGTCCTGGTCAGCGATATGGAGATGATCGCCGCGCAGCAGTGGTTTATCCAGCACGAAGACCTGCGTCCGGAATTGGCGGCGACCAGCACCCTGGCCGCGGCTTTGCGCATCAAAGACCGTCTGCCCCCCAATGCCCATCTGGCGCTTTTGATCTGCGGCTGCAACGACTCGGACGAAGATATCGCGCGTTATGCAGGACTGCTGGCGGAGCAACCCCCCTCAGTCCCCCCGACAGGTCAGGTGGAGGCATAGCAGGCGCGAATTTTGGCAACATATTGGGGAGGGGCCGGTGTCGGGTTCGCCCCCATGCCCGTCCCTGCAACCGGCTTTTCGAGCGATGCGCATCACCCATACAAGCGCCGATATAGCTCGGACTGGCGTTCTCGCGCGGCGCGCATTTTCTCGACTCGCGCCGGTTCAGGGTGCACGGTGCGGCTGACTTGCGGGAGCTTTGCATCCAGCGCCACCCCATCCAGGCTGCGCCGAATCATCAGCGCGACACCACGCGCCGTAACTTCGCTTTCTGCCAGCAGCATGATGGAGCAAGCAAACGCATCCGCCAGCATTTGCGCCCAGGCTTTTGAAGCATTCAGCGCGCCACCCCCCGCCAGCACACGCGCCTCAGGCGACCTCAGTTGCTGATAGATGAGCGACAGTCGCAGCGCCACCGCTTCCAGATGCGCTTGCAACAGGTCGAGCCGGTTGGTGCTGCGACGCAGGCCATGAATGGTGCCACTGGCATCGGTTTGCCAGCCCGGCGCGCGCTCTCCCGCCAGCAGCGGCAGCACGACCAGGCCATGAACAGCGGGCGGACGGGCGAGCAACTGGGCGTCCAGGTCGGCTGTCTCGCGCAGCAGGTCGCGCCACAGCCATTGGTAGACATTGCCGCCCTCGCTGGTCGCGCCGCCGACCAAGGGCATATCCGCGCTCACCAGGTAACGCCACAAGCCAGCCGGCACGCGCTGCACCGCTTTCACTGCGCGCAGAGCCGCCGTTGTGCCGATGGTCAGGGCGATATGCCGCGCATCCACCGCGCCCGAACCGACATTGGCGGCCGCGCCATCGCCCACAGCCAGGAAGAAAGGCACATCGCGCAGGCTTTTCCAACGCCGGGCATAGGCATCTGTCAAGCCACTCTGCGCATCATCATAATCCGCCAGCGCCGGCAATCTCGGCGGCAACCCAGCGCCGCAGAGCTTCCGCGCATAGTCGACATGCCATTGACAATTTTCGCTATCCAGCAACCCAGTCCAGCTGGCCACAGACAAGCTCGTGGGCATGTCGCGCCCGAACCAGCGCGCGTACAAGTAGCTTCCAAAATCGCTGATGCGCTGGATTCGCGCCGCGGCTGCGGGCTCGTGATGGCACAGCCAGTTGTATTGGGCGGGCAAGTAGGCGGTATGCAGCCGACAGCCGGTCGCTTGATGATAGTCGCCAGCGTTGCCAGCCAGTTTTTCCAGCAACTGCGGGATTTGCTCGTGGCTGCGCGTATCGGCATAAGTGAACAGCGGCGTGCAAGCCCGTCCATCGGCAGCGATGCCCAGCCAGTTGCCGACGAAGCAAGCCATGCCCACCGCGCGGATGTCGGCGGCGGATGGATGCTGCAAGATCTCGTCAATGCAGCCTTCCACCAGCGCGCGCAGCCCCTCGACATCGGCAGTGGACCTGCCTTCGTTGTCACTGGCGAAAGCGTGCGTCCGGCTTGCGACAGCGCCCGGCAGCAGACGCGCATCGTCGGCAAATAGCAGCGCCCGCGCCGACGAACTGCCCAGGTCGATGATCAGCAGCGACATCTAGCCAGCGAGTATGGCTTCGATTCGCGCCAGTTCCTCGTCGCCGAAGTCAAGATTGTCCAGCGCGCCCACGGCATCCACGATCTGCGCCGGTTTGCTTGCGCCGATCAAAGCCGATGTCATCTGCGGGTGGCGCAAGGTCCAGGCCAGCGCCAGTTGCGCCATATTCTGTCCGCGTTCCAGGGCGATTTCGTTCAATGCGCGCACTTTGTCGAGCTTGGCGGCCGGCAATTTATCGCTCCATTGATTTTTGATAGCGCGCGAATCGTCCGGCACGGCGTCAATGTACTTGTTGGTCAGGATGCCTTGATCCAGCGGCGAGAAGCAGATGCAGCCGACGCCCGCCTGCCCCAGCACATCCAGCAAGCCGTCTTCGATCCAGCGGTCGAACATGTTGTAGCGCGGCTGGTGGATCAAGCAGGGCGTGCCCAGCTCCCGCAAGAGTTCGACAGCCTGTTTGGTCATCTCGGGGCGATAGCTGGATATGCCGGCATAGAGAGCGCGGCCGCTGCGCACGATATAGTCGAGCGCCGTCATGGTCTCTTCCAGTGGCGTATCGGGGTCAGGGCGGTGGCTGTAAAAGATATCGAAGTAATCCAGCCCGGTGCGTTTGAGGCTCTGGTCGCAGCTGGCGATCAAGTATTTGCGAGAGCCCCACTCGCCATAGGGTCCGGGCCACATGCGATAGCCGGCTTTGTTGGAGACGATCAGTTCATCGCGGTAGGGCGCGAGATCTTGACGATAGATGGTCCCAAAAGTGTCTTCGGCGCTGCCGGGTGGCGGGCCATAATTGTTGGCGATATCAATGTGGGTGACGCCCAGATCGAAGGCAGTGCGCAGCATATCGCGCGAATTTTCCAGCAGGTCATTGCCGCCGAAGTTCCACCATATTCCCAGCGAGATGGCGGGCAGCAGCAGTCCGCTCTTGCCACTGCGGCGATATTCAATGGAGTCGTAGCGCGATTGCGCGGCTTGGTAGAGCATGGCAGGTTCTCCTTCATTCGGCTGTATTGCGGATTTCCGTACGCGATTATAGCGCAATCCCCGCCAGCGCCTGTATTGACCTCACTCGGTCCCCCCGACAGGTCAGGGGGAGGCGCAATCTGGGTAGAATTTCTGTGTACTCTGCGTCCTCTGTGTCCTTTGTGTAAGTTTAGCGCGCTTGGCCAGCGAGGGTAACGCCTGCACAAGCCCGTGCTACAATACAGCCTGTATGTGCCAAAATGCGGGGCCAGCCATGCCGCGGCTATTAAGCATCGTCATATTGTTTCTGGGCGCGCTGCTGATGCAACCGTCCGTTGCCCAGGACAACTTCCGCGATGTTGTCGAGTTGACGATTGATGCCGGCTTCAACGGCTATTTTCGTCCCGACGACTGGACGCCGGTGCGAGTCGCCATGACTAACAATGGCGAGTCGCTGCGCGGACGGCTGGTGGTGCGCCCCGAGACTTCTGGGACTGTCGTAGGCAACGCGTTCAGCACACCGGTCGAGCTGCCCAGCGGCGCGCAGAAAACCGCCACGCTCAACATCCAGGCGCGCACTTATCCCGACCAGATCCGCGTCGAACTGATCGACGAAAACGGCGGCGTGCGAGCATCGCGCGATGCGCCCCTTTTTGACTTGCAACGCGGCGAGCAGCTATATGCCGTTGTAACGGGACCGAACACAATCGCCCCCAGCTTGACTGGCGTTCACATCGGCGGATACCGCGCCGAGCAAGCCATTTGGAGCCTGCCGAATCTGCCCGAGCGCGCGCAATCGCTGGCATCGCTGGATATGTTGATGCTGCTGAATATCGACAGTGAGAGTCTCTCGCTTGGACAGCGAGGGGCCATTGAGCAATGGGTGGCAGACGGTGGACATCTGCTGGTGGGCGGCGGACCCAGCGCAGCAGCCACTGCCAGCGCGCTGGGTGAGTTGTTGCCTTTGTCGCCGCAAGAAGCGCATTCCATTGCTGACCTGAGCGAACTGGCGCGATACGCCGGCGACAAGCAGGCCGCGCTGCGAGGTCCGGCCATTGTCGCGCGTGGGCAACTGGCGGACGGCGCGACCGTGCTGGTCGAGCAAGCTGGCATTCCGCTGCTGATCCGCCGCAAATTGGGCGCTGGTCTGGTTGATTTTCTGGCGGCAGACCCGAGCCTGGCACCGCTGGCCCGCTGGGATGGATTGACAGAATTGTGGCGCAAATTGCTGCTGACGCGCTCGCCACAGCCAGCCTGGCGCAACAACTTCACACAGTCGACCTGGGGCGCAGAAGCTGTCGCCAACCTGCCCGGGGTGGACTTGCTGCCGCCACTGCAGACACTCTGCCTGTTCCTGGCGCTGTACATCATTTTGATCGGCCCGCTGAATTATGCTCTGCTCGCGCGGTTGCGGCGTCCGGGCTGGGGCTGGTTGACCATCCCGCTGGTCATCGTGAGTTTCACCGTTATCGCCTGGACTGTCGGCTTCAATTTACGCGGCGCAGAAGTCATTGTGAGCCGCCTGACAGTTGTCGAGGCTTACGCCGACCGCGATGAAGCCCGGTTGCGGCAGGTTATCGGTTTGCTTTCGCCGCGGCGCGCCACTTATTCATTGAGCCTGCCCGAAGGCAGCTTTTTGGCGGTGGCCGGGGCGACAGCGCCCACCAGCATCTTCGCCAGCAACACCATCCAGACCGCGACCGAGATCGCCCAAAGCTCGCGCTTCAGCGCCGACGAATTCACCATCGATGGCGGCATCTTCGCCAATTTCAGCGCCAGCGGGCATGTCGCCAAACCCGATATCGGCGGCAGTTTCACGCTGTCTTACGATATCGTCGAAAGTGGGCGCATGCTGCCGACTTTCCAGGGCGCGATCAGCAATCGCAGCCAGGTCACCCTGCGCGATGCTGTGATCGTTGGCTCTGGTTTTTCACATGCGCTGGAGAAAGACTTTGCTCCCGGCGATATCGTGCCACTGGGGCGTGACGAGTTGCGCGCCGACCTTGCCGACCGTCCCGCCCAGCCCAATCCGCTGGAACTGAATGTCTCGGCGCTCTATGGCGAGCAGTCGCCTTTCACTGGCAGCGACCGCAATATCAGCATCAAAGACTTGCAGGGCGCGCGATACCTGCGCACGCGGGCTTTTTACAGCGCGGAGTCGATGCGCGAACGGCAGTTGGCGCGCGAACAATCTTTCCTGGCCAGTTTCATGCGCGATGAATTTGCGTCTACGGCGCGGGGCACGGGTCTGTACCTGCTGGGCTGGAGCGATGCCTGGACGCGCGACCTGGAGATCGAAGGCGCTGCCTGGAGTTCAGTCGATACCACGCTCTATATCATTGAGCTGGCGGTCGATATCACACTGCCCGAGCGGCGTGCCACCCTGACAACCGAGCACTTCAGTTGGATGGCGCTGGACCGACAGGGCTTGAGCGAAAATGGCACAGACAACTTCAGCATGTACGAAGACGGCGCGGTCACTTTCCTTTTTCAGCCGCTGCCCGGTCTGGCAATGACACAGGTGGAGCACATGCAGGTCGAAGTCGATCGCGGCGGCGGCTTCACGCAGTCGCTGGAGGTACATTTGTATAATTGGACGCGCGGCGAATACGATGTCTTTGGCTATCGCGATGGCAATATGCTGGATTTGGCAGAGCCGGCAGCGTACCTGGGACCAGGCCAAACATTGCGTCTGCGCTTGCAGCATGGCGGCGGCATCGGCACAGTGCGTGTGCGAGACATTCGCATCGCCCAAACCGGGCAATACTGAGGAGCGGCGATGGACACGATCATCAGGACGAGCGGGCTGCACAAGTCATTCGGCGCTTTTCATGCCCTGCGCGGCATTTCTCTAGAAGTGCCAGCTGGCTCGATCTATGGCTTTGTTGGTCCCAACGGCGCTGGCAAAACCACCACCATGCGCATTTTGACTACCCTGACGCGGCCATCGGATGGAGAAGCCTGGGTGGCTGGACATTCGGTGCACGAAGACCGCCGCGAAGTCCGCCGCGCTATCGGCTATATGCCCGATGAATTCGGCGTGTATGAAGACTTGCGCGTCTGGGAATACCTGGATTTCTTCGCCGCTTGTTATGACATCCCCGAGAAGAAGCGCAAGACGCTGGTGGCTGACCTGCTGGAACTGGTCGACTTGCAGCATCGGCGCGAGGACATGGTCGACAAGCTCAGCCGCGGCATGAAGCAGCGCTTGTCACTGGCGCGTACACTGGCGCACGATCCGCAAGTGCTGGTATTGGACGAGCCGGCCTCGGGCTTGGACCCGCGAGCGCGTGTGGAAATCCGCGAGCTGCTGGGCGAGTTGGCCAACATGGGTAAGACGATTTTCTTCTCGTCGCATATTCTGGCTGATGTTGAAGATATCTGTTCGCATATTGGCATCATCGAAGCTGGCGAGATCATTATGCAGGGCAGCATCGACCAACTGCGGCAGCAACTGATGGCGCATCGTGAAATCATCATCACCGTCATGGACAACAGCGCAGCCGAAAAAGTGCTTTCGCTGGCCAGCGGCCTGGCGCAGGTGGTAACAGCAGAAACCATCACCCCGCGCAATGGACGGTCGCGAGTGCGGGTCGATTTCGCCGGCAGCGATGAAGAACTGGGCGCCTTTAGCCAACAGCTCTTCGCGGGTGGCGTGCCGCTGCTGGGCTTCAACGAAGAAGAGAAAGACCTGGAGCAGATGTTCATGCGCGTGACCCGCGGCCTGGTTACCTGAAGGCGCGGCGGACGCAGCAACCTGGAAAGGCAACCATGGCGACCTATACAGCTGACAGCTTGCACATCCGCGCCAATGACACGGGGCGGGCGGGGGCATTCGCGGCATTGGATGCGCGGCGCGCTGGCTGGGACACGCTCAACTTCGCTGCGGTGCGGCTGGGCACAGGCAAGACATTCGAAATCGCCATCGACAACTTCGAATATGTCGCGGTCGTGCTGGGCGGACGTTGCACAATCCGCACCAACCGCGGCGACTTCGAGAATATCGGACGGCGCGCAGATGTCTTCAGCGGCCTGCCCTATGCCGTCTATCTGCCGCCAAATACAGAATTCGAAATCGAGTCGCTGACCGACAATTTCGAGTTTGCCTCGTGCTGGGCACCAGCCGAAGTTGAAAACCCGGCTCGTTTGATCACGCCACAAGATGTAGAGCTGCACATGCTGGGCGGCGGCAATTGTTCGCGGCAGATGTGCCGGCTGGTCGGCGGCGGCTTCCCCGCATCGAGGCTGCTGGCTTATGAGCTGTACACGCCGGGCGGCAACTGGTCGAGCATCCCGCCACACAAGCATGACACGCACCGCACAGATGAACGGGGCAATGTGCTCGAGGCGCAGTTGCACCGCTTTAGCTTCTACAAGTTCGATCGCCCAACCGGCTATGCTTACCAGCGCGTCTATGCCGCCGACCAAAGCTGGGATGCGACCATGCTGGCGCGGCAGCACGACCTGGCTTTGATGCCCGAAGGATATTACACACTGGTCAGCGCGCCCGGCACGACGACCTATACGCTGAACTTCCTGGCTGGCTCAACGCGGGACTTCGCCCACAGCGATGATCCACGCTATGCCTGGTTGGCAGAAACATTGCCAGCCCTGGATGCGCGCTTGCCGGTGGTCGACCCGGGCATGGAAATCGGTCATTGAGCCGCGGCGCACGATTCCTGGCGACAGCAGGGCGGCGCAGTAGTCCAGGCAAATCGCCGTACATCATTTTTTGCCACTTGGAAGTTATCCCTGACAGTCAACACTTGCAACGCGAAACCGCAGCGCATGGTCTTTGCTGATCTTTGCTTGCCTCACAGGTGTACGCAAGAAAACCCGGCGTCCTCGGCGAGAAAAGTACCATGGGTGTGGGTTTTGTACGATTGCCCTGTGAAGTAGTCAATTCGATCAAGCATACTCGCCGATTTTGTACTACAATCCGTGTCCGCACACTTCGAAAGCAAGGGACAGGAGCAACCATGCGTCGACTTATCGTTTTGTTATTGAGCCTGCTGGCGTTGATTTCGCTGGGCACGGCGACTGTCGCGGCACAGCAAGTGCACATCGTCCAGCGTGGCGATACGCTCTCCAACATCGCATCGCGCTATAACGTGAATCTGGCTGACCTGCTGCAACAGAACGGGATGACCATGAGTTCAGTCATCCATCGCGGCAACCAGATCATCATTCCCGGCACTGTCGTTCCCGTCGCTGGCGGCTCAAGCGGGTCACCCGCCCCGGCAGCGCCCGCTGGCAATGCCGTCTATACTGTGCAACGCGGCGATTTTCTGGCTTTGATCGCCGCGAATCATCAGACCACCTACATCCACCTGGCTGAGTTGAACGGGCTGACAGAACCGTATATCTTGCATGCGGGGCAAGTATTGATTGTGCCCTCAATGGGTGGAGGGGCCGCGCCTGGCGTCGGTGCCCCGGTCGCGCCGAGCACCACATCCTATACCGTGCAACCGGGCGACTCACTGGCAGAGATCGCCGCCAGATATGGCCTGACCTATTTTGAACTGGCGCGGATGAACGGCATTGAAGATCCAGACGACCTCAAGGTCGGGCAAGTGCTGCAAGTGCCCGGACCACCAGAGCCTCCGCCAGCGCCTGCCCCGGCAGAGAGTGGCGCGCCCGCTCCACCGCCAGTGACAGGACCTTCGGTATCGGGCGGCTTTGAGTTGGGCGGACAAGTTGCGCACTTCAACAAGGTCAACGAAATGCGCCACGCGGGTATGAGCTGGGTCAAGCGGCAAGTTCGTTGGGGCGGTCAGAGTCCCGACGACTTCAAGTCGTGGATCGATCATGCGCACGGCTTGGGCTTCAAAATCCTGCTCAGTGTTGTCGGCGACCACAATATTCATGGCCGTCTGGCATCCAACCCGGGCCAGGTCTACAACGATTTCGCGGGCTTCCTGGCAGGCTTGGCGCGGCATGGCGCAGATGCCATTGAGGTATGGAACGAAACGAACATCGGGCATGAGTGGCCCCACGGGCATATCAACGGTGCCAACTACACGCAAATGCTGGCGGCTGCCTTCAACGCGATCAAGTCTGCCAGCCCGGGCACCATGGTCATCAGCGCAGCGCCATCGCCAACTGGCTATTGGGGTGGAGCCGGCTGCGGCAACGATGGCTGCAACGATGACACTTACATCCGTCAGATGGCGGCGGCGGGCGCAGCCAATTACATGGACTGTGTCGGCGTGCATTGGAACAACGGCTTCCTGCCGCCGACAGCCACGACTGGCGGACCCAACGCCCACTACAGCTACTACCTGCCCGCCCTAACCAATTTGTACCGCAGCACTTTCCCGGGCAAGCCCTTGTGCTTCACCGAGATCGGTTATGTATCGCCAGATGGCTTCCAACCGCTGTGCCAAAACTTCGCCTGGGGCAACACGACATCCGTGGGCGAGCAAGCCGAGTGGCTGCGTGGCACGGTCAATTATCTGCGCGGGCAGAATACGCGCATGATGATCGTGTGGAATGTCGACTTCACGCACTGGGTAACGACTGACTTCGGCTGCGATCCACAAGCTGGCTATGCCATCGTGAGACCAGATGGCAGTTGCCCGGCCTGCGACACATTGCGCGCAGCCATGGGCGGCTAATCTCCGCTATACCTCCCCCGGATTCGTTCGGGGGTCAATGAATCAAAAAAAGGGCGATCTCGTGGTCGCCCTTTGCTGTCTGGATTTGGAAAGATGGCTGCTATAGTTGATATTCGCCGGTGACGCGCACGATCTTCTGGCTGTAGTTTTCGACATAATCCAGCAGTTTGTCCTGCAGGTCGTGCCAGTCATCGCTGGTGAGGATATCGCGCATGGCGCTTTCGTTGGCAGCCAGCGCGCCAGCCATGATGCGAGGGATATCGCCGCTGGCATAGATATTGTACCAAGCCTCGATAGGCGTCAAACCCAGCTTGGTCGAGCTGGGCACCCACTCGCGCATGACAAATTCAAAGTATTCTTGATCCAGGCCAGGTTTGATATCCCAACTCATCAACAGCTTGATATTGCCGTCTCGCATGGCTTTGACCTCGCTCGGTGGGCAGCCTGCGCTAACTATAGCGCATAAAGGCGCGCGCAGTTTTGCAAATGCCTAGCCCTTGGGCTCATTGGCGCGC
Source organism: Anaerolineae bacterium (assembly GCA_022823945.1). Taxonomy (GTDB): domain Bacteria; phylum Chloroflexota; class Anaerolineae; order Aggregatilineales; family Phototrophicaceae; genus UBA6055. The sequence goes on along the minus strand of JAJEBK010000002.1, from coordinate 9,764 downwards.
AGCAGGGCGATTTGGGTTGTTTCTGGCAAAGACGAGGCGGAAAGGCGCAGGCTGTCCTGCTCGGCGATCTCGCCCGTGCCCATCGCTTTCATAAATCCTTCGAGCGCTTCGGGATACTCCGCCCGGGGCAGGCAGGCATGGCGCATGGGGATGACAAAGGTCGGCTCGATGGCGCTGATCAAGTCAGCCATTTGGTCGCCGCTGAGGTGTTCGCCGCCGATTGGCAACATAAACCCGTGCACTTCGTCCAACTGCTCGGCGATAGACAAGTCGGGCGGAGCATTCAGCGCGCCCAGATGCAGCAAGGTGAGACCGTTGGGATATTCAATGATGTAAGCCACATTGTGCAGGATGCTGGCTTTGGCTTCATCATAGCGGTGCAGCGGCAGGCCCGTCACGAAGAGTTCGCCGACTTCGTATTCGCCCGCGCCAGTGATTGTGTATTGACGGTCGCGTATCTGCGCCAACTGCTGAGGCTCTGCTTCGTGGCTGAGCGTCACCAGGTCGGCTTTCAAATGCAGCGCTGCCAGGCGCTCTTCGGGCAGATGCGGGTCGGTCAAGATGCTGGTATGCCCACGCTCGGTGATGCGAAAGCAACTGCCGCCATAATAAGTGATGTCCAAAATGCCGCTCCTTGTTTGCGCGTTGGAAGCCGGTGTGCGCTGTTTGTCCTTTTACCACATCGGGCGCATTTGACACAGAGTCGACCTCAATCCACCAGCTTGCCCCATTCGTCCAACGCGGCAGTCAATTCCGCTTCGGCTTTTGTATAGGCTTCTCCCAGCGCGCGCACCTGGGCGGCGTCGGCAGAGCGGCTGGCGGCTTCCAGTCGGACGGTGATCTCGCTCATGCTCGCTTCGAGACTGTCGATTTGCGCTTCCAGTTCTTCGGCGCGGATGCTCGCTTCATAGGGATTGAGGCCGTTGACTTTGGTTTTGTAGCTGGCTGGTTGCTTGCCGCGCTGCCCGTTGGTTGCGGCGCTCCCCGCATCATCGGGCGACTGCTGACGATGTTGACGCGCGCGCAGGTGTTGCTGATAGCCGCCATCGGTCACGAAGAGCTCGCCGGGCAGCAACTCCCAGACCTGCGTGGCCAAGGCGTCGATCAGGTAACGGTCGTGGCTGACGAGCAGAATCGTCCCGCCGAAGCGAGCCAGCACCGCTTGCAGCACATCCTGGCTGTCGATATCCAGGTGGTTGGTCGGCTCGTCCAGCAGCAGCAGGTTTGCGCCTTGCAGCGCCAGCTTCGCCAGCGCGAGGCGTCCCCGTTCGCCGCCAGAAAGCGACGACACCGGGCGGAAGGCATCTTCCCCGCTAAACAGAAAGCGCCCAAGCCAGTCGCGCGCCTTTGAATTGGGCATGGGCTTGATGCGAAAGAGCTCTTCCAGCAGCGAGTTGTTGGCTTCGAGATTTTCGTGCGCCTGGGCGAAGTAACCGGCTTTGACGCGCGCGCCCAGCCGCACCGTGCCCGCCAGCGGCGCCTGCGCGCCACACAGGGTCTTCAGCAGCGTCGACTTGCCGATGCCGTTGGGACCGATGATAGCGACTGTCTCGCCGCGCAGCACCAGCAAATCGGGCAGTGTCATGAGGGGGCGCGCCGCAGAATAGCCGATCTGCAATTCGCGCGCGATGATGACCTGGTCGCCACTGCGCTGCGCTGCGCCCATGTCGATGCGCATCTGCGCCCGGTTTTTCGGACCGCTCTCCAGGATGAGCCCGCGTTTGCGCATGGTTTCCAGCTTTTTGAGGCGGCCCTTGGCTTGGGCGGTGCGCTGGCTGCCCATGTGCCGGCGGATAAAAGCCATCTCTTTGCGGATGAATTCTTGCTGCCAATAATATTCGTGGCGCAAAGTCTCGCGCTGGGTATCGCGCTGTCGCTGCCAGGCGCTGTAATTACCGCGGAAGACTTGCATGCTTCCGTACTCCAGTTCCCAGATCATTGTCGCGTACTGGTCGATGAAATAGCGGTCGTGGCTGACGGCGATCACGGTGCCCGAGTAGGCGGCCAATGTTTTCTCAAGCCATTCGACCGCTGCGATATCCAGGTGGTTTGTCGGTTCGTCCAGAATGAGCAGGTCGGGCGCTTCCAGCAGCAGCCGGGCCAGCAGGGCGCGCGTCTTTTGTCCGCCGGACAAGGTGGGCAGGGGCATGTCATATTCTGACGCGGCGAAGCCCAGCCCGCTCAAGATCATCCTGATGCGCGTTTCATAAGCATAGCCGCCCAGGCGCTCGAATTCGGCTTGCAGCGGACCATAAGCTGCCAGCGCGGCATCAAAGTGGGCGGGGCTTGCCATCCGTTGCTCCAGCGAATTCAGACGGTCTTCCATTGCGCGCAGTTCGGCAAAGGCGGTCAATTGCTCTTGCCAGAGCGTGTGTTCGCCAGCCAATTCCGGTCGCTGGGGCAGGTAGCCAAGACGCGCGCCCTTCGCCAGGCGGACTCCGCCGCTGGTGGGCTGGTCGATGCCAGCCAGCAGATTGATGAGCGAGGTCTTGCCTGCGCCGTTGGGACCGACCAGGGCGATGCGCGCTCCATGCGGGACAGCCAGGCTGATCTCGCTGAAGACTTCGTCCGCAGCGTAGAATTTGCTGAGTCGCTCGGCTGTCAACAGCGACATAGACGCATCGCTCTCTTCGTAGAAACGCAGGCAGTATAGCACAGAGGAAGTCGGCGCTTAAGTTTGAGTTGGCTGGGAGACTGCCACTCGCGTCACATTAGGTCACAGCACAAGGAAGTAGCCGCGAAAACTTTAGCACCGAGTTCACCGAGGTTCTTTTGAGTACTCCGAGAGGGAAGCGATGGTCTAGCACTGTGATGATGCTAGCTGCAAACCTAAATAGGGTAGACTCAAGTTTTTTTCCATCGTAAGGTCAGGCTACAGTGCCGCAATTGCACAAGGCCAGCCTTTGTTCGCAAGTCTATTATCAAGCTCTCGGTGTACTCCTCTTATGCTCGGTGCACTCGGTGGTAAGTCATTTGACGCGATTATCCTGTGGCTGGGGCGCTGCCGCTACAATCGCGCATGATGGACGACTTGCGCAAACAATCAACAATCGGGCAGGGCTGGCGTGGCCTGCCTTGGCTGCTGGCATTTGTCATCCTGGCGCTGGGCATGTTGCTGGTCGTTCTGCAATCTGTGCAGAAGGAACGGGTCAGAGCGCAGCATGAACTGGCGCAGACGCGAGTCTGGCGCAGCAGCCAGATTGAGCTGGACTTTGGGCGCGGCTACAGTGGCGAGGGCTGGCAGCTATATTTCACCGAGCCATTTTCCAAAGCAAAACGCGCAGATTTTCGTGGCGGCATCGACAGCCTGTTGGCAAAAGCCATCGACAATACGCGCGTGAGCCTGGATATCGCTGTCTTCGACCTGGACAACCTGATAATCGCGGATGCCATCCTGGCGGCGCATCGGCGCGGCGTGGCTGTGCGCCTGGTGACCGACGATGAACATGGCTTGCATAACGAAGAAAGCGACCTGCCGCGACTGCGCGAGGCGGGCGTGTCGATAATCGACGATGGGCGTAGCGCCTTGATGCACAACAAATTCATGATCCTGGACGAGAAGGCGGTCTGGACAGGTTCAATGAATTACACCATCAATGGCGCGTACCGGCACAACAACAATGTCCTTGCGCTGGACGATGCGCGAGCGGTCGCGGCCTTTCAAGCCGAGTTTGAGGAGATGTTCCTGCGCGGAGAGTTTGGCGTGCGCTCAACCGACGATGGCGTGCAGTCATTCGCGCTGGGGACTGGCCAGGTCAGCGTGATTTTTGGCGCGGAGAGCGATGAAATCACCGCGCTGCTGAACGAAATCGCCTCGGCGCGCCACAGCATCCACTTCATGGCTTTCGTCTTTTCGCTGGATGAATTGGCGCTGGCCATGCTGCGGCAAACGGAAGAGCGCGATGTGCGCGTGCGCGGCATATTTGAACGGCGCAGCAGCCTGGCGAACTGGAGCGTCATGCCTGATCTGTACTGCGCTGGCGCGGATGTGCGGCAAGACGGCAATGCCAATTATCTGCATCACAAAGTGATCATCATAGACCAGCAAACGGTGATCACCGGCTCGTTCAACTTCTCCAAGAGCGCCATCCGCAGCAATGACGAGAACCTGCTCATCATCCGCCATCCAGATATCGCCGCGCTCTACCTTGATGAATGGCAGCGGCAATGGGACAGCGCCCTGCGCATTCGGGAGGACCTGGTCGACTGCGGCTAGCTATCGGCGCATTTGCGCAGGCGCAGGGGCGACTTCTTCGGCTGCCGCTCGATTTCCCCGCGCGCTTCCAGGTCCAGCTGCACAGCTTTGCAATACCAGCGCACCGAGCCCGGCTTGGGGAAGAGCGACTTTGGCACAGCCTGCCTCTGCAAATGGTCGCGCACTTTGTCTTCCAGCTCGCTGAAAGGCATCCAACTGGATGTGGAAAGCGCCGTCAGCATGGCTTCACGAATGATCTGATATTTGTCGGATTTCAGATTTTCGCGGTGCTCGGGATGATTGACATTGCGAGCGCGAATGGTGGACATGGCTCTTCTCCTCTACGTCGAAATGCTGTTGCGGAATCTCGCCACAAACCTCCCCACATGGCTATCTGAGGGCAGGACATTTTTTTCTACCCCATCCCCGGCCCTTCCCCATATCAATGGAGAAGGGTGACTCGTCGAGAAACCTGTGCGTTTATTGCTAATCTGCATGAAATCGAGCATCAGAATTCATCTTCTCTAAATGCGCTCCCCCTCCCTGATGCTTCGGGGGAGGGGGCTGGGGAGTGGGGTAGACCCTCACATGCGCGCCCTTGGAAACCTGTCCAGTCCTGAGCCATTGCTATGGGGAGACCGAGGGGGTTTCGCCACCTGCGCATACAGGCGCTCGGCATCGTCTTTGCGACACAGCTGCGTGCCCGGCGTCATAACGGCGGCGCTGCCAGCAGCCACGCCAAAGCGCGCCGCATCGAGCAGACTCCGTCCCTGCGCCAATGCCAGCGCGAGCCCGCCAACCATGCTGTCGCCCGCGCCCACTTTGCTGCGGATGGGCACAATAGGCGCGCGCAGCGGCACATAATCGGCGCGGGTTGCCAAGGCGGCGCCGGCTGCCCCCAGCGAGACAAGCACGGCTTCCGTCAAGCCGCTGTCGATCAATCGCCGGGCAGCCTGCTGAATCTGCGCTTCGTCAGCCAGCGTTTCGCCCGCCAGTCGCTCCAGTTCGCGCAGATTGGGCTTCAGCAAAAACACGCCGGTCCTGCCCGCAGCTTGCAGGGCATCGCCCCCGCTGTCGATCAGCAGGCGGCATTGCTGAGCATGGGCGCGGATTGCCAGTTGGGCGTAGAAGTCGCTCGGGACGCCTTTGGGCAGGCTGCCGCTGACGACCAGGTAGTCGGGCTGCAAGTCCAAACTGGCATCCAGGCAGGCGCGCCATTCCGGCTGGCTGAGCGCGGGACCGGGCAGTGTAAAGCGATATTGCAAGCCACTGCTGTCTTCGTAGCAGGTGAAGCTCTCGCGCGTGGTGCCGGCGCTGGGCAGAGCGAGTTGATCGATGCCTTCGTCGGTCAGCAGTTGTCGCAATTTTTCGCCTGTGTGCCCGCCAGCCGCATAGACAGCGCAGGCTTTCCCACCCAGAAAATGCACAGCGCGCGCAACATTGATGCCGCCGCCGCCCGGATGAAAGCCCGGCGCAGCGCAGCGCAGTTTGATCTCTGGCGCGACCGAATGGATGCTGGTGGATACATCTAGCGCCGGGTTCATGGTGAGGGTGACAATTGTGTGCATGGCATTTCCGTTTGCGATCCGCCAGCCGATAGTGTAACCACAGAAGTAAACGCTAGAAAGTAATACAATAACTTAACCACCGAGTACAACGAGTAAGAGTGAGTACACCGAGAGAAAAACAAGAGTTTTTCTCAGTAAGAACAAGTTAATCATGTGGGCGACTCAAGAGTCGCCCCTACGACGTCCCTTCCTGTTTTTGCATTTCTTTACTGGTCTTACTTCTGTGCATTTTACGATATCTGTGTTGGATTTGTTTGCTTAGACGCTGTCGCATTAGTAGTATGTTTTGGTGCGACTACGACAGATTCCGTGCTTTGCCTCCCCCTGACCTGTCGGGGGGACCGAGGGGGGGTGAGCTTCCGCCTAACACGATCTTAACCTGGCCAGCCTGTATATCGCGGCGGACTGCCCTATAATCAATGGCTGGCAAGCGAGCGCCGGGAGGTCTGATGCAAGTATATTTGATACGGCATGCGCAATCGGAAAACAACGCCTTGACTGTCGACACCATGCACCGCCGCAAGGTCGACCCCGACCTGACCGAACTGGGTTATCAACAGCGAGAGCGGCTGGCAGACTGGCTGGGCAGCGAGGCGTCTGCGGGCGAAATCGACATCGGGCAGCTTTTTACCAGCGCCATGTATCGAACGCTGCTGACATCACAGCCGCTGGGCGAGGCATTGGACTTGCAGCCGGAAATCTGGCTGGATTTGCACGAGAAAGGCGGGTTGTTCGCGCGGCAAAACGGGCATGTCAGCGGCTTCGGCGGCATGACGCGCACAGCCATCAGCCAGGAATTCCCGCGCGTGCAACTGGCCGAGTCGGTTACGGAAAGCGGCTGGTACGATGCGGCGCTGGGCATGGAGCCAGAGACGCACAGCCACTACCGCGCTATCAAAGTGGCGGGAGAATTGCGCCGGCGCGATGATTCGCAGGCGGTGGCGGCGCTGGTATCGCATGCCGGCTTCCTGGATGTATTGATCAAGGCGCTGTTTGACCAACTGCCGTCACGCCCTCATTCCATGCGCTATTATCATAACAATACGGCAGTTACGCGCATCGACATCGTGCGCGGGCAAGCTGTGATGCACTATATGAACCGCGTGGATCATCTGCCCGCAGCGATGCGCTCGTTCTAAAGGATATGGCATGACCGCTTTACGCGGGCAAATCGCAGTCGTAACCGGCGGTGGCGGCGGCATCGGCAGCGCGATCTGTCGACGGCTGGCGCTGGCCGGCGCGCAAATCGTCATCACCTATCACAGCGATGCGCAAAAGGCGCAGGCAGCAGCCGAGTCATTGGCTGGCGCTGGTCATCTGATTCTTCATTGCCCGGTGGACGATGCAGCGGCTCAAAAGGAGCTGGCGCGCGCGGTGAGCGAAACATACGGGCGGCTGGACATCCTGGTCAACAATGCCGGCATCAGCAAAAGCGTGCCGCATGACGACTTACACGCGCTGGACGATGAGTTGATCGATCGCATCTTCCGCGTCAACTTCCGTGGCGCATTCGCCAGCATCCGCGCTTTGAAACCGTTGCTGCATGCGGGCGATGGCGGCGTGGTGATTAATATTACATCCATCGCCGGAAGAACAGGCGTGGGCAGCAATGTGGCTTATTGTGCCAGCAAAGCGGCTATGGACAGCATGACTCGCTCGCTGGCGCGGGCACTGGCGCCACAGATCCGCGTGCTTTCGGTATCGCCGGGCTGGGTCAATGGCGAATATGCCCAGCGCATGCCACGAGCGCTGATCGCCGAGCAAGAAGCCAAAACGCCGCTCGGGCGCATCGCCGAAGCGGAAGATGTAGCGGAAGCGGTGTTTGCGGCTGTCGCTCACCTGCGCTTCAGCACCGGCGACATCATCCCGGTCGATGGCGGGCGGCCTTTGCTTTAGGATTGAAGGGGTTTGTGATGCGATTGTGGATTGCGCTAATTCTATTGCTCATCGGGGCGGGTATCGTCCAGGCTCACGGCACAGAAGACCATGAAGACGATGATGCCGAAGCGCCCGTTATTGCTGAGATAGATATTCCTGAAAATCTCACTTATCAGGAGCATGTGCGCGCCCTCGTCGAAGCGAATTGCGTCGGCTGTCACAGCGATGGACAAATCGCCGGCTATGCGCCATTGACATCGACAGAAGAGGTCGCGCTGGCCGCCGAAGATATCAAATTCCATGTAATCCATAGGTATATGCCGCCCTGGCCACCTTCGCGCGAAGGGCTGCCGCTGCAGCATGACCGCAGCCTGTCCGACAAAGATATTGCGTTGATCGCCGGCTGGGTAGATGATGGCGCAGCGCTGGGCGATCCCGAGTCGTATGTGCCCGCGGCGACAGATAGATTCCACCTCCCCGAAATCCGCGCCGACCTGACTCTGCAATTGGACGAGCCATATACGCCAGCCGAAGACCTGCTTGACGATTATCGCTGCTTCGCACTGCCGCTGAATATCAGCGAGCCGATGTTTATCACGGGCTACGAATTCCTTCCCGATATCGCAGAGATGGCGCATCACGCCATTTTCTATGTCGTTGACGCGGATAGCGGGCGGGCAATCCAGCAGCGTGAAGCCGCCGATGCCGAGCCGGGCTGGCCCTGTTATGGCGGCATTGGCATAGGCGGTCGCCACGATTCGTTTGGCGGTTGGGTGCCGGGTGCCATGCCATTGCGTTTCCCGGCTGGCACAGGTTTTCGCATCGAAAGAGGGCAGCAAATCGTTTTGCAAATGCACTACAACTTGTCTATCAGCCGGCAGCCCGACCAAAGCCAAATCATCCTGGAATTGGAATCGGCAGATAGCGAACTCGCCGAAATCATGATTTTGTCCATGAGCGCTCCGGTCGAAATCCCCTGCCCAACTGGTGTGGAGGGACCGCAATGTGAACGTCAGGCGGCGATTGAGCGGGTCGGCGATCTCTACGGGCAAGACGCGCGTTATACGCCCGATTACCTGCTCCGTGCCTGTGGACAAAGACTGGCACATTATGCCGAGAACAGCGGCGAAGCAGCCAGCGGATCTTGCGATATGATTGCCCGCGGTTCGCTCACCATTTTTGCCGCGCTGGGGCACATGCACGAATTGGGCAGCAGCTTCAGCCTGGAATTGAATCCGGGCGCTGACGATCCGTTGCTGCTGCTCGATATCCCGCGCTGGGACTTTCATTGGCAAGGCACCTACCAGTTTGCCGAAGCGATTCGCGTGAGGCGCGGCGATGTCTTGCGCATGACCTGCAGCTGGGACAATTCGATGTCGGACGAGCCGCGTTATGTGGTTTGGGGCGAAGGCACGAGCGACGAAATGTGCTTCGGCAGCTTGATGGCGCTGCGGAACTAGCCAGTACTTACGGCTTTGCCACCGTTTGCGTCAGTTCCTTGTTATAGTCCAACATCGTTGCCTGCCTATTGACAGCGTACAATATATTCTTGTTTCTCTCCAGATGAACTTCATTGTCGCTGTAATCGCTCAACACGAGGTCGTCTCCATCAGCTCTCATGGCGATGTTTCTGTTGCGGTTCTGAGTGATTAACGCATGTTCAAAGGCGCTGATGTATATCATATTCTTCCAGTTGTCGAATAGCTTGAACTGAGCTTCGCTTTCAGACCAACCGAGCGGAACAACATGATGCAATTCAAATCCTGGCGTTCTGCTGACACCGTGCCGATCAAAATACTTTACCTTTTCGCTGAACGACCTTACCTTACCCTTACGGAGATACAGTTGCCGTTCACGCACTTCAAAGTAGATAGATTGATCCAGCAGATCGTATATCTGTTCAGCTTTATTCCGCCAATTGCCAAAATCACGCTGTGTTGGCTTTGCCCCAATGAACTTTTCAGGTTGCAACTCATCAGCTAGTTGTATAGTCTCGGATTATAATGGTGTACTATCACATAGTCAAAAGGATGCCCTATGGGACAGGTTCTACACCCACGCGCCACAACGACAGAGGCGACCCGCCGAGAAATACAAAATAGTCAAGAGAGCATAAATAAACT
>JAJEBK010000054.1 GCA_022823945.1 Anaerolineae bacterium | reverse complement strand
CGTCTCCCAGATAAACTGCGGGTTCTCCCACCAGGAAATCCCGAATTCTCGTCCAGTGTTCGTCTGATAATGTTATGTAGCTCATAGGGCTATTTTACGCACTTTTCAAAATGCAATGGCAAAATATCAACACAACCTAATTTTTATGATATTGAAAGCTGCAGCATTCTTCGGGCACGCAGATGAACAATGCCTTCACGCCCTGCCCGGTGTGTTCGCCAGCTCGGGCTTCGTTCTGGACGGGCTTGTACCCCTCGCAGCATGGCGTGCATGATCACCTCGCCGAAGACGATGCGGCGGTGCAAGCGACCGACTGGCTGGCGGGCATCCCCACGCTGGCAGAACGGCTGCAAGCTGTTGACTACACAACGGCGCTCTGCGGCAAGTGGCATTGCGGAGCGGGCGAGTCGCCCAAAGACGGCTTTGACTATTGGTACAGCGCCTGGCGAAAGACTCCCAAAAACTTCGGCGGAGACAACTTGTACAGCGACCAAGGCGTGCTGCGCAGCCGCCGCGGGCAAGACACGCGCATCATCAACCAAGCCGCGCTCGACTTTCTGCGCAATCGGAACAGGGACAAGCCGTTCTTTCTGTTTGTTGGTTACGCGACCACGCACAGCCCCTGGCGGGACCGCAGCGAGAGGTGGGTTTCGCAGTATCGGGACGCCAGTTTCGATGACATTCCGGATGACGCGCCATACCCATTCGGAGAGCCAACCATGCGACCGGGCGCGCCAGATGACCCGCAAGCGACGCGCGCGCAGTATTATGCTGCTGTCAGCATGATCGACGAGGGCGTCGGCGCTTTGCTGGACGAGCTGGATGCGCAGCAGGAAAGCGACGGCACGCTGGTCGTCTACACATCCGACCACGGCCTGAATCTGGGGCAGCATGGCATCTGGGGTAAGGGCAATGGCAGCCAGCCGCTGAATATGCTGGACGAGTCCATCCGCGTGCCGCTGCTCTGCAAGCTGCCGGGCATGATCCCCGCAAGTGCGCGGCGCGCTGAATTCGTAACGCACTGCGACCTGCACCTGACGCTGCTGGATTTTGCGGGCGCGCTGCCAGACGATCCCAGCGATTTTCCAGGTCGGAGTTTCCGGTCGATATTGCAGGCAGAAGAGGCAGACTGGCGCGATCGCTACTTCGGAGAATATGGTCCCACGCGCGTCATCCGCGATCGGTATTACAAACTGGTGAAACGGTATGCCGGCGGCGAGACTCTGCTGCATGACCTGCTCAACGATCCCCGCGAAACGGTTAATTTGATTGAAGATCCGGCGCAATATGAACGTGTGGCGCGCATGACACAGCAGCTTGGCGAGTTCTTCACGCAATACGAATCGCCCGAACAGCGCGGCACGCTGGGCGACCAGTTGCCCACGCACAATCGCCGCGAAGCCTGGAGGAGCAGCGCATGAAAATCACTGGCATCGCCGAACGGGTTGTGCCCATCAAATCCGACATTCGCAACGCCTTCATTGATTTTTCGCAGATGACGGTCTCGGTGGTGGGCATTCGCAGCGACATCAAACGCGCTGGCAAACCGCTCATCGGCTATGGATTCAATTCCAACGGGCGTTATTCCCAAAGCGGCTTATTGCGAGATCGGTTTATCCCGCGCTTGCTCAATGCGCCGCCAGCTGCGTTGCTGACGGACGGAGGGGAAAACTTCGACCCGGCCAAAGCCTGGGACATCATGATGGCCAACGAGAAGCCGGGTGGGCATGGTGAACGTTCGGTGGCGGTGGGCGTGCTGGATATGGCGCTTTGGGATTTGGTCGCCAAGATCGAAGAGCTGCCGTTGTATCGGCTGCTGGGCGAGCGCTATCGGGACGGGCAGGTCGATGAAGAGGTCTTTGTGTATGCGGCTGGCGGATATTACTACCCCGGCAAAGACCTGGGCGCGCTGCAGGCTGAATTAAAAACTTATCTCGACATGGGCTACACCACGGTCAAGATCAAGATCGGTGGCGCATCGCTGGACGAAGACCGCCGACGCATCGAAGCTGCGTTGGCTATCCTCGGCGAAAATGCCGCGCTGGCTGTCGATGCCAACGGACGCTTTACCCTCAAGCAGGCGATTGCCTATGCCGAAGCGCTGGAAGCCTATGACTTGTTTTGGTATGAAGAGCCGGGCGATCCACTGGATTATCGCTTGCATGCTGCGCTGGCCAGCATCACCAGTTTGCCGCTGGCCACCGGCGAAAACCTGTTTTCGACCATAGATGCGCAAAACCTCGTCCGTTATGGCGGCTTGCGTCCCGAGCGCGACTTTTTGCAGATGGATCCTGCGCTGAGTTATGGTTTGGTCGAATACCTGCGCACGCTGGATATGCTGGCGGCGCATGGCTGGTCGGCGCGGCGCTGCATCCCGCATGGTGGACATCAGTTCGCCCTGCATATCGCGGCTGGGTTGGGCTTGTATGGCAACGAGTCTTATCCGCATGTCTTCCAGCCATTTGGCGGCTTCGGCGACGACATCCCGGTGCAGGCCGGCCGCATCCAGCCCCCGCAGACGCCCGGCATCGGCATGGAGCGCAAAGCCGATTTGCTGCCCGAACTGGAGCGGCTCTTTTGACTTGGCGAATCACTTTCGCCGCTTTTTATATGGATGTCAGCGCGGCGACCATGGAGCGCATCCATCGGACGACATCGACCATCACCGTCACCGAACCGCAACGTTTCATCCAGACTATGTTCGCTTCTGCGCGGCATTTTCATCCCGGCTGCCATCAGGTCATCCTGACCGACCAGCACACATTTTTTCCGCCACAGACCAGCGCCGAGATCGTGCGGCTGCGGCTGGATGCGCAAACGCCCATGCTCGCCCGCGCCCACGCCTGGCTGGCTTATCTGCGAGAAGCGACTGGGCATGTCATTTTTCTGGACAACGATATCTTGATAAACGGCGACCTGGCGCATGTCTTCGCGGACGAATTTGCCGTGGCGCTGACATACCGCGCCGAACGCAAGTGGCCCATCAATGCCGGCATCAACTTCGCGCATGGCGGATTCCTGGCGGATGCGGCTGCCTTTCATGATCTGTGGCTGCGGCGCTTCTTGCTGGCGGACGAGCAGAGCGGCGTTTGGGGTGGCGACCAAGATGCCCTGCGCGAGCTCTTCGCCGAGGTCGACTTTGCGCGGGCCGACTCGTTCGGCTGGAGTCTGGATGGTATGGCTGTGCGCTTTTTGCCCTGCGCGCGCTACAACTTTTCTACCCAGCGAGCCGCCGATATGGACGGGCATTATCCAGACGCGGCTGCGCTGCATTTCAAAGGCCGGCGCAAACCATTCATGCTGCCTTATTTCCAGCGCTATATTGGCGAAATTGTGAACAGGACAGAACAATGAAATTGCTGCCACATATCGATATCAAAGAGCCGGCGCGCATTCAGGCGCTGCTGGAAGACCCGCGCAATTATAGCTGGCGCGCCATCGACAGTGAAAAGCTGGATACTTTCACGCCCGACCTGGGTTTGAGCGCCTATCCTGTGCCGAGCATCGTGCGTCCGGCGGCTGTGGCGCAGGCAGGCCTCGTCTCGCGGCTGCGGCATCGCTTTTGGCAGACAATCGAGCAGCAAGCCGACCACACCGGTCCGCGCTATATCGGCATCGTCATGTACCTGGCGGCGGGCGAAGAGCATCCGCTGGAATTGAAGCTGGGCGATCTGGACATCGGGCGCATCGAGCCGCGGCGTCAAGACAACCGCCCTCACCTGATCGTGGTTGACCAGGTGGTCGAATTCATCGGCGAAATGGAAGTCTTGCAGGTGAGCGCCATGAGCAGCGGCAGCTACCGCATCGAGAGTTTTGTGCTGCTGCACGAGCGCCCGCAGCCCAGCCGCTATGTGCCGCGCATCCGCCGGCTGAGTCATCGACTGCGGAAGACCGATGATGGCTGCTTTGATGTCGAGCTGCATTTTACGACTGACCTTGCTGCATCGGTCGATGCGCGCCTGGTGGATGCAGCTGGAGAAGAAATCGGCATGACGAGCGGACCTGTGGGCAGACTGCATCAACTGGCCTTCGCCGACTTGCTGCCCGGCCAGCAGTTTGTCGCCCACATCGGCGCGCGAGACCTGTCTGGTGAAACAGCCACCGCATCGCTGGAACTTGAAACGATGTCGCCGCAGCCGCAGCCAGCGCGGGAAATCGTCGTGCCGCTGGAGATCTTCAACCCGGCCGCTGCCGATTTGTCGGGCTTGCCGCTGACATTCGGGCTGCCATTTGCCCGCGGCTCGGCGACCCGCCTGGATGCCTGTACCCTGCGCGCCGGCGACGAGAAACTATCAGCCAGCGCGCGAATCCAGAGTCGCTGGGACGATGGCTCGGTACAGTGGGCGCTGATCGAGACGCGAATGCCGGTGGATGGCTCGGCTGCCGCTTTGCATGGCAACAGCGAGCGGTGCGCACAAGCAGATTCCAGCAAGCATGGGCTCAATTTGCACGATCTGAGTCTTGCCGACTGGCGTTTCTGCGCGGCGCTGGGCGATGGCACGATGCTGCAAGCCAGCGCGCCACAGCCGATCCAGCGTGATGAGCATGGCGCGACCTTCGTTGTCGAGCATCGGGACGCGCGCGGAGTCGCCCAGTTGCGCAGCAAGTTGTGGCTGCGTTTTTTCGCTGGACAACGGTTTGTTCGCCTGACGCATCGGCTGGCGGTGCTTGCGCCAGACATAGCCGAGGCAGATGACGAAGCCGACAAGATGCTGCGCTTGCGCGAATTCAGCCTGCGCATCCCATTTGCCGGGCAGCGCGTGCAACAGGCAGGGCGGCAGTGGTCTCTCGCTGACAGCTGGCAACTGCGCCATGACCACGACCAGTGGCATGAAATCTGCGGAGAAGTCCGCGATGGACGCGCGGATGGGCATATCCGGGTGGATGGCGAATCCGGCTCGCTGGGCATCGGCATTCGGCATTTCTGGCAGACTTATCCCAAAGCGCTGGCGGTCGACGCGCAGGGCATCGACATTTGTCTATTCCCCAAACGCGCTGGACGCGAATTGCCCGGCGATGACGATGCTTGGCACCGGCTGTATTTCTGGCTCGAAGAAGCCGGCTACAAACTCAAAGCCGGCTTGGCATTGACCAGCGACATTCTACTCGACTTTGGGGATGACACGCGCTTATGGGGCTGGCTAGAAGCGCCGCCGCTGGCACGCCCGACAACCGACTATCTCAATAGCACGGGCGCTTTGCCTCCCATCGGCGCTCGGCGCGATTCGTCCTCGCCCGGCTATGAAGCGTTGACTGACCGCGCCTTGCAGTCCTTCGTTGACGACCGCGAAGAGCACCGCGCCTATGGACAGCTCAATTTTGGCGACTGGTATGGCGAAAGTGGCTGATCCTGGGGCAACAATGAATACGACTCGGCTTATTGCGGCTACAGCGAATTTCTGCGTGGCGGCGATGCGGGCTGGGCAGTCTGGGCGGGGCAAGCGGCGCGGCACCTGGCTGATGTCGATACGGTCAATTCTTCGTCAGATGCCACGAGGATCGGCGGGCAAGCCATGCACATTCCCGGGCATCTGGGTGGCTATCTGCCGCCATTCTTCCGCAGCAAGATGCGCGGCACCAGCTTGATCCCATCGCATACCTGGGTCGAAGGTCCGCTGCTGCATTGGCTGTTGACCGGCGACGAGGCGGCTGCGGAATCGCTGGCTAAGACGCGAGGCTGGCTGTTGCAAGCGCGCTTCTTTGACGCGTACGACTTCACCAATGCGCGCGAGGCTGGCTGGCATTTGATTCATTTGTGCGCGTTGGCTTGGCTGGACGACCCCGCCGCGCTGAATGCTGCCAGCATCTTGGTAGCGCGCGTGCTGGAACGGCAGGCACCGGGCGGTGGCTGGGTGCGCATGCTGACCGACAGTCATTGTGGCTGTGGTTATCCGCGCTGTTGTGGCGAAGCCGGTTTCATGGTCGGCGTGCTGCTTTCGGGCTTGATGCGCTACTATCGCCACACCAGCGATCCCGCCGTTGCTGATGCGATCGTGGATGGGGCGCGCTGGTTGATAGTCAACACTTATGATCAGGCCAGCGGCTATTTCCGTTATACCAGTTGCAAAAATCGCACACTGGGCGGCAAGTTTCAATGCACGCAATGGGTGCTGGAAGGGTTGGCGGCGGCCTGGACAATCTCGGGTGATGCTGAGATCGGCGGCTATTTGCAGCGCGGGCTGAATGTGATCGGGCGCTTTCCCGTTGGCATCGGACACAGTGGTATGGGCAAGGCGATGGCGCAGCAGATGCGCTATGTGCCGTCGATTCTGGCTTCGCTGTTGCCCCCACCCTAAATCCCTCCCCCATAGAGAGGGAGGGACTTCAAAACGTAGTAGCGCTCCCCTTCCCTCATTTTGGGGGCAAGAGGCTGGGGGATGGGAGGCAGGCTTGTAAACCCCACAAAATCACCACCCAAGAAGCCAGATGATGGGGGCTTCGGCCAAAGCGCGCTACAATCTGCGCTGGCTGCTGGCGTTTTCAGGAGGCGTGACATGACAGACTGGAGAGAGCGAATCGGCATAATCAGCGACGAAGCCGCCGTCTCATTTGCCGAGGCGGTCGCTTTCTGCGCGCCGCTGGGCATCCGCGCTTATGAACTGCGCAAGCTGGAAGGCGGTCGCTTTCCGCATGTTACCGAGCGCGCCATTGAAGAAGTCGCCGAGACGGTCTCTCGCCACGAGCTGGAGTTGATCGGCGTCAGCCCCGGCTTTTTCAAGGGTCCGCTGGATGCCAATGTCATCGCCCGCACCTTCGACCATGACCTGCCCTTGGCATTCCGCTTGATGGAGCGCCTGGGGCTGCGGCGCATGACCTTGTTCACTTTCCGCCGCAGGGATCGTGAAGAAGCCATCCCTGCCGAGATCTATGAGCACCTGGGACGCGCTGTCGAACTCTGCGCTCGCGAAGGCATCGAGGTGCTTTTGGAAAATGCCTCGAGCATCTACAGCGATACGGGCGCAAACCTGGCCACGATCGCGCGCGAACTGGGCGTGGGCATCGTGTGGGATCCATGCAACGCCGCCCAGTCGGGCGAATTGGCCTTTCCCGATGGCTATCGGCAGGTGCGGGATGCGCTGGTTGCTGTGCATTTCAAAAACTGGTCGCACGAACAGAGCGTGGTGGCGATCGACGCTGGCATTGTCGATATGGCGGCGCAAGTGCGGGCGCTGCAGGCGGATGGCTATGCCGGCTACTACACATTGGAGCCGCACCAGTGGAATGACCGCAAAAATGCCGTGCGCAACAATCATGGACAACTGCTGAACCTGTTGAACGCATAAGACGGTCGTAGGGGCGAGGCGGTGACTCGCCCGATTTACAATTTGGTCAGATACGACGACACGGTATGTCATCCCTACGGCGAATCGGGGGGAGGGGAAGCGCAATGAGAGACGCAGCAGCAGAGACCATTCGCTCGATCATCGTGGGCGCGGGCGGTGTAACCCGCTCTATGCTGCGGTCGCTGACGCAGAAACCCTGGCACGAAATCGCGGCGGTGGTCGATACCAGTCCGGCGGCTTTGCAGCGCATGGCGGATGAGTATGGCTTGCCGGAGTCTGCGCTCTTCAGCGATCTGGATGCGGCGATCCAGCAGACAAAAGCCGAGGTCGCGCTCATCAATACGCCATCCGAGTTGCATCACAGCCAGACAAAGGCGGCGCTGTCTGGAAGGCTTTCGCCACTGGTCGCAAAGCCACTGACCAACAACTATGCCGACTCCTGCGCGCTGGTCGATCTGGCGGCGGAGAATGATCTGCGGTTGTGCGTCGGGCAGCAGATGCGTTACTTCCGCCATTATCAGGTTGTCGCCGAATTCGTCGCGTCCGGCGAGCTGGGCAGCATCGAGCAGATATTTTTCTTCAATGCCAAGCCGCGCCACCAAGCCAAAAACCTGGCGGGATTCGACCAGCCGGTGCTGTGGGAAATGACCTGCCACCACCTGGACTGCCTGTTCGGCGTCTTGCCGATGCTCGTGCCCGATTCCATCGTCTGCGATGGCTTCATGCCCAGTTGGTCGGTATATGACAGCGCCTGCATGATCAACGCAGTGCTGCGCTTCCAGGACGGGGCGCGCATGCTCTACCACGCCGGCTATTCATCGCAGTCGGATTGTTATGAGATGCGGCTGGAGGGGTCGCGCGGGGTATTGCGCTGCCGCGGCTTGCACATGTCAAAAGATCAAATGACCTATGAATTTGCCCGACGCGGCGAATCATTTTCAGAAGTTGACCTCGACCGCGGGCGGGCGCCGACCGTGCCCTGGTCGCTGTTTTTTGACCACTGGCATGACTATCTGAAGGGCGGGGAAGAGCCACACTTCAGCGGACGCAACAACCTGCGCGTGCTGGCAGTCATCCAGGCAGCCATCGAGTCGCTTTCCAGCGGCGCATTTGTCGATATCGCCGATCCGCTTGGCCAGGAAAGCGCCTCATGAACCTCGTCATCGATTGCCAAAGTCACATTTTTCCGCGCGACTATGCTGAACTGCTGCTGAAAAATCGCGGGGGCGTGCGCACGACGGGCGGCGCTGGCGTCTATCTGATCGACTATGGCACGCAGCGCTTTCGCTTGTCGCTGGACGATTACAGCCCGACGCGCAAGTTGGCCGATATGGACCGCTGCGGCGTGGATATCAGCTTGCTCAGCGTCAACATCCCCAACCCCGACCTGCTGGATGAAGAACTGGCTGTGCCTGGCGCGCGCATCTGCAACGATGCGATAGCCGAGCTTTGCGCCTGTCATGCGCATCGGTTCGCTGGCATCGCCTCGCTGCCGCTGAATGATGTGCCGGCTGCGCTTGACGAGTTGCGCCGCGCTGTCCACGATCTGGGTCTGCGAGGCGTATTCACCCCTTCGCACATCAATGGCGCGCCGCTGGACGACCCGCGCTTCGAGCCGCTATATGCCGAATGCGCTGCGTTGGGTGTGCCGCTGGTGTTGCACCCCAGTGTGCCGACTTGGGGACAGGCTATCCAGGCGCACAGCATGATCCCCATGTTTGGCTTCATGGTCGATACTTCCATCGCCATGCTGCGGCTGATATTGGGCGGCGCGCTGGAACGGCATCCCGATTTGCTGGTCGTGCATCCGCATGCTGGCGGCGTGCTGCCCTATGTGATGGGGCGCGTTGTCGAGCAGACCGAAGTCAAGCGCCGCGGCCGCGAACATATCACGCAGTCGCCTCGCGAAACGTATCGGCGCGTCTACCTGGATACCGTTTCGCCCGATGCGCTGGCGCTGCAATATGCGCTGGACTTCGCTGGGGCAGACCACCTGCTCTTTGGCAGCGATCATCCCTGGGTCAGCATAGATGTCATGTTGGATTACGCGCGGGCAATCGGATGCAACGAGGCAGAAATGCGCAAGATCCTCGGCGAGAATGCGCAGAAGCTGTTTGGAATTGGTTAATCAATCATTTATTACGAGAATTGAAGGAGAACATCATGCAACTCTTCGACTATCCTGAGGCTTTGTCGGGCTGGGATCAAACATTCACCCGCTATGCCATGCTCAAAACCGAATATGGGGCGGAGGGCGTCGCCGACAAAATGGCGGAAATCCAGGCGGCGCTGCAGCAAAAACTGGACGAACTGATCGCCTTGCCCGATGACGAGAAGCTGACGCGAGCCGAACCCGATGACCTGGGCGCGATCCAGGCTTTGCGTCCGGCTGGCGCGCGGCGCATGTGGCCATCTCTGGCTGATGACTTCCGCGGTCGGCTGGAAGGCGCGCTGTTGGGGCGCTGCGCTGGCTGTACATTGGGGTCGATCGTAGAAGGCTGGGATGTCGCGCGTATGGAACGGTGGGCAGCCTACCTGGGCGACAGCTATCCGCTGGTGGATTATTGGAGCCAGGCAGAGCAGCCGCACGAACACAAATACCAAACCAGCCTGCGCGAAGACTTTACGCCCGCCAAAATGGATGGCGTCCCCACCGACGACGACATCAATTACACGCAGTTGGGGCTGCTCATCCTGGAAGAATATGGTCTGGAGTTCACCACCGACGATCTGGGCGCGGCTTGGGTCAAGTACTTGCCGTTCGCCTTCACAGCCGAAGGCATTGCGCTGGACAACTTGCGCAAGGGCGTGCCAGCTCTGCAAGCGGCTGATGTCGATAATCCCTGCGTGCAGTATATCGGCGCGGACATCCGCTCTGACCCCTGGGGATATGCCGCCCCTGGCTATCCAGAGAAAGCGGCGGAATTTGCCCATCGCGATGCCTATGTCAGTCACCGGCGCAATGGCATCTATGGCGCGATGTATTTTTCGGCAGCCATCGCAGCCGCCTTTGCAGTTGATGATCCAGTCGAGGCGCTGCGCATTGGCCTGGAAGAGATCCCCGCCGACTGCTACCTGGCGCAAGAAGTCCGGTGGTCGCTGGACGAAGCGCCAAATATCAAAAACTATCGTGATGCCCGCGCCGCTGTCGATGCCCGTTATCCCGGCATGCACAAGGTTCATGCCATCAACAATGCCGTGCTGACGATCTGGGGATTAACCATCGGCGGCGAAGATTACAGCAAGGTCATCGGCGAGACGGTGGCGATGGGCTTGGACAATGACTGTACAGCCGCGACAGCTGGCAGCATCTGGGGCGCGGTTTATGGCAAAGACGCCATACCCGGGCATTGGCACGAGAACTTCAACAACAAGGTGCATACTTTCTTGATTGGGCAAGAAATCTTCGCGCTGGATGATATGGTCGACCGCTTCGTCGTCCAGGCGGGGCGTGTCTTGTCAGACTAGGGTCGAGCCGCCGTGCCCCCTAAATCCCTCCCCCCAGAAAGAGGCAGGGACTTCAAAACGCAGTAGCGCTCCCTTTTGGAGGCAAGGGGATGGGGGCAGGGGTGCTAACTCCACAAAATCACCACTCCCGCGCGATTTGCCGTGTTGCCTGAAGCTGGGTATCATTGCGGTCGACTCTGGTCACCTCTGCGGAAAGGAGCCTCTGCATCGATTATTCCAGCGCTACCCTGCATCATCCTGTCCAACCAGATCTGAAACGGAGAAAGTCACATGAAGTCTGTATCGCGGTATCTCATTGTTATAGTCTTGCTGGCCGCAATGGTCGCCGGGTCTGTGCCTTCCTTGGCGCAGGACGTCGAGACCTACGGCATGGTCGTATTCCTGAAGGGTTCGGAATTCTTCAACTGGGCGTATGCCGGCATGGTGGACGCGGCCGCCCGCATCGGCGACCACATTGAGGTGCAGTTGCTGGGTCCCGCAGAGTGGGACGCATCGCTGGAAGCGCGCGAAATTGAACAGCTGACGGCGCGCGGCGTGGATGGCATCCTGGCGACAGCTGGCGACGCCGAGACCATGAACGCCTCCATTGACGGCGCCATCGCGGCCGGTATCCCGGTCGTCCTTTTCGACTCGGATGCCCCGGGCAGCGACCGCCTAGCATTTGCCGGCACGAACAACTACAACGCCGGTTGTAGCGCTGGTCAAGCTGTGGCGGAATGGCATGGCGACGCGGCGCGCGTGGGCATTTCCACATTCCCCGGTCCCGACCATTTGGGCAAGCGCGTAGCCGGCTTTGAAGACTGCCTGGCAGCGGCTGCGCCCGGCGCAGAAGTCGTGCAGATCGTCAACGACGAGGGGCGCGTGGACGGCGCGGAAACGGCCATCACGGCGATGCTGCAAGCCAACCCGACCATCAATGTTATCTTCGCGTCGCATGGCAATCCCGGACCTGGCGCGGCGGCAGCTGTGCGCAACCTGGGCATCGTCGGCGAGATCGACATCATGGCCTTCGACTTTGGCCTGCCTGTGCTTGAGCTGATCGAAAGCGGCGAGATCCGCGCGACGGTGGGGCAAAATCCCTACCTGATGGGCTACATGGGCATGCTGCTGGCTTATGGCGCGCGGCACGAAACCGGCGTGACGGCTGGCACGGGCTTTGGTCCTTATGCCTCGCTTGTCGATACCGGCGTGCAGATTCTGGGTCCCGACGACATCGACCCATTCAAGAATCCGCCGACCTTTGAGTAGCTGAAATCCTGGCGCGTTCTCGCTCGCTGGCGGTTTTCTGCGCTGGCGAGTGGGGATTGCGCTTTGATTCCACACGAAATGATCAAATTCCCCGGCTTGCCAGACAAGTCAAAGTCGCTGTTGAACGACCGCTCGGTCATCCTGGCCTTGCTCATACTCGTCATCTCTATCGCGCTCAGTTTGTTGACGCCGGCGTTTCTGTCCAGCCGCAACCTCACCTTCGTCGTCACGGGCATGACCTATGACCTGCTGATGGCGCTGGGCATGACGGTCGTGCTGCTGCTGTGGGGCATTGATTTGTCGGTCGGCTCGGTGCTGGGCTTGACGGCGGTGGTGACGACCATGCTGCTGCAAGACGGCGCGGCTATCCCACTGGCGATTGGCCTGGGCTTGGGCGTGTCGGCGCTGTGCGGCGCGATTAACGGATTCTTTGTGGCTTATTTGAAGATCGCGCCATTCATCGTGACGCTGGGCATGATGTCGGTTGCGCGCGGCATCGCCACCGTGCTGACAAGCGGCTATTTTGTGTCCGGCTTGCCCGATGCCTACAAAGCGATTGGACAGGGCAGGCTATTCAATGTGCCTTACATGGTGTATATCGCGCTGGTGGCGGTCGTGATTCTCGCACTGCTGCTGCGCAACTGGCGCCCCCTGCGCGAGGCATTTTATATTGGCACCAATCCCGAAGCGGCGCGCTTGACGGGCATTCGCGTGGCCATGATCACCATGGGCGGCTATATCTTTTGCAGTTTGATGGCGGGCTCGGCGGCGATCTTCATGACCTCGCGCTTGTCGATGGGCTTCTTTCAGTTTGGGCTGGGCGCGGAGTTGAAGGCGATCGCGGCGGCGGTCATCGGCGGGGCGAGTTTGCGTGGCGGCACAGGCAGCGTCATCGGCACGACACTGGCGGTCTTTCTGCTGGCGCTGATCAACAATGGCTTTGTGCTGCTCAAGGGTTCGCCCAACGCGCAGAATGTCATCATGGGCGGCATCCTGGTTGTGGCGATTATGATTGACGCCTACCGCCGGCGCGACCGCGACGAGAACTAAATTCGCCATGCCTCCTGCGCTGGAAGCCAAGTCAATCAACAAGAGCTTCGGCAGCCATCGCGTCCTGCATGATGTGTCTTTCGCCGTACAGGCTGGCGAGGTGCATGCGCTGGTGGGCGAAAATGGCGCGGGCAAGTCGACGCTGATGAACATCATCGGCGGCATTCACACGCGCGACGCCGGCGAGCTTCTGCTCAAGGGCCAGGCGATCGACCCGGCTGATGTCTGGCAGGCGCGGCAGTTGGGCATCAGCGTGGTTTTTCAGGAACTGAGTCTAACGCCAAATATGACCGTGGCGCAGAATATCTTTGTGCGACGCGAGCCCACGAAAGCCCTGGGCATGATCGACTGGCAGCGGCTCAATGCGGATGCGCAAGCCTTGTTCGAGCAGATTGGCGTCGAAATTTCGCCAACGGAGCTGGTCGGCAATTACAGCGTCGGCATCCAACAAATCATAGAAATCGCCAAAGCCATTTCATTTGACGCCGAAGTCATCATCATGGACGAGCCGACATCGGCGCTGTCCGAAAGCGAGGTCGACCGGCTCTTTGGCATCATCGCCGACCTGAAAGCGCAAGGCGTGGCGATTGTCTTCATCTCGCACAAGCTGGGCGAGGTGTTCCGCATTGCCGACCGCATTTCTGTCTTGCGCGATGGAGAGATGGTTGGCGTGACAAAGCCGGCGGACAGCAGCCCCGATGAAATAATCCGCATGATGGTCGGACGCAGTTTTGACGACCTGTACCCGCCAAAAGGCGTCGTCGGCGACGAAGTTATCCTGGAAGTGCGCGAGCTAAGCCATCCGCCGCTATTTCACGACATCAGCTTCAGTTTGCGCAAGGGCGAGATTCTGGGCATCGCCGGGCTGGTGGGCGCGGGCAGGACAGAAGTGGCGCGGGCGATCTTCGGCGCGGACAGCTATAGCAGCGGTTCTATTGCCTTGGCTGGCGAACGGCTGGACATCAAGTCGCCGCGGGAAGCCATCGAAAAAGGCATCGTCTATCTGACCGAAGACCGCAAGGTGATGGGTTTGTTCCTGTCGATGACCATGCGCGAGAACATTGTGTCGGCTGCGCTGGGACGTTTTGTCGGCGCGCTGGGCATATTGCGGCACAAGGAAATCGCGGCGGAGTCGGGGCGAGCCATGCAGCGCAATGACATCCGCCCGCGGGATGACCTGCTGTCTGTGAATAGCCTGAGCGGCGGCAACCAGCAGAAATCTTTGCTGGCCAAGTGCCTGAGCGCGAACCCGAAGGCGCTGCTCGCCGACGAGCCGACGCGCGGCGTGGATGTGGGCGCGAAGGTCAAGATTCATCAAGCCTTGCGCGACCTGGCGAATCACGGCGTGGGAGTGATTGTGATTTCGTCGGAATTGCCAGAGGTGCTGGGCTTGAGCGACCGCGTGATCGTCTTCCGCGAGGGGCGCATCTCGGCGATATTGGCTGGCGACAACATTTCGCAGGCGGAGGTCATGCGCCATGCAGTGCAATAAATTGATGGATTAGCGGAAATCGCGGAGACTGTTCATGCAGGATGCGCAGGCATTGCGGGCGAAACAGGCGGCGGACGCGGGTTTGCTGCGGCGTTTTTCTCTGGAGACCTTGCAAGTCGGCGGGCTGGCGCTGGCTATTGTCGTTTTCGCCATCATCGTGCAGCTGAACTTCCCGGTGTTTCTGTCGCTGCCAAATATCAATGTGATGTTCGTCAACTTCCTGCCCGAAGCCATCATCGCGCTGGGCATGACCATCGTCATCATCACCGCAGGCATTGACCTGTCGGTGGCGGGCATCTACCCCTTCAGCGCGATTGTGGTTGGCTTGCTGATGCTGGCGGGCCTGCCGATTCCTGTTGCGATCCTGCTGACTCTGGCGGCGGGGGCGGTCGTCGGCGCGGTCAACGCATTCATCAGCAACAAGTTCCGTGTCCACCCCTTCATTGCGACGCTGGCGATATTGCTCATTTTGCGTGGCGTCAACATCATCATCACGGGCGGCTCGCCGGTTTCGGGATTCCCGGAAGGTTTTGCGATATTCGGGCAGGCCGGCATCGACATGGGCGGCTTCACGCTGCGTTATTCGGTGTTCATCTGGCTGGGGCTGGCGTTGCTGACAGGCTACCTGCTGCGGCATCATCGCTTTTGGCGGCTGTCCTACTTTATCGGCGGCAATCGGCGCTCGGCGCGCATGTCGGGCATCAATGTCGAGCGCTACCTGGTCTTCGTGTACATGTTGAGCGGGACGTTGGCGGCGGTGGCGGGCATAATCGTGGCTTCGCAGTTCAACGCGGCAAACAACAGCTACGGGCAGAATCTGGAGCTGCGTGTCATCACGGCGGTGGTCATCGGTGGCGCAGATTTGAATGGCGGGGCGGGGTCGATTCTCGGCTCGATGCTGGGCGTGCTCTTCATCGCCATGATTTACAACGCCTTCGCCATGTCGGGCATATCGACCTATTGGCAGGATGTGGTGGTGGGCGCGATGCTGCTGGCGTCGATTCTGTTGGGCGAGGCGCTGAAACGGCGGCGGGCCTAGGCACAGAAGGTAACGCAAGTAAGTAATACAATAAATTAACCACCGAGTACACCGAGTTAGAGAGAGTACACCGAGAGAAAAGCAAAGGTTTATCTCTGTGTCTCTGTGGCAAATTGTTGTTAAACCACTTACTTGCATCTACTGAGGACGCGGTTGATGACGCAAACCCTGCTGCTGATTGATCCGCGCGCTATTGAGTGGTGCGACAAGGCGCGTCTGGCATTGGGCGAGGTGGAGAAATGCGCGGCGAATCCGCTCTTCCGCGAAGAAGGCTGCGCCACGCCGCCAAAAGTCTGGGAAGCGCGCCTGGATAATGTTTATCCCAGCGTCATCTACGATGCAGACGAGCAGCTCTTCAAATGCTGGTACAAGTCTTTCATCGTGGACGAGGCTTCGGGCAATGTTGCTCTTGCCGACCGGCTCAAGCGCGCCTACTTCGGCGGCGAGCGCGAAGAGGGCTTGCTCTATGCGACCTCGAGCGACGGCATTCATTGGGAGAAGCCGCGTCTGGGCATCATCAACTTTGCAGGCTCGCGCCAAAACAACCTCGTCATGCGCCGCGCCACACACGGGCTCCATGCTGGCGGCGTTCTCAAGGACGAGACCGATGCCGACCCAGCCCGGCGCTACAAGTTCATTCATCGCAATCTGCGGCTGGGGCGCATGGCCAGTTGTTTCTCCGCCGATGGTTTGCAGTGGTCGCAGCCGCAGCCCTGGTCGCAGCATGACGCCGTCGGCGACACGCACAACAACGCTGTATGGTCGCCGGATCTGGGGCGCTATGTTTGCATCACGCGCGGCTGGTCGGCGGGCGATTTTCGTGGAGTCCGCACTGTATTGCGCAGCGAAAGCCGCGACTTTTTGCAGTGGACGCAGCCGGTCGAGATTCTGCGCGGAGCTGACGCTCACGATCAGATTTATTCCATGCCCATCGCGCGTTACCATGATCTCTACATCGGCTTGCCGGCTGTCTTTCACAAGGGCGATGAAAACGCGGAGGACTGGGATTGCGTCGATACCGAATTGGCGGTTAGCCGCGACACACTTGACTGGCGGCGGATCTGTCCGGGTGAGCCGCTGATCCCGCGCGGGCCTGGCGCTTACCCGACTGGCGAATACGATTGTGGCTGCATCTATGCGGCGGCGCCCTTTGTGCGCGGCGGTCAAATCTACATCTACTACGGTGGTAGCAACGGCCGCCATAATGACTGGCGCGAAGGCTCGCTCAACCTGGCGACGCTACCCCTCGACCGCTTTGCTGGCTATGTCCCGCGCCAAGGCAGCCAGACGGCGCTGATTCGAACTGTGCCGTTGCAAATGGCGGGGCGGGAACTGCGGCTTAATGCCCAGGTATCGGCGGGCGGCAGCTTGCGCGCGGCGGTTGTCAACAGCGTGGGCGAGGCTGTGCCGGGCTTGAGCCTGGATGATTGTCTCCCCATACCCGGAGACGGGGCGAGCCTGACTTTGCGCTGGCGTGACAAGACGGCCGAATCGCTTGGTGGCCAGCCCTTCCGCCTGCTGCTGGAATTGCGGAAAGCCAAAGTCTATGCCATCAAGGGTTGCGCTAGAGCAAGTGGTCGTGAATGAATTGCTCGAATGGCTCAAAAGCCTGGAGTAGTCCGCGCCGACCAAAGCCCAGGCGGAAATAATTGCCGGCGAATTGCATGACATTGCCCGGCAGCACCATCACGCCTTGTTCGTTCACGACCGCTTCGGCGAATTCGCTGACCGGCATATCGGCTTTTAGCTCTGCCAGCGAGATCGTGCCACAGCGCGGATAGCTGACCCAAAACAAGTCTGGATAGCGCCCAAAGAAACGTTGTGCGCCGGCGATATTCTGCTGGACGATGTCAATGGCGCGCGCTGCCAGAGCCTGCCAATTCTCCAGCGCGATGATTGCCAGGATTTCGCCGGGAGCGCTCGCGCAGATGGTCGTGTAGCTCTTGAGTTCCTGACATTCGTGCAGCAGCCGCTCGTCCCGCGAAATCAGCCAGCCAGTGCGCAAGCCGGGTGTGCCAAAGCACTTCGAAAGTCCGCCCAGCACGATCGCTCTTTCATAGACTTCGCAAGCTGAAGGCAGGCGCGCCGCCGGGTCGTGCTCGGCAAATCGGTAGATCTCGTCTGAAAACAGCAGCAGGCCCCGCGCGCTGGCGATTTCAATGATGCGCGCGAAATCGGCATGGCTGGGCAGGTAGCCGGTGGGATTGTGCGGGAAGTTGATGATCAGCATGCGCGTATCGGGGCGGATGAGCGCTGCCAGCTCATCGACATCAAATGACCAGCCATCGTCTGTGCGCTGCGGCTGCCAATACGAAAGCTCACAACCCTTCGCGCGGGCGATTTCGTAGAGCGACTGAAACGCGGGATACATGCAGACGACATGGTCGCTGGCTTTCAGCAGCGCGTTCATCGCCAGGAAGATGCCTTCTTCTGGCACGGCTTCCAGCGCCTGCCGCGGCTCGATGCCCTCGTGCATGCCCGCGATGGTAGCCAGCAGCTCGGGATGCCCCTGCGCCTCGGTATAACCCAGCCACAACGTCTCGAATTGCTGGCGGCGCGCGGGGCTCGCGTATTCCAGCAGCTCGGGCAATGTCAGCGGTTCACAATCCGACGCGCTGAGCTGATAGGGCGAACTGAATTCGTACTGGCGGAAGAAATTTTCGATTTCAAAGGGGGCGAATTTCATAAGATTTATGACCTCTCAGCTCAGCGCGCATACACCATCAATGTTTCAACTTTCATTCGGCGCATCGTTTATCATGCTCTCGACAATATCTTCGAGCCCCGTATATCGAGCGATCATTTGTTCAACGATATCGACCAGGTCTTGCTTGTCCAGGGACATAAGCTCTTCGCGCAGGGCTGCGCCCGTCCTGAACACTTCTGGCTGTAATAAATAAGTGATCAGCAAGGCGATGATGTGCTTGCAGTCGCCGCCCCAATCATAGGGACAAGTACAATGCGTCGTTAAACTACCAGTCTCATCAAAAGAGGCCGTCACACGATAGGCCGCGGCAGACTTGCCGACACACATAGCGCTCAATTGATTGCCGCGACGCACGGGCAGGAAAATCGCATCGCTCTCATAAAGCGATACGCCACGATAGAAAATATGATCGAGGGCGCGCTCTTCAATCTGATGAAGCTCTAGGCTGATCTCAACGGACACGGCTTCTCCAGCGGATTCTTTCTTTCGCTCACCATTCCAGCGGCGCTTCATCGCGGAAGAAGCCGCCAGTTGGTCCCTCATCGGGCAAAGCCGCCGCCCAGACAATGCCGGCCGCGCCTTCGGGAATCGGTCGGCCGCCCGGGTTGTTGGGGTCGGTGGCCACCCAGCCCGGACAAACCGCGTTGACCAGCATGCCGTCCTCGCGCAGTTCGGCCGCCAGCATCCGTGTCAGCGCATTCAACCCTGCCTTGCTGGCGACATAGGCTGGCGGACCTGCGCGCAGGCTGTTGAGGGCGGCCGCGCCACTGCTCACATTCACAATGCGCGGATGCTGGCTCTGCTTCAACAACGGCGCGAAAGCCTGCGCAACCCGCCAGGCACCGTAGAGGTTGACATCGGCGGCGGCTTGAATCGTGGCGAAATCGGCATCCAGCGCCGTCTGCCAATAGTCATAATGGGCGCCGGCGTTGTTGATCAGCACATCCAGCGCGCCGTATGTTCGCTCAACATCGTCGCGAGCTTGCGCGATGCTCGCCGCGTCGGTGACATCCAGTTGCAGCGGATGGATATTGGACTGCCTCAGGTACTTGGCGGCAGCTTCCGCTTTCTGAAAATCACGCGCTGTCAGCAGCACGCGGTAACCCTTCCGCGCCAATTGCCGGCAGACTTCTTTCCCGATGCCTCGATTGGCGCCCGTGACCAGCGCGATCCCGCTCATCGGTCTCTCCCGCTCAGTTAGACTTGCAGCCGCTCTCGCAGCATGGCGGCCATGATGGCGGCGCGTTCGGACAGGGACGAGATTTCGCCATATTCATTGATAGCGTGCCCGCCATCGCCGACAATGCCCATGCCATCCAGGGTCGGCACGCCCAGCGCAGCTGTCTTGTTGCCATCACTGCCGCCACCGGTGCTGCCTTCGTCCAGGGCGATGCCCATTTCCGCCGCGAGCGTCTGCGCCTGTTTGAAAAGCGCGGCGATCTGGGGTGTGCGTTCCATCGGCGGCACACCGCCACCGTGTTCGATGATCAGCTCGGCTTCTGGATGGCGCGGCTGGAGGCTCATGATCTTTTCGTGGATGGACCGCTGGTTGACGCGGGTGGTGGCGCGCGTATTGATCTCGATTTGCGCCTGGGCTGGCACGACATTGGGGCGCGTGCCGCCGCTGATGACGCCGACATTGGCGGTTGTGCCGATGCTGTAATCGGTCATGGCTTGCACCGCCAGCACCTGATGCGCCAGTTCGGCAATGGCGTTGATGCCGCGGGCATGGTCCGCGCCAGAATGCGCTGCTCGGCCCTTTGCCGTAATGGTGTAGTGACCAGTGCCTTTGCGCTGCGTCTTGTATTTGCCATCTTGCGGTGGCTCGGTGACAAAGACGACATCGTGCGCCAGCGCCTCGGTTTCGATCTCCGCGCTGGAATGACGGCTGCCCGTTTCTTCGTCCGAGTTGAGCAGGTAGGTGATGGGCTGGGTGGGGAAAAGCGTCAGTTCGCGCAGCGCCCGCAATGCCCATAGCGCAATGACGATGCCGCCCTTCATGTCCATGGAGCCGACTCCATAGATGCGGTCGCCATCAATGCGCGTGGGCCTGCCCGCCACCGTGCCGACATCCCAAACCGTGTCCATGTGGCTGAGGATGACCACACCACCAGCGCCGGGATTCCAGCGCGCCCGCAGCACATCGCCGACTTCGGCTTTTGAGATGGTCTCGAGCTCGCCGCCCAATCCCCGCAATTCGTCCGCCAGCGCCGCGCCAAAGGCATCGACCGCGGGTTTGTGCGAGGTCGGCGATTCCAACTCGATGAAGCGCTGCAAATCAGTCACCATTTGTGGCTGATGCTGGCGAAGGTAATCCAGAATGCGGCGGTTGTCGGCGCTGGTCATGGGAGACATTGTCCTTTGCTGTGTGCGGGCAGGGGGCTAGTGTAGCATATTCGCGCGAGGCTGGCTGGATACGAGCGCACCGCTGTCCCCCAGAAGAATTGATGTAGGGGTGACATGGCAGGTCGCTCGCCTCGTTACCATTCGGTTTGCAGCGGGCGAGTCAGCGCCTCGCCCCTACGATACGCATCTCGCCTGTGCTTTAATTGATAGTTGCACAGTGCCTGGAGCGCCACGCCAACGATGTCACGCCCCCAGCCCCAGCCAGCGCCGCGGCCCATCCCGGCATCCAGCCAATTTGCGGCGGGCTTCAGGCTGGATTGGCATTTTTCTACCTTGCGACAGGGCGAAGTTGGCCTGCTCTGCCTGCTCGGCAGCGAGATTGATTCTGCGCGGGCAAACTGGCGCGGCGAGCTCGTCCCATTTTTTCACGCCGAGGGCGGCTGGTATGCGCTGCTGGCTGCCGACATGGATGCGCTGCCTCGCGCGTATCCGCTGGTGGTGCATGCGCAATTGGCTTCTGGTGCGGCGACCTTTGCGCGGCGCGTGCGCATTGTGCTGGGTAATTTCATTCGCGAAAATTTCACATTGCCGAGCGCGGCGGCTGGCTTGGTCGATGCGTCGATAGAATCGGCAGAGTTGGCCGCTATCACGGATGTGTCCACCTATTCCGGCAAGTTGCCGCTCTGGGATGCGGCTGGCTTTGAATTGCCCTTGTCCAGCGCGCTAACTTCTCCATTTGGCAGCTTCCGAGCGCTGAATGCCGGCATACAGACGCGGCACAGCGGTTGGGACCAACAGGCGGCGACAGGCACACCGGTGCGAGCGATGGCGGCCGGGCGGGTGGCATTCGCCGGACAACTGAAGATCCGCGGCAACTATGTGCTGATCGACCACGGACTGGGTCTCTATACCGGCTGCGCGCATTTTTCGGCGCTGCAAGTGCAAGCGGGGCAGACGGTGGGGGCCGGGCAGATCATCGGCCTCAGCGGCAACACCGGGCGCAGCAGCGCGCCGCATCTGCATTGGGAGGTTCGCTTGCGCGGTCGCTGGGTGAATGGGTTGGCGCTGCTGGAGCTATGGCTGCCACAGCCGCAATCGCGCTTGTAGCATTTGTAAACAGGACGCGCTATACTAGAACACAACGATCATTCCCGCGCAGAAGCCGGCAGGTGCAGGGGGAGGAAACAATGCAGCAGAATGACAGTTTCCGCCTGGTTGTGCGGCGCGGACCACAACCGAATGAAAGCTTCGAAATCGGCGCGGACACCACCACGCTAGGGCGCGGCATCAACAACGACATCGTCATCAACGACCGCGAAATCAGCCGCAGCCACATGCGCCTGCTGCGCTCTGGCGATGGACTGACTCTGGAAGACCTCGGCTCTACCAATGGCACTTTCGTCAATGGCAAGCGCATCGCTGGCGTTACCCCCTTGCAAGTCGGCGACATGATCGGCCTGGGCGATACGGTTGTGCTGGCGCTGGAACAAGTGCGCAACGAAGCCAGACTGGGCGATTTGCTGCCTATCGAACCAGCTGATGCCCCCACACCTGGTCCACAGATAGGGTATGGTTTGCAGCAGCCCAGCGATGCCATCGTGCCGCCGGTCGAATCGTATGCCCAGCCCGAATATGCCGCTTATCCCGAAACACCTGCCGCGCCGCCTCAGCAACCGGACCCTTCTGCCGAGCACCCCGCCGCGCCGCCCCAGCACCCCGCCGCCTATCCAGGGCAGCAGCCCGGCTATGCCACCCCGCCGCCGCCCCAGCAGTATCCCGCCTATGATTATGATCCCTACGCCGCGCGTGAAGAACGCAGCGGCACTTCGCCCTGGTTGATCCTGGGTTGCTTCGTGTTCTTCGTACTGGTGTTTGTATGCTTTGCCGGCATCGCCCTGGTGCTGGTCGATATGCTGAATCTGTGGTGCGACCTGCCTGTGCTCAGCGATATCGTGGCTGCGCTGGGGCTGGGTTGTTAAGACCATCTACCCCTCCCCCGGCCCCTCCCCGACGAGTCAGGGAGGGGAGTCAAGGTATGTGCTTCCCCCTGACCTGTCGAGGGGATTGCGGGGGGTACGCGCACAAATAGTCGCCGCATGCGCCCTCGACCTTGCTAGCCTGCTGCAAAACCCACGAAGAGGAGCAGCCGATGTTCAACTGGCTTGGCAATGTTCGCGACCGTCTGCGCAGGCGCGCCCCGCAGTTCGACCTGGTATCCGCGCAGCAGCGCATCCCGCAGAGCGCCCCGCTCGATGCCCATTCCGCGCGCGTCTATGAGCAGTCGCCCTGGGTGTACATCGCCATCAACCGCATTGCCGAAGCCGGCGCGCTCGTCCCGCTCAAGGTTTATCGCTTGCAGGGCGAGCGGCGCATCGGCATTGACAATCATCCGCTGGAGCAGCTGCTGGCTTGCCCGAACCCGCTGACCAGCCGCTTTGAGCTGATCGAGCAGACCCTGGGCGCGCTGGAGCTGCATGGCAATGCTTATTGGCTGCTGGTGGGCGATGAACGGGGCCTGCCGCGCGAGATCTGGATGCTGCGCCCCGACCGCGTTTCTGTGGTGCCCGATGCCGCGCGCGTGGTGGCTGGTTATTTGTATCAGCTGGACGGGCAGACCATCCCGCTTTCGGCAGTGGAAGTGCTGCACTTCCAGCGCTGGCACCCCGGCAACGACTTTTATGGCTTGTCGCCCATCTCGGCAGCGCGCAACGCCGTGCTTTCCGACCGCCACATGTCAGACTGGAATCGCCACACATTCGGCAAAGACAGCGGCGTGCCAGCCGGCATCGTCAACATCCGCGACTTCATCAGCGACAGCGACTTCGAGCGCATGAAGCGCGAATGGCGCAGCAATTATGGCGGCACATCGCGGCGGACGGCTTTCCTGCGCGGCGGAGCGGTCGAATGGCAGCATATCGGGCTCAGCCACAGCGACCTGGACTTCTTGCAGGGGCGGCGGGCGCAGCGCGATGAAATCCTGAACATCTTCGGCATCCCGGTCGGGCTGGTCAGCGAAAACGCCACCGAAGCCAACGCCGTGGTCGCCGAGCGGCAGTTCATCGAGCGCACGCTCTATCCCAAGCTGGTGCGCCTGGCGGAGAAAATCAGCGCCGATCTGCTGCCTTTCTATGGGCAAGGACTGGTCGCGGCATTTGACGATATCCGCCCGACCGATATGCAGACGCGGCTGGCGGAAATCCAGGCGGCGTATCCGATCATGAGCGTGAACGAACTGCGCGAGCGCTATTTTCAGCTGCCGCCGGTGGGCTGGGGCGAGAACCCCCCTCTGTCCCCCCGTCGAGATAACCCCCCTCTAAATCTCCCCCCGACGCGTCAGGGGGAGGCTTCTGCTGCGAAGTCGGCGATTGAAAATGAGTTGGCGCAGTGGGAGCGCTTCGCCTTGAATCGGCTGGGACGGGACGAGACGCGGGGATTCGAGGTGCGGGCGCTGCCTGACGAGCTGGCTTTTGAGGTGGCGGCGGGCTTGGCTGGGGCTGGGGATAAAGAAGGCGTGCGGGCTGTGTTTGCGGGGGTATCGCCACAGAGGCACGGGGGCACGGAGGATTGAAGTTATCAGTCCGGCGGTTCGGATTCTTCGGCTGCGATCTCCCGCTCGATTTCACTCAGGGCTTCACGGGCGGGCTGGACTCTGCCGTGCTTCATGTCAAGCAGGCCCGCGCGCAAGTCTTCCATGAACTCGATTTGGGATTCAGTGAGTTCGCCAGTGTCGGATAAGGCTGCTTGCTGCGTCAATGTCGGGGCGGAGTTCGCGGTTGGCTCGGACATGCGGGTTACTCCTTTGCAGCGCGTGGCGAAGCTTAGCTACACAAGCAATATACTGCAAAGTCGACACAATGGCAAGCAACCGATCTATAAGCGATTGTTCGCGGACTTGGCAGCGCGAGTCTCTGACAAAACTGATTAGTTGTAGCGATTTA
Organism: Anaerolineae bacterium; assembly: GCA_022823945.1. Taxonomy (GTDB): domain Bacteria; phylum Chloroflexota; class Anaerolineae; order Aggregatilineales; family Phototrophicaceae; genus UBA6055. The sequence continues at coordinate 45,795 of JAJEBK010000054.1, read as the reverse complement.
GAACACGAATTGCGGGCAAGCCTCACATTATCCGATTCACGCCATCAAAGGCAGCTGTCTTGTAGCATTCCGCCAGCGTCGGATAATTGAAGACGGTGTTGATGAAATAATCGACCGTCCCTCCAAAAGCCATGACCGTCTGCCCGATGTGGATGAGCTCGCTGGCGCCCTCGCCGATGATGTGCACGCCCAGCAGCTTGTGATTCTCGCGATGAAAGACCAGCTTGAGCATGCCGATGGTATCGCCGAGGATCTGCCCGCGCGCGATTTCCTTGTAATAGGCTTTGCCCACCTCGTAAGGGATGCCCGCCTGCGTCAGCTCTTCTTCGTTTGCGCCCACGGTGGATATCTCCGGGATGGCATAGATGCCGTAGGGGAAAAGCTGCGGGAAACTCGAATGGTCGACATCAAAGGCGTGGTTGGCCGCCATGCGTCCTTGTTCCATGGAGGTGGAAGCCAGGCTGGGGAAGCCGATGACATCGCCGACCGCGTAGATATTGGGGATCTCGGTCTGGTAATGCTCGTTGACACGGATGCGACCGCGCTGGTCGGGCACGATGCCGATATTCTCCAAGCCCAGTTTGGTTGTCGCGCCATAGCGGCCGATGGCATACAGCGCCATTTCGGTGACGATCTCTTTGCCGCTTTTCAGGCAGATCTTCACGCCGCTACCAAAGCGCGTGTCGCAATGTTCAATGCTGCGCACGCTTTCGCCCAGGCGCAGGGTGACGCGCTGCTGGCGCATATGATAGACGAGCGCATCGACAATCTCGTGGTCTACGAATGTCAGCAGACGTTCTTGCAATTCGACCAGGGTGACGCGCGTGCCCAATGTGGCGAACATGCAGGCGTATTCACAGCCGATAACGCCGCCGCCTACGACTGTCAGGGTCTTTGGCAGGTGATCCAGCCGCAGCAAGCCATCGCTGGTGAAGATGGTGTGCCCATCAAAGGGGATGTTTTTGGGTTTGGAGACTGTGGTGCCCACGGCGATCATGATGTTGCGCGTGGTCAGCTCGTCTTCGCCTTTTTTGCCCAGGAAGTGCAGGTGCACCGTGTGCTCGTTGACGATGGTGGCGATGCCGGGGATCAGCTCGACGCCATTGCGCTGCAACTGCACCTTGTTGATCTCGATCTCGTGGCGGATGACATGGTCGGCGCGCATCAGCAGATCGTTCATGGTGATGTGCTGTTTGACCGTGTACGAAGCGCCATAAATCGAACGTTGCCGAAAGCCGGACAAGTGCAAGACGGCTTCGCGGAGGGTCTTGGAAGGGATCGTACCCGTGTTCACCGAGACACCGCCGATCAACGTTTTCTTTTCGATGACGGCCACGCGTTTGCCCAGCTTTGCCGACTGGATGGCCGCGCGATGTCCGGCCGGTCCCGAACCGATGATGACGATGTCATAGTCGTAGCGGCGCGGCTTGGGGCTCGTCTTGGTCTTGGGTTTGCTGTTGGTGGATGCCTTGGTCGGCGCAGTCATTGTAACCATGAGCGAATTCATCAGCCTCATAACCATCACAACTAGCATAACGCAAAATGCTCGCTGCGACACGCGACTGCGCTCTTTTGGCCCACCCTTGGGACCAAATCAAATTCACACCGGCGGAGTCGCTGTCACGATGGAGAAGGCGATGAAGACGAGGAAGACGCCCAGGATGCCAAAGGATACCGCCGGCTTGATGCGCTTGCGCTCGCTTGTGAACGCGGCGATCGCCTTGTGCTGGCGCAGCAAAGCATCGGCCACACGATTGGCAAACCAGCTCATGCCCAGGCCGGTGATGATGATGGCGGCGGCATAGGCGAAATTATCCGCATCTCCAATATCGTACAGGCTGCGAATGACGAGCGCATTAATCGCCATAGCGGCAATCACGGCGGCAGCGGTGCCGCGCCAGTCCGGCTCGCGCTTGCGGATGGCGCTGCAGGTGTATGCCCAGATATCGATGGCGAACAAGGGCAACAGCGCAGCCAGCCAGGCGACGAACTGCAACACATCCGCATCAAACAGCTGTATCAAGCCGAAGCGAAAAACCAGCGCGAGCAGCCCGGCCACAGTCGCCGCGCCGGCACAGCGCAGCAGGCGTGTGGCCAGCACGCCGGTGAAGGTGACGCAAGCCACCAGATTCGCCGCCAGCAGCCACTCTGGACGATAGAGCCCGAGCGATTCTGGCGGAATGCCTGCAAGTGACGCGTCCCATTCGGTGAGCATCAGTTGCAGGCACAGCATTTGGATGGCGGCGAGGATGACCAACGATACACAGTCGCCGAGCCGCAGCCCGAATAGGTCACGCCACTGCTGTCGCAACCTGGTCGATATCTGCAGATCCAGCGCGAGCAATTGCGTAAAGACGAAGCTCGTCAGCAAGATCAGATGCGGGATGCTCCAGGCGGTGAGGTCTTCGCCGAAAATCCAGTGCCAGAGAGGGTCGGCGGGCAAGGCGTAGAGCAGAAACGCGGCGTTCAATATCAGCAGTCCGACGACTGTGTTGGAGCGGAATCGCTGTTGAAAGTTGCCGCGCAGATGGCGATTCAGATACAGCAGCGCCCAAAAGCCGCAGACGGTCGCGGTGGCGAATCCAAAATACATCAGCAGATGGGGCCGCCAGAAGAAGTCCTCGCCAAAAGGAATGCCATAGCGGCGGTGCCACAATTCGTCCCAGACGCCACCGATGAAGGTCGCGATGCCGCCGCTGGCCAGTAGCAGCGACAACACTTCCCGCGCTCGGAAAGTCAATTGGCTGGTTTGCGGCTGGCGCAGGCTCGGCGCAAGGGGACGAATGAGCAGATGCCAAAAAGCCAGGACAAAGGCGCAGATAACCAATAAAAAAAGGCTCGCTTGCAGCCAGAATAAGCCGAGATTCGTCTCTGCCGGGATGCCACCCCAAGCGGTGAAAGCGGCGAAGATAATGACGCCGGCGATTCCTGTCAATGTCCAGGCGAAGTGGTCGTTGCGTGTGGTCATTGTCGCGCTCCCATTGCAAAGACTCTGGTCGCTATCAGGTTACCACAGATTCTGATTGGGCGGGTCTAGTCGGCGAGGAGTTGGCGCAGGAAATCTTTGGCGGGGTTGAAGGCGGGGTGGTTCCAGAATTCTGGCTTCCACCAGCTCATGTGAAAGACATCCGAGAGATACTGCCTGTCTGAATCGTCGCCTTCTGCGTCTTCACCAATGTTTTTGCCGGTTATGAACGTGCGAAGCCGCGCCTTCGGGAGTCTCGCTTTCAACACTGACTGTCCTTCTTTTCTTAGACATTTGACGTATTCGTCAACGCATTTGGCAACTGGGTCTTCGTCGAAGACGTCCATTATCAGGTTTTCTATCATGCCTTCACGTCCGCCTGACGGCAGGATGAGCACGCCAGTTTTTGGTGTCCCTTGCGCTAATTCCAGTACTCGTTCTGGCACTGACAGTTTACGCGGACTAACTTCATTCGCACTTAGAATTGTGTCGCGCACGCTCTGAAATGCGTTAGTACCAAAGTCGGCGTCGCGAACGATGCCTATAGTGGCGAGCTGACCGAATCTTGGATGTCTGGTTAAGGCTAGCAGAAACTCCTTGAAATTACCTTTGCCATCCAACTGTTCAATCTGGAGCGGCCAGCCGCCTATCACTTTAAGATGTGTGGCCAATTGAATAAAGAACTCCTGATCCTCCTTGCCTTCGACTACCATCAGACGAGATTTTCCGTTGGGGATCCTGATGTTCATCCGCGTACCTCGAAGTCAAAGTCGAATGATGCAATGGCATCCAAGGCCGGTTCATTGTAGGTAACCGCTTCGATATCACCCGTTTCCTCGCCACGGTCTAAGCGGTGATAGCGGAATGCTTCTAGCTTCCCAGCTTCCGCGAATGCTTCATATGCAGCACGAATCATTTCCAGGCTGTGCGTCGTGGCAAAGACCTGGATGTCGTGTTTGCGCGCAACCTCACCGATGGCACGCCATACATCCTTTTGGACAGTGTAATGAATCCCATTCTCGATTTCGTCGATGAAGATTACCCCCTTAGGAACCTCACTCATTGCAAGGATAAGACTGGCAACTCGATTCATTCCATCGCCCAAGTGAGACAATGGCACGAGTTGACTCAATCCGATATTGGCGTAGATAAGCGGACGCCTTCCATCAAAAAGAAGCTCTAACCCCTCTAGCCTACTTTCAATGTCGCTAAGGGCAGCAACCAGTGTCGCTAAGTCGTTTGATTGGCGCATGTTGCTATATCGATGGGCGTTCAAACGAGAGTCGATTTTTTCCTGCGCATACAGAAAGTCGGACTGTCCAGGGTTCTTATTTCGTATTCTGGAAGCTCGAACTCTACCATTCAAGATCGCCAAGTATGTCGAGCGTCTATCTGTATCAGACTTAATCTCCAATACATCTACATACCGATACCTTTCCAAGTCCTCTATTCTCAATTGAGAGAGAATATCGTCGATATCCGAACTTTCAATGGACTTTGAAGAGACAGTGACTGAGGTATCGAATACATCACCCTCAAAACGCGATTCTCCAATCAGCATGCGCGCAGTCAGTTCAATTGATTGGCTGGTTTCAAAATCACGAAAGAGTGTGTTCCAACTCATAAGGCTCCTGGAATCGTCATCGGATTCAGTTGGCATAAATTCTCGATACATTCGATAGGACTCGTGGTGGTCGATTCGCAGAAGAGTCTTGACATCGCGATTCCCGGAATGAATATACATCGCCTCCATCAACGCCGTCTTCCCGGTGTTGTTCTTGCCAGCGATCAGATTCACCCGACCCAGATCGTTGATCTGCAAGTCCTTGAAGCAGCGAAAGTTCTTGACCCGAAACGACTTGTACATTGCGCGCCTCTCTTACACCAAGCATCTGTCTCGTCTGCATTATACATCCGCGCCCGTCAATTCCAGTGCTACAATGCCCGCATGACCACCATCCTCGCCATCGAGACATCTTGCGACGAAACCGCTGCCGCCATCATCAGCGATGGCCGCACGATTCACGCCAATATCGTCGCCTCGCAGATTGACCTGCACGCGCAATATGGTGGCGTCTTCCCCGAGGTCGCCTCGCGCGCCCACACCGAGAGCATCAGTGCGGTGGTGGGGCAGGCGATGGACGAAGCCGACCTGGAATATTCTCAATTGGATGCTATTGCTGTTACGCAAGGACCTGGCTTGGTCGGCTCGCTGCTGGTGGGGGTTGGTTTTGCCAAGGGGCTGGCGCTGGCGACCGGTTTGCCATTGCTGGGCATCAACCACCTGGAAGGGCATGTCTATTCGCAATGGTTGGCGGATGGTTTCTGCGAACCCGCTTTTCCCATCATCGCGATGATCGTATCGGGTGGACACAGCGAACTGCTCTTGATGCGTGGGCACGGTCGCTACCAGCGGCTCGGTGGCACGATTGATGACGCAGCTGGCGAAGCGTTTGACAAGGTTGGGCGCACTCTGGGCTTGCCTTTCCCTGGCGGACCAGCCATTGAGAAAGCCGCGCAATGTGGTAATGCCAGCGCCTACGCATTTCCGCGAGCAAAGACCGACAGCGCCTATGATGTCAGCTTCAGTGGTTTGAAGACAGCCGTGATGCGCGCGGTTACTCTGCAGCCCAAAGATCGTAGTCATCGCCAGCGTCGCGCCGAAAACCATGCCCAATTGCGGGATGATGTGCATATCCCTGATGTCGCGGCCGCTTTCCAGGCTGCCGCCACCGATACCCTGGTCAATGCAGCGTATTGCGGGGCGCGCGATCATGCTGCCAGCGCCTTGTTCGTGTCTGGCGGGGTCAGCGCCAACAAGCTGTTGCGCGACAAGCTGCGCGACCGGCTGGAGCTGCCCATTCATACGCCGCCACTATTTCTTTGCAGCGACAATGCCGCCATGATCGGAGCGGCCGCGCACTTTCGCTATCTGGCTGGTTTGCGCAGTCGGCTGGATATCGAGGCGCGCGCAAGGTGGATGCTTTCGGAGGATGTGTATGCGGCGGGCTGAGCAGTCACCACTCAACATCGCCATCATCGGCGCGGGCGCGACTGGTTTGGCGGCGGCGTGGGATTTCGCTCGTGCCGGGCACAGCGTATCCATTTTTGAAGCAACGGATCGCGTCGGCGGCTTGGCAGCGGGCTTCAAAGATGACAACTGGGATTGGACCTTGGAGAAATTCTATCATCACTGGTTTGCCAACGATCACGACATCCTGCGCCTGGCAGACGAGATGGGCGTACGCGACAAGATCATATTTCCGCGCCCCAAGACCAGTTTCTGGCTGGATGGCAAGATCGTGCGCAGCGAAATCTCGCCATCGGCCTTGCTTTTGCCACTGCCCTTGCTCGCCACAATCCGCATGGCGCTGGCTGGCCTCGCGATCAAGCTGAGCCCGCGCTGGCAGCCTTTTGAACACGTCACCGCCGACAGCTGGATGCGCCGCTGGATGGGTCGGCAAGCCTACGAAACCTTCTTCAAGCCGCTGCTGATCGGCAAATTCGCGCACGAGTACGATCAAGTGCCCATGTCATTCATGTGGGCGCGCATCGTCAAGCGCACGTTGAAATTGGGCACCTATCAGGGTGGATTCCAGGCATTCATGGACGAACTGGCGAGGCAGCTGCGGGAACGCGGCGTGCGTATCTGTCTGAATGCGCCGGCGCAGGGCATCGGCAGTCGCAATGGCAAACCCTGGCTGAAAGCCGCTGGAGAATCACGGCAATTCGACCGGCTGATCTGCACGACTTCGCCCAAGCTGCTGCTGCAACTGGCGGAGGGATTGGCGGATACCGCTTATGGCAAAGAGGTCGCTGCCTTGAAGAGCATCGGCGGGCTGTGCGTCGTTTTCGCGCTGAAGCATCCTTTGCTGCCAGATGATACCTATTGGTTGAATTTGCCAGCCGACACGCCCGAAAAGTCCAGGTCAGCCTTTCCGTTTCTGGCGCTGGTCGAGCATACCAACTACCTGCCGCGCAAACATTATGGTGGCGACCACATTATTTATTGTGGCGACTATGTGCACCCCGGCCACGAATACTTTCGACTGGATGAAGAAGAACTGGTCGAGCGATTTCTGCCGGCGCTGGGCAAGATCAACCCCGCCTTTGAGCGCAGTTGGCTGCGCAAGTGGTGGGTGTGGCGCGCGCCATACGCCCAGCCCGTTCCCCGCTTGCATCACAGCCAGCGCTTGCCTGCTGTGAATACCCCACTGCCGGGCGTCTATTGGGCGAGCATGTCGCAAGTTTATCCCTGGGACCGCGGCACCAATTATGCAGTAGAGATCGGACGCCGCGCCGCCGCCCTCGCCATGAGCGGGTGAGCGCCACATTTTGCCGTGTTATCCCCCCGCACTTGCAGTATAATCGCTGGCATGTGCCGATAACCGAGATGGATGACCGTCGCGCCATGCGATTTGAAAAAGCTATATGAGCGACTCAGCAAACGGTGCTGCCAGCCTGCTTGGCGATTTGCGGCAGCTTGAAGACCTGATCAAGCAGATTGAAACCGCCTTGTCTGTGCAGCGCGACCAGTTGCGCCATCACCGCCTCGCTATGCCGTCATCTGTTCTCACCAGCTTCAGCCAATTGCAGGCAGATTTCAAACGGCTGGAATCCGATGTGCTGGCGGAACAGACCGAACTGCGGCAGCTGCGCGCATTGAGCGATATGGCTGTGCGCATGACCAACTCGCTGGATGCCGATACTGTCCTGGCAGAGACGATGGAATTGGTCATTTTGCTGACTCAGGCCGAGCGCGGTTATATCATTTTGACCCGGGATGACAGCGACCAATATGACTTCCGCGTCAGCAGCGAAAGCGGTGTGCTGGGCGTGACTTCGCCCGATGGTTCGCCACCCCAGATCAGCATGTCGGTGGTCAACCAGGTAATCAGCAGTGGCGAGCCTCTCTTGGCTGACAACGCCTACCAGGACGAGCGCTGGTCTGACAGCCAGAGCATCTTCAATTTCACGCTGCGGTCGGTGCTGTGTGTGCCGCTGCGCTTCAAAGACCAATCCATCGGTGCGGTGTATGTCGACAATCGGCTGGTGGCGGGCATCTTCACCGAACGCGAGCTGACCCTGCTGGTGGCGTTTGCCAATGTGGCGGCGGTGGCGATCAATAATGCCCGCATGTACAGCCGGGCTGGGCAGATCCTGGCAGAGATTACGCGCGTCAAAGAGTTGATGGACAATATCTTTTCGTCGGTGGGCAGCGCCATCATCGCCATCGATTCCAACGACCTGGTGCATACTTTCAATCGCGCTGCCGCCGATATCCTCAATCTGGCGCCCGATACCGTGCTGGGAAGCCAACTAGAGCGCGTCTTGCAAAAAGCCGCCTTGCAGCTGGGCGAAGAGCTGCAATTGGTTAAAGAAGGCGATGCCGACCACACGCTCGATCTCGTCGCCGAGCTGCCGGGCAGGGGACCGGTGGCGCTTTCGCTGTCCTTTTCGCCATTGAAAGACCGCAGCCAAATGACACAGGGCGTGACCTTGGTGATGGACGATGTTACCCACTTGCACGAGCATGAAACCACCATCAATGCCATGAAGCGCATCTTGCCCGAAGGCATGGTGGACCAAATAAGTGAAATCGCCAATATTGAGATGGGTGGTATGCGGCGCGAGGTAAGCTGCCTTTTCGCCGATGTGCGCCCCTGGGCGACCCTGCCCGATGTCGCGCCCAGCGAAACCCTGCGCATCCTCAATCAGTATCAAGCCATCGCCACCAGCTGCATTCACGATACTGGCGGCATCATCGACAAATACATGGGCAACGAAGTTATGGCGCTCTTTAATACGCAGCTGAACCCAGACGAGCAGCACGCCCAACAGGCTGTAGAATGCGGCTTGCTGATGCGCGATCGCTTTTTGCAGCTCTACAGCGAACTGGGCATTGAGCCAGACCCGCATTTTTATATCATCGGCATCTTCAGCGGCGTGGCCACCCTGGGCAATGTCGGCAGCTTCCGCCGGCGCGAGTTCACGGCGCTGGGGCACAGCATCAACACCGCCAAACGGGTACAAGAAAATGCCCGCCGCGGCAGCATCACTATCGGGCAAGCAACCTTGGATCTCATCCTTTTTCACAAGAGCCAGCCGCCATTCGAATTCATCCCCCGCGAGCCAATCTATGGCAAGGGGCTTTCGGCTGGGATGAATGCCTATGAGGTGCAGCGAAGCGCATGACCGGCGGGACGAGCGCATTTGGCGCGCTTCAGTCGCAGTTGCGCGGCTTGAAAGAGCGCGCCGACGAAGTCAAGACGCTTCTGGAGCAGCAGCAGCAGCTTTTGCGCCGCCGCAACATCCGCCTGCCCAGCGACGCGATCGACCGTCTGTGGAACTTGCGCAGCGGCATCGATCGACTCTCGGTCGATATGGTCGACACACAAATGCAGTTGGCGCAACTCCGCCGTCTGGCAGAAACCACCGCCCTTATCAATTCCGCGCAAAAAACCGACCAGGTGCTCAACCAGGTGGTGGACACTGTCATCAGCCTGACGCAAGCCGAGCGCGGCTATATCGTGCTGAAGAATCACGACACGGGCGAGCTCGAGTTCAAGGTCGCGCGGGGCTTGAGCGCAGAAGAAACAGCGGCTGGCGGCCGCATCGTCAGTTGGTCGGTCATCAACCAGGTCGTGGAAACTGGCGAGGCGGTGATGACCATGGACGCCGGGGCAGACGACAATATCAGCGCCAGCGAAAGCATCGTCGGCTTCAACCTGCGCAGCATTTTGGCGGTGCCATTAAAAGCGCGCGACCAACTTATCGGCGTAGCCTATTGCGACAACCGCGTCATGGCTGGCTTGTTCAAAGAAAACGAACTGAACCTGTTGACCAGCTTCGGCCAGCAAGCGGCAGTGGCGATCGAAAATGCCCACCTGTTTGAAGAAATCCGCGCGCAAATGGCGTTGATCGAAGAGATGCAGGTGCGCCTGTCCAATATATTCGCGTCTATCGGCTCAAGCGTCATCACCATCGACAGTCACGATTGCGTCATCATTTGCAATCTGGCGGCAGAAGCGCTGACGGGCAAGAGCACAGAATCGGCGGTTGGCATGCCCTTGTCCAACTTGCTGCCGCCGGTGTCAAGCGAATTCTATGCCGAGATTGAGCGCGTCCGCCGCGACCACACCCAGCGCATCTGGGCAGAGCGCTTTTTGCACAAGGGGCGCGAACGCTATTGGCAAGTGGTGGCGAGCCCCTTGCGTGGCGATGACCAGGTGATCTATGGCGTGGCGCTGGTCATCGACGACTTGACCGAACGCAAAGAGCAAGAAGAGCAGCGCCGCCTGCTGGGCACTTTTATCCCCGAGGCGCTGCTGGCGAATATCGATTCGATTGGCGCTTTGGATACCAGCCCGGTCGAGCGCACAGTGACCGCCATGTTCGCCGATGTGCGCGGCTTTACGGCTTTTGGCGAGACACTGCAGCCCGAAGACCTCATGCGCACGATCAACCGCTATTTGGGCGCGGCAAGCGATGCTATCGATGCCCAGGACGGCATAGTCGACCAATACCTGGGCGATGCCATCAAAGCCTTGTGGAATACGCAGCTGAATCCACAGGAAGACCACGCCATCCGAGCGCTGCGAGCGGCGCAAGACATCATGGCGGCAGCGCAGGCTTTGCACATCGTAATCCAGCCCGACCACCGGCTGCACTTCAGCATCGGCATCCACACCGGGCAAGCTGTGCTGGGCATGGTTGGCGGCACAGACCGCAGCGAATACGGAGCTTTGGGCGAAGCGGCGAACGCCTGCAAGTTCTTGCAAGAAAATGCCGAACCTGGCGAGATTGTCATCAGTCCGGCGACTTATGCGCTGGTGGGCGAGCATATCCGCGCCCAGCCTTTCCAGGCGACAAAAATGAAAGGCGGCTTCGAACAATACAATACGCTGTACCGAGTCTTGTTTGACGATATCGAGGCTGGCGCATGAAACCGCCTTCGACGCAGCTGCTATTTGTGGCTGGCGTCGCTTGCGGCTTGGCGGTCGGCGTCATCTTCGGCATCATCATCGGCAATGTGGCGCTGGGCATGCCCACAGGCGCGATGCTCGCTTTGGTATTCGCCTTTACACTGAGTGGGCTGGACAACAACGAACCTTGATCCAGGCGCGCGAATGCTCGGCGCAAGCCTTGCTTATGCTGTAGACTGAAAAAACAAACTGGCAGCAATCGAGTTCAACCGCTTATGGATTTCATCGTCAACATCGAAGTATTTGCCACGCGCTTCTTGGGCATTTTTATCGAGGCGGTGCCCTTTCTGCTGCTGGGTTCGCTGACCTCTGGGTTGATCGAGAGCTTCGTCAAGTCCGACGATATCGTGCGCCTGATGCCGCGTAATCGACTGGGGGCAGCGCTGGGCGGGGCATTCCTGGGTTTGGCCTTCCCGGTCTGTGAGTGCGGAGTCGTGCCCGTGACGCGCCGTCTCTTCAGCAAAGGCATGCCCGTGTCCATGGGCGTGGCATTTTTGTTAGCAGCGCCTTTTATGAATCCCATCGTTTTTGCCAGCACGTATATCGCTTTTGGCTTTGGTCCCGTCTTTATCGGGCGCTTCGTCATTACCATCGTGGTCGCGGTCACGGTCGCGCTGGTCATCGGCATTTCCGCCAAACCCGGCTCGGTGTTGAAGCCGATCGCAATGGCTGGCGGTCACGCTAAACACGGTCACGACGACCGTGGTCATGACCACGACCATGATCATGACCACGACCTGGCTTCCCTGCGCGAAAAATTGCTGCACGCGGTGGGGGTCGCCAGCGATGAATTCTTTGAAATGGGCCGCTTCTTGATCCTGGGCTCTGCGCTGGCTGCGCTGATGCAGACCCTGGTGCCACAAGAGAGCTTGCTGGCGCTGGGCACTGGCAATGTGCTTTCCGTGCTTTTCATGCAGTTGCTGGCCTACATATTGAGCGTCTGTTCAACAGTCGACAGCTTCCTGGCGCTGGCTTTCGTCAACACATTTACCACTGGCGCAATCATCAGCTTTCTGAGCTTTGGTCCCATGGTCGATATAAAGAGCACCTTGATGTTCACGGGCGTCTTCCGCCGGCGCATCGTGCTGTATTTGGTCTTGCTGCCCTTCGTGATGAACTTGCTGGCGGGCGTGCTCATCAACCTGGCGCTGGGATATTGAGGGGGCGGACGATGAGCGCTCGCGACAGCCGTATCAACTGGGCAAAGCTGCTAATTTTGCTGGGCATGGGCGTGTACCTGACGCAACTCATCATCAGCGGCAACCTGAGCAATTACATCAATCAACGGTTTGGCTGGCTGGCTTATGTCGGCGCGGGCATATTCTTTCTGCTGGCGCTGGTGAGCTTGTGGGGGCGCATCAAGCCGTCATTTCATGCGCATCAGCATTACCGCATCGGCTGGGATATCGTGCTGATCGCCGCATTTCCGCTCGCGCTGGCTTTGTTGATACCCTCGCGTTCTTTGGGCATAGAAGCCATCAATGGCGGGATCAGCCTGCGCCCGGTCGGCGTTGGTAATGCCGCGACATTCGCCCGCAGCCCACTGGACCGCAATATCCTGGACTGGCTGCGCGAGTATAGCCGCGCCGCGCCTGCCGAATTCAATGACCAGCCCGTGGATGTGATCGGTTTTGTCTACCGCGAGCCTGTTCATGCCGCTGATGAATTCATGGTCTCGCGTTTTACCATGAGCTGCTGCGTGGCCGATGCCTTCCCGATCGGCATGCCAGCCCGCGCCGATGCCATTGACGCGGTGACGGTCGGCAGCTGGGTGCGCGTGCAAGGCAGGCTGAATGCCGCCAACTTCGCCGGCGAACTGCTGCCAGTCATCGTCGTCGAGACGCTGGAACAGGTCGATGAACCCGATCAACCCTATCTGTATCCTTAGGATGTTGACTGGCGCGCGGATTCTGTCGAACGGATGGGAATAGCAACTTTGGGAGACGCATGAAGCCCGACCGTCTCGATACCGTCGTTTTCATCATCAGCGCGCTTTGCCTGGTCGGTGTGGCCATCGCCGCATTCATCACGGATCCATCCCGTCAGCCGCGGCGCGTCGCCTACCTGTATCCAGCTTCTGCGGCGCAACAAAATGTCTGGATCGCCGATATCAATGAGCCGCTTGCCCACCAGCAACTGACCGACAGCGCATACGGCATCTACGATTTCGCTATCAGCCCCGATGGGCGCTGGCTGGCTTATGCGGAACGCAACGACAGCGGTGCGGCAACCTTGCGCCTGCTGGATATCCGCGGCGGCAATCCGCGCGATCTGGTCGATTGTGTGGCGCTGGCGGCAAATTGCACTTCGCCGGTATTCAGCCCCGATGGCGCGCTGCTGGCTTATCAACGCGCTGAGTCGTTGGGCGGCCGCTTCGGCTTGTCGCGCATCTGGCTGGTGGATATGACCAGTCCCGACTATGACACCGCGCCGCTGATTGCCGATACGCAGGTGGTGGGGCACAGCGCGGTCTGGTCGGCAGACAGCAATACAATCGCATTTTACAGCGCCGATTCGACCCAGCCCGGCATTCTGATCTATGAATTCGTGCCCAGCGGCGATGATGGCGTGCAACTGCGCTTTCTGCCGACAACGCAAGGCACGATGGGCGCGTTGTCTCCGCAGGGGGGGCGCATCATCTATCCGGAACTGATTCGCCGTGGCAATCAATTTTTCACGCATCTGCGCATTGCCGACTTGCGCCAGAAAGAATTCGCCAATTTCACTGATCCGCAAGGGTCTGGCGATGACGCGGCTGCGCAGTGGCATCCCGATGGCGAGCAGGTCGCCCTGGCGCGGCGTTACACCGATGCTCGCTGGACGCCCGGTCACCAGATCTACCTGCGCAGCCTGGGCGACGAGCCCGACGCGCTGGTGCCGCTGGTTTACGATGAGCGCTACAACAGCTCCTACATGCGCTGGCACAGGGCTGGCGATGCCTTGGTATTGCAGCGATTTCCTCTGCTGGATGCGGCTGGCGAGAGCGTTCGCGGCGCGCTGCCCGAGGTCTGGGTGCACGATCTGGCAAGCGGGCAAAGCCGCAAGATCATGGCTGATGCCTATTTGCCGGTCTGGGCGGGCGGTTGAGCGGCCTGTTCGCCCCTGCCGAGAATGTGACCACATGACAACGCCTGGGGTTTGGGGCGGGGCAGTCGGTACATTACAATAGCCCTATGCGCATTGAGCATCTTTCGCTGACCAACTTCCGCAATTATGCCCGCCTCGAGTTGAGCTTGCCCGCCCATGGACCTGTCCTGCTCTATGGCGAAAATGCCCAGGGCAAAACCAGCATCCTGGAAGCCATCACCTACCTGGCGACATCGACTTCGCCTTACACCACCAGCGACCGCCAACTCATCCACTGGCGCACAGAAGGCGAGCCAATCCCTTTTGCCCGCTTGTCTGCGCAGCTGGGTGGCTCTGCCTATCAGAAGCTCGATATTACATTGATGCTGGACATGACAAGCGGTTCGCCGCGCTTCAAAAAGTCGGTCAAGCTCAACAATGTCGAAAAGCGCGTGATGGATGTGGTCGGCCTGCTGAATGTGGTGCTCTTTTTGCCACAAGATTTGTCGCTGATTGAAGGCGCGCCCAGCGACCGCCGCCGTTTCATGGACACCGCCTTGCGACAAGTCAACCGCGAATATCGGCTGGCGCTGCACGAATATGAGAAAGTGTTGCCCCAGCGCAACGCCCTGCTAAAACGCATCGCCGACAGACGGGCTAGCGCGGATGAACTGGCCTATTGGGACGAGAAACTGGCTTGCCATGGCGCGGTCATCATCGCTGGTCGACAACAATTCTTGCGCGAGCTGGAGATCCTGGCGCGGAACAACCATCACGCGCTGAGCGGCGGACGCGAGATGCTCAGCTTGCGCTATTTGCCCAGCCTGCTGCCGGCTGCTGATGGCGATGGACGCCAGCGCACATTCAATCTGCCGGGCTTGGACCTCGACCGTCAGCTGACTGCCGCGCAGATCCAGCCACAATTCTGCGCGCAGCTGCTGGAACGGCGGCAAGAGGCAATCGCGCGAGGCATGACGGTGGCAGGACCGCATCGAGACGAACTGCGTCTGCTGATCAATGAGCGCGATTGTGGCGATTTTGGCAGCCGCGGTCAGGCGCGCACCGCTGTCATGGCGCTGCGATTTGCCGAGCTGAGCTGGATGCGCGACCAGCTTGACGATTATCCGCTTTTCCTGCTCGATGAGGTAGCTGCCGAGCTGGATGCGCGGCGGCGGCGCTTTTTGCTGGACCGACTGGATGGCAACGCCCAGATCCTGATGACCAGCGCTGATTTGGATAGCTTTGATGGGGACTTTCTGGCGCGCGCGGCAGTCTATCAGGTAGTCAGTGGACAGATCAACAAACGCGGCGAATAAGCTCATTTCCGGCGAGTCACCGCCTCGCCCCTGCATCGCCTTGAACATAGACAGAATCCGAGCAGGTTCCCTCCACGCTAAATCCCTCCCCACAAAATGAGGGAGGGACTTCACATCGCAGTGCGCTCCCCTTCCCTAATTTTGAGGGCAAGATAAGGGGCATTGTGCACGAATCTCGATTTCTTTAGCTCCCCTTCCCTCATTTTGGGGGCAAGGGGCTGGGGGATGGGGGGAGCGGGGTTGTCAGCTCCTCAAAATCGCCTCTCCCCAGCGACCATCCAGTCGCCTTACAATAGAATATATGTTCTAGTGTATAGCCATTGCCCTTCCGCCAGAAAGGATGCGCCGTGGCTTGGACTAGCCCAAAGACCTGGTCGAGCGAACCGCTGACTTCGTCCGACCTCAATACTTATGTCCGCGACAACCAGGACTACCTGAAAGACCGCCTGGATAACAGCGCCAGCAAGATCGTAAGCGGCAATGTCATCCTCTCCACAAATTCGGAAACCTTCGTCGATATTGACAGCGACAAATTGTCGATCTCGTTGCTGACGCATGGCGGCGATGTGCTGGTCGGTTTCACCGGCACAGTCAGGACGACGACGACCTCCCGACCTATCTTCTACAATCTTGCGGTCGATGGCGTCCTCTATTTCGCTGACGATGGCGTCACGCAGGCCATAGGTGGCGCAGATGGCTTGCGCAATAAATCCTTGCCGCTGTGCCTGGTTGTGCTGGTCACCAACCTGGATGCTGGCGCGCACACTTTCAAGATGCGCTGGAAAACCCACCGGAGCAATACCGCTAGCATGGAAATTACCAGCTTGCATCCGCAATTCTGGGCAAAAGAAATCTAGCCACGCGCATATAAACCCCAAGGAGGCACACATGGAATTTGAGCAAGTTTTTCAAATCTTGACGTTGGCGCTGGTTACGCTGGTGTATTGGCTGGCTTTTCGCAGCTTCCCGCCCGGCGAAACCGCCCAGCTCATCGAGCGCCTGGACGAAGTCAGCCAGCGCACCGACAGCCGCCTCGACGACTTGCTGGTGGATATCGCGCGCCTGCTCAACGAGTTGCGAAAGGACGCTGCCGAAACGGCGGACAGAGGCTAAGAGCGGATTGAATCGACCAGCGACTGTGCCTGCCGTGAAAAGTGAGGCGAGGGTGTGTCGGTCAACTCAATGGTGACCTTCACGCCCCAGCCATTTTCCAGCCGCAAGATTTGTTCACCTTCTGTATCGCCAGCCACCTGCGCCAAGGTAACGCTGCCGCCATCGGGCGCGACAAAAGACAGATGCAAGCCGCCACCCGCCTCGTTGAGCTTTACGACGCGCCAGGCCGGCGGATAGTCGACGCGAAAGACGCCGGCATCGATATTGCGATCGCTGATGATGATGGGCGCGCCAGGTGTATTCGCCAGCTGGGAAGGCGGGCGGGCCGGCAGCAGCGCGCCACAACCCGCCAGCATCAACAGCGCGCAGACAAATTGCGTTAGCCGCACTACACCTCGGCGATGGAGCGCGTGTCGGTCTTGCTGACACCTGCCACGTTGCGGATGGCGCGAATGGTATTCATCATCTGCGTGCTGTCGGTGGCTTCTACATAGGCGATGCAGTCGTCTGGACCCACCACCAGATCGGCGCGATTTACGCCGTCAATGCCGCGCAAGTCCCGCAGCGAATCGGCGAAGTCCACCGACATATTCAAGTCAATCAAGATATAAGCGGCAGGCATAGCGTCCTCCTAGCTTGGCTATTCCCATTCTATCGTGCCGGGTGGCTTGCTGGTGATATCGTAAACGACGCGATTGATGCCCGCAACTTCGTTGACGATGCGCGCGCTGACTTTTGCCAGCAAATCGTGGGGCAGGCGCGCCCAATCGGCGGTCATGAAGTCGTCTGTCGTAACTGCCCGCAGCGCCAGGGTCTCTTCGTAACTGCGGTTGTCGCCCATCACCCCGACGCTTTTGACCGGCAACAGCACCGCAAAGCATTGTGCCGTCTCTGCGCGCAGCAAGCCAGCTTCCGCCAGCTCGCCGGTGAAAATGGCATCGGCGCGACGCAGCTTCTCCAGGCGCGGCCAGCTGAGCTCTCCCAGGCAGCGGATCGCCAACCCGGGACCCGGGAATGGCTGCCGCCACACGATGGAAGCGGGCAAGCCCAGCGCCTCGCCGATCTTGCGCACTTCGTCCTTGAAACAATCGCGCAGGGGCTCCACCAGTTCAAAGCTGAGGTCGTCTGGCAAGCCGCCGACATTGTGATGCGATTTGATCGTCCGGGCAGATTTTCCCGCCGCCGCGCTTTCGATGACATCGGGATAGATCGTGCCTTGCCCCAGAAATCGCAAATCGCGCAGCTTCCGCGCTTCCCGCGAGAATGTCTCGATGAATTGCGCGCCGATGATTTTGCGCTTGGTTTCCGGCTCGGTGATGCCAGCCAGGGCATCCAGAAATTCTTCCGCTGCATTCACCGCGATCAGCCGCATGCTGCGTTCTTCACGGAAGACGCGCAGGACCTGCGCCGCTTCGTCTTGCCGCAACATGCCATGATCGACAAATACGCATATCAGCCGCTCGCCGATCGCCCGCTGGATCAAGGCACCAGCAACAGCCGAGTCGACTCCGCCGCTCAATGCCAGCAGCACGCGCTCATAGCCGACTTGCGCCTGTATGCGCGCGACAGCGTCGTCAATAAAGGCGGCCGCACTCCATTTGGCTTGGCAGCCACAGATTTCAAAGACGAAATTGCCCAACATCTGTCTGCCTTGTGGCGTGTGCCCCACTTCGGGATGAAATTGCAAGCCATAGCGGTGGCGGGCAACATCGCCGATCGCGGCGTAGGGAGAATTGGCGGTATGTGCCAGCGTCTGGAAACCGGCTGGCAACTCTTCTATGCGATCGCCATGCGACATCCAGATTTGCTGTGGCATGGCCAGATCAGCGAAGAGACGACTCTCGCCCTGCTGTTGGATTTGCGCGGGTCCATATTCCCGGCTTGCAGAAGCCGCCACCGTCCCGCCCAAAGCCGCTGTCAGCAGCTGCATGCCATAGCAGATGCCCAGGATGGGCTTGCCGCTTTCCAGCATGAAGGGCGACAGGGTCGGCGCGCCGGGTTCATAGACGCTGTTGGGTCCGCCGGACAAGATATATCCAGCTGGCTGATGCCGGTCAACCTCTTCTGGCCTTGCATCATGAGCGAAGACATGCGTGTAGACGCCCAACTCGCGGATGCGCCGCGCAATCAGCTGCGTCGTCTGCGAGCCATAATCGATGACAGCGATGCCGCCGCGCTTGATATCGTCCATGTCGCTTTTCGAATTCACTGAGGGCGCAATGATCTCGCGTCCATCCGCGCCAGCCAGCTAAAAAAACAGCTTGGCGAGCTTCAAAATCCCTTGCTGCCAAGGCACTCGATGCGAAATGCCCGCGCTGTTTTCAAAAGCCGCCAGATTGTCCAGATACCACTGGAAGTTGCGCAGCAGCGCGTCCTGGTTGCTGTATCGTGGCGCAAAGCCCAACTGCGCCTCTGCTCGCTCAATCGAGACAAAGGAGTCTTTGGCAGCTGTTTCATAGACCCACTTGTACAGCGGCGACAAGTTCAACATTTCCAGCGCGCGCAGCAGCCAAATCGCGGGGGCGGCGGGCAAGGGTATGATGCGCTTGCCAAAGCCGGCATAATCCAGCACAGCCTGATAATCTTCGCCCATCGTGGCGAAGTCTTTCGCGCCGATGTTGAATGTATCGTTGACACGCTCGGCTGGCAATTCGGCGCACAGGCTGATGGCTTCGCACAGGTCGTCGACATCCAGCAGTTGATAGCGGTTGCGCCCGTCGCCCAGCAGGGGGAAGCCGCGACCGTCTTTCGCCCAGTCATAAAGCAGCGCGAACACGCCCAGCCGCTCGGGTCCGACGAATGATTTGGGGCGGATGACCGGCACGACCAAGCCCTGCTCGCGCTCGGTGAAGCAGATATCTTCCGCCAGGATTTTCGCCTCGCCATAGGCGCCAACGCCGATGCGCGGGTCGTCTTCACGCAGAGGATGATGATCGGGGATGCCATATACCGCTGTGGATGAAATGTGAATAAAACGCTCGACGCCGTGTTGCCGCGCCGATTCGATGACCGCGCGCGTGCCATCTACATCGGTGCTCATGATCGCATCCAGCGTGTACAAGGGCAGGGCGGCCGCGCAATGCACGACAATGTCTACGTCTTGCATGGCTTGGTCGACAGCCTCACGGTCGCGAATGTCGCCAAATACCTCGCGGATTTGGTCGCGTTCGGGATAATCAAAGTCGGCGAAATCCAGCGAAACGACTTCGTGCCCGCGCGTCAGCAGGTGACGGCACAGATTGATGCCCAGAAAACCCGCTCCGCCCGTGACCAAATAACGTGCCATTTTGTCGTCTTTGCCCGCTAGTCGAGGAAGTCTGCCACCTGCGCCCAGCCACCGGCGAAGACCATCTCGTCCAGGGGCTGGCGTTCTCGCGCAGCGGCATCGCGTCCAAGTTGCGCGTCGGCCAGATGCCCAAGCTCGCTGCCGCGATAACCAAAGGCGATGCAGGTGTAGGGTTCAAAGTCGTCGGGAATAGCATAAAGTTGGCGCGCTTTGTCAGGGAAGAAGCCACCCATCTGGTGGACATAAATGCCTTGTGATAAGGCTTGCAAGACCATCTGTCCCACAGCCAGGCCCAAATCGTGCCCGGCGTGTCGGTTGGGCACATTCTCCTTGCGGAACTTGCGCGAGCAGGCGACCATCAACACAGCGGCATGTTGTGCCCAGGCTATATTGCCTTCTCGCAGCACCGATAGCAGCCTGGCGAATTCGACCTCGTCTTCGCGACGCGCCACGATAAAACGCCAAGGCTGCAAGTTGCTGGACGATGCCGCCCAACGCGCCGCTTCCAATATGCCCAGCAGGGTTTTTCGTTTGATGGGGCGCTCGCGGTCAAAGCCGACCGGACTCCAGCGGTGGTGGATCAACTCGTGCATGCCAGCAATCGTATCGGGCAATTTCTGCGCCGGCGCAGGAATTAGGCCCGTCTGCTCGCTCTCTGCCAGGGCATCAAATACCTTGGGCGCGATCAGCCAGACCAGCTCGCCAGCATCCGCTTCCGCAGCATCCGCGTCCACCCGCGCCAGCCCGCCTTTCTTCATGGATACCGTCACGCCCGTCAATTCACTGACGATCTCGCTCATATCCGGATTGTGCCCGACAAACATGATCTCGGCGTCGGCGTCGCAATCGTCGCTCAGGCGGCGCGCATCGGCCAGGTCAAAGCCAAAATTGACCGACTCAGCCAGATCCACATCCATGCCCAGCGCCTGCGCAATGATGTCGGCGGTTTGCCGCGCGCGCAGACGCGGGCTGCTGTAGATGCGCTGTGGCTGGATGCCGAGCGCTTGCATGACTGTGGCTGATGTCTTGACGCGCCGTTTGCCACGCGGAGTCAACGCTCGCGCGAAGTCGCTGCTTGCCAGGTCTTCGGCGATGCCATGTCGCACAAAATAAAGTCGCATAGGGTTCATCCCATCGTCGCTTCCGCCCTTATTTTGCCGCTGCGGGCGCCTTGTCTTTGCTGGGCGGTTTGCTGTCAGATTTGTTTTCGGCTTTTGCGGCGGTTTGTTCGCCCTTGTCCGCAGATTTGCCATTGCCATTGGCGGCCGGTTTGGCGGGATTTTTGGCTTTGTTGTTGTCGTTGACATAAAAGCCGCTGCCCTTGAAGATGATGCCAGCCGGCTGGATCACCCGCTGGACCGCCTGCCCGGTGTTTGGGCAAGTTTGCAGCGGACTGTCACCAAAACGCTGGCGAATATCAAATGTCGTGCCGTCCTCACGGCGATAGGTATAAACAGGCATAGGCGCGTACCACTCGGCTCACTGCTATCGCATCAAGGCGTAAATCATAGCTGAAAATGCCCACAAATGGCATTGTTAATTCTGAAACAGCTGGGCTGGCTCAGGGTTTGCGCGCCTCGTAGACCATCGTTTCGTAGCGCATGGCGGCATCGTTGCCCACCAGGTCACCGTGCTGCTCGATGCCACGCAGCCGTTCATCGCCGCTTTTGCCCGGCTCGAGGCGCTGGATTCCGCCGAAGCCCGCATCTTCCAGCGCTTGAAGCAAGGTCGGGGCGTCATAGATAAACTTGTGCCGCCAGCCATGAAAAGACTGGTTGATGGCATGGGCTGGATTGTATTCGCCAATCTGTGAGCGAAAAGTATCCATGATCCAGCGGATGTAGGCATTCTGTGGCGCAGCCTGCGGGTGCGTATACAGCGCGATGATCTGCGCCAGGTCGGGCGTGGCCAATCGCAACCGACCGCCGGGCCGCAGCACGCGAAAGCATTCATCCAACATCAGCGCGGCTTCGTGAAATTCCAGGTGCTCAATGACATGCTCGCCGAAGATGAGCGCAAAACTGGCATCGGGGATAGGAAAGGGCCGGCTGGCATCCAAGAAGATGGTGCCGGGCTGGAAGGGCGTCAGTGTGGTATTCAACCAGCCGGGCAGGGGATTGGGTCCCGTGCCAATCTGCAGAAATGGCTCCACGTCCGATCGCAAGTAGCTGCGGATTTGTCTCGGCGCTGCCAATGCCCAATAGCGCTGGCGCAAGCGAAAACGAAGACTCGCCATGATCTCCCTTGTTTGTCAGGCGGCTCTATTGTGCTTGCAGCAGTTGCGCAGAAGCGAAGATCTCGCTCAAGTCTGCCGCCAGCGCCTGCATTTTATCCTTTGGCGCGACAGTCACCGCCAGCAGGTAGTGGTCATCCAGCGCCACCGCCAGCAAGAGTGTATCGTTGTCGCCGATTGTCGCCGAGAGCTGCGCCGAATCTCGCCCACTGATTTCCAGCAGCTCGACAGCGCGGTATTGCGATTCGTTCGGGGCATCTGGCGACCTGCCTACGAAGGCATCCAGGAGGCTGGCGGCGTTGCGCGCGCCGATCGTGATGACTTCGGCTGGTGTCCGCAGCGACAGATCAGCCACCAGGGTATCGGCGGGCATGGCGCTGCTGTTGCTGGTCGCTTCCAGCGCGCTTGGGTCGTTGGTCAGCATGAGACCACTTTCGGTCACTCTGTAGTGCCAACCCACCGGCAACTTCAATTCGAAGCCAGGGTGCAGACGGTTGGCGAGGTAGGTCACCTGCTGGTGTTGAATGGGCGTGGGTGTCGGGGTAGACTCGACTGTATGTTCGCAACCAACCAGCGCCAAGGCGCACAGACACAAAATCATCATGAACCGGCAATGAAGCATCATAAATCCTCAGCCCGATTTGCAAGCCAACGGCTATTATCGCAGTGGAGTCGTCATCGCGCTAGCAGCGAGGCGGGCATCTGCTGATGATTCGCTGTGGCGTGGATATGGTCGAATGCGCGCGCATCGCGGCCGGGATCGAACGCGGCGGCGAACGTTTTCTTAGCCGTTTCTTTACCGCCGGCGAACGGCAAGACTGCGCAGACAAAGCCCATCGCCTGGCTGCGCGTTTCGCTGGCAAAGAAGCGGTGGCAAAAGCGCTGGGCAGTGGCATCGGCGATGTGGCTTGGCGCGAGATCGAAATCCGCACCGACACCCCGCGACGGCGACCCAGCCTGGTCCTGCATGGAGCGGCTCGGCGATTGGCAGATTCATTGCAACTGACGGCTTGGGATATCAGCCTCAGCCACACACAATCGCATGCTATCGCCGTGGCTGTGGCGCTGGGCTCTGCGTCTAAAAACACAGCGCGCCCAGCCTGAAGCGAGCTTGCCTCGTCAATCCGGGTTGTCAAATAATCGCATCAGCTTGAGCGCGACTTGTAGGTCGAGGCGGGTGCCCGGCGCAGACAAGTCCACCGCGCAGACTTCACGAATTTTCGCCAGCCGATAATTCAAGGTGCTGCGGTGGATGCAAAGCGCCTGCGCGGTCTGGACGCTGTTGCCGCCGGCATCCAGATAGACTTCCAGCGTGTTGAAAAGATCGGCTTGTTGTTCTGCCTGCAATCGGCGCAGCAGCGGCACTTGGGCGTTGTGCGACAAACTGTCCGCGCCCGCCTGATACAAGGTGTGGATATAGCCGAGCGTGTCGAAGAGGTGAAGCCGCCGCGCCGGCTGGATGCGACCGCCGATGAACAGTGTATCGGCGCATTGCTGGTGCGCATAGCCGACCGTTTGCGCTCCCTGGCAGACGCCGCTCACAGCGATGCGCGCGCCCTCTTCCAACCGCTCCAGCAGCGCCGCCGCAAGCGATTGGCAGCTGGCATTATCCTGCGCCAGAATGACCACTTGCCCGGCAAATTGCGCCGCCACCGCTTCGGTCTCGCGCTGTGCCAGAACGCGGTTGATGGCGCGATAGGCGCGTGTGACAGTCGGCGCCAACGCCGCCCCCAGGCTGACCAGCAGCATACGCCAGGGCAAACGCAGATCCACGCCATAGCGCAGCGCTTGATCGCTCAAGATGCTTTGCGGCTCGCCCTTTGCCTCGACCAGCTGCGCCACGAAGCTGCCTTTCAGCGAGGCCTCTGCCGCCGCCAATGACTCTTGATACAGCATCAGCAGCGCCGCCACCGTCGCGCCGATCTCGATCGCCATCATGTCGATCGGCGTCAGCGCCTGCACATCGGCGATGATCCACATATAGCCATAAATCTCGTTGTGCACGACGATAGGTGCCAGCAGCCGTTCCATCTCCAAGCCCAACGCGGGCATGACAGGCAGTTGCACAGGACGCAGCGTATCGCGGATGCGTGGCAGGTATTCGCCTTCCAGCGCGTCAATCAGCTGTGGATTGGTGCGCCCATGCTCGGTCGTGTAGCGGCGCGCCGAATCTACCGCGGCGATATTCTTGCTGGCGATAGCCTCGAAGCGCTCGTTTTCGATGCTGATGGAATGCCCAACCTGCCCCGCCAGCATATTCGCCAGCTCGACAAAGCCGCCACCCTCCAATACCAGGCGCGAAAGCTGCTGTTGGATTGAAAGCGCGCGGCTGATGGTATCCAGGTTGGCTTGGGCGATGCGCTCGTTGATGACCTTGGCGATGTCTACGAAGCGCGTCTGGTAGGGCAGCTCGATCAGCGGCAAGCCCAGCTCTTCACCCAGCGCGCGCAGGTGTTCGGGGATCTCGTCAACCAGCGAGCCGGTGGTGATGACGACAGCCACAATGCCCCTGGCCGCCAGCTGACGCAGGAATTCGCACTGAGCCTCTGCACCATCGGGCATGTTCAGCACGGTCGTCAGCACCAACTCGCCGCCATGCAGCCAGTCTGCCATGTTGGGCACATTGACGATGTGCACCCAGCGGATGGGGCGCTCCAAACCCCCAGCGCCAGCCACGACTTTCGCTTGATTCAATATGGGTGATAGGAGCGCTTCTTTCAGGGTCAACATCTGCGATTGCGCGACAGCCGGCGTGAGCGATAGTCAACAAGTATAGACGGGGACAGGCAATCGCGCAGTAAGAATCGGGGGAAGGGTCGGGCTTGGCGGACATCAAATGATGCCCCCGGGATATCAGCGAAAAATCAGCCGCAGTTGCCCTCGGCTATGACCCAGTGCGCTGATCCAGCCGTAGACTCCGTCATTCTCGACCATGAACCAGTTGGGCGTGCGCGCCATGCTTTCCTTGACCGTGCCATATTTGACGCGCCCGATATCGTCCCCGCCCGGCGTGGCACGGAAGACGACATTGTAAATGGGCGAAAACACCATGCAGCCCTCCAGCGAAACCAGGCTGGTGTAGCTGTCCATCGACATCGCTGGCGTAGTGTCCATTTCCATCATGCCCATGGTCTGTTCCGGCATCAACATGGCGGTGCCGGGGTGGCTGAACCTGGCGCAGGTCACATTGTCGCGCTAGTAAACGCAAGTAAGTCATGTGAAAAAGGGCGGTGCTATTCTGATTCGAAGTTTGTAGGGGCGAGACTTGTCTCGCCCACTATGTCGGCATTGTACATGTGGGCGACTCAAGAGTCGCCCCTACGTCGTTCTTTCATTTTGTTGCATGACTTACTTAGCGCTGCTCTGAGGGGAGAAGCAAACCGGGAAACAATTTTGGATGTCCCCCGGTCGAGGGCAGGCAACTAGCCGCAGTCGCCTTCGCCGTGAATATAGTGCGCGGAGATCCAGCCTTCGACGCCGTCGTGTTCGACCTTGAACCAGTTGGGCGTGCGCGCGATGGCGGTCTTGGTAGCGTCACCGTGGACGAGACCGATTTTCACTCCGCCCGGCTCAGCGCGTAAATTGAGGTTGTAGCGGGTAGTGATCTCACAACCTTCCAGCGGGACCATGGAGCTCATCGAATCCATCATCATTCTTGCTGGATCCACTTCCATCTTGTCCATGTCGTCCATGGCATCCATATCGTCCATATCGTCCATGGCATCCATGTCATCCATCATATCCATGTCATCCATGTCGTCGTCCATCATGTCCATCATGTCCATGTCGTCCATGTCATCCATGTCATCCATGTCGTCCATCATGTCCATGTCATCCATCATCATCATGCTGGGCATCAGAATAACTGTGCCCGCGCGGTCGATGTGGGCGCAAGTCTGGCCGTCGTCGCCCATGGCATAGTCGACATCCATCTGCATGCGCGGGGACATTGACGCATCCATGAAGGTGATCGAACCCGAGTCATGGAAACAGACCTCGGCATCCAGATACATCATGCCCCATACATCCACTGCGGCGATAGCGCCAGCATTGGCGAGCCAAAAAGGCCCGATGCCGCCGCCGCTAACTGCTTGACAATGTACGCCTGGTGTATCGGTCATGACGGTGACGCCGGCCGGCAGCATGGCGCAGGTGTCGGGAGCGGGCATCATCATGTCCATCTCGCCCATCTTATCCATCTTGTCCATATCATCCATCATATCCATGGACTGGGCGCTTGCGACGCCTGCCAGCGCGATCAGCAGCAGACAACAAACAGCGAATGTTGTGACTTGTGAAATTCGTTTCATGTCTCACTTCCTTATATCATCGTATTCCTTGTGTTTGCAAGCATTGCTCTTCAATCGAACCCTCTGCCTCCTTTCATTCTGAACCCGACAAATGACACAAGCTGACAGAAAAAATTGTACTACAAATGCCCAGATTCTCCAAATCAGGCTGACGGGGTCTTGCGGGGATTGCTGGTCTGCGGGTGTCGAATGGCTAAGCCATCGGCATATGATGACGCGCGGCATAGCGCCCGCTGGCATGGTGCGAAAGCTGACGTTCAATATCCGTCAGCAAGCCCGATGCGCCGAAGCGAAACAGGCGCTTGTCCAACCAGTCATCGCCCAGCTCTTCTTTCATCAAGATCATCCAGTTCACAGCGTCTTTGGCGCTGCGGATGCCGCCGGCTGGCTTGAACCCGACCTGGCAACCAGTCAGCTCTTCATAGGCGCGGATCTCGCGTGTCATCGTCAAGCCGACTTCCAATGTGGCGTTGACCGGCTCTTTGCCCGTGCTGGTCTTGATAAAGTCCGCCCCGGCCATCATGCAAACCTTGCTGGCGCGCGCGACTGTCCACAGGGGACCCAGTTCGCCAGTCGCCAGGATGGCTTTCATATGCGCATCGCCACAGGCCGCCCGCATTTCGCGCACTTCGTCATACAGGCGTCGCCAGTCGCCGCGCAGGGCGTGTTCGCGCGAGATAACGATGTCGATTTCGTCCGCGCCTGCCTCGACCGACTGATGAATCTCTTCAATGCGCTGGGCATAAGCGCTCTGACCGGCCGGAAATCCGGTCGAAACAGCCGCCACCGGGATGCCACTGCCCAGCAGCGCGCCGATCGCCTCTTTGACCCGCGCATGATAAACACATACCGCGCCCACCATGATGCCCAGCGATTGCGCTTCCAGGGTGTCGATCAAATCCTCGCGCAGGGGCTGACGCGCTTTGGCGCACAGCCGCCGCACCTTGCCCGGCGTATCATCGCCAGTCAAAGTGGTCAGATCGATCAGAGTGATGGCACGCAGCAGCCAGGCCGCCTGCCAGGCTTTTTTGACGCTGCGGCGCGCGACCAGGCTGCCAACGCGGCGTTGTGTGGCGCTGCGGTTGACTGTCGTGGCGCGCACCCAGCCCATATCCAGCGGCATGCCCGGATTGCGTCCCTTGGCCTGCCCAATCATGAACCCGGCCTGGCGCGATGTTCGGCAAGGGGAGTGACGATTTTGGTGGAGTTGACAACCTTGCCACCAAAATGAGGGAAGGAGAGCGCTACGACGTTTTGAAGTCCCTCCCTCTTTATGGGGGAGGGATTTAGGGTGGGAGCAAATGGTGGCATATCCATCAACCATCTCTTTGCGGCTCAATATTGAGGGTTATAATAACGCCGACCGCTGCGCCGCGCCACTTGGACGAAAACAAAGAGCCATGCTCGACAAACTTGCCGAAGTCGAAGCCCGTTACCTGGAGCTGGAAGCGCTGATGGGCGACCCAGCCATCGCCAGCAACTATGAGCGCGTGGCCGAGCTGGCAAAAGAGCGAGCCGGCTTGCAAGCGGTTGTCGATGCCTATCGCCTCTACAAGCGCCAAAGCGACGAACTGGCAGGCGCGCGGGAATTGCTGGACCTGGCTGACGATGCCGAAATGCGCGAGCTGGCGCAAGACGAAATCGACACGCTGGAAGCCAGCGTCGCCGAATTGCTGGAGAGGCTGCGACTGCTGCTGCTGCCCAAAGATCCGCGCGACAGCCGGGATGTCATCGTAGAGATCCGCGCTGGTGCCGGCGGCGATGAAGCGGGCATATTCGCGGGCGACCTGCTGCGCCTGTATACGCGCTATGCCGAGGGCAAACGTTGGCGGGTCGAGTTGTTGGATGTCAATGAGCAGGGCAACAGCGTCTTCAAGAATATCACTTTCCAGATCAAGGGCGATGGCGCTTTCAGCCGCCTCAAATACGAGAGCGGCGTGCACCGCGTCCAGCGCGTCCCCACCACGGAAAGCCAGGGGCGCATCCACACCAGCACCGCGACCGTCGCCGTGCTGGCCGAGATGGACGAGGTGGATGTGCAACTGGATATGAGCGATGTAGAGACGCAAGTCTTTCGTGCGCGCGGCGCAGGCGGACAATCGGTCAATACCACCGACTCGGCGGTGCGCTTGATCCACAAACCGACCGGCGTGGTGGTGGAGATGCAGGACGAACGCAGCCAGCTGCAAAACAAGCTGCGCGCCAAGCAAGTGCTCATCGCCCGCTTGTACGATGCCGAAGTCGAACGCCAACGCAGCGAGCGCGAAGCCGAACGCCGTGGGCAAGTCGGCAGTGGCGACCGCAGCGAGAAAATCCGCACCTACAATTATCCGCAGGGGCGCGTCACCGACCACCGCATCGGTTTCAGCAGTTACAACTTGCCGGCGGTGATGGACGGCGCGCTGGACGCCTTCATTGACCAGCTTGCCACGCAAGAACAAGCCCGGCAGTTGGCGGCGGGCAGCGGCGAATGACCATCCGCGAGGCGCTGCAGCTGGCAAGGCAGCGACTTGCCAACAGCGACAGCCCCGACCTTGATGCGCAGATTCTCTTGATGCGCGCGCTGGATAGCGACCGCGCTTTCCTTTTCACGCACCCCGAACATAAGCTGATGCCCAAACAGTGGCGCGAATACCAGAATTGGCTGGCGCGCCGGGCCGCTGGCGAGCCTGTCGCCTATATTCTGGGAAGTACCGGCTTCTATGACATCGATCTGCGCGTGAATCCAGCTGTGCTGATCCCGCGCCCGGAAAGCGAGCTGCTGCTGGAAGAAGCGCTGCGACTGACTGCTCACGCTCCCAATATTGTAGTTGCTGATATCGGCACGGGCAGTGGCGCGCTGGCCATCGCCTACAAGCGCAGGCATCCGCAGTGCGCGGTCTATGCCACAGACATCTGCGCGGCGGCGCTGGCAGTGGCGCAGGAAAACGCGCGGCAAAATAAGGTATCGCTGCGCTTCCTGCAGGGCGATCTGGCGCAGCCCTTGATTGAACGCGGCATACAAGTCGATCTGCTGATGGCCAACTTGCCCTACATCGCCAGCGACGAATTGCCACAGCTGGCGGTAGGCAGCTATGAACCTCGCCTGGCGCTGGACGGAGGGGCGGATGGCTTGGACGGCATCCGAGTTTTGCTGGCCCAGACGGCGGTGATTTGTTCGCCTGGCGCGCATGTGCTGCTGGAGATCGGCGCAGGGCAGGGCGAGGCAGTCAAGCGGCTGACGCGGGAACGCTGCGGCGTCGAGGCGGATATCCTGCGCGATTATGCGGGGCTGGATCGCATCGTGCGCTTGATCCTCAACAATCCCACTAATCCTTGCAACTGGGAATTGTAGGGGCGAGGCGGTGACTCGCCCGCATTTACAATGGTGACCCCGCCTACGGTTCAAGGTTCGCCCCAATATCGCTCGCCAGGCTGCGCGGCGTTACAATTGCGCGCGTTCCTGTATAATCTGCGGAGACTCCAGCCATGCTAAGCCGTGCCGACTTTTTAATCCGCGATGACATCACCTTTCTCAATCACGGCTCTTTTGGCGCTTGTCCAAAGCCCGTGTTTGCGCAATATCAAGCCTGGCAGCTGCAGCTGGAACGGCAGCCTGTCGCCTTCCTGCTGAGGGAGCGAGAGGCTTTGATGGCGGATGCCCGCGAGCAGATCGCTGCCTACCTCAATGCCTCCGCCAGCGATATCGTCTTCGTAACCAACGCCACATCGGGCATGAATATCGCAGTGCGCTCGCTGCCACTGCGAGCTGGCGACGAAATCCTCACCACCAGCCATGAATATGGCGCGATCAACCGCCTGCTGGCATACAGCGCTGCCAAGACCGGCGCGAAAATCGTAACGCATGAGGCTGCGCTGCCCTACACAACGGACAGCGACTTCATAGACGGGCTCTTCGCGCAGGTCACGCCACGCACCAGAGCCATCGTCATCAGCCACATCACTTCGCCATCGGCTTTGATCTTCCCGATCGCGCAGATTTGCCAGCGCGCCCGCCAACAGGGCATCTTGACCATCATCGACGGAGCGCATGCGCCCGGCCAGCTGCCGCTCGACCTGGCAAAAATCGGCGCGGATATCTATGCGGGCAACTTTCACAAGTGGCTGTGCGCGCCAAAAGGAGCGGGCTTCTTGCATGTGCGTCGCGAGCATCATGACTGGCTCGAGCCGCTGGTCATCTCGCATGGCTGGCGCGATGACAGCGATTTTGTCGAGCGCAACGAATGGGGCGGCACGCGCGATATCGCCGCATTCTTGACCGTGCCCGCTGCCATCGACTTTTTGCGCGCGCACGATTGGGGCGCGGTGGTGGCGGGCTGTCATGACCTGGCGGCGCAGGCGCAAGACCGCATCTGCCAGCGCTATGACCTGGAGAGTTATTCACAAGAGCAATTCGCGCAGATGGTGACGATTCCGCTGCCGACCTGTGATGCCACGCAGATGAAAGCGCAACTCTATGACGAATATCGCATCGAAATCCCGGTGGGCATGTTCATGGGGGGCTGCGGCTTGCGGCTTTCGGTGGCGGCTTACAACACTGCCGACGACATCGCGCATTTGTTGTCGGCGCTGGCGGCGCTGCTGGACTAACGCGCAAATGTCGCAACGCAGTCGATGAAATAAGTCTGTGGCGACAGGTCGATTGCCTGGATGCGCTCCAGCTGGAATCCGCGCTCCAGCAGGCGCTTCGTATCGCGAGCCAACGAGGCAGGATTGCCGCTGACATAGACCAACCGCTTGATGGGCAGCCGAGCCAGCGTGGCGATGACTTCCGCGCCCAGCCCGGCGCTCGGCGGATCAACCAGCGCAACATCTACTGCAGCACCCGCTTCTGCCAGTTCGGTCAACGCCTCTGCGACTCCGCCTTCGATCAAGTCGATATTGTCATGGGCGCGCAGGTTGAAATCGGCATCACTGGCGGCTGGCGGATAGCTCTCGACTGTGGTGACCAAGGCCGCCTTGTCTGCCATAAAGGCGCTGAAAATGCCGATGCCGGCGTACAAATCCAGCACATGTTGCTGGTCGTTCAGTTGCAGCGCCGCGGATGCCACCGCCACCAGTTGCTCAATGCCGCTGATATTGGCGCGGATGGTTGACCCGGCTGTCGCGCGAAAGGTTTTCTCGCGGATTGTGTAGCTGCTGTGCGCATCGCCGATCAGGTTGACAGGTTCGCGGCTGGGCAGCAGCAGATTCACGCTCAAGGGCAGGTCGGTGCGCAGCTCGGGATCAACTTCCGCATCGACTTCCAGGATCAACATGAGTCGCCCATCGCTGTCACGCCGCAGGGTTATTCGCCGCGCGCGCGCATAATCCAGTTCCAGTTGCGCGAGGAGCGTGATCAGGTCGGGATGCGCCAGGTGACAATCGACGATCGGTTCGATGCCGCCAGCCTCGCGGGGCAATCCCCAGCCAGCCGCGCTGCGCACAAGCCGCAAACTGTGCTGGTAGCGCCAGATTTGGTCTGCGGGCAAGACCGGCTGCAGCGCCGAATCGATCAGCTTGTCGGGCAGACGTCCCAGGCGCGCAAGCTGGTCAGCCAGCACATCCTGCTTCAAGAGCAGTTGCGCCGCATAGTCGATGTGCTGCCAGTGACAGCCCCAGCAAGCGCCGGGACCAAAATGCGGGCAACTTGGCGCGATGCGGTCTGCAGAAGCCGCCTGCAGGGTCAAGCCGCGCGCGAAGGTTGCGCCGCCGCTGCCGCCGGTTATTTCGGCAGTGATAACTTCGCCAGGGATGGCATAGGGCAGGAAGACCGGCTTGCCACGATAGAAGCCCAGCGCCTTGCCGCCGTGCCCCATATCGCGCAATTCCAGCCGGATGCGCCGCGCAGCTGGTTTTGCGGGTCGCCGCCGCTGCGGTTTGCGTTGTTTAGCCACTCACTGGCGCATAGTCGATGCCGGCTTTGTCCAGTTCGCGCTGGATCATGCGCTCGAATATGCGGTAGGGTTGCGCGCCACTGAGGATCTGCCCATTGACGAAGAAGCCAGGCGTGCCTTGCACACCCGCCAGCTGTCCGTCAAGCCCGTCAATCTCGACCTCGTCCAAAGCGATATTGTCGTCCAGGCAGGTGGCGAAGGCATCCACATCCAGTTGATTTTCGGTTGCCGTCTGCATGTAAAAGTCGCGCCCCAGCGATTGCTGATTGTCGAAGAAGGCTCTGTGAAACTCCCAGAACTTGCCTTGGACGAAGGCGCATTGGGCGGCCACGGCGGCCGGCGCAGACTCGGGAGTCAAGCGAGCGAAATCGCGATAGACATAGCGGATGTATTCGCCGTAATTCTCCAGCAACGGCAAAAATGTCTGGTCGAAGTGGCGTTTGCAGTAGACGCAGAAAAAGTCGCTGAATTCCACGATGACCACCGGGGCATCCACCACGCCCAGGTAGGGATCGTCATCGACTAGGGCGAATCGGTCGGGCGCCTTGTCGGCTGGCTGTGCTGCGCTTGCATGCTCGTCAAGCACGCTGGCGATGATGGCGCGCAACTGCGCTTCGTCCAGCGGCGGGGGCGTCTCCCCCATGCTGCCCCGCGCCACGGCATGACCAAGCAGAGCGCCCAGCGCAAAGCAGAGCGCGCAGATGACAAGATTGTTCAGCTTGATGCGCGCGCGGAGGCCGGAATCGCCAGCGGCATCTTTGCTTTCATGCTGTTCGCTCACGCCGCGCCCCTTGTTGTTTGTCTGCCACTGCGCGGATTGTAACGCAGAAACGCGCGCTTGCAACCCCCCTCGGTCCCCCTGACAGGGCAATCGCATCAATACGAAACCCATAGTGAAAGCGACCAACTAAAGCAAATACTTGCCACAGAGGCACTGAGACACAGAGAAAAGCGTTCAATTACACTTTGAGTGGCTGACAGCTCGTCCTCATTACAACAATGATTCCGAATTGTACTACCTTTTTATACCAAACTCTGTGCCTCTGTGCCTCGGTGGCAAACAATTATTTTAATGCGATTGCCCTGGTCTCGCCGACAGGGCTGGGGGAGGGGTCGCGTCCTGACGGGGAGGGGCTGGGGGAGGGGTCGCGCACAACCATTTGCCCATGCGCGCGCTTTGTGCTTAAATCCCAGGTTCATGCGCAAGGGAGCGCCCAGCTTGACTCAAGCTCGCACCGGCCTCATCATCAAAGAACAGAGCGGCTTTTATTGGGTCGCGGCTGACGACAACCAGACCTACATGTGCCAGCTACGCGGACGGCTCAAAGAAGAGGCGAAGACCTCGGATATTGCGGCTATCGGCGACCGCGCCACGATCAGCCTGCGCCGCGAAGAAGGCACGGATGTGCTGATGGGCACGATAGAACAATTGGCACCCCGCAAATCGGCGCTGTCGCGGGCATTGCGCACGACTGGCAAACGTGGCGCAGGTCAAGCCGAACGCGAGCATGTGCTGATCGCCAACGCCGACCGCGCGCTCTTTGTCTTCGCCGCCGCACAACCCGCCCCCGATCTGAAAATGCTCGACCGACTGCTGGTAGCTGGAGAAAAGTCGGCGATAGGCGCGTTGTTGATCATTCTGAACAAGATCGACCTGGGCGCTCCGCCAGCTCTGGAGGCCATCCTGGCGGATTATGAGCGGCTGGGTTATCGCGTGTTGCGCACCAGCGCTCTGCAGGGCGATGGCATCGATGAACTGCGTTCGCTGTTGAGCGATGGCATTTCGGTGTTCACAGGACCATCGGGCGTGGGCAAGACCAGCTTGCTCAACTGCCTGCAGCCCGGCTTGGGGCGTCAGGTCAAAGCGGTGGGGGGCGCATCGCAAGAGGGCGTGCACACCACCCGCGACAGCGCTCTGGTGCCGGTGCAAGGCGGTTACCTGGCCGATACGCCCGGCATTCGTTCCATCGCGCCTTGGGATATTGAACCGGACGAGCTGGACGCCTACTTTGTGGATATTGCGCGCTTCGTGCTGGACTGCAAGTTTAGCAACTGCACACACATCGACGAGCCAGCCTGCGCCGTCCGCCAAGCCGTGAAAGCTGGCAAGATCGCCCGCCACCGTTACAAGCACTATCTGGAATTGCGCGAAGAACTGCGCGATACCTACATCATCTACAACCGCTAGCCTTCAAAGAGATTCTCGCCAGCAGAAAGCCGCCGCGCGATGCTGTAGGTCTGCAGCTGCGAGCGCATGGTCGGGGCGTGGGCAGCCAGGTAACGCGCCGCCGCCACCAGCACATGATTCGCCCGCTCGGTCGATTCCCGGCTGATGAGGCTGTACTGATTGAATGCCGCCTCGATGCACTGGATGGTGTGGAAGTCGCGGTCTTCGCGCAGCAGCAGCCTGCCCATGCGCGCCATCAGCTTGTTTGCACAGCCGCCGCTGGCAAGATACTGCGCCACCAGTGCGCCAGCCGGGTTGACTTGCTGCTGCAAGTTGAGCAGCGCCTCGAGCTCATCCAGCAAGGCATCGGCATCCGCGACTGGCTCGGGCGCAGGCAGCCGCACCGAAGGCAGGTTCAGGAAGCGATCCAGATAGATGCTCATGGCTCCATCAAAAATGCCGCGCATCAATCCTGCCGATTCCACGCGTCGCAAACCGCAGTGCACGGCGTTGGCGAAAGTGAAAGTGTGCAGCGCCGTATCCCAATCGCCGAATTCGTTGCTGGTATGGAAGTGGGCGATGCGGCGAGCGGCGGCATAGGCGACGATGCCAGCCAGGCGGACCGCTGCCAGGCCATTGCGCAGACAATCCAGCAGCAGCGCGATAATGGCTTGCGGGTCATCGCCCAGCAGCACGGGCAGCAGCGCCTCGACATCTGCGCCGGCTTCTTTGCCAGCCCCCTCTTGCAGCGCGCCGGGCAGTTCCTCAAAGGCGGCTTCCAGCAGCGGGATGAGGTCGATGGGTTTGCGCCAGGCATTGGATTCTTCCATACGCCGCGCCTCGGTCAGGTTGGGCACGACGCTGGTGAAAGCCAGTTCTGCCGCTTCCCAGCCAGCCAGATCGACCGATTCCAGCGCCTTGTTGATGAAGTCCAGTGTATGCCCGGCATCCAGATAGCGGTGGTCGGTGGCGGCTGTGAAGAGGATATCGGCGATCTGCTTGTCATCGGCGCCCGCGCGCAAAGCCGATACGATAGCCCGTTCGCCAGCCTGGGCATCGCGCACTTCGACAAACTGGCGGAACCAGCCTTTCAGGGTGGCGATATCTGTTTCGTCATTGGGCAGCGGACGCGGATTGAAGCGCGGCGACATGCCGGCTGTGTCGCTGGCGACATCCGCCAAGCCATGAAAGAGCGCCAGGGAGCGGTCGTCCGCGTCCAGGTAGGGGATGAGATTCATCGTGCAGCCATGCGTCGTCAAGCCGCGCCCCCAATCCATGCCGCGATGCAAGGTGCCGAAGCCCAGACCAATGCGGAAAGGCAGCGACGGTTCGACCGCGTGCCCCAGCAGATTGATGACGGCTTTCGCCACCACCAGGCTGAGGTTATGCTGCAAGCCATCGCGCAGGCGGTTCTCTTGATGCGCGATTGTATTGCCGCGGGGCCGCAGGTCAACGCAGATCTCGCCATTTCGCAACTGCACCGGGAAGCTGTCGATATCGTCCGCCCACAGATCAAACGCGCCGCCGCTGGCCAAATCAAAACGCGCATGATGCCAATGGCAACTCAAGATGCCATCTTCGACCGAGCCTTTGTCCAGCGGGAAGCCCATGTGCGGGCAGCGGTTGTCCAGGGCATACACGCGCTCATTGTGAGCAAAAAGCACGATCGTCTTGCCATTTGGACGCACGGTGAGACAGCCTGTGCGCTGCAAGTCATCCAGACGGGCGACGGGCGTAAAGTTATCTGTTGTCATGGTTCAATTGCCTTTCAATTTCTATTGTGCTGCTGGTCCCAATGGTAACACATCTCGCGGCCGGCCTGCGCGGGCTGCCACAGCTTGATTGACGCGCGCAAAATCGCTAGACTGCCTTTGCCGATATGCAGGAAAGGCAGACAATTGCCCGAACAAGCGCTTTATCTAAAGTGGCGACCGCTCTCGTTTGACGATGTGGTCGGGCAAGAGCACATCACGCGCACCTTGCGCAACGCCTTGGCGCGCGGTCGCAT
Source organism: Anaerolineae bacterium (assembly GCA_022823945.1). Classification (GTDB taxonomy): domain Bacteria; phylum Chloroflexota; class Anaerolineae; order Aggregatilineales; family Phototrophicaceae; genus UBA6055. Next base: position 9,470 of record JAJEBK010000054.1, on the reverse strand, counting down.
CCGCCATGCCTACCTGTTCAGCGGACCGCGCGGCACCGGCAAGACGACCATGGCGCGTCTGCTGGCGAAAGCGGTCAATTGCACGCACGCAGACCCTGGCGGGCGACCCTGCAATGTCTGTCACAATTGCCTCGCCATCAACGAAAACCGCTTCCTGGACTTGATTGAGATTGACGCGGCTTCACACACCGGCGTCGACGATGTGCGCGACCTGCGCGACAAAATCGCCTTCTCGCCCGGCGTGGGCAGCTACAAGGTCTACATCATTGACGAAGTGCATCGCTTCAGCGGCAACGCGTTCGACGCCCTGCTCAAGACCCTGGAAGAGCCGCCCGACCACGCCATCTTCGTGCTCGCCACCACCGAGATCGACAAAGTGCCCGCCACCATCAAAAGCCGCTGTCTGCAATTTGAGTTTCGGCGCGTCAGTTTGCGCGAAGTCAGCGCCCGCCTGGCGCATATCGCCGAGAATGAGTCGCTGGATATCGACCCCCCTGCGCTGGAATTGATCGCCCGCCAAGGCACCGGCAGCGTCCGCGACAGCATCAGCCTGCTCGACCAGATCGTGACCGACCCCGACGAGCGCGTGACGCTGGAGCTGACGCAGCGCTTGCTGGGCACTGCCGACTCGCTGCATGTGCGCGAGCTGGCGGCTGCGCTGGTGGCGGAAGACCTGGCGCTGGGCATCCAGGCGATCAATACGGCTGTCGATGCTGGCAGCGACCCGCGCCAATTCGGGGAGCAGATCGTCGGCTTTTTGCGCAATGTGATGCTGGCGCAGACAGCCAGCGCCACTTTGATCGAAGCATCAGAAGAAGAACGCCGGGGGTATGACGAACTGGCAGGGCAGTTGTCTCGCTCCCAATTGCTGCGCGCCATCCGCGCCTTTAACGCCGCCATCAACAAAACCACCGGTGGCTGGCAGCCGCAGCTGGAACTGGAACTGGCTTTCATCGAGAGCGCGCAGCCGCCGCCCGAGCCTGCCTTGCCAGCGCCGGCGCAACCAGCCCAGACAGCCCAGGCAGCGCCCGGCAGTCGACCGCTTTCCCGCGTTGAACAGGCGCGCGCGGCATCTCAGGCGCCAGCAGTCAATGGCGGTCAAGCCTATGAACGCGCCCAAGCCAGCGATCCCGGTGTGGCGCCGGCTTTTTCAGCCGCTGCGCTCCATCAGAATTGGACGAACATCTTGACACAAGCCAACCGCTATGACCGCAATGTTGGCCCGCTGCTGCATCATGCCCATGTGCGCCACATTGAAGGCAACCGGCTGGTGCTGGGCGTAGCATCCGAATTCTTCCAGCAGCGCATTGCCACGCCAGACAAAGCGCGCGTTATCGAGCAAGCCATCTTCGACTTGCATGGCGTCAAACTGCGTATCGAAGCGCGCCTCTTCGCCGATGTTCGCCCGCCCGACCCAGCAAAAGAATCGCCAAAGCCCGCCGATGAAGACCCGTTGATCGCTGCCGCCAGGGCGCTGGGAGGAGTCATTGACGAAACATCCCCGAATCGATAGCGCCTGGCGCTTGCTGGTCGGTCTCTTCGCCGAAGTCCTCCACCCGCTGCTGATCATTTGGCTGGCGCTCTTCGTTTGCCTGGGTTACATCCTGACCCTGCTGACGCCTGTGCGCATCGCCCATTGGACGGCGCTGCTGGCGATCACGCTGCTGTTGTCGCTGGCGGGGCTGCTGCTGCGCTTTCGCGGCTTAACCCCCCTCGGTCCCCCCGACGAGTCAGGGGGAGGCTCAACCCCCCTCAATCCCCCCGACGAGTCAGGGGGAGGCTCAACCCCCCTCAATCCCCCCGACGAGTCAGGGGGAGGCATGGATTACTCAAGAGTGTTTCATTGGCGCGCGCTGCTGCCCTTGCTGCCACTGCTGGTCTTCCTGCCCTTGTTTCATGACCAGATAGTCAGCCCGACTATGCAGACCGTGGGGCACATTGATATTCACGCAGGCTATGTAAATCAGCTGCGATTTGACGAGACGCCGCCGGAAAATGTCTTCGTAGCGGGTCATCCGTCCAACTATTATTGGCTGTTCCATGCGCCGCTGGCAGCATTGGTCGAACTGACAGGTTTGCCTTCGCCACTGCTTGCGGAACTGCTGAACCTGTTCGCCATCATCAGCAGTTTCTGCTTGTTGGCGGATATTCTTGTGGAGCTCGGCCTGGCGCAACGGCGCACGCTGTGGCTGGGATTCTCGATTGTGCTGGTCTATTGCGCTCTCAACATCCTGGGTCCGCTGGCGCTGCTGGGCAGGCTGCTGGCGGGCGATTCTGAGGCGAATTTGCTGCATCGCTTGATGCTGCTGCCGGGCGCAGACCGCCGCTTGCACGATGTGATGTCCAAGATGCTGAAGTTCAATAGTATGCCTATTGCCATCTTGTGCTTCATCACGGCGCTGCACATCATCCTGCGTTTCCTGCGCGACAGATTGGACCGGCTGGGCCTGGTTTTGCTGAGCGCCTGCGTCGCCCTGTGCCTGGCGATACGGCCAGAAGCCGCGCTGTACATCGTGGTGGCGCTGCTGGGCGGGGTTGTGCTGGCTGGGCTCGCCCTCTGCTTCGGCAAGCGCGCGTATGCCCGTCGCCCGCAGACAGTGGTTGTGGAGACGATTCGCCGGCTGCATTCCCGTTTCATCGCGTTGTGGTTGGTCGCCAGCGCCGGATTGACCTTGCCGCTGCTGCATTACCTGTTCAATTTCGCGAGCAACCACGAGGCGAATATCTGGATCGAGCCGACCAGCTACTACAATACCTTGATGCTGCTGGCGGCTTTGCAAATCTTCTTGCCGCTGTTTCTTGTTCAGACCTGGTTCGCCTGGCGAGAACGCCGCTGGATGAGCTGGTTCTTGTCGTGCAGCGGGATGATCGGGCTGGCGCTGGCCGCAGTCTTGCGGCTGCCCGATTATGGGCAATACAAGTTCGTGTTTTTCTTGTCGATTCTGTTCGCGCTTTCGGGTCTGCTGGCGCTGAAGAATCTGTCCCGGTCAGCCGGCAGTCGTCTTTCCAACTTGGCGCGCCTGCTGACCATCTGCCTGGTTGCGCTGGCATTCGCAAAGATCGCCATCGTCAAAGTGGGCAACGATATCCACGCCGCGCAGTGGGAATTCGGCTATGACGGCGAGCATATCCTGTTCCTTGAAGGCTATGCTTCTGCAGATCGTTTGGCTGCCTATACCTGGATTCGCGAGCACACGCCATTTGATGCCGTAGTCGTCGCCCCGCCATATTTGGATATCTACGAATACAGTTTGTCCGAACGCCAAATCTATGTGCGCGACCGTTTTAACCACTACACGCGCTATGTTGAGGATTGGTACGACCGTAACGACCACCTGCTGCAACTCTATGGGTATGCGCCGATGGAACAATCGTACAGCGACTTGTTGGGGGCGATGCGCGCGCAACTGCCCGGGCGCGAATTGTACGCCGTGCTGGCAGACAGCGATGTCGCCCCGGCGGTTATGGCGGATGCTGGCGCAGAGTTGGTGCTTGAAGATGCTCATGGCGGCGCGCATGTCTACCTGCTCAATCCACGCGCAGCCGGCGCATGAGCCAGCCGTCGATGCCCATGGGGAAAAACCGCGGGGTCGACAGCGCCTGGTGCCTGCTATGCGGGTTGTTCACGCAAGTGCTCAATCCCCTGTTTGTCATTTGGCCCGCGCTCTTCGTTTGTTTGGGTTACCTCCTGACCCTGCTGATACCGGTCGAGATCGCGCACTGGCGGGCGCTGCTGTGGTTTTCGCTGTTGCTGCCGCTGGCTGTGCTCTTGCTGCGTTTTCGCGGCATGACCCCCCTCGGTCCCCCCGTCGAGTCGGGGGGAGGCACAACCCCCCTCGGTCCCCCCGACGAGTCAGGGGGAGGCTTTGGTAGCTCTTTGGGGTTTCATTGGCGCGCTCTGCTGCCTTTGCTGCCGCTCCTGGTCTTCGCGCCCATGTTCCAAGCCGAGCTGGCCAGCCCGACTCTGCAGGTCCTGAATCACGGCGACATGCATGTCGCTTATGTTCACCAACTGCTGCATCGGGCGACGCCTGTGGAAAATATCTTTGTGCCCGGTTATCCCGCCAACTTTTATTGGCTATACCATGCCCTGTTGGCGGCGCTGGTGAAAGCGACTGGCTGGGCGCCACCGCTGGTCGCCTCGCTCCTTACCATCACCGCCATCTGCAGCAGCTTCTATTGGCTGGCTCGAGTCCTGGTTGCTCTGGGACTCGCCAGGCGGCACAGTTTGTTTCTCGGCTTGCTGATTGTGCTGGTGTATTGCGCGGTGAATATCACTGGCGCGCTGACTCTGCTGGGCGCATGGCTGGATGGCGCATATCACTCCAATTCTGTTCGGATCATGCTGCTGCCGGGTGCCGACCCCCGTTTGCACAGCGTCATGGGCAAGGTGATGAATTTCACCAGCACCGCCATTGGCATCATGTGCTTCATCGCTGCCTTGCAGATTTGTCTGCGCTTCCTGCGCGGCAAGCTGGATCGGCTGGACACGGTCGTGCTTGGCGCTTGCGTCGCGCTTTGCCTGGCTGTGCGGCAGACAGCGGCGCTAACCATCGTGCTGGCGCTGCTGGGTGGCGGGGCGGCGGTCGGATTTGGCCTGCTCTTCGATAGAGGCGCGCGCGGCACACCGCCATTGCACCTGCTCAAGGCGACCATCCAGCGGCTGCACCCGCATTTTGTGGCGATTTGGCTGGGATGCGGCGCTTGCTTGATCCTGCCGCTGCTGCATTATTACGCGAAGTTCAGCGAGACCAACGAAGTCGGCTTTTCGCTCTCGCTCTTCCCCGCGGCCAATATCCGCATGTTGGGCGCGGCGCTGCTGGTGTTTCTGCCCTTGTTGGCACTGCAAACGCTGTTTGCGCTGTGCCACAGAAGCTGGGTCAACTTGTTCATACCGTTCAGCGCCTGGCTGGGGCTTCTGCTCACAGCGGTTTTGCAGCTGCCCAACGACGATCAGCACAAAATAGTCTATTATGCGTCGATTCTGGTGACGCTGTCGGCTTTGCTGGCTTTGCAGTCGCTGGCGCGCCGCTGGGATCGTGGACGCATCCAACCGGCGAAGTTGTTCCTGTTGTGTCTCGTCGCTCTGGCGATTGGCAAGGTCATGCAAGTGACTCGGTATAATGATGCGCGCGCCCGCGAACTGGAGTTCGTGTACGACGGCAGCCACATCACCTATCTGGATGGCTACCTTGACGGCGAACGCATGCCCGCCTATGCCTGGCTCCGCGAACATACGCCGGTTGACATTGTCCTTGTGCTGCCGCTGACCATCGGCAAATTCGAGCATCTGCTGCACGAGCGGCAAATCTATGTGCGGAAGTCTCAATACTGGTTTACAGACAATATCCCGGCGTATGCCGACCGCGCCTCACATGTGCGGCAGCTCTTCGCTGAAGAAACCAGCGACCAACTCTACAACGATGTGTTGGATGCAATGCGCGCCCAATTGCCCGGGCGCATTTTTTACTCTGTTGTTGACGAAAGCGAGGTCGCCGGGGATGTCATGGCGCGGCGCGGCGCAGAGCTTGTATTCGCCGGCGCAACAGACGAAGCGCATGTCTGGTTGCTCAATCCGGGGGCGGGCTAGTTGAAACTTGTCCATCTCGGCATGATAAACTAAATTGGACGGATAGCGCAGACAGATCAGACAGAGAGGCGACACATGAGCAAAAGACGCGGTAGCAGACGAGGCAGGGGCGGTTTGCCCGGCGGCGCAGACCCCGTGGCCATGTTTCAGAAGATGCAGCAGGATATGGCAGAAGCCCAAAGCAGCCTGGAAAGCGAAACGACCGAGGTTTCGGTTGGTGGCGGTGCGATCCGGCTGGTGATCACCGGGCATCAACGGGTGCAATCGGTGGCGATCAATCCCGATGTCATCGACCTGGACGACGAAGAATGGCTCAACGACTTGCAAGACCTGCTGGTGGCGGCAGTCAATCAGGCGATTGAGCAAAGCCAGGCAATGGCCGCCGAGCGCATGGAAGCCATCACCGGCGGCTTGGGCGATATCCCCGGCCTGGGCGACTTGCTGGGCTGACATGCCGATGCAAAGCGCCATTCCCCAGCCGGTTACAGCTTTGGTCGAGGCTTTCTCGCGTTTGCCCGGCGTTGGTCCCAAGACGGCGTCGCGGCTGACCTATTTCTTGCTGCGCGCGCCCGACGACTATTCGCTGGGATTGGCAGATGCGCTGGCAGGGTTGAAAGCGCAAACCAGATTTTGCAGCAACTGCTTCAATATCACTGTGGATGATCCTTGCCCGATTTGCAGCGCTGGCGGGCGCGATGCCACCATGATTGCCGTTGTCGAAGAGCCGCTGGATCTCATGGCGATAGAGCGCACCGGCATCTATCGTGGGCACTATCATGTGCTGCATGGCGCGATCTCGCCCGTGAATGGCGTGGGTCCTGATGATTTGAAGATTCGCGAGCTGCTGCTGCGCGTGGAAGCGGCTGACGCGCGCGAAGTGATCATCGCCACCAATCCCGGCCTAGAGGGCGATGCCACAGCCATGTATTTGCAGCGCGAACTCGCGGACGCGGATGTTACAGTGACGAGGCTCGCGCGTGGCTTGCCCACCGGCGGTGACCTGGAATATGTGGACTCGGTTACGCTGATGCGCGCGCTGGAAGGGCGCAGCGATATGGTTTGACCAGAAGCGGCGCAGAGAGAAAAGAGCGGCTTGACCGATGAGCAAATCCAAACCACTGGACCGTGAGGAAGCTGTCAAGCGCATCGACAATTTCATCGCCGAGCATGACGACTGGCGCGGCGAGACCATGGCGCAAATCCGCAAGATCATCCACGAAGTCGCCCCGCAAGTGGTCGAAGACTGGAAGTATATGGGGTCGCCTTTCTGGTCGCACGGGGGCATCCTTGGTCATGGCAACATCTTCAAAGCCAAGGTGAAGCTCACTTTGCATCATGGCGCTCACCTGTCTGACCCGAAGAACCTGTTCAACGCCAGCTTGAATGCAAAGCAGTCGCGCGCGATTGATCTCTTCGAAGGGCAAGAGATTGATGTGGCGGCGCTGAAGGCTCTGCTGCGCGAGGCGCTTGCCTACAACGCGACCCACACGGTGAACAAGAGCAAGGGCTCGCGGGACATTTAGCGTATTTTGGCGCAGATGCTACTCGGTTAGATGGATTGGACGCGCAGATGCAGAGTCGGCCGGGGAAATCTCCCATGTGGAAGTATGGCTTGTCACCAGCGGCCGGGCTGGCGCTGCTGCTGTGTCTGGACCTGCTGGGCTTTGATAGTCATTTGCAGCTTTGGTTGTCTGTCGCGTTGGCATTCACGCTGTTTGTTCTGCCCGGCGGCTTGCTTATCACAGCGGCGCAAGGGTGGCTGCCCCTCTGCCTGCCGCGCTTCGTCAGCTATGGATTCGCGACATCGCTGGCGCTGATCAGCCTCATCGGCATCCTGGCGCGCAGCCTGCACTGGACATTTGATGGCCTATTGCTGTTCTGGCTTTGCTTGACGGCGGCGTCAATCCTGGTCTTCGTTTTCAAGGTGCGCCGGCAGCGCATCATCGGCGGCAGACCTGCGCTGGAGACGTTGTTTCTTATCCTGATCATCCTGATTACGCTTTCGCTCTTCGCCTACAGCGGCATGCATTTGCAACCGCTCAGGAACGATCAGCATATACTCAACTCGCTGACCCTTGCTTTCCAGGATGGCGCGCCTCTCGACTGGCAGGAATGGTTTTATGATTCTGGCGAGCGCATCTCCAGTCGCCACTACCTGGCTTATTGGGAGCTGGCAAAAGCGCTGGTGTCGGCGATTAGTGGGCAGCACATACTGCGCGTCGACTTCATCATCAACAGCCTGCTGATGTTGGTCGCCGTCTGCGCTGTTCACACCTTTGCGCGCGATTTGGGCGCGTCGCCGCGGACAGCCTGGCTGATCGTGCTTCTGCATTTGTGCTGCTATGCTCTACTGCTGGGCGGCATTCGTCAACCGGGCGCGCAATTTGTTTGGCGGGTGCTGGAAGACAAGCTGGTGGCCGCCTTTGTCGTGGCTCCGTTGGCGCTCTCTGCAGCTCACCGCGCTTATGTTATGCCTTCTCGCCAAGCCTATGCTGCGTTCTTCCTCAGCTTTTTGGCTTTGCTGTTTGCGCATGTGATGATGGCAGGATTCGTGCTGATTGCCATCGTGATTGGCTTTGCGCCCCGCCTATTTACGACGAGCACCCAGCGCCGGTCCAGCGCCTTGGCGATTCTGCTGATGGCGCTGCTGGTTTTTTCGCCTGGCATCGTCTTTCGCCTGCAAATAGACAGCGCAGCTAGCGCCTGGAACTTTGGCTCTGAACCCATTCGAACCAATCGCGATGTGCTGACGATCAACCGGCGCAATCCACTCACGGGTGAAACGCTGTATGCCATCAACCCGTCGGCTGTTGGTACGCTGAGTTATGGCTTGCTGGCATTGGTTGTGCTGTCGGCGGCGTTTCGGCGCTGCGACAAGCGCAGTTGGCTGCTGGTGGCTTTGGCGATGACGGCTTGCGTAGGTTTGCTGCCATTCACTGCTTGGCTCTATGGCCGGCTGGTTTCGGTGGCGCACATGATGCGCGTGATGTGGATACTTCCCTATGGATACATGCTGTACTTCGTGCTGGTCGCGCTCTGGGGCAGGCTGCGCGCCCGTGTTCCCTTTCCGCATGAGCAACTGCGCAAGGCGGCGTTGGTGGGGACGGCTGCGCTCACGCTGCTGTCATCGGCGCACTTTCTCATTGTGCTGCGCGGTATGGATTTTTCGCTGGATGTCGCCGCGGTGATCGAAAGCCGGCAAGACTGGATCGCGCTGGGCGAGTTTCTGGATGCGCAACATGAGGCGCGAGTGCGTTTCCTCAGCAGCCCAGACCGGCGCAACCAGGTTCTCTCTTCCAGTTCAAAAGTGATTCCGCTTTTGTCTTACCATGTTCAGAGTATGGTCATGCACGCGAAAATGCCTGTGCAAGAAGCGCAGCAACGCTCCTACGATCACCTTCGTTTTTGGAAAGACGATGCGCCGCTGCAGGAGCGACTCGCCATTCTGGAGAAGAATGACATCAATTACCTGCTCTACACGGCGGATTATGATGGCATCGTTCAAGAGCTCATGGCTGCTGACAGCCTGGCGATCGAACTGGTGATGGAGATGGAGCTATTCCGCCTGGCGCGTACACGGTGATGCCTGCTGCGCCTTGGCTGATGATTTCTTGGTAGCCAGCGAATCCGGAAAAAATCCCCCTTGACACTTGTTATGCTGGCTTGTTAGTCTGTGGAGTGTAGAGGGCGGTGATAGGGTATCGTCTTTGTTTCTTGCGCCTGTGTTGATGGGTGTGGGGTGCGGATTAACAGCAGAATAGCAGGTTAAGACAAGAGCGAAATCAAACCCTGTTTGAAGACGGAGAGTTTGATCCTGGCTCAGGATGAACGTTGGCGGCGTGCCTAATACATGCAAGTCGAACGGGATTGCGACCTTCGG
>JAJEBK010000030.1 GCA_022823945.1 Anaerolineae bacterium | reverse complement strand
CCGAAGGTCGCAATCCCGTTCGACTTGCATGTATTAGGCACGCCGCCAACGTTCATCCTGAGCCAGGATCAAACTCTCCGTCTTCAAACAGGGTTTGATTTCGCTCTTGTCTTAACCTGCTATTCTGCTGTTAATCCGCACTTGTTCCCCCGCACACGCAGGGATAACAAACTCAAGGCTCATAATCCACTCCCGCCTTGTATCCGCATACATTAACAACTGGTGAATATATGTGTCAAGGGGGGATTTATCAGAATCGCATAACCATTTGTAAAGAGCCACGTTCCGCGCCGGTCATCAAGTAGGCTCTGGCTGCAAATTCTCTGCCAGCGCTTCGCCCGGGATCATCTCCTGCGCCTCGGCTTGCGCATGATCGCCCAAAATATCTTTCACATACATCTCATCAATCAACACGGCAAAGCAAGCGCTCAACGGCACAGCCAGCATCAAGCCCAAAAAACCAAAAAAGAAGCCGAATATGATCTGCCCCAGCAAGATCAAAATCGCTGGCATGTTCATGCGCTCGCTCGCCAGCACAGGGCTGACCACCTGACTTTGAAAGAACGACACACCATAAATGACGACCGCCACCCAGATTACATTCTCCTGAGCCTGCACGATAGCAACCGCTACCGATGGCACCAGCGCCACCAACGGTCCAAAGTTGGGTATGAATGACAGCAAGCCAGCCAGCACACCCAAAGCCAGCCACTCATTTATGCCCAGCAGCGCCAAGCCCAAGCCTGTCAAAATCGCTACCACAACCATCGAAACAAAGGTCACCGTCAGCCAGGCGCGCAGTGTAGAATCGACGCGCTGCAGGACGACCAGCATGCGCTCGCGATACCAGATCGGCGTCAATTTGATGATGCCATTGACATACAAGTCTGGCTCGGCAAGCAAATACATGCTCAGGAAAAAAATGATGAGCGCGCTCAAGATCGTGTTGGCCACGCCGCCGACTACTGGCAGCACAGTGCCGCCAAGCCTTCCAACCGCATCGGTAACCTGGGAGATAAATTGATTGATTAAGTCATCGTTGATGAGGTCGGTGGCATTTTCGGGGATGACGCCGTCTAGCAAGGGGATGGCAGTCACTAAATCTTGACGGGTGATTGATGCGCGTGCCTCTTCCAAACCTTGCGGCACGATTTCAGTTGCCAGCGTATCGAATTGGCTGAGGATGGTGCTCAAGACCGGCATGCCGATCAAACCCAGCCCCGCGAAAAAGCCGATTACACTAACTAAAATCGCCACCAGTCGATTGATCTGAAACCGGCGAATGAGCAACCGCACCGGCATGGTAAACAGCACAACCAGTATGACGGCAGCGAAAGTCAGCATCAACGTTCCGCGGATCTCCCAGACAAAGACCAGCCCAAGCACAATGAATATCGTGGCCACGATATTTCGCAGTCCAATGTTGACCGACCTTGCGCTTCGCACGTTCATCGAGACCTCTTTGCCGCTGGATGCCAGAATTGAGGCGCTGCCAGCTAAACGGATCCATGTGCAGATTGTACCCTGTACAACACAGCGCCGCAAAAACCGTTGTGCCCTAGCCCAGATTCAGGTCGCAGGCTACAATCCCGCCTACACCCATACCGAGGCGCGGCATCTGCATGAAATTCGAAGTCAGCATTCTCAGCGAGGATCTGAACGCGGTTGGCGAAATAGCGCAAATGGTCGAGGCTGATGGTTTCGATGGCTTGTGGCTGGCAGAAACGGCAAACAACCCCTTCTTGCCGCTTGCGCACGCTGCGCTGGCGACAGAGCGCATCTCGCTGGGAACAGCCGTCGCTATCGCCTTCTCGCGCAGCCCGATGATGATGGCGCAGACAGCTTGGGACCTGGCAGAGCAGTCGCGCGGACGCTTCGTGCTGGGCTTGGGCACCCAGATCAAGCCACACATCGAAAAGAGATTCAGCGCCAACTGGGGCAAGCCGGTGCGGCAGCTTCGTGAGTATATTGACTCGCTACGAGCCATTTGGCGCAGCTTCCAAACTGGTGAGCCGCTACAATATCGAGGCGAATATTACCGGTTTTCGCTGCTGACGCCTTTTTTCGCGCCGCCGCCCATGCCCTGGCACGACATCCCCATCTATATCGCCGGCGTCAACACGGGGCTGGCTCGTCTCGCTGGAGAAATCTGCGCTGGTTTTCATGTGCATTCTTATCACACGCCACGCTACCTGCGTGAGGTGCTGTTGCCCGCGTTTCAACAAGGACGCGCCAAAAGCCAGTTACAGGAACCCCTGCAATTATCCAGCGCCATATTCGTGGTAACCGGCGAAAATCAAACACAAGTGGAAGACAGCAAGCGAATGACCAAGTCGCAGATCGCCTTCTATGCCAGCACACCCAGTTATCGTCCGCTGCTGGAATTGCATGGCTGGGCAGACCTGGTGCCGCGATTGAACGCCCTGCTGCGGCGCGGCAAATGGAATGAACTGCATACACTGATCAGCGATGGCATGTTGGCGGAGTTCGCCATCATCGCGCCACCGGATGAATTGTCATATAGGCTGCGCGAACGGTATGACGGTCTGCTGGACCGCGCCGGTTTCTATTTTCCCTATGACACTTCGGACAGCAGCAAACGTCTGGTTTGGCAGCACGCAGCGAAAGCCCTGGCGCGCTGATGCCGCAGCTGGAATTGCAGGGGCGCTTAGTCGACTATGCTGTGCGCACCAGCAAACGCGCCAAACGAGTGCTCGTAAAGTTTGGGGCAGACACAGGCTTGGAGGTGGTGTATCCCAGCCGCCATCGGCAACCTTCGCCCGAAGCTGTGCTGCGTGGAAACGCCGACTGGGTCATGCGCACGATGTCGCGGCTCGCCCAGGAATCTGACCGCCAGCCCAGGCGATGCTATCAAAGTGGCGAAGTCTTTCCTTATCGCGGCAAAGCCTGCCAGCTGAATTTGGCATTGCAGTCAAATGGCGCTCGTAGCCATGTCCAACTCGCCGGCGATACGCTCCTGCTGGCATGTCCGCAGTCTGCGCAACTGCAAGAGCGGCGCGCGGCGGTGGTGAACTGGTATCGGTCACAAGCTAAGATTTACCTGCCCCAACGCACGCGGCAGCTGGCGGAGGAACATGGCTTTCAGTTTGGACAGTTGCGCATCAAGCATCAAAAGACGCGCTGGGGAAGCTGCTCGGCGCAGGGCAATCTCAATCTGAATTTGCGGCTGATGATGGCACCAGATGCGGCCATTGATTATGTCATCCTTCACGAGTTATGCCACTTGCGCGAACTAAATCACAGCGCGGCTTTCTGGCGGCTGGTGGCGGAGCACTGCCCCGATTACCAGCTTTGGCGAGCCTGGCTCAAAGAAAATGGGCGCATGTTGAAATTGTAGGCTTGCGCGCAAAGTCGGGATGCAGGGGGCGAAGCTTGTGTCACCCAGGTTCAGAACAGAAGACAATGATCGACAGGGGAAGTGTAGTGGCGAAGGGCAAATGGCGCATGCATATTGATGTATCTTTCTTCCCATCAGGAGACCTGCGAGCGGACGCGAAATTGGTCGCCAGCGCCGAACAAGTGGGCTTCTGCGCTGCCTGGTCTGCCGAAACAGCGCGCAACCCCTTCCTGCCGCTGACGATCGCCGCATCTGCTAGCGAATCTATCCTGCTGGGCACACAGATCGCCGTGGCTTTTCCGCGCAGCCCGATGGTAACAGCCCAGATCGCCTGGGATCTGGCTCGGCAGAGTCAGGGTCGCTTTGTGCTAGGCTTGGGCACGCAGGTGCGCGCGCATATTGAACGCCGCTTCAGCGAAACCTGGACGGACCCAATCGGACGCATGCGCGAATATATCGAAAGTCTGCGCGCAATTTGGGATACATTCCAGCATGATGCCCGATTGCGCTATCGCGGGAAGCACTATCAATTTCGCTTGATGTCGCCCTTCTTCAATCCTGGTCCCAACGCAAGGCCCGATATCCCGATCTTTTTGGCCGGCGTGAACCCGGGCATGTGTCGGCTGGCTGGCGAGATCTGCGCAGGGCTGCACGCGCATGTTTTTCATACCGCGACTTATTTGCGCGATGCTGTCCTGCCGGCTGTCGAGGCTGGTTTGGCTGTCTCTGGCCGGGCGCGAGACGAATTTGCGCTGACGGTGCCGGTCTTCGTTGTCAGTGGCACAAATGACGAAGCCCGACGCCGCGCCGAAGCAGAAACCCGCTCTCGCATCGCCTTCTACGCGAGCACGCCCGGTTACAGGCGCGTCATGGCGCTGCATGGCTGGGACGAGATTGCGGACGAGCTGTCAGTTATGGCGCGCGCCGGGCAGTGGAACGCGATGGCGGCGTTGATACCAGACGAACTGCTGCGCGAGGTCGCCATCGTTGCCGCCCCAGACGAAGTGCTGCCGCAGATCAAACAGCGCTATGCCGGGCTGGCCGACCGCATTTGCCTGGAATGGAACGGATTTGACAGGTCAACACGCTCGGTGGTTGCCAAGGGGCTGCATCAGGCATAAAGCGCCGGCATGGGCTCTTCGACCACATCGTAAATGCGAAAGCCCCGCTTCTGATAATTGACCAGCGCATGCGGACCATCCAGGTTGCAGGTGTGCAGCCAGACGCGTTGCGCGCCCATCTGCCAGGCCTGGTCGACGCCATAACTCAGCAAATGCTTGCCCAGCCCCCGACCCATATAGTCGCGCCGCAATCCAAAATAGGCGATTTCTACCGAATCGTCGGCATGGCGAAAGAGCTCGACATAACCAGCCGGCGAGCCGCTGACATACAGGATATGCACCTGGGTATTGGGCGAAGTCAATATGCGGCGCAGCTCGGCGTTGGACATCTGCAAGCGATCGCGCCACGCCCATTCTTCGCCGACAGACTGATAAAGAAACTTGTAAAAGCCCAGGTCGGGCATCTCCATACGGACAATTTCGATATCGCGAGCGCGCACAAAAGCCGGCGCGAAGTCGGCGCGGCTGGTCATCTCCAGGTATTTTGTAATCAGCGTGGGCGCGCTGCGAGTGGCGACTGCCATGCGGGCACTTTTTGGCTTTGTTGACTGCGCACCAGCCTACTCAGTTGCAATCGGCGACCGCATAGCACAAACGCACAAAAAATACCGCGTGTATCTTGTCAATCTTGCTAAACCGTTATTGAACCCGACAACCGCGCCTTGTCGCTGTCTTGCGCCAAAGCTATGATGATGACGCAGCAGCTCTTTTCCGGATACGGCGATGCCCCTGCTCCACGGCGTCAGACGCAGACTCGGCAAACGCTGGTACGCGATGCAGCCGACAGACAAGCTGGTGGCGCGCCTACCGCTGCTGACTGGCGCTGCTGCCGAGGCCGTGTTGAGTGCGCTGCAAGAGCGGCTGGCGCATCAAGATGGCAGCCTGAACGGCGTTGACTGGTCGGGCATGAACCTGCAGCGAGCGCAGATGGCAGCCTGGCAACTCAAGAACGCTCGCTTTGCTGGCGCGCAATTGCCGAGCGCCTACTTCGCCTATTCGCAGTTGGCTGGCGCAGATTTCAGCGCGGCAAACTTGCGAGATGCGCACTTCCGCGAGGCGCTGTTGGAAGGGGCAAACTTCGCAGGCGCAGACTTGCGCAATGTCAATTTCGCTCGCGCCGATTTGCGCGATGCCGACCTGCGCGATGCCGATATTCGCGGCATCAATCTGTGGGAAGTTGACCTGTGCGGGGCGCGCTTCAGCGAATGCCAGCAGGACACGCTGCGGCAGATGGGCATGCGCCTTTGCGCAACCAGCGAGTAAAATGAGCGCAATGAGCGAACAGGAGGTCTGAGCCAAGTGCATGTAGTCACCTTTACGCGCAGCACGCCCGATACAGCCGCCAAGGTGTGGGTAGATGAGGAGGGCGCGGTTAGCTGGGGCGATGTCGCGACCGTCGTCAATCCCTGGGACGAATACTCGCTGGAAGAGACGATCGCCATTACAAAAAGCAGCGGCGGCAAATCGACAGTCATCGCGATTGGCGCGGCGCTGCACGATGATGCCTTGAAGCACAGCCTGGCAATGGGCATTCAAGACGCCATCCGCGTCGAAGAAGTCGGCGCGGATATACACGACAGTCTGAATTGGTCTGGGCTGGCGGCTGGCGCGCTGCAAAAACTGGGCGATGTCGACTTGGTCATCTTTGGCAAAGAAAGCATCGATGTCGCCAGCGACCAGCACAGCATGCAATTGGCGCGGCGCATGGGCTGGACGATGCTCAGCTTCGTCTCGGCGATCGTGGAGCTGGATGCCGCAGCGGGCACCATCAGGGTCGAGAAGAGCCTGGAACAAGGCAAGCAGACACTCAGCGCGCGTTTGCCCGCGATCATCTCCGTGATGAAAGGCATCAACGAGCCGCGCTATCCCAACTTCCTGGGCATCCGCAAAGCCGCCAAAGCCAAGATTCCCGTTTGGACTGCGGCTGACCTGGGAGTCGAGCTGCCGGCACCGGCGACTTCTGCCCTGCGCTATTTCAACCCGCCGCCGCGCGCAGTCAGCACCGAAATCATCGCGGGCGAGGGAGTGAGCGACAAGGTCGAAACTTTGGTCGCGCGCTTGTTTGAGGAGAAGGTATTGTGACCGTCTTCGTCTGGATCGAAAGTTTCGCCGGACGCGCCCTGTCCAGCAGCTGGGAAGCGCTTGGGGCGGCAAGTGCGCTCGCGGCCGACCTGGATTGCGCAGTCACAGCGGTCGTCCTTGGCGCGAATGCAGAAGAGATCGCCGCGGAAGCAGCCGGCTATGGCGCGCGCCAGGCAAGAGTTTGTAGCGACGCGAGCTTGAGTGAGTATCGTCTGGAGACTTATGCCGCCTTGTTGAGTCAGTTGGTAGCAGAGCACAAGCCCAAAGCCGTGCTGGCAGTCGCAAGCAACCGCGGACGAGAATTGCTGGCCAGCGCCGCCGCTGATACCGGCAACGGCATGATCTCGGATGTGATCGAGCTGCGGCTGGCTGACGGGCAAATCATCGGCACGCGACCCGCCTATGCCGGCAAGGTGCTGATGGAGATGACAGCGCACACAGAAACCACTTTTGTGACTTTGCGCGCCCGCGCTTTTTCGCCAGCAGCAGCCGTGGCCGGCAACCCACCGGCAATTCAGCGGACAGCGGCGGCCGCAACGCCCGATTCAATCGCGAGCCTGGTCGAGGGCTTCGCGACAGAAAGCGGCACGGTCAACCTAACAGACGCGGCTATCATCGTCAGCGGCGGGCGCGGCATGGCCAACAACCCGCGCAACCCCCCGGATGGACTCACTGGCGAGGCGGCGGCTATCTGGAAAGCCAAAGACGGCTTCGCCAACACATTGGCACCGCTGGTGGATGTACTGGGAGCGGCGCTGGGCGCAAGTCGCGCGGCGGTGGATGCGGGTTATATCCCTTACGAGCACCAGGTCGGGCAGACGGGCAAGGTGGTCAACCCCGATCTGTATATCGCCTGCGGAATCAGCGGCGCGATCCAGCATCAGGCGGGCATGCGCAACAGCAAGGTCATCGTGGCCATCAACAAAGATGCGCAAGCGCCCATTTTCAAGCTGGCGCACTATGGCATTGTTGGCGATTTGTACGAAGTCGTGCCGGCTTTGACGGCGGCTTTGCGGCGGCGGCTTGGCTGATGCGATTGGCTGTATTGTCAAGTTCTAACGGAAACGCCAGCGCCCGACTTGGCGCATTTCGCCATATAGAAAAGCGCATCGCCCAACTAGCCTGTGGGAATAACCGCCTCAGAAGCTGCGCGCGCGCAACCTGGCGCGGCACATGCATACACCGACACCGTCTGCCATGCACCTAGCCCTCGTCACCGCAGCGCCTTTTTGCCTGGCTTTGCTGCTGGCATTGCCCCAGACCCGCTCGCATCTCGGCAAAACCACGCAGACCCTGCTGAGCACTGCGCTGATGGCGGCGCTATTCGCCTGGCTGGTCGGTGCATTCCCGCTGCTACAAGCCGAGCAGGTGATCGTCCAGCGCCTGGAGTGGATGCCGGCTCTGGGCATCAGTTTGTCATTTTATCTGGACGGCGTGTCGCTGCTATTCGGGCTGATCATCACGGGCATCGGCGCGCTGATCTTCTTCTTTGCTGGCTTTTATTTTGATGATGCCGCGGAATACAATCGCTTTATGGTTTGGCTGGCTGGCTTCGCCGGCGCGATGCTGGCGCTGGTGCTTTCGGGCAATCTGCTGATGCTCTTCATCGCCTGGGAGCTGACCAGCGTGACATCGTTTTTGTTGATTGGCTTTCAAGGCAAAAAGCAAGAAGCAGCGCGCGAGGGGGCTTTCAAGGCGCTATTTGTGACCAGTGGCGGGGCGCTGGCGCTGATTATCGGGCTGGTGATGCTGGGCGCGGCCGCTGGACAGGTCATCACTCCCGAAGCCAACAGCGGGTTTGTCGCCGAGCTGGATGTCATCTTGAAGCTGGACAACCTGCACGAGCATGCCTGGTTTCCGCTGTTTGCAACATTGATCTTGCTGGGCTGCTTCACAAAAAGCGCGCAGTTTCCATTCCACTTCTGGCTGCCCGGAGCGATGAGCGCGCCAACGCCAGCCAGCGCTTATCTGCACAGCGCCACCATGGTCAAAGCGGGCATCTACCTGGTGGCGCGGCTTTCGCCAGTGATGACGCAACATGAGCTTTGGGCGAACGGCTTGCTGGGCGTAGGCTTGCTGACCATGTTGGTCGGCGCGATTTTCGCCATCAAACAATCCGATCTCAAAGGGCTGCTGGCGTATGCGACGGTGAGCAAACTGGGCGCGATCATGGCGCTGCTGGGCTTGCCGGGGCAGGCTGGGCTGAAAGCTGCGCTGGTCGGCATAATCGCCCATGCGCTTTACAAATCGGCGCTATTCATGGTCGCCGGCACAATCGACCACGCCGCGCATACACGCCACATCGGTCGGCTGGGCGGCTTGCGGAAAGAGCTGCCCGGCTTGTTCTGGGTCACTGTGATATCGGCGCTGTCCATGGCTGGTCTGCCATTCCTGATGGGATTCGTGGCGAAAGAAACCTTGCTGGACGCGCTGCTGCACTACTCCGCGCCCTGGACGGCGCTGGTCATGCTGGTCGCTCTCGTCAGCGCCGCGCTCACTGCGCTGGCCGCGTATATGCTGATCGGGGAGGTCTTCTTGGGGCAGCGCCCGCGCGGGCTGCGCATCCACAAGCCGCCAACGCCGATCTATTATGGTCCGGCTCTGCTGGCATTTTGCTCGCTGGTCATGGGCTTCTTGCTGGATCCGCTGATCATTCCACTGCTGCGGCTGGCTGTGACAAAGTCTTTTTCGCTGCCGCTCTTCGCCGGCTTCAACGAAGTCTTTTGGATGAGCGCGGGTGTATTGGTGGCTGGCGCACTGCTCTACCTCGTCCGCAAGCCACTCACCGCGCGCATCACCTTTCCCTTGTCTGGCGATGCCGTTTACCGCGAGATCATCAATTACATTGATTGGGCGGGCAACGCTTTGCTGCATTTTCAGTCCGGCTATGTGCGCTATTACCTGGTCTGGATTCTTGGTTCTGTGTCGTTGATGCTGGTCGCCTCTGGCACCTTGTCGACTGTGACAGCCGGGCAGACACTTTTGCCGCAGGATCTGTCGATGACCGCCACCGACCTGGCGAAGATTTTCATGCTGCTGCTGACTATCGTAGCTGCTGCGCTGACAGTCGTGCTGCGCGAGCATGTCAAGGCGGCCATCGCGTATGGAGTTATTGGTTATGCCATCGGCGTCATCTTCTTGATCAACCACGCGCCCGATGTCGCCCTGGTGCAGATGCTGGTCGAGACGATGGCGACTGTGCTCATCATCATCATGCTGGGGCAGATCCGTCCCGGCGCCCGACTAAAAGTAATAGACAGCTTGTGGTCTGGTCGTCACGATTACAATTTCGGCTTTCTGCGCGATTTGGGCATATCTATCGTGATTGGCTTGGCGGTTTTTGTATTCTCGCTGATTGCGCTGCAAAATCGCCCCGATCGCCACAGCATCGCCAAGTGGCATCTGGAAAATACTGTCTTGGTCAACAGCGAAGACGCGGTCGGCGCGATCGTGGCAGATTTCCGCGGCACAGATACCTTGCTGGAGATCGCCGTTTTCACAACAGCGGCGCTGGGCGTGCTGACCTTGCTTGCGCGTGGGCGGGTTGGCGGTGGCGGCCGGCCGGCGCCCAGCAAAGCGCCTGTCGAATCGACCCCCGAATTTGATGCTGAGGCAGTCGAAGCGATCCAGGATGCCACCAGCTTGTCGACGCCCTTCACGCGGCTGGTCACGCATTTCGTGCTGCCAGTTGCCATATTGATTGGTATCGCCCAGATCTTGTACGGCGGCAGTGGACCTGGCGATGGCTTCACAGCTGGCGTAACAATCGGCTTGGCGGTTTCGCTGTGGTATGTGGTGCTGGGTTATGACGAAGCGCGGCGGCAGCTGCCCTGGTTTCGTCCGGAGCAGTTTGTGCGGCTGGGCTTGGTCATCGGCATCGTCAACGCGCTCTTGCCGCTATTGCTGGGGAAGGGCTTTATGGGTCATGTGCAATTTGACAAAGCGCTGGGGATATATGACCTGGTCGGTTCCTTTGGTTTGCACATCACCTCGTCCCTGTTTTTTGAAATCGCCATTGCCATCACGGTGATGGGTGGCTTGGGCATCATCATTGAAGCGATTGCCTATCCGCAGAGTCGCGCGGCAGCTGACGAAGGTTTGTCTGCTGTGAACATCTAAATTGTGAAAGGTGACCTGGCATGATTGAGTTTATGTTTGCCCTGGCAATTGGCATTCTTTTTGGAATCGGCGTGTTTCAATTGCTGCGCCGCGACTTGATCAAAGCGGCCATCGGCTTTGCCATCTTGTTTTCGGCCATCAACCTGTTTTTTGTGGCGGCTGGCGCATTTGAAGGCGAGTCTCCGCCCTATCTCAGCAATGTGCAAGCCGGGCGCCCCACCAGCGATCCACTCGTGCAAGCCTTGATTCTGACTGCCATTGTGGTCAGCTTCGGCAGTTTTTCGCTGGTGCTCGGCATCGTGAATATCATCTCGAAACGATATGACACGGTCGATTCCAACGATGTTACCCAGTTGAAGCATTAGGTTTTTAAGGCGGGACGGCGACAGCTTATGACAGACAACGCGCTGCTGCTGGGCGCACTGGCGACGCCGCTGATTGGGGCGATTTTGGCGCTGCTCTCGGCGCGTTCCAACCAAACTCAGCGAGCCATCGGCGTGGCAACCGGTGGTATCGCCTGGATGTTTGCGGCCGGGCTGCTGGCGCAAGTGCACGAATATGGCGTGCAGACCTATGCGCTGGGCGGGTGGCAGCCACCGTATGGAATCGTGCTGGTGGCGGACGCCCTGGGCGCGCTGTTCGCTTTTATGGTTACGACTATCATGGTTGCTGGCTTGCTTTATACCTATCACTGCCACGACAAATGCATGACCTACCCTGCCTTTGTGCCGCTCTTCCTGCTGATGGAGGTTGGTTTGGTCGGTGCCATGCTGACTGGGGACTTGTTCACGCTCTTCATCTCCATGGAGCTGATGGTGCTGGCTTCGGTGTCGTTGACAGCGATATCCGACGATCAATTTGGGCTGGAAGCGGCGCTTAAATACATTCTCATTAGCTCGATGGGCACGCTATTCCTGCTGTTGGGCATCGCGGCGATGTATGCGACACTTGGCACATTGAACATGGCGGAGATCGCGCAGACCCTGCTGACAGGCGAGCGGCCGTTTTTGGCGCCGGCCGCCGCGCTGATGCTGCTGTGCGCCTTCTTGCTGAAGAGCGCCGTTTTTCCATTTCACTTTTGGCAGCCCGATTTTCATACCACCGCGCCGACACCGATCAGCGCCATGCTCTCATCCATCGTGGTCAAGGTCGGCGTTTATGGCATCTTTCGCCTGGTTACCCTGCTGTTCATCGAAGAAGCCTTCTTGTTGGAGCGGCTGTTGGGCGTGCTGGGCGTCATCGGCATCGTCTTCGGCAGCCTGGGCGCGCTGCGCACCTACAATGCCAAGCGCATGCTGGCTTATTCGACATTCGCGCAGATCGGCTTCATCCTGGTGGGAATCGGCTGGGGCAATACGCTGGCATTGGTCGGCGCGATCGTCTACGCCTTCAACCATGCTTTCATCAAGTCGGCGCTGCTGATGCTGATGGGCGTTGTGGCCAGCTATACCAAGATCAAGACCGCCGACTTCGCGCATGTGCGTGGGCTGGGCACAAAGCTGCCGCCCTTGTTGGGCTGGCTGGTGCTGCTGGGCGGATTGTCGCTGGCTGGCGTGCCACCGCTGAACGGCTTCATCAGCAAGCTGGCGCTCATACAAGGTGGCGTGGATAATGGCGATTGGGCGAATCTGATCATCGTGGTGGCGGCGGGCATTTTGACATTGATGTACATGATCCGCGCCTGGCAACAGATCTTTCAGCAAGCGCCGCTGCCGAGCACAACCGAAACCAAGCCGGTCGGCGACAGCATGGTCGCGCCATTTTTGCTCATCTCGATTTGCCTGCTGCTGGGCACTATCTTCGCCGAACCGCTGGTGCAGCTAATCAGCGAAACCGTGCGCCAAATGATGAATCCGCAGATCTATATCGCGGGCGTAGGACTGGGCAATGGCGGCTGAAGCAAAGAAAATCGGCAGAAAGCGAACAAGCCTGGCCAAGCGGCTGGTTATGGCGCTGCCACTGGCGCTGGGCTGGACCATCTATACTGCCCAGCCGACGCCGGGCAATCTGCTGCTGGGTTATATCTTTGGCATCATGGTGGTCGGCGCAACTGGCTTCCGCGGCGACTCGTTTCGCCTGAAGAATCCGCCTCGGCAACTCTACAATCTGCTCATTTATACATTGTACATGGCAAGCGAAGTACTGATGGCAGGCATTGATGTGGCGCGCATCATCCTCAGTCCCAGCCTGCCCATTAAGCCGGGCTTGTCGCGAGTCGATACACAGGACAGCACACAAAGCGAATTGATTTCAGCCACCAGCGCACATGGCATCACAATCACGCCGGGCGAGCTGGTTGTTGACTTCGACGAAGGTCCTGACGGTGTAACCATGATTGTGCACAGCCTGAATATCGAGGCGTCTGCGCAACAGCTTGATGCCGACCAGCAGACACGTTTGCGACGAATCTTGGGGATATTGGGATATGATTGAAAGCGAATTTGCCCAAAGCGCTGTCAGGCTGATCTTGCTGGCGCTGGTCATCTTGCTGATACCGGCTTCGTATCGCGTTGTCGTGGGTCCATCTTTGCCCGACCGGCTGAGCGCGGTCGATCTCATCACCACCTTGCTGGTAGGCATCATCGTCCTGCTGGCGCTGATCGAAGAAACGCCAGTGGTGGTTGATATGGCCATTGCGCTGGCAGCATTCGCCTTCATCGGCACCATCACAATCGCGCGATATATCTCCGAAGGCAGGTATTTCTAAGTGCTGTTGGAAATGCTGGGCATAGCGGCTCTGGTCTTTGGGGTGTTTTTCTGCGCGGTAGGTGTGCTGGGAGTCATCCGCATGCCCGATACATTGACACGGCTGCATGCCTCAGGCAAGGTGGCCATCCTGGGCTTGTTTGGGCTGCTGCTTGGCGCGGCTCTGCTAGTGCCATCGACTGCGTTGCGGCTGCTGGTGCTGGGGCTATTCGTGCTGTTGACCAGTCCTGTCGCCACACACGCTATCGCCGCATCCGTGCACAGACGCCGCGAGATCGCCCAGCAGCTGGACGATGAACAAGGGGCGGACGATAACGATGACAGCGCTCCCTTCGCGGTTGATGTAACGGCGGTTCTGGCGCGGTCGCAACTGGATGAAATCCTGGAAGCGCTGGAACGAACCCAGCAACGGCGCGACAATACAGACACGCAGTAGTTCAGCCGGATTGAATGTTCACCGGGAAAACAGGCGAAAGAGGGGGTTGGCGCGCGTCTGCACATGATCCAGCGCATTCACCAGCACAAAGCCAGCCAACAGCAACAGCACAGCCGGTGCAAAGGTGTCATCGCCGGGGTTGGGCGCGACATTTGCCTCCAGCAGACAGCGAAAGTCGCCATGGCGGTCGAGGTCGCTTTCCAGGCAATCCTTCCACGGGTATATCTTCCATAGCGAACCAGCCATAAAGCCGACCAGCAGCGCCACCGTCAAGTTGTAATAATGCGCCAACAGGTAGCTCAATATGCGCGAGAAAGCGATGATGCCAACGGCCGCGCCCAAATTGACGATGATGATAGGCGGCAAGTCGCGCTCGCTGAGAGCCGTCAGCACATAATCGTATTGCCCGAGGATCAACAACATGAAGGACCCAGAGATGCCCGGCAAGATCATGGCTGTGATGGCGATCATGCCGCTGATAAAGAGCATCGCCGGCGAATGATCGGCTTGGGCCGGCACGATATTCACAATGACGAAAGCCACTGCGGCACCAAGCGCGAGGCTCAGCGCGGACGCAGGTTTCCAGCTTACTTTCGCGCCGATGGACAGGATAGATGCCAGCACCAGGCCAAAGAAAAAAGCAAACAGCAGCACGCGTCCACTTTCGTCGTCCAGGGTTGCGCTCAAAAAGCTGGAAAGCAGCAGTACAGCCGTCACCAGACCCAGCCCCAGCGCCAGCAAAAAGCGCAGCGAAATATGCGCAAAAAGCTGCGAGAACTTCAGGCTGAGCGCCAATCGCAACGCCCGCACATTAAATGACTTGATGGCGTCAATCAACGTTTGATACACACCCAGGATAAATGCCATCGTGCCGCCACTGACACCGGGCACAATATCCGCCGCGCCCATGGCAAAGCCGGTCAGAAACAAGCGCAGGTATTGGGAAAAAGTCCTGGGCTGGGAAAGGTCGGTCTCGGTCGATTTCATGATTTGCTCCTGGCCTGCATAGGCATTGGCGCGCTAGTTTGCCCGATGCGCTGGTGGCGGTCAATAGCGCAGATAGGTAGAATGCCAACGCAGTAAGACAAAGACGAGACGAAGGGCATGCCAAAAGTCAAGACGGCGCGCGGCGAAATCTGGTTCGCAGACCACCGGTCGGGGCGGGCTGCGCCGGCTGCGCTGCTCATTCACGGCGCTGGTGGCTCGCATTTGAGCTTCCCTGACGAACTGCGCCGGCATGCTGCATGGAATGCGATCGTGCCCGACCTGCCCGGGCATGGCAAAAGCGCCGGGGCCGGGCGGGCGCAAATCGCCGACTACGCGCTGGACATGCTGGCGCTGATGGATGCGCTGGAGATTGAATGCGCGCTGCTGACTGGACACAGCATGGGCGCGGCGATCGCGCAGTGGCTGGCGCTGGAGCACGGCAACAGAATACAAGGGCTGGCGCTGATCTGCACGGGCGCGCGACTGCCCGTAAATACCGCGCTGATAGACGCGATAGCCGCTCAACCAGCCGAAACCACAAAGCGGCTGCTGCGCTGGATGTGGTCGCCCGACGCGCCAACGGAGCTGGTCGCAGCGTCAGCCGCAATCTTGCAGGCAACCAGGCCATCTGTCATCCAGAAGGATTTCCTGGCATGCGCCCGGTTTGATATTCGCGCGCGCCTGGGCGACATTCATGCGCCAACGCTTGTCATAGTCGGCGAATCGGACAAAATGACACCGCATACCTTGAGCGAAGAATTGGTCGCGAAGCTGGCAAATGCAAAGCTGGTCATGCTGGCCGGCGGCAGCCACATGGCGCACCTGGAAGCGCCTTCGGCCACCGCAGCTGCCATCACAGACTGGCTGGCTGGTTACAGCGGCTGACGAAAGTCATAAATCCCCGCCCTGATGCCCCAGCGCAACCCATTCGGGCTGACCAGGCTGTCACCCTGGCGCTGCATGGTTGAGCCAGTGCGCGGGCAACGCAAAAAAGCCTCCGGGTTGTCTGCATCAGCCGCTGCCAAAGTCCTGCTGCCCCCTCGCCACAAGTCAAGGAAGATGCTGGGAGAATAGGCCAATGCGCTGTGCTGAAAAATTGTGTCCAGTGAAACCAGCAGCCGGGTGGGCAGATAATGTTTTAGCGCGCCCAGCCGCAGCCACGATACGGGAATATGCCCGCGCAGTGTGAAGCCGGCCTCTGCTGTTTGTTGACGCATGCTGGCTGGATGAAAGTTGAAGTTCAGTTCGACAAATTCCACCGCCTCAGGAGCATAGGGATTCCAGCCGTTGCGACCCAGCGCGTGCCGCAGCATCGCCTTGAGATTGCGCTTGTTGGCGAATTCCAGGATGAATTGTCCGCCGCCAACCATGACGCGATTGACCTGCGCCAAGACCGTCGGCACATCGACAAAATGGTGGATGACGCGGATCATGGTCGCGCCGTCAAACGCGCCCAAACAGAAAGGCATCTGGTAGGCATCTGCCGCGACATAGATATAGCCGTCATCGCCGTATCGCTCGCGAGCGAATTGCAGTTGTTCCAGCGAATAATCCAGCAGCACGACTTGCCCGTACATGCTGTATTCGCTGGTCAGCCTGCCGAAGCCCGCGCCGATTTCCAGCAAACGTTTGCCAGGCTTTTTCAGCAGCCGCCGCAGCGCCAGCCGCTCCACGGCATCTTCATAATCGCGCCCTCTGCCTTCCCAAAAGTCGGTGCGATAGGTCGAATCACCATAATCGCAGATGCGCGGTCGCCGGCTCATGCGCGGTCAGTCCAGTTTCGCCTTTGCGCACAGCAATTCGGCTTTGTCGGTGCGCTCCCAAGGCACTTGCACATCCTCGCGGCCAAAATGCCCATAGGCGGCGACTTGCTTGAAGATGGGCTGGCGCAATCCCAGATGGCGGATGATAGCTTCGGGACGCATATCAAAATGCTGGCGGATCAAGGCCTCGATCACGCTGTCGCTCACCGCGCCGGTGCCAAAGGTTTCGACTGCCAGCGAGGTCGGCTCGGCTTTGCCAATGGCATAAGACAATTGCAATTCAAAGCGCCGCGCCAGCCCGGCCGCAACGACATTCTTGGCGACATAACGCGCCATATACGCCGCGCTGCGGTCGACTTTGGTGGCGTCCTTGCCAGAGAATGCGCCGCCGCCATGCCTCGCCACGCCACCGTAGGTATCGACAACGATTTTGCGCCCGGTCAAACCGGCATCGCCCTTGGGACCGCCGGTTACAAACCTGCCCGTGGGATTGATGTGATAAATCGTATCGGCATCGACCCAGTGGGCGCAGGCTGCATCGCGCTGGATGAAATCGACAATCTGCCGGCGGATCTCGGCTTGGGAGATTTCTGGCGCGTGCTGTGTCGAAACGACGATGGTATCCACACGGATGGGCTTGCCATACGCGTATTCGACCGTGATCTGGCACTTGGCATCTGGTCGCAGCCAAGGCATCTCGCCGCCCTTGCGCGCCGCCGCCAGCCGCCGCATTACGCCATGGGAAAGCGACGCTGTCAGTGGCATCAGCTCGGCGGTTTCATCGCAGGCGAAGCCGATCATCATGCCCTGGTCGCCTGCGCCGGTGCTTTCCAGCTCGTCCTCGCGCTGCGTATCTCCGCGTGCTTCCAGCGCGGTATCGACGCCAGCTTTGATGTCGGGCGACTGCTCGTGCACCGAGATCAGCACGCCGCAAGTCTGCGCGTCAAATCCATAGTCGGCGGATGTATAACCGATATCGGTGAGTGTCTGGCGGACGATAGACTCGATATCGACATAGGCGCTGGTGGTGATCTCGCCGATGACGATGATCAGCCCGGTGGTCGTAGCGGCTTCGCAAGCCACGCGCGCCATCGGGTCGTTCACCAGGATCGCATCCAGCACCGCATCGCTGATCTGGTCGCAAATTTTGTCGGGGTGCCCTTCGGAGACGGACTCCGAAGTGAAATAGTACTTGGGCGAAGTCATGAAAGTGGTTGGCATGTCAGACCTTTCTGCGGCAACAAAAAACGCCTTGCGGGGCAGCGGGCGCAGAAGTCCATCATTGGAATACGCTCATCTGCCAGAGTATCGACCCTGCCGGATGTAGCACCGTCCCGAGCGCTTCGGGGGTTGCCGCGAGTTCAAAGAGCCGGTTCTCTCACTCGCTCTTGATGAGTGCCGCAATCCATAGTGGCGCGACAAGTATAGTATAGCACAGCCTGGAATTCGCGCAAAGCGCCAGCGCAGACAACTGTTATAATATGGGTTTGCGCTGGATTTGCGACATGAATTCGCGACGCAGGTCGGGGTTGCAGGCAAATTCGCCCAGCATGGCGCGGGTGGTCATGCTGGGGTGATGCTTCTTGACGCCGCGAATCATCGAGCACAAGTGCTGGGCTGTCATCGCCACCGCCACGCCACGCGGTGCCAGCACTTCATTGAGGAACTCGGCGACTTGCTGGGTCAGCCGTTCCTGCACTTGCAGCCGGCGCGCAAACATATCGACGATGCGGGGGATCTTGCTAAGCCCGATGATCTTGCCATCCGGGATGTAGGCGACATAGGCGCGGCCAAGAAATGGCAGCAGATGATGCTCGCACAAGCTGTAATATTCGATATCGTTGACGACGATCATATCGGCATATCCGACTCGGAAGACGGCATCATTAATCAATTGAACCGGGTCGGTCGTATAGCCGCTGACCAGTTCGCTATAGGCTTTGGCGACGCGCTTTGGCGTATCCAGCAAACCCTCGCGGCTTGGCTGCTCGCCAAGCGCATGAAGCAGGTCGGAAACTGCGCGCTTCGCCGCCGTTTCGTCAACCGACTGGCCAGATAATCCATAACGTTTGCGCAGATCTGGCGACTCCAGCAACTCCTGAATGCCATTGTTTTTTGCTTTTGCCACCTGCGTTTCATGGCCAAGAACTGCCTCAGCCAATCTGTTTCCACGGTGTTTCATTGAATTGTCCTCAGATTGTGAAACGAACTCCTCAAACTAATGGCTCGTCCGCCTGTCTGTGTATACTATGCCAACAATTTCGGAAAAATGCTAGGGGGTTGGTAATGGTAGGATTGGTTAGACTCGTGGATATGCCACCATTTGCCCCCACCCTAAATCCCTCGCCCATAAAGAGGCAGGGACTTCAAAACGCAGTAGCGCTCCCCTTCCCTCATTTTGGGGGCAAGGGGCTGGGGGATGGGGGCAGGCTTCCAAAGCATTCGACCAAGAGGAACAGACTGCGCAGCGATGGACATCATTGAATTACAGAATCTGCGTTTGCAAGCGCGCATAGGGTTCAGCCCGCACGAGCTCGAGGGTTGGCAGGATGTGGTCATCAATATGCGCTTGGGCAGCGCGATGCGGCTGGCGGGCGAAAGCGATGACCCAGCCGACGCGCTGAATTACAAGCCGATCAGCAAAGCTGTCATCCATCTCATCAGAAGCCGTCGCTTTGCCCTGGTCGAGAAACTGGCTGAGCAGATTGCCTGTCTGGCAATTTTTGCTTTTGGCGCGCCCTATGTGGAAGTCAGCGTACAGAAACCGGGCGCCCTGCGGCATTCCGATTCTGTCGGCATTCGCATCGTGCGGCAGCCCGCCGATTATGCGCGCAACATCGCCTATATCTCGCTGGGTTCGAATATCGCGCCAGAGCGCAACCTGCGCGAAGCCCTTGCGCTGCTGCGAAGCTGGACGACCGTGTTGGCAACCTCGCCCGTTTATCGCACGCCGCCCCAAGGCGATACACAGCAGCCGGCTTTCCTGAATATGGCGGTCAAGGCGCACACTCTGCGCTCTCCGCTCGATTTCAAGCGCCGCGTCATCGACCGCATTGAAAGGAAGTTGCAACGTCAGCGCGACCCAACTAATGTCAACGCGCCGCGGACCATCGATCTGGACATCGCGCTTTGGAATGACGAAATGCTCGAATACGGCAGCAAGCGCTGGCGCATCCCCGATACCGAGATCAGCCGTTATGCGCATGTGGCTGTGCCCCTGGCTGACCTTGCGCCGGATTATGCGCATCCGCATACGGGCGAAACCCTGCGCAAGATCGCCGATCGGCTGGACGCAAGCGGCCTGCAGAAACTGGATATTGATCTTGATGCGGAGCTCGACTCAGACTTTCGCGCTTGAGAAATGTATCTGCCAGTGGCAACCGATTGCACCCTGCCGCCCACTTGACAGCTGCGTTAAAATGTCGCGGACGAAAGTGGCGCACCGCGCAGAATACAGGACAAACCATGGCAATGCCCGGGCTTATCACACTCAGTCAACCTCGCTCGGCAGCGGCGGAAGCCTACCGCAGTCTGCGCACCAACCTCATGTTCAGCAGCGTCGAGAAGCCCATCCACACCCTGCTGGTCACCTCGGCGGCGCGCGAAGACCAAAAGAGCGCAACACTGGCCAACCTGGCAGTGACATTCGCGCAAGGGGGCAACCGAACCATCCTGGTCGATGCCGATCTGCGCCAGCCACAGCAGCACAAGATCTGGGACTTGGACAATCCGCGCGGCCTCAGCCAAATGATGGTCGATGATGCAGCCCTGAAAGACCCGCCTCTGCACGACAGCCCCGTTGACAACTTGCAAGTGCTTTGCACGGGCGAGCTGCCACCCAACCCGGCCGACCTGCTCGGCGGAGCACGCATGGGCGACATCATCGCCGCGCTCAAACAGCGAGCGGATTATGTGCTCTTTGACAGCCCGCCTGTGCTGGCAGCCACCGACGCGGCGCTGTTGGGCATCAAGCTCGATGCGGCGCTGCTGGCTGTGCGCGCTGGCGATACGCGCCGCGACCATACCGCCCAAGCCCGTCAAGCGCTGGAACGCGTGCATGTGCGCATCGTTGGCGCTGTGCTGACGAATGCCCCGCGCGAAAACCAAGAGACCTATTGAGCGCGCCTATGAAGGGCCTCATCCTGAGTGGCGGCAAGGGCACACGGCTCTATCCGCTGACTTATACCCGCGCCAAGCAGCTTATCCCGGTCGCCAACAAGCCGGTGCTGGTGCGCGTCATCGAAGCCATTCGCGAAGCAGGCGTGCGCGAAATCGGTATCGTGGTCGGGCATACCGCGCCGGAAATCCGCTCCGCGCTGGGAGACGGCGCGCAATGGGATGTGTCGCTCACCTACATTCAACAAGACAGCCCAGACGGCTTGGCGCACGCGGTCAAAATCTCGCGAGAATTCTTGCGCGATGATCCCTTTGTGATGTTTCTGGGCGACAATGTCATCCAGGGCGGCATCAGCCAGCTTATCCGCGACTTCGCAAGCAGCGACTGGAATAGCCAGATCGTGTTGAAGGAGGTAGATAACCCATCTGCTTATGGCGTGGCGAAGCTGCGGGCGGATGGCAGCATTGAACAGTTGATTGAAAAGCCAGCCGACCCGCCCAGCAACCTGGCGCTGGTGGGCATCTATATGTTCGACCGACATATTTTTGAAGCGGTGGAGAACATCGACCCTTCGGCGCGCGGCGAATATGAGATTACCGATGCCATCCAGTGGCTGGTCGACCACGGCCGCCGCGTTTTCCCGCATGTGCATCGCGGCTGGTGGATCGACACGGGCAAACCCACCGACATGCTGGATGCCAACAGCTATGTGTTGGAAGAGATCGAGCCGTCCATCGCCGATTGCGCCGAGATTGATGATAGTTCGTTGGTCGATGCGCGGGTGACATTGCAGGCTGGTGCGCGCATCATCAACAGCGTCTTGCGCGGACCAACCATCATTGGCAAAGACAGCGTCGTCGAGAATAGTTATATCGGTCCTTTCACGAGCATTTATCACGGCTGCCAGATCAGCAATTGCGAGATCGAGCGTAGCATCATCTTGGAAAATAGCCGCGTCTGCGACATCGATGCCACCCTGCGCGACAGCCTGATCGGTCGCAATGCGGCTATCAATCGCAGCGCCGGCAAGCCGACTGGCACGAAGATGAATCTGGGCGACCACAGCAGCATTTGGGTCTGAGCCGGGGCGGAGGCGCGATGAAAAACATTCTGGTTACGGGCGGCGCCGGCTTCATCGGCAGCGCCTTCATCCGACACATGGTCGCGACTTATCCCGACTACAATATCATCTGCTATGACAAGCTGACCTACGCGGGCAATATCGACAACCTGCTGCCCGTCAGCGACGAGCCAACTTACCGATTCGAACGCGGCGATATCGCCGACCGAGCCGCAGTCCACAAGGCGCTGCAACGCCACAACATTGACACGATCGTCAACTTCGCCGCCGAAAGCCATGTAGACCGCAGCATCCTGTCTCCCGACGCCTTTATCCACACCGATGTCGTCGGCGCCTACATCTTGCTGGACGAAGGGCGAAAGCACGGCATTGGTCGCTTCTGCCAGGTCTCTACTGACGAGGTCTACGGCGATATTGACGAGGGGCTGTCTGTCGAAGACGACCGCTTTCTGCCCAACAGTCCATATGCAGCCAGCAAAGCCGGTGGCGAGTTGATGCTGCGCGCCTATCAGGTTACTTATGGCATGGACACAGTCATAACGCGCGGCAGCAACACCTATGGACCCTATCAATACCCGGAAAAGCTGATTCCCTTTTTCACGACCGAAGCGCTGGATGACCGACCACTGCCCTTGTATGGCGATGGCTTGCAAATCCGCGACTGGCTCTATGTCGATGACCACGCTCGCGGCATCGATTGCATATTGCACCGTGGCAAAACTGGCGAAGCCTACAACCTGGCTGGCGAAAATCAACGTCACAATATCGAAGTTACGCGGCAGATACTCGAGCAGCTGGGCAAGCCGCCAACGTTGATCCGCCATGTGCCAGACCGCGAGGGCCACGACCGGCGCTATGCCATGACAGCCGCCAAAGCGCGCGCGCTGGGCTGGCAGCGAGAATACAACTTTGAGCGAGGCTTGGCGGAGACCGTGCGTTGGTATGTGGAGAATGAATGGTGGTGGCGCAAGATCAAAACGGGCGAATACCTGGCCTATTATCAAAGTCAATATAGCGACCGGCTGGCAGCGGCGACCGCGGCACCATGAAAATCCTGATCACCGGCGCGAGCGGCAAGCTGGGTAGCGCGCTGCAAACAGTGTTGCGCCCCGGGCACGATGTCATCGGCACAGATAGATCCACATTGGACATCACCGATTACGCGGCTTGCGGACAGCTGATCGCCGAGGCGCGCCCGGATATGTTGCTGCATGCCGCCGCCTATACCGATGTGAATGGCTGCGCGTTGAATCCACAAAAGGCGCTGCGAATCAACGGCGTAGGTACGCAAAACCTCGCCGCCGTCACCGCGCAACTCGGCATTGCCATGCTCTATGTCAGCAGCAACGAAGTCTTTGATGGCAAGCTAGGGCGCGCGTATCACGAATATGATGCCGCCAAGCCAATTAACGCTTATGGCTGGGGCAAGTGGTACGGCGAACGCGCGCTGGGGCAAGTCAATCCGCGACATTATATTGTGCGCACAGCCTGGCTATTCGCGCCGGGCGGCCACAATTTCATCCATGCCATCCTCCATGCAGCGCGGCGTGGCAGCACATTGCGAGTCGTCACGAACGAAATCAGCAATCCGACTTCCACCAATGATCTCGCGGCAGCCATCGGCACATTGATTGAAAGCGATCGGTACGGAACATATCATCTGGTCAACGAAGGCGCTGTCAGCCGCTGGGGGCTGGCGAGGTTCGCCCTGGATGAGGCCGGCCTTGCCGACACGGCGATCACGCGCATCAGCAGCCATCAATGGCAGCGCCCTTCCCGTCCGCCTGAACACACGCCACTGGCGAATATCGCCGCCGCCAGCCTGGGGATTCGCCTGCGGCCCTGGCAAGAGGCGGTGCGCGAGTTTGTCGCAGCCGAGGCGCCTGGATGACTGCGCCGCGCCTGTCGGTGGTCATCCCCAATTGGAACGGCAAACGTTACTTGGTCCCCTGCCTCGATTCCCTGCGCGCGCAGACCCAGCCTGCCATCGAAATCATCATCGTCGACAACGCCTCCGCCGATGGGTCGCAACAATTGGTGAGGGAAGGCTTCTCGGAAATGCGGTTGATCGAGTTGCCGCAGAATCAGGGCTTCACGGGCGCATGCAATCGAGGAATGCGCGAGGCGGCAGGTGAATTTGTCGCGCTGCTGAACAACGATACAGAGGTAGCAAGCGACTGGGCTGCGCAAGTTATCAAGGCGCTGGATGAGAAGCCGGCAGCCGGCATAATCGCATGCAAGATGCTGCTGCACGACCAGTGCGAGCGATTTCATACCGCCGGCGATTTTTTCGCCATTGACGGCAGCGCAGGCAATCGCGGTTTTGGTGAGATCGACCATGGGCAATATGATGGTGGCGATTATGTCTTTTCGGCTTGTGGCGGCGCGGCTGTTTATCGGCGCTGCCTGCTGGAAGAGATCGGCTATTTGGATGACGACTTCTTCTTCTTGCTGGAAGATGTCGATATCGCCTGGCGCGCGCAGCTGGCTGGTTATTCGGTGTGGTTTGCGCCCGGCGCAGTCGTCTATCATCATTTATCGGCAACTGGAGGTGGCAAGACCGCCAGCTATTACGCTGGACGCAACGGCATCTGGCTGATCGCCAAGAATATGCCGTCTGCCCTGCTGCGGAAGTATTGGCGGCGCATCGTGGCGCGGCAGGCCAGGCTGTTTTTCGATGCGCTGATTGCCTGGCGTGGAGAGGCGGCGCGGGCCAGGCTGCGTGGCATGGCGGCAGGTCTCCTGAGCCTTCGCGGCACCTTGGCGAAGCGGCGTGAAATCCAGTCAACGCGGCGCGTCAGCGATGCACATATTGACAGCTTGCTCACGCGAAAATGAGCCGGGGCGCTGGCGCAATCTCCGTGATTAACCATGTTGCCAACCAAGAGCCTGCAAAAAAGCCGGCTTTTGGCGTATCATCGACAAGGCAGTTCCAGCGACAATCGCCTTGTAACGCGGCGGAGAAGGTTTCTTGAGCCGACCTTTCCTCAGCATCGTCATCCCAGCGCACAATGAAGAAGCGCGCCTGCCACCCAGCCTGGCGCAGATTGACGCATTCTTGCAGCGGCAGCCTTACGATGCTGAAGTTGTCATTGTCGAGAACGGCAGCCACGACCGAACCTTTGAAGTAGCGCAGGCGCACGCCGATTCGCTCTCGTATGTGCGCGCCTTGCAGTCGCCAGCCGGGCAACGCGGCAAGGGCTTGGCGGTCAAACAGGGCATGCTGGCGGCGCAGGGCGAATGGCGCTTCATCTGTGATGCCGATCTGTCCATGCGCATAGACGATCTGGCGCGCTTTTTGCCGCCGCAAACGACTGGCTGCGACATCATCATCGCCAGCCGAGAAGCGCCGGGTGCCAACCGAGTCGGCGAGCCCACCTATCGTCATTTGATGGGCAGGATCAACAACTGGATCATCAAACTGGCGGCTTTGCGCAGCTTTGAAGATACACAATGCGGCTTCAAATTGTTCCGCGCTTCTGTCGCTGAAGATCTCTTCGGCGTCCAGCGCATGAATGGCATCGGCTTTGATGTCGAGCTGCTGTTTATCGCCCAGCGGCGCGGCTATACAGTCAAGGAAGTGCCCATCACCTGGTATTATGATCCCTATTCGACCATGCGGCTGTGGGACGATTCGCTCAATATGCTGCGCGAGATCTTGCAGATACGGCGTAACTGGCAACAAGGCTATTATGCGCGAGCCGACTAAGCGCGCCGGGACAGCCAGTCTGCAGCACGAGCGGCATTATCAGCGCGCCGGTTATCACATCATCGTTGGCATTGACGAAGCAGGTCGTGGTCCCTTGGCTGGGCCAGTGGCTGCGGCTGCGGTTGCCCTGCCCTTGCAGCGGCGCGATCTGAGCCGGCTGCTGCGTGGCGCCCGCGACAGCAAGAAGATGACGCCCGCTCAACGCGAATCGCTGAGCGCGATAATCAAGCAAATCGCGCTGGCCTGGGCGATCGGACGAGCCAGCGCGCAGGAAATCGATGGCTGCGGAATCGTCGCGGCGACTCAGTTGGCCATGCACAGGGCTCTCGCCGCGTTGAACGACAGCGGCATCAAAGCAGACTGCCTGTTTCTGGATTATATGCTGCTGCCCGAATGCAGCGAGCTGCCGCAAGTCAGCCTTGTCGAAGGCGACCAGCGTTCGTTGAGCATCGCCTGCGCCAGCATTTTGGCGAAAGTCTGGCGCGATGAAAAAATGCGCCAACTGGGCGCAAGGTACCCGCAATACGGTTTCGCCCGGCACAAAGGCTATGGTACAAGCGCGCACCTATTCGCCTTGCGAAAACATGGTCCCTGCCCAGCGCATCGGGCGAGTTTTGCGCCGGTCCGCGCCGCGCTGCGACAAGGAGGGCTGCAGCTTGAAGCTCGCGCTGGCGCATGACTGGCTGAACCAAATGGGTGGCGCAGAAGATGTGCTGGAAGTCCTCGCGCGCCAATATCCAGCCAGCCCGATCTTCACAAGCATGTATGCGCCGACTGTCATGCCGCCGCATTATGGGAATTGGGATATTCGCACGCTTTGGCTGGACAAGCTGCCAGCGATTCACCGCCGTCATCAGATGTATCTGCCGCTGTATCCGCTGGCTTGGGGCGACTTGCGGTTGCGGTACTATGATGTGATATTGAGCAACAAGAGCGGCTTCTGCCATGGGCTTCGCTGCAATCCTCAAGCGCTGCATATCTGTTATTGTCTGACGCCGACGCGTTATGTCTGGCAGTTGGACGAATATCTGGCTGGCGAAGGGCTCGGCAAGCTGACAGAACATTTGCTGCGTCCGCTGATGGTTTGGCTGCGCCGCTGGGATTATGCCGCTGCCCAGCGTGTCTCGCATTTCATCGCCATCAGCAGCGCGGTGCAAGCGCGCATTCGCAGATTCTATCAACGCGAATCGTCCATCATTCACCCGCCTGTAGATACTTCGCGATTTCAGCCTTGCTCCACAGGAGATGTCCAGGAGTATTACCTGATCGTATCGCGCCTTGTGCCATATAAGCGCATTGACCTGGCTGTGCGGGCGGCGTCCGAGCTGGGGCTGCCGCTCAAAATTGCCGGATCGGGGCGTGATTTGGCGCGCCTGAAATCGCTGGCAGGCGAAACGGTCGAATTTCTGGGCTATGTCCCGGATGCCGATTTGCCGCCGCTGATGGCGCAGTGTCGCGCGCTGCTCTTCCCGGGCCTGGAAGACTTCGGCATAACGCCAGTGCAAGCGCAGGCCGCTGGCAGACCCGTCATCGCCTACCGAGGTGGCGGCGCGCTGGATACAGTCACTGAAGGCGTGACAGGCGCATTCTTCGACCAGCTAACTGCCCACAGCCTGAAGGCGGTCTGGCGAAATTTCGATGCCTTCGCTTACAATCCCCAACAGATTCGCAGCCATGCTCGGCAATTCGATACCAGCGCTTTTTGCAGGCGAATCAGCGCGTTCATAGACGGTGCCCGGGCGGCGCAACGGGAAAATCGCGACTATCATTACGACGATCCGGTGGCAAAAGCAAAGAGGTAGAAGCAATGGACTATGCCAGCGCACTTCGTCTGCTCGCACGCCGCTGGTGGCTGATATTGCTGCCTTTCGCCGCTGGCGTTGCTTTTTCGATGCCGGCTCTGCTGGACGATGCCCCGCGCGGATACACATTGCAGATCCGTTACAGCGCCGCGCAGCCGCCCGACCTGCTTTCTATCGAAGATAGCTTCATGGACACCTGGCTGGCATCGGAGTTGGTGGTAAACGCTTTCACCGACTGGGCGCGCAGTTCGCGATTTCGTGATGAGCTGGCGGCTCAGCTGGACGAAGCAGTCGATTCGCTGGGCGGGCTGGGTATCGCCGCGGACAATTCGCGTTCGGTTGGCGTGATCTACTTGAGCCATCCTGACCACGAGGCGCTGGCCACGATAGCCGATGCGGTGCAGGTTGTGCTGGCGCAGCGGAATGCCGATTACTTTCCTCAACTGCGTGGCGAAGCGGCGCATATTTCTATCCTGGATGTGCCCTGGATCGGCGCGGTTTCGCCATCCATGTCCGAGCGGCTGCGTCCGCTACTGCAGATGGGCATTGCGCTGCTGCTGGGGCTGGCATTGGCGCTGCTGGCTGAACACCTCGATCAGCGCGTGCACCATCAAGACGACT
Source organism: Anaerolineae bacterium (assembly GCA_022823945.1). GTDB lineage: Bacteria > Chloroflexota > Anaerolineae > Aggregatilineales > Phototrophicaceae > UBA6055. The sequence continues at coordinate 153,183 of JAJEBK010000030.1, read as the reverse complement.
TGCGCCGCATGGGCATGAACTTGCTGGGCAGCATCCCGCCCGAACGCGCAAGCTAGCATCGCGAGGCAGCGGTATGAGCGACCCATTCAATCTGACTGGCAAGGTCGCTATCGTCACTGGCGCATCGCGGGGCATCGGCAAAGCCATAGCTGGGCAATTGGCGCGGGCTGGCTGCGCGGTGGTCGTGGCGAGCCGGCAACAGGCAGCGCTGGACGAGGTCGCGGCAGAAATCAAGGCAACGGGCGGGCGAGCGCTGGGAATCGCCGCTCACAATGGCGACAAGGCTGCCCTGCGCCGGCTGGTAGAGCGGACGACCGCGCAATTCAGGCGGTTGGATATTCTCGTCAATAACGCGGCGACCAACCCGCACTTCGGCTCTATCCTCGAGGCGGATGACAGCTATTGGCGCAAGACACTGGATGTCAATTTGCTGGGCAATGTCTGGTTGACACAAGCGGCCGTGCGCGCCATGCGAAAAAACGGCGGCGGCAAGATCATCAATGTAGCTTCTATCGTTGGGCTGAAGCCAGGTCGCTATCAAGGCATCTACAGCATCAGCAAGGCGGCGATCATCAGCCTCACGCAGACCTTGGCGCAGGAGCTCGGCGCAGACAATATCCAGGTCAACGCGATCGCGCCCGGGCTGATACAGACGAAATTTGCGCAGGCGCTATGGGGAAATCCAGATCTCTTGGGGCAGGTACTTGCGCAGACGCCTGTGGGACGGATTGGCCAGCCTCAAGATATTGCTGGCCTCGCTTTGCTGCTGGCTTCTTCCGCAGCCGATTTCACAACCGGCGCAGTCTTCGTCGTGGACGGAGGTCTCACAGCAAAATCGTTGTAAGGGGGCGAACCACGCGTCGCCCGGAAAACCACCCTTCGCCCAGAAACAAGCGGGCATCAATCATCAGGTTCGCCCGCATCGGCATCTTTTTCTTGTGCATGATCGGCAGATTCTGCCTGCGGATCCTGCCAATCCACATCGGTTTGCGCGTCTTCGTCTTCTGCTCGAAGCGCCTCGTGTCCGCTCATGTTGATCTTGCCATCGATGAATGCGCCTTCTTCGGTGGTCAGCGCCGATGCGGTGATATCGCCCCAGATGCGCCCGGTGCGCAGCAGTTGCACTTTGTTGCCGCAGACATTCCCGCGCACGCTGCCGGCGATAGAGATGTTGCGGGCATTGATGTCGGCGCGGATATCGGCTGATTCTCCCACCAGGATATTGCCGCTGATCTCCAGCGCGCCGCTGAATTGTCCATCCATGCGCACATTGCCGCTGCTGGTGAAGACGCCTTCAATATGGGTATTCGCGCCGATAACGGTGTCAAAGCCGATAAGCCGGCCGGCTGGCACGAGTGCGGCCGGTTCTGGCGCGTCGGCTTCGGCTTGTCCGCGGCGATTGGCAAAAAAGGCGCTCATGATGCTCTCCCTTGGTTGGCTCTAAAGACAGGTCTTTCAACCCCAGCCCCGGTCCCTCCCCGACGGATCGGAAAGGGGAGTCTCAGGTTCAGCCTCCCCCTGACCTGTCGGGGGGACCGAGGGGGGTGATTGTTGGCGCGCTTCATGCAGACGAAAATGCTCCAGTCGCGATAGCTCGCGGACTTGTTCGGCAGCGCGGTAACTGCTGCGCACCAGCGGACCGCTCTCCACCCATTTGAATCCCATTTCCAAGCCAGCTTCGCGCAGGTCGTCAAATTCCTGGGGCGTGTAATAGCGCTCGATGGGCAAGTGCCGTTTGCTGGGCTGCAAGTATTGTCCCAATGTCAAGATGTCAACGCCGACCGACGCCAGGTCGCGCATGGTTTCGCGCACTTCATCGGGCGTTTCGCCCAATCCCAGCATGATGCCGCTCTTGGTCAGCACCAGGGCGTCCATGCGCTTGGCATTTTGCAAGGTCGAAAGCGCCCATTCGTAGCGGTCTTGCGGCTGGACGCGCTTGAAAAGCCGCGGCACCGTTTCCACATTGTGATTGAGGATTTCTGGCTGGGCGTCCATTACCAGCTTCAGCGCAACCTCATCGCCTTTGAAATCGGGGATGAGCACTTCGATGGAGCAACCTGGCTGCACCTGGCGGATGCGGCGGATGACCATGGCAAAGATGGGCGCGCCGCCATCGGCTCGTTCATCGCGATTGACGCTGGTGATAACGACATGCTGCAAGCCCATGGCGCGGACGCTTTCGGCGATGCGGTTAGGCTCACCCCAGTCGAGCGGGCTGGGACGCCCAGTTTTGATATCGCAAAATCCACAGCTGCGCGTGCAAGTATCGCCCATCATCAGGAAAGTGGCGGTGCCTTTGCCCCAGCATTCGCCCAGGTTGGGGCATTGCGCTTCTTCGCAGACGGTGTGCAGGGTCTTGCTGCGCATGAGGTCGCGCACGCGTTCGTAATTTTCGCCACTGGGCGCGCGAACACGAATCCATGGCGGACGCCGGCGCGGCGATTTGGGATCGGGCTGCCAGTCTGTCGCGCTGGTTATGGGGATCGTTTCGGGCTGGATGGTCGGCTGCAAAATGTGGCCTCTGCAATCGCTCGATACAAGCCAATTGTAGCAGCGCTGTTTGAATCTGCCAGTGCAGACGCGAGCAGGCGCGTCTAAATCGGTGGATGGTCCTCTTATCAAACCCCACCCCCAGCCCCTCCCCGACGAGTCGGAGAGGGGAGTTCCGGGAGCTGTCTCACGACAAGACCACAGAATCCGCGCGTAAGTTGCCTCCCCCTGACCTGTCGGGGGGACCGAGGGGGGGTGAACATATCCAGCAAGTTGGTCATTCCCCGCGAGCAGCGCAGCTTGTGCTATGCTCTTGTTCATACGCAGATTGCCGAAAAACGATGCGCGCCATCACGCTGGAAAACATATCAAAAACCTATTATGACAAAAGCCGCCGGCTGACCCCAGTCCTGGCTATTAAAGATTTCGACATGCATATCGACGATGGCGAGGCAGTCGTCCTGCTGGGTCCCTCGGGCTGTGGCAAGACAACCCTGCTGCGCTTGATCGCCGGCCTGGAGCAACCCGATAGTGGGCGCGTGCTCTACAACCAGGTGCCCCTCGATGCCATACCAGTTGAAGAGCGCGGCATCGGCATGGTCTTCCAGAATTATGTGCTGATCCCGCACTGGGAGAGTCGGCGAACGGTCGGCTTTTTCTTGCGGTTGCGCGACCGAGAAGATGAAGTGCCCGCGCATGTCGAGACAGTCGCCAAGATCACCGGTGTCGAAATCGAGAGCTTGATGGGCCGGTTTCCGCGTCATCTTTCTGGCGGAGAAAAACAGCGCGTTTCGATCGCTCGCGCCTTTGCCCGCGACCTGGAGCTGCTGCTATTTGATGAGCCTTTCGCCAACCTGGATGCCAAGTTTCGAGGCCAAGCGCGCGTCGAGCTGAAGAGGTTGATTCAAGAATTCAATGTCACGCTGGTGTATGTTACGCACGACCAGGTCGAAGCCATGAGCGTGGCCGACCGCATCGTCATCCTCAACGCCGGGCGCATCGTTCAGAGCGGCACTTATCAGGCGCTGCATGACGACCCCAACAGCCTCTTCGTCGCCGAGTTTCTGGGCACGCCGACCATCAACAGCTTTTGGGGGCGCGTCAGCCAGGGTTTTTGGGACGGCAGCTATATGGGCAAAGCGCGCCTGCCCTGCCCGCATCCCGATGGCAGCGAAGTTATCCTGGGCATCCGCCCCAGGTTCGTTCACCTAACCGCGGCTGGCGAAGGCATCCCGGCCACAGTCGAGCGCTCCATCCCTTTTTATGCGGAGAAATATCGGCTGCTGGAGGTGTGGCTGCGCAAGCGGCGCTGGCGCATCAGGGTCGGGCTGGAAGACAGGCATGTGCCCGGCGACACCATACACTGCCGGCTCGACTGTGACAAAGCACAATTCTTTGATGCCAAGACAGGCGCGCGCATCCGTTAGTCAAAGACGACAAGGTCTCGCAAGTTCTCGAGCGTGGCGGGTCCGATGCCCGAAACTTCGTCCAGATCGTCCAAGCCCCCAAAGTCGCCTGCCTGTTCACGGTAATTGATGATGCGTGTGGCGGTCACGGGACCAATGCCAGGCAGCGCTTCAAGCTCGGATTGCGTTGCGCTGTTGATGCGCACTTTCTCGCCAGCAATGGGCTCAGCCGAGTCGCTATCAATCGGGGTCGCCAGGACAATGTCGTCTTCTGCAAGCGCCGGCAAATGAATCTGGGCACCATCGCGCAGGAATCCCGCCAGGTTGATGTGGGTTAGGTCGGCATCGTCTGTGGGGCCACCAGCCACCTCGACCGCATCGGCGACGCGACTGCCAGCCGGCAAGATATAGGTTTGCTGTGGCTTTTTGACCGCGCCCGTGACATACACCTGCAAGGGACCGGGCGTAGCGGTAGGCTCGAACGTGGCTGTAGGCATGGGCGTGTCGGTGGGCGGCGGCGGATGGATGGTGATAGCAACTGGCTCTGGGCGCGAAACCCACAAGAGCGCGCCTGCGACCACGATCAACGAGAGCAAAGCGAAAAACAGCAAGATGGTCGCTGTGGTGGAAAGCTGTGACGAGACCGAGTCACTCATTTCAAGGCGTTTGCGTCATCTTTTCTTCAGTTTGTGCGGCAGGTGTCTCGTTGCTTAGCCGTCAACCCAGACGGGCAGGTGTCCCAGCGAAACGATGTCGTGCCACTGCGCGCGGTCGCCTTCCGTAAAGATGGCGGCTTCCGCAACGACGGTCGCCTGTGCTTTGCGCATGATCAGTCGCATGCCTTGCAGGGTGCTGCCGGTGGAGATGACATCGTCGATGATAGCGACCCTTTTTCCCGCGACCTGCTGGCGGTCTTTTTCATCCAGGAAGAGCGTTTGCGGTTTGCCCGTGGTGATGCTCAAGGTCTCGCTTTGCAAGGCATCGCCCATATAGGGTTTATAGGTTTTGCGCAGGACGATATAGGGCAAGCCCAGCTCGGTGCTGAGCATGTGCGCCAGCGGTATCGACTTCGCCTCGGCTGTTACCAGGACATCAATATCGCGGTCGCGCAGCTTTCCTGCCAATTGCGTGCAAGCGGCATTGACAAATTCAGCATCGCCCAGGATGTTGAGAATGGCGATCCTGACACCCGGCTTGATAGCCATCAGCGGCAGATCGCGCCGAATGCCGGCTACTTCGACAGTATAATACTCGTCCAACATGGGCAATTATGACTCCCTCGCTGCGAATGCGGATGCGCAGTATACCGCCTGCGCTGGCAAAGGCAACACTTCCGTCGAATCTAGTCGATTGCCTGGTCCTCTGTGGTGATCTTGCCATCTTCCAGCAGCAGCACACGGTCCATTTGGCTTGCCAGCGACCGGTCATGGGTGACCAGCACGACGGTGGTGCCGTTTTCATCGCGGATGGTATTGAGCGCGGCCATGACTGTTTCGCCCGAATGCGAGTCGAGATTGCCAGTCGGTTCGTCCGCCAGCAGAATGGGCGGATCGTTCGCCAAGGCGCGGGCGATCGCCACACGTTGCTGCTGCCCGCCGCTTAGCTCGTTGGGCTTGTGATTAAATCGGTCGCCCAAACCCAGCATGTCCAGCAATTCTCTGGCGCGACTGAAAGGCTGATGACGGCGCATCTGGGCAAATTCAATCGGCAGCGCAACATTTTCGACCGCGGTCAAAGTGGGGATGAGGTTGAAGAACTGGAAGACAAAGCCGATCTTCTGGTTGCGGATATCCGTGAGCTGGTTTTCATTCATGCGCGAGATGTCGATGCCATCAATTTCCACGCGGCCCGTGCTGGGGCTGTCCAGGCCGCCGATGATGCCCAGCAATGTGCTCTTGCCACTGCCCGACGGCCCGATGATGCCGATCATTTCATTGCGATGAATCTCCAGATTTACGCCGCGCAGGGCATGCACAATATGCGCCCCCAGCTTCAACTGGCGCGTCACTTCGCGGGCGAGGATGACAGGCTGCCGCTGCATTGATGCAATCCCTACTATGCGCTGCCAGCTAGACTTCGTTGACGATGCTGAAGATCATGGGGCGGCGTTTGGTTTCGCTGTAGATCAATTTGCTGAGGCTCTCTTCGACCAGGTTTTGGCGGTTGCCATTCATTTGCTGGTTGCTGTTGACAACGCGCGTTACTTTGTTGCGGATGTTGTCGAGAAAGTCTTCGGCATCTTTCAAGTATACGAACCCGCGCGAGACGATGCGCGGCTGCTCCAGCAATTTGCCGCTGTGCCGGTCGACATTCACGCTGACCAGCACGAAGCCGTCTTGCGCCAGAATCTCACGATCGCGGATGACAGCTCGCCCGATATCGCCAACGCTGCTGCCATCGACGAAGACATAGCCACCGGGCTGCCGCTCGCCGACTTTAATGCCGCGCCCGTCCAGCTCGACGGTCGTTCCATTTTCGATGATGGTGACCTGGTCGTGCGGCATGCCGTTATCGACTGCCAGCTTGGCATGCAGATGCAGGTGGCGGACTTCGCCATGTACCGGGATGAGGTGCTTGGGCTGCGTCAGGTTGAGCATCAGGCGCATTTCTTCCTGGCAGGCATGCCCGGAAACATGCACGGATTCGATGGCGTCATAGATGACATCGGCGCCGCGTTCGATGAGGCGGTTGATGGTGCGATAGACCATTTCTTCGTTGCCGGGGATGGGGTGCGACGAGAAAATGATGGTATCGTTTTTGCGCACATCCAGCTGACGATGACGGCCGGCCGCCAGCTTGCCCAACACAGCGGATGGCTCTCCCTGCGACCCAGTCACCATAAATACGATCTTGTGCGGTGGCAGTTGCTGCGCCTGAGCAACTGTGACCAGTGTGCCGTCGCCAACATCCAGATAGCCGAGCTTGCGCGCGATCTTGGCGTATTCAGACATCGTGTAGCCAGTGATGCAGACTTTGCGTTTGTGCGCGCGCGCCGCATTGACCACCTGTTGCACGCGCGACATCAGCGAGGCAAATGTGGCGACCATGATGCGCCCCTTTGCCTGGCGAAAAACGCGGTCCAAAGCCGGCGCGATCACCGCTTCCGACTTTGTCCAGCCCGCCTTGTCGCTGTTGGTGCTGTCTGCCAGCAGCAGAGCCACCCCCCGCTGGGCAAAGCCGGCCAGCCGCGCATAGTCGGTTTTCCGCCCGTGCACCGGCGTGTTGTCGAACTTGTAATCGCCCGTATGCACGACCATGCCAAAGGGGGTGTTGATGCCATAGCCGACGCAATCGGGGATGCTGTGGCAGACATGGAAGCTTTCCAGCTTGAAGGGGCCGACCTGGATTTTGTCGCCCGCTGTGAAGGTGTTGAGCGTGGTCGTTTTCAGCAAGCGCGCGCTCTTGAGCTTGACTTGCAGCAAGCCGGCTGTCAGCGGCGTGGCAAATAGCGGCAGATCTGGGAAGGCTTTTATCAGGTGGGGGGTCGCGCCGATGTGGTCTTCGTGCCCATGAGTGAAGCACACGCCATGCAGGCGAATGTCGTCGCGCTCTTGCAGCCAGCGAAAATCGGGGATGATGTAATCAACTCCGTGCATGTCGTTGGCGGGGAACATGATGCCGCAGTCGATGAGGAAGCCATCGCCGCCATATTCAAATAGCGTCATGTTCTTGCCAATTTCGCCCAAGCCGCCGATCGGCGTGATTTTGAATTTCTGTTTTCGTGCCATGATTGTTTTGCTCCAAATGCAAATTGCCCGTCAAGCGATGCTGCGGGCTTGTGTGAGGTCTATGGTGCTGCTGTACAGATGGTGGATGAATACTCCCTTGTTATGCCGATGCAATGCGCTGCTAATCATGCCGTGGCCTGGCATGTCATGGTCTGTGGCAAGCGATGCCAGTCTAGCACAAGCTGGCGACCCGGCATAGAAGCAGTTTCTTGAACATGTCGGCAGCTTTGTTTTGTGTCGTCAGGTGCTCGGCTGCCGGGCGTCCGAATATGCCTGTTTTACGCAGCGGCACTTATGCTATAATGCCGCGCATTGTCTTTCACAGCCGACAACAAGGAGGCGCGCGCGCAATGGCTTACGACAAGATCACATTGCCCGGCAGCGGGGAGAAAATCAGCTTCGCCAATGGGGCGATGCAGGTGCCGGACAATCCTATCCTGCTCTTCATCGAGGGCGATGGCATTGGCTATGACATCATGACTGCCAGCAAACGCATTTGGGATGCGGCTGTGGAAAAGTCTTATGGCGGCAGGCGCAAGATCAGCTGGATGGAAGTCTATGCGGGCGAAAAAGCGGCGGGCGTCTACGCGGGCGACTATATGCCCGAAGAAACCTTTGAGGCATTCCGTGAATACAAGGTCGGCATCAAAGGTCCATTGACCACACCAGTCGGCGGTGGATTCCGCAGCCTGAATGTGACCTTGCGCCAGGTGCTCGATCTGTACAGCTGCGTGCGTCCGGTGCGCTGGTACGATGGTGTGCCCAGCCCGCTCAAGCAGCCGCAAGATATCGATGTCGTCATCTTCCGCGAGAATACGGAAGACACTTACGCCGGTATCGAGTTCGAGTCGGGCACGCCAGAAAATGCCAAGCTGGCCAAGTTTCTGCGCGAAGAGATGGACGCGACCAATTTCTTTGAAGATGCTGGGCTGGGCATCAAGCCCATCAGCCCCTTCGGCAGCAAACGGCTCATCCGCGCCGCTATCCAGTACGCCGTTGACCGCAAGCGCAGCAGCGTAACCCTGGTGCACAAAGGCAATATCCAGAAGTTCACCGAAGGCGCATTTCAAAAGTGGGGTTATGAACTGGCAGCCGAAGAATTCCCCGAACAGACGATCTCCTGGGACGCGGTGGCAGCCAAGCACGGCGGCGAAGTGCCCGAAGACAAAATCCTGGTGCAAGATACCATCGCCGACATCATGTTCCAGAAGATGTTGCTGCGTCCGCGCGAGCACGATGTGATCGCCACCACCAACCTGAATGGCGATTACCTGAGCGATGCGCTGGCGGCGGAAGTGGGCGGCGTTGGCATCGCGCCTGGCGCCAACATCGGCGATGAGATCGCGCTCTTCGAAGCCACACACGGCACTGCGCCCAAATACACCAACCTGGACATGGTGAATCCCGGCTCACTGCTCTTCAGCGGCGTCATGATGCTGGAGCACCTGGACTGGTTCGAGGCGGCTGAGCTGATCACCCGCGCCTATGAAAAGACGATCGACCAGCGCTATGTGACCTACGACTTTGCGCGGCAGATGGAAAATGCCACCAAGGTGTCAACCAGCGAATTCGCCACGCGCATCATCGAGAATATGGATGCGGTCTAGCGCCTATTCGAGGCTGTCCAGCCACTGTCGCAACTTCGCTTCCAGACCGTCGCGCACGCTGATGAAGGACGCCAGCACAGCCTCGTCATCGCCAGCGACCGCGGCGGGATCGGGGAAGCTCCAATGGATGCGCCGGGCAGGTCCGGGAAATAGCGGGCAGCTTTCGGCCGCGTTGTCACAGACGGTGATGACATAATCAAAGGACTGCGCGAGGTATTGGTCAATGTGGTCGGAATGTTGGCCGCTGATGTCGATGCCTCGCGCGTCCATGGCGCGGATGGCATAGGGATTGACAGAGGAAGGCTTTGCGCCAGCGCTGAAGACCTCGACGCGTCCATCCGCCAGCTGCCGCAGCAAGCCTTCGCCCATTTGCGACCGCGCTGAATTGGCTGTGCACAAGATCAACACGCGTAATTTCTCGCTCATGGCATTCCTTTCGAAAATGATCCCTCATGGTCTATTCATGTCAGCGCGTCAATCGATCTTGAGCGCTGGCGAATCGCTGTGACAAGAATAGCGCCGCCAATGCGAGCCCAATCAAGATCAGCCCTGTCCAGATGGCAGCATTGATGTCGCGTTCAAAGACGCTGTAGACCAGCAGTGGCATGGTCTGCGTTTTGCCCTGCAAGTTGCCGGCAAAGAGGATAGTCGCGCCAAACTCTCCCAGCGCGCGCGCCCAGCTCAGGATCATGCCCGAAGCCAGCGCCCGCCAGGCGATCGGCAGTGTGATATACCAGAACATCAGCCAGCCATGTGCGCCATCGACGCGCGCCGCGTCTTCAATCTCCGGGGCGATGCTGGCGAATCCGACCTGTGCCGAGCGGATATAAAAAGGCGCAGAGATGAAGAATTGCGCCAGTATGACGGCGGCGATGCTGAAAGGAATGAGGATGCCAGCTTCTGCCAGCAGCGACCCAACCGCGCCGCGCCTGCCAAAGGTCAACAGCAGCGCCAAGCCCGCCACAGCTGGCGGCATCACGATGGGCAACTCAATAAACAGGCTGACGAATCGTTTGCCACGGAAGGCATAACGCGAAAGCACAAATGCGAGCGGCGTGCCCAGCAACGCAGCCAAACAGACGACGACAGCGGTCGAAGCGAAACTCAGCAGCACCGCCGACCCGATTGCAGCCGAATCGGGAAGATCGCTCCAGGCTTGTGATGCCAGTCCATGCAGCAGCAGCACAAAAACCGGCGTCGTCAGCAGCAAGAATGCCAATGCGCTGATGGCGTATAGCAGCAGCCTATCGGTTTTCAATTGGAGTCGTGGGGCAGCGGTTGGCTTCCGCTTCGGCATCTTCATCGTCGGCGGCTTGGCTAGTCGGCGCTGGGCTTGCGTCCCTGGGCAGATCAGCATCCAGTATAACAGGCGGGCAAAAGCCGTGTTCCGTTAGAATCGCTCTGCCCACATCGCCCAGAACGAAGTCGATAAACTGCGCCGTCACGTCGGGATTTGCCGTGTCCGACAAGGGCGCGATGGGATAGGCGGCCAATCGATTGTGCGCCGCATCGATTTCGATGACCAGCAGTTGGTCGGCGACATCGCCAAGCACATCAGTCTGATAAACAATGCCGGCATCCGCCTCGCCCAGAGCCAGACGCGTCACCACCTGACGCACATTGCTCTCTTCGGAAGCCAGGTTGCTCCGGACACGCCTGCTGAAATCTGCGCCAAAAGCGTTAGCGTATGATTGCAACATGGCTTCCGTATACGCGCGGATGGGCGTGCCAGTCGCCGCCAGCACCAGCAAATAGCCCTCATCAGCCAGGTCACGCACGGATTGGATGCCGGCTGGATTGTCGGCCGGCAATGCCAAGACCAGCTGATTGTGCGCGAAGATGCGCGTGGCCACGCCGTCGATGCGCCCATCTGCCACCACGAGTTGCATCTGCTTCTCATTGGCGCTGGCGAAAATGTCCGCTGGAGCGCCGGCGATGATCTGCGCGGCCAGGCTGGACGAGCTGGAAAAGTTGAGGTGCAGCGAGACGCCTGGCTGCTCCACTGCGAATGCCGACGCCACAGATTCAAAAGCGTCAGTCAGGGATGTCGCTGCGTAGATGACCAGGCTGGCCTGGGCGCTGGCGAGAGGCATGACAGCCAGCGACAGGATTAGCAGCAGGGGACGCAGGAGGCACACAAGCGGGATCTCGTTTCTGGTTGATTTGGGCGCAAGTCTGTCAATCCGTTGAAGCAGCATGATATGCCATGCCGCCCATATTGCAAGCCTGTGAGAATCGGCTACTGTAGAGGCAGCGGCAAGCGAGGAAAACTTGGCTATGCGGCGCAGCGGACCGCCCTCCTGGTTTATCATACTGCTAGGCATCGCGATCGTGTTTGGCATTTATTATCTGTGGCTGGGCATCCAAAACTTCATGGCTACAGGCGTCACGGTCGTTGAATCTACACAGCAAGCCGTCGTGGGCAGCACATCCACCGCCCTGCGCATCCGCGAGCTTGAATTCAACGCGCCGACTCTCCTGCCCAGCTTCACGCCGGTGCCGCCTTGCCAGGATTTTGAAGTCAGCGTGCGCGAAGCCATCGTGCGCGCCCAGCCCGATACCTCCAGCCGCATTGAAGCCGCGCTGCCACTGGGCACGATCGTTTGCGTCATCGCCGCTGTCCCCGACGCTGATTGGTATCTCATCGACGACAATCCGTTGACGAGACGCCTGGAGAAAGTGTATATGCACCAGGACATCATCAGCGCGCTTTATCCGACCAACACCCCCACGCGCACCAATACGCCCGCGCCGACCAGCACCCCCACGCAAACACGCACGCCTGCGCCTGTCAAGACTTTGCCGCCGGTCACGCGCACGCAGCCCTCCCCGTCGCCGCCCAGCGCCACGCCGACGCCTGTGCCCGCCAGCGTCAGCCTCTAAACTTGCGGGAATGGTGGACTCCACTATACTGAAAAATGGGGCTGCGCCGCTGGCAGCAGCAGTGGAAAGGGCTGGGCTTGACTGCGATCATAGAAGTTGTCGTTGGCGTTGTTTTCGTCATCATCCTGCTCAGCATCGTGGTCACCGAGGTCAACACGCTCTTTGCCCGCGCCACCAAGTTGCGCGCCAGGAACCTGCGCGGCACCATCAACAGCCTGATTGCCGACCCTGTCATCCGCGCCAAGGTATACACGCATCCGTTGATTCAGTTGGTCAAAGCCGATGCGGTCGCGCCCAGCCAGCGCATCACCCGCGCCGAAGCCGAAAAGATCGCCCGCAGACCGATCGCCTCTGTCGACTTTATTGAGCCGGCGACTTTTGTCGATGTGATGCTGACGACAGTCAAAGCCGAATCTGACCAGCGGTTATTTGGCGCGCTGATCAATGTGGTGAATGGCATGCCGCCCGGGCCAGAACGGCGCGGCTTGCGAGTGATGGTTCAGCGGGTGGTCAGAGGCGGTCAGGACACAACTGAGCTGCGCAATTCACTGCGCTATGTGCAAGATCGGCGTTATCGGACGGCATTGGCCGATATCGTCAGCCAGCTTGACGAAGAAATCAGCCAGCTGGGCGCGGGGCAAACCAACCATGTGGCGCTGCTGGCAGGGGTGCGACAGATCGAAGACGGCCAACTGCGCAATGTGCTGGCGACGGTGCTTTCGAGCGCAGAGAATATGCAAGAGGCGCGCGGCAACCTGGAAGGCTGGTTCAACAGCGCCATGAATCGCGCCAGCGCCGCCTACACCGCCAAGATGAAAGTGCTTTCGCTGATCGTGGCTTTGTGCTTCGCATTGCTGATCAACATTGACACATTGCACATCGCGCAGACGCTTTGGGAAGACCCGACTCAACGAGCGCAAATCAGCGACGCAGCGACATACTCGGTGCAAAGCGGCGCTTTGGGCGAGCAGATTGGTGAAGCGGACGACGAATTCCGAGCCAGCGATGCCGAAGATGATACCCAGCTGGAAGACGCCGTGGAAAGTGGTGCCGCCATCGTCAATCAGTTGGGCGACCTGGAAGCGCTGAGCCTGCCCATCGGCTGGAAAGTGCAGAACCTCGCCCATCTGCCAGCCGATCACCACAGCCGCAGCGACTCGAGCAATCTGTGGAATTATCTGCCCGAGAATAATCCCGATGGCTGGACAGGTTTGCTACTGACGAAACTGTTGGGCATCGCGGCGACGGTGGTTGCGGCTGCCCAAGGCGCGCCATTTTGGTTCGGCATCGTGAACAAGGTTGTGCGGCGCTAGCTTCGGCTGGACAGGCGCGCCTGTTTTCATAGAATCTTGATAGCAGATTTAACAAACTGTCGGTTGACATTTAGCGGCATTTTTGCACAGAATGGAAGGTGGGATGAAAGCTCGAATTTGCTGTACAAAATAATGTTTTCGCCTTATTCACCTCACAAGTAAAGGGTTGGGCGTGATTCAATCGCTGGTGGAGTTTGCGGAAGAACGGGGATTTGTAAGTTTCGAACAGGTGAAAGAGTTGCTGGACGACCATCGCGAAGATGGAGTCGGTTTGCGTCGGCTGCTCACATTGATCGAAGAACGCGGCATTGAGCTGCGCCATGACAATGCGGTTGTCACTGCGGACGGCTTGCTGAATGAAGCGCCAGACCTTGCAGAGCCGGAGATACCGGAGCGCATCGCCGTGCCCAAGAAAGCTGTCGCCGATATCAGCCACATTTCGTCCGATGATCCGGTCGGTCTGTACTTTCGGCAGATGGCACAGGAGCCGCTGCTCACCGCCGCTGACGAAGTCGATTTGGCAAAGCGCATTGAACGCGGCTTCCGAGCCAGGCGACATCTCAACAGCCCGGAAGTGACGCAGAAAAGCGAGCGCTGGCGGCGGCATCTGCGGCAAATGGTGCGCGATGGCCAAGCGGCGCGCGAACATCTGGGGCGGGCAAATACGCGGCTGGTCGTCAGCATTGCCAAGCGCTACATGGGACAGGGACTGCCCTTCCCCGATCTTATCCAGGAAGGCAATGTCGGTTTGATGCGCGCGGTGGACAAATACGACTATTCGCGCGGCAACCGCTTCAGCACGTACGCCACCTGGTGGATCCGCCAGGCGATCACCCGCTCGCTGGCGCAAAAGACCCGCACCATCCGCATCCCGCTGCACATGACCGAGCGCATCCGCCAGATGTATCGCACCTCGCAAGACCTGGAGCAGAGCCTGGGACGCCGCCCAACGCCAGAAGAGATCGCTGGCGAGCTAAAAGTGGCTGCCGAAGCCGTCCGCGCCATGATGGATGCCAGCCAGCACGCCACCTCGCTGGAACGCCCGGTCGGCGAAGATGGTGACAGCGAATTTGGTGACTTCATCGAAGACCAGGAATCCGTCAGCCCGGTCGACTCGGCAACCCAGATCTTGCTGGGCGAAGCGATCGAAGAAGTCCTGGCAGAGCTGACCCCGCGCCAAAGCAGCATCTTGCGCATGCGTTTTGGCCTGGGTGGTGGCGAACCGCACACGCTGGAAGAGATCGCCAACAAATTTGGCTTGAGCCGCGAGCGAATCCGCCAGTTGGAGAAAGAAGCGCTGCGTCGGCTGCGTCATCCGCAAGTGGCGCACAACCTGCGCGACTATCTGGTGTAATTGACAGGCTTCAGCTTTTTTCATTGCCCTGCGCCATTTTGCGCTTGACTATTTCGTGCCACCAAACCACTTCAAACAGGAAAATTATGATGGGCGACTTCCAGCATTTGCTCAGCCAACGCACGCAGTCTATGCAGCGCAACCAAATTCGTGAAATCCTCAAGGTGGTATCACAGCCGGGCATGGTATCGCTGGCGGGTGGCATCCCAGCGCCAGAAACCTTCCCTATTGAAGAACTGTACAAGATCAACGAAGCGGTGCTGGATCGCTATGGCGCGGCGGCGCTGCAATACGACCGCACAGAAGGCTTCGCGCCTTTTCTCGAAGCGCTGGCTGGTTATCTGGCGAGCAAAGGCATCGACGCGGCTGCCGATGAGTTGCTGGTATTCAATGGCTCGCAAAGTGTTTTGGACACATTGGGCAAGGTGCTGCTTAGCCCGGGCGATTGCATAGCGCTGGAATCGCCCAGTTATTTGGGCGCGCTTTCGGCTTTTGGAGCATACGAGCCCAGCTATGTCAGCATCGCCAGCGACGCCGAGGGCATCGTGCCCGAAGCCTTGGCAACTGCGCTGGAGCAACATGCGATCAAGTTCATCTACCTGGTCACAACCTTCCAAAATCCCACCGGGCGCACGATGAGCCGCGAACGCCGGCAACAGATCGCCGGCATCGTCACGGACAGGAACGCGCTGGTGATTGAAGATGATCCCTACAGCGACCTGCGCTATCGTGGCGAGGCTGTGCCAGCGCTGCAAACCTTTGCGCCGGACAACACGGTCTATGTCAGCACTTTGTCGAAGATCTTTGCGCCGGGTTTGCGTTTGGGCTTCTGCCTGGTGCCAGGGCTCATCCGCGACTGGCTCTATACAGCAAAACAAGGCGCTGACCTGCACAGCAACACCTATGCCCAGGCGCTGGCTGCAGAATACATTTGCGGCGGCTATATCGCGCGGCAAGTCCCCAAGATCATCGCGCTGTATGCGCCACGGCAGGCCGCCATGCTGGATGCGATGGACGCGCACATACCCGCCGGCTATCGCTGGATCAAGCCCGAAGGCGGCATGTTCATCTGGATCGAAGGACCGTCCGGTGTGGATGGCGAGTCGCTTTATTGGCGGGCTGTCGAGCAGAAGGTTGCTTTTGTGCCGGGCAAGTATTTTTACATAAACCCCGCTGACGGCTTGTCTACCATGCGGCTCAATTTCACGCGCGCCGATGAAAGCACAATCGAGGGCGCGATTGCGACGCTGGGGAAAGTCATCCGCGAAAACTCTCACGATTAGTCGTTTCGTAAATGGGCGAATGTCGCTAGACTAGCCGAATGCCAAGCGCCTCCCTGAGATTTTCGAGATTCAAACAACCGGATAGCGGCTTGCGCGCGCTGATTTTGGCCTTCTATCTGCCGGCGCTGATGGTGACTTTGGGTCAAGGCTTGCTCGTGCCCATACTGCCGCTGTATGTCGCCGATTTTGGAATCAGCTATTTGCTCATTGGCCTGGTGTTGGCTGGAGAAGGCATCGGCACATTGATCGCTGATGTGCCGACCGGCATGATCCAGCGGCGCTTTGGCGACAAGCAAGTCATGATGATGGGCATGTTGATCAAAGCGGTTTCGATTGGCTTGCTCTTCTTCGCATCGTCTATTTGGGTGGTGCTGCTGCTGCGTTTGATCACCGGCTTCGGGCGCTCAATGTATACCGTTTCGGCGCATGTCTACATCACCAACCATGTCGATCTGGGGCAGCGCGGCAAAGCGATATCCATGTATGGCGGCACATTTCGGCTGGGGGGCTTCATTGGTCCGGCGCTAGGCGGATTGCTGGCGGGCATGGTGGGCATGAGGGCGACCTTCCTGGCGATCGCGCTGGTGACGGCGATCGGCTTCGTGCTGGTTGCCGCCTTCACGCACGGCAAAAAGAATACGCGCCACAAATCCGCGGACGATGGGCATGGCTTGCATATCGCTGCCGTGCTGCAGCAGCACAAGCGCATATTGGCATCGGCGGGCACGGCGCAAGTCTTTGGGCAGATGATCCGCGCCGGGCGCACCGTCATCATCCCGCTGTTCGCTGCCGATGCGCTGGGGTTAGCTGTCGACCAGATCGGCTTGATCATCAGCCTATCCGTGGCGGTGGATTTCAGCTTATTCATGGTCGCTGGCTGGCTGATGGATCGCTATGGGCGCAAGTTTGCTATCGTGCCTTGCTTCGGCATTCAGGCGCTGGGCATGGCGCTGGTGCCTTTTGCGGCGAGCTTCGGCGGTTTGCTGTTTGCGGCTACGCTGATCGGCATAGGCAATGGTTTGGGATCGGGCAGCATGATGACGCTTGGCTCGGATTTGTCGCCGGCGGGTTCGCGCGGGGAGTTTCTGGGCGTCTGGCGGCTGATTGGCGACCTTGGGCATACTGGCGCGCCGCTGGTGGTGGGCGTGGTGGCCGATGTGCTGCTGCTCAGCTCGGCGATCTGGGTGATTGCCGGTTCGGGATTGCTGGCGGCGAGCATTTTCACTTTCCTCGTGCCCGAGACTCTGCAGCGCAAGCCACCGTTGGCGCCGGCTTAAACCCCCCTCGGTCCCCCCGACGGGTCAGGGGGAAGCAAAACACGCGCGGATTCTGTCGACATGTCGGGAGAAAGCTCCCAAACTCTCCTATGCGACTCTTCTGGAAGGGGCCGGGGGTGGGGTTGAACAAGCTGTCCTCAGCCCGGCGGGACGGGGAAGCAACTTAAGGCGGGCGAAGCGGGAAAGGGAGAGCAACGATGTCCGTATCCAGTCGGCCTGTGCTGCCCAAGCTGAGCGCGCTGACAGTCGATTGGCCGCTGCGGCAAGAAAAGCTCTTCCCAGGCATCCAGCCACTGATCGTCGAGATCGGCTTTGGCAATGGCGACTACCTGCTGCACCTGGCCGAGACTCGCCCAAGCTGCAATTTCATCGGCTTGGAAATCTCCAGCCAGTCGATGGCAAAAGCCGAAGCTGGAATTGAAAAACGCGGGCTGCCCAATGCGCGCCCAATCCATTGTCGCGCCGAGACTGCCCTGTGGCACTTGCTGGAGCCGCAATCGGTACGCGAATTTCATATCAATTATCCCGACCCCTGGTTCAAAAAACGGCACGGGCGGCGGCGGCTCATCCAGCGCGGCACGGTCGCCCTGCTCACCAGTCGCCTGGAAGTTGGCGGCAGTCTGCAGCTGGCCACCGATATCCGCGCTTATGCCGAAATGGCGCATGACATCCTGTCCAGCGCGCCTGGCTTGCAGAACGAATATGACGCGCCCTGGCTGCCCGAAGTATCGGGGCGATTTACCACCAAATATGAAGAAAAGGGTTTTCGCGAAGGGCGGCGCGGGCATTATTTTCGCTATGGTCGTGATGAGTTTCCCGTAGCGCATCCGCCCGTCATCAAGGAGTTCGCTATGCCGCATCTACTCTTGCAGGCGCAGCTATCTGCCGCCGAAATTGTCGCGCGCTTCGAGCCGATGAAGCGGTCTGTGGATGGCGCGCATATCGCCGTTCTGCATGCCTGGCTGGATGAAAAGCGAGCTGCCGCGCTGTTTGAGGTGGTGGTGGAAGAGCCGAGCATCTCGCAGCACACGATGATCATGCTGGCGCCGCGGGCTGGGGATGGCGAGTGGATCGTCAAGCTGACGACGATCGGTCATGCGCGCAGCACACTGGGAATGCACCGGGCGGTGGAGGCGGTGGGGGAATGGGTGGCGGATGTCGGCGACGGGAAGGTGCTAGCGAGGCGGGTGCGGGGTTAGGGCATAGTTGCCTCGACCAACGCGATTTGCTCATCATTCAGGCCGTATAGTTGAAAGATGTAGTTGTCTATTTTCGCTTGCGACGACTCTTCGTTGGCGTGTCTGTTGTCGTAGATTATTCGGATTTCTTCCTCGATACTCTCGACCAGCTCCGGGTGCGCGACCCAGTCAGGTAGGGGGATTCTGTCAGTGACTGGCGTGTCAAAGTGCATAGTAAGCGTTGCTTTGGCGTAAATGAACCGATAGACATACCAGTTCAGAAGTTTCGAGTTTAGCAATGCTAACACAAGCTCAGGAGTTAGGTCATTAGATGTAATCTCTATCTGATTTACGGTGTCAAGTATCAGGGCTTTTTCGTCGGCTCTTTCTGCCAAGTGCGCGACAATTCGGATGTGTGGTGTAGGATTTTGTAAGCGCGTGAGAATGTTTTGGGCAAGTATGTTTCCCGCATTGATGACAGCATGGTCCGGGACATCCGAGCTGTCATAACGTTCCGTGCCAGCGCGTAAGTGATATCGCTGCACACCTGAGCCGCCGAGGACCGGCCGCCCCCGCAACAAGCCGTTTGTGTCGGACTGCAATCCCGCGCCGCGCCTGTTTATGGAGAACTCGCCAAGGAACCGTTCGCTTAGCCGCATTTGACGAGCGACCTGGAGTTCGGCTTCGTCTATAGCATTCACATAAAATCCAAAGCGCTCACATTCTTCTTTGGCGATATCCCCAACCAGTTTGAAATCCTGACCTTCTCTTCTGAGATTACGATAGCTCGTGCTATGCGAATCCTTTCGATGCACATAGATGACCTGCTCAAGCAGCACTTCTGACCACGCGCGCCCGCAATCCACTAGCGTCTCCAGCCCGTCCAGCAGCCGCTCGCGGAGTTTGCCCCAGTTTGACGCGTACAGGAAGGACTTCGGCACGATGAATCCATGCGCCCCGCCGTCCCGCAGCAGACGCAGCGATTGCGCCATGAACAAGCCCGCGCTGTTGGTCATGCCGATATTGAACTCGCGCCGCAGCCAGCTTCGTTCCGCCGCAGATAATGCCGCTCCATAGGGTGGATTGCCAAAGATGAAGTGAAAGCCGGGATTGTCGAGCGGCTGCCCAGCCTCGCCGACGAAGGCTTCCGGGAATTCGATTGCCCAGTGGAAGGGCTGACTGGTCTTGGCGTCCATATTCAGCCTGGCGAAACCGTTCGTCAAGCGCTCGTAGAGACCTGTGGACACGGAATCGAGTTCGCTGATGATTTCACTGTGTCGCGAATCGAGGTTGGAAGTCGCAATAAGTTCCGCCCGCAGTCGTCTTATAGTGGCCAGCTCATCGGCATTTTCTTGCAGGCGCGGATCGCTCGGCTTCAAACCGACAATCGAGTTGCCCACCTTGACATTCTGGTTGAGCAGCAGAGGAAGGCGCATGCTCCTGCCCTTGCGCTCCATCGCTCGCATCATCAGATTGACGACGGCGATTTCTGCTGCTTGCGGATCATAATCGACGCCATACAGGTGGCGCTCAAGGATATGATTGCGGAAAGTGTCGCGCAATCGATCGCGGGCGTTGATGATTCGCTGCGCCTTGACTTGCGCCTCCAGCGGAATCTCGCCGTTGCTCTTGGCCAACTGCTGGACGATCTCATTGCGCTGCTCGTCCAATCGAGCGACTTCCGACAGGTAGAAGTCGGCCAGCACTTCGTATGCGTAAATCAGAAACGAGCCGCTGCCACAAGCGCTGTCGAGCACTCGCAAGTCCTTTATGTCTTCGTATGTCTTGCGTTTGCCGTCTGGAAGCGTGATTCCATTGGGCTTGCCGTTATGGGTGGCGTACAGATATTTGCCCAGCGTTTGGTCGACGATCCATTGCACGATGTACTGGGGCGTGTAATAGCTGCCTTGTTTCTTGCGCGTTTCCAGGTTGTCCTGCGTAACGACTGTGCCATTATCAGCGACCAGCGTCTTGCCCAGATACTGCTCGTAGGTGTTGCCCATGACATCGGCCGACATGGCGCGATAGCGAGCGCCGTACAACTCCTCAATTAGCGGCAGCAGCACATCATCGCTGAAGGCTGCTTCGTCGACTTCGCTTTTGGCGAACAGAGCCGAATTGTGCTCCGCATCAAACCGCATGAAGAAATCGCGCAAGTAAAAGCCCAACTCCTGCGTGTATGGCGCGTTTGCCTGGCGCAAATTGTAGAATTGTCGCAAAGTATCGGGCGGGATTACAAAATGGTCTTCTGCAAAGCGAACGACTACCAACCTGTCCAGAAATCTTTGCACTACTTCGCGTAGCAATCCGATTCGCAGTTCGCCGAGCTCTGTATATGCCCAACTGTTAGCCTGGCGATTTAGCGTGATATCTATTGCGAGCTGTTCACGCTGTCGATTGATGAACTGCAAGTAATCGGTGTCGACATCTTTCGTCCAGCGCTGACTATTGAGCGCTTCCAAACTCCCTCTATTCAAGTTGCTCCATGACAGTTGCCAAAGCATTTCAAAGTCTATTTCATACGCTCTCGGAGCTTCAAATGAAAACACCAGCCAATCGCGCCGTGCATTGAACAAGCGAAAGATTTGAAAATTGGTCAATATCGCCCAAGTACCTTCGTTCTGAAAAGCATAATTGATCGCCTGCTGTTCTTCGGGCGTGCGGTCGGCGGCCATCCCGGGCAGCACCATCTGAGCTGGTACCAGCGCCCAATCATCGGTAAGCCGTCCGAGCGCGCCAAACCGTTTTGCTTCGATGAAGATCTTGTCGCCATTGTCCAAATTGAGTATTCGATCGACACGCCTGCGATTGGCTACCTGCGCCTCTCGTTGAAATCGAGTAATGTCTTCAGTCGGCCAGCCCAGCACATCTCGAAAGAGTCGTTCAATAAAGACTAGGACATCGCTCTCGCTAGCCAGCCCCATCTTGTTCGAGTTCACGAGGTCATAGAAAGACTCCAGCAACTGGCTGAGGTTTGCGCGCGCCTGTTTCTCGGTAAGTTCCATCTCGTCAATTGTCTCGCAGATCATGTGAATAGCTGCATTATACCTCTATCGTAGGCATCCATGTAACTATGGCGCAATCATGCTACAATGCCGCGCACAGCCGCAAATATCAGGATTTACATGACCACCACCCACCACACCCTCCCCAACGGACTCACCATTCTGCTCAAAGAAGTGCACAGCGCGCCGGTCATCAGTTGGTGGCTCGCCTATCGAGTCGGCAGCCGCAACGAACCCACGGGGCGCACCGGCATCTCGCACTGGGTCGAGCACATGATGTTCAAAGGCACACCACGCTTTCCCGCTGGCCTGCTCGACCGCGAGATCGACCGCGCTGGCGGACAATGGAATGCCTTCACCAGCATGGACGCCACCAAATACTTCGAGACCTTGCCCGCCGACAAAATCGACATCGCCATGCAAGCCGAAGCCGACCGCATGACCAACGCGCTCTTCGACCCCGAAGAAACCGAATCCGAGCGCACGGTCATCATCAGCGAGCGGCAGGGCGCAGAAAACCAGCCGACCTTCTGGCTGCAAGAAGAGCTGCGCGCCGCCGCTTTCCGCGTGCATGGCTATCATCACGAGATCATCGGCGATGAGACCGACCTGCGCACGATGACCCGCGACGACCTGTACGAGCATTACCAGCGGCATTACAACCCCGCCAATGCCGCGGCGATTGCGGTTGGCGCATTTGACAGCGCCGACATGCTGGCGAAGATCGAGGCGCTCTTTGACGACATCCCCGCCAGTTCCGCGCCCGAGCTGTTCGCCCGTCCCGAACCGCCCCAGCAAGGGCAACGCCGAGTCGCAATCGAGCGGCCGGGCAAAACGGCTTTCTGCGAAATCTGCCATCGCGCGCCAGCCGCCACCCATCCCGACTGGATGAAGCTGAAAGTGCTGGATGCGGTGCTGACTGGCTCCAGCGGCGCATCGGACAACAAGACCAGCCGCCTGTACGAAGCGCTTGTCAAATCCGAGATCGCAGCCAGCATCGGCGCGTCCCTGACGCCCACCATCGATCCCTATTTGTATAGCATCATCATTACCCTGCGCGATGGCCGCAGTCCCGAAGAAGCGGAAGCGGCGCTGCTGCACGAGATTGAGCGGCTGCAAATTGACGGCATCAGCGAAAGCGAGCTGAACAAAGCCCGCAAGCAGAGCCGTGCCGCCTTTGCCTACAGCACCGAGAGCGTGACCTGGCAGGCATATTGGCTGGCTCAGTCTTTCATTTTGGGCGAAACGGGCTGGTTTGATGCCTACTCAGACCGTCTGATGAGCGTGACCGCCGATGATGTGCAAGATGTGGCGCAGCGCTACCTGATGCCTGGCAGTCGCGTGGTGGGCTATCTGCATCCGACCGATACGCAGGGGGCACCGGCATGACTCAACTGGACAGCATCCCCCACGGCGGCAATATCACCCGCGCCGAGCTGGATAATGGCATTGTCGTGCTGGCTTATGAGAATCCCGCCGTGCAATCGGTCAACCTGATGGGCTCGCTGCATGCGGGCAGCCTGTACGAAGACCCGCGCCGGAACGGCCTGGCTTCATTGACAGCCAGCGCGCTGATGGCAGGCACGCGCGAGCGCAGCTTCGACCAGTTGCACAGCGCTTTGGAAGACAATGGCGCAGACCTGGGTTTTCGCGCGCATGTGCACAAGCTCGGTTTTTCGGGCAAGGCGCTGGCGGAAGACTTGTCGCTGCTGGTTGATGTGGCCAACGATGCCCTGCGCAATCCCGTCTTCCCCGCCGAACATGTCGAGCGGCTGCGCGGCGAACGACTGACCTGGCTGCAATATAGTCAATTCGACACGCGCTATCGGGCTGGCAGAGCCATGCGGGAGGCGCTGTATCCCGCCAATCATGCCTATCACTACAGCCCTGGTGGTGGCGAAAAGACGGTCGCGAAACTAGATGTGCCCGACCTCGCCGATTTTCATGCGCGGCGCTTTGGTCCCCGCGGCATGCTCATCGTGGTGGTTGGCGCAGTCGCCGCCGATGAGGCCGTGGCGCTGGCAGCCGAGGCTTTTGGCGAATGGCGCAATGACGATCAGCCGTCCATGCGGACTGTTGACGCGCCAGACACCCCGGCGGAGTCGCTGCGGCAGGATGTATTTGTGCCGGGCAAGACGCAATCGGATATCAGCATGGGCATTGTGGGACCAGCGCGGCGGGCGGACGACTACCTGGCAGCGCAATTGGCGAACAGCGTGCTGGGCGAATTCGGCATGATGGGACGCATTGGCAAAAGCGTGCGCGAGCAGCAAGGCTTGGCCTATTACGCTTTCAGCCGGCTGGGCGGCGGACATGGACCCGATCCCTGGACGATCAGCGCGGGAGTCAATCCCGAAAATGTTGAGCAAGCAATCGCCTCGATCCGCAGAGAAGTCGAGCGTCTGACAAGCGAACCCGTTTCCAAAGAAGATCTGGCTGACAACCGGAGTTACTTCACGGGTCGCATGCCGCTGCAGTTGGAAAGCAACGAGGGCATCGCCTCGCACATCCACAGCATGGAGAGTTTTGGGCTGGGGCTGGATTATCTGGCGAATTATGCAGAGCGGGTCAAGGGCATCGACAGGGGTGACATGCTGGCGGCGGCGCGGCGCTATCTGAGCGCGGACGAAATGGTTGTCGCGGTTGCTGGACCCCGGCAAAATGGGGCATAATGCGCGCAGACTTGCTGCGGCTGCGCAATATCGGCGATAAATCGGCGCAGTGGCTGCTGGAAGCGGGATATGAAACGCCGGCGCAGCTGGAAGCAGATGGCGCGGCGCTGGTATTTTGGAAGCTGCGGCAATCGCGCCCGGTCAGCCTGAATATGCTATGGGCGTTGCAGGGCGCGTTGCTGGACATCCACTGGGCGCGGCTGCCAGAAGCGATGAAAACGGCGCTCTTGAAAGAATTGCAGTTGCTGGACACGGTGCTGTCCGATTGCACGAAGTGAATGGAAACATGAGTATGGCAGAGAAACGGGTCGTCATCACGGGCATGGGCTTGGTTTGTCCGGTGGGCAACAATGTCGAAGATTCGTGGGCGAACATTCGCGCGGGGGTATCGGGCATCGACTGGATCAGCCTGTTTGACGCCGACCTGGTGGAAAACTGCGTGGCGGGCGAGGTAAAGGGGCTGGATTTGGTCGCCAAGTTCGGGCGGCGGCAGATGCGGCGCATGGATCGGGCGCAGATGCTGGCGCTGGTCGCGGCGGAAGAAGCGCTGGAAGACGCGAGCATCGTCATCACCGACGACAACAAATACGATGTGGGCGTGGTGGTCGGCAGCGGCATCGGCGGCATCGTCACGGTCGTGCAAGCGCTGCAGGGCTTCGAGGCAAAAGGACATCGCGGTGTCAGCCCGGTGATTGTGCCCGCCTTGCTGCACGATGGCATCAGCTCGCGCGTGTCCATGCACTTCGGCTTGAAGGGACCCAACTACAACATCACCGCCGCTTGCGCAACCAGCAACAATTCGCTGGGCGACGCCGCCGACCTGATCCGCATGGGGCGCGCCAAAGTGATGGTGGCTGGCGGCAGCGAAGCCTGCATCATGCCCATGGTCATCAGCGGCTTCAACAATATGAAAGTGCTGACCACCACAGAAGACATTCCGCAAAAAGCCGCCCGTCCCTTTGATGCTACCCGCGATGGATTTGTCGCTGCGGAAGGCGCTGCCTTGCTCATCCTGGAAGACCTGGAACATGCGCTGGCACGGGGCGCGACCATTCACGCCGAGCTAACGGGCTATGGACATACCTCAGACGCTTTCCACGTCACCGCGCCCAATCCCGATGGCGTGGATGCTGCCGAAGCCATGCGCCGCGCGCTGCAAGAAGCCGGCATCAGCGCAAAACAAATCAGCTATATCAACGCGCACGGCACCGGCACGCAGCTCAACGACAAGAGCGAAACACTGGCCATCAAACATGCGCTGGGCGAAACCGCCTACCACATTCCCATCAGCTCGACCAAGTCAATGACCGGGCATATTCTGGGCGCGACCGCCGCTGCAGAAGCGATATTCTCGATCAAGGCGCTGCACGACAACTTCATCCCGCCGACGCTCAACCTGGAAAATCCCGACCCCGAATGCGATCTGGATTACACGCCGCTGGTCGGCATGGAGCGCCCGCTGCAGCATGTGCTGAGCAACTCATTCGGTTTTGGCGGGCACAATACGGCAGTGGTGCTCAGCCGCTACGATTAGCTCGCCACAATCTGCGCCAGAATTTCTTCAAAAGCCGCGTCGGCCAAGGCGCGTATTTCAGCGTCGCTGCGGTCTTGGATCGGATGCGGCACATAATGCGCGGCCGGGTGAAAGCCCAAAGCCTCGCCTTGCGCCGCGGCTGCCTCGACAAATTCGCTAGAGGAAACGAACAAACCGGGGGTTCCGCCGGCTTCCAGCTCGGTAATGTCATGCACACTGCACGACGTGCACGAGCCTCAATCGGCGAGCGCCTCGATGACCAGGTCGCATTCGCTGGTGATACGCTGGCGCAATTCGGCTGGCGCGACACGAGCGAATGTTGGCTTGCTATAGCGCAAAGTCGCCACGCCCAGCGAGCCCAGTTTCGCCTCTAACTGGTCGAGAAATACATCGCCGCGCGGCTTGGAAATATCCAGCAGGGCGACGCGTTTGCCCGCGAGCGATTGTGGGCGAGGCAGCATCTGGCGCTGTGCCGGCTGTGCTTCGCTGGTTGGGTCTAGCAGGTGTTTCATAGCGAGTCTCCTTATTTGAACTTGTGGGCAATAAGCGTATTCAAGATTTCACAGACACAGTCACGGGCACGCTGCCCTTTGCGCCGCTGGCCGCCCAGCCCAGGATAGCCGCCGACCACATGCCAGCGCCGCCGCCCGCATGCACGATCTGCAAACCGCCCTCACGAAACTTCGAGATGTGCCCGCCCGCAGCGCGCTCGGGCATGCCTTCCGCGATCCCACCTTTGCCCGCCAGGATTCGGCCAGAGTCAATGACTAGCTCCTGCGCCAGCGCTTCGCGAAAACGCGCCTTGCTCCAGCGAGCCTCGCGGAATACGCGCATGTGCTCGGGCGAGATCACCAGCAGCGCATCCGGTCCGCCATAGAGCTTGGAATGATGCAATCCGCGCAGCATCGCCGCCAAACTGCGGGTTAGCGACTCGGGCTCGCGCGATTTCTGGTCGCCGACCGCATGCACGCCACCGCCGGCGAAGAGCGTCACGGTCGATTGGTCGGGAGAAAATCCGCGCTCTACCGAAAGCGACTCCCAATACGAATCCTGTTCGCGCTCGGCAAAGCAAAAGCCGATTTTGCCTGGCTGCCCCAAAGTGGCGCGGTCGACGCCGCCAGGTTTTCCACCGCCGACATTGCGAATCACCAGTTGCAGGGCGCGGCCGATGGTAGCATTGGCGCGGTTGCCCTGCCCCAGCACATTATGCGCGCTGTTCATGCCGATTTCGCGAGCGATTGGTCCATTGACGATGACGATTGGCGCGGCGAAGTAAGTGGTCGCCAACACGCCGTGCATGCAGAATTCGTCCAGGCAAGCTGCTTCGACCGCCGCCAGCACCACAGGCAAATACGCAGGTTTGCAGCCAGCCATGACGGCATTGATAGCAACTTTTTCCACGCTGCAAGAGGCAAAATCGGGTGGGATCACGCCGACTATTTCCTCTGGCGCGCGCGTCGTCCCGGCCAGCATGCGCAGGACGCGGTCTTCTGTGGGCGGCACGACGGGCAAACCATCCGACCAGCCGCGCTCGAATGCCAGTTCGTGCTCGTCCTGCAGCGGAGCGACTTCAATGCGACGGGCGCTTAATCGCGTATCGCCAAACTTGTACGCCAGATTTTCGGGCAGGCCGGGGTCGACCGACTTCGAGCCACAGCCGGGGCTGAATGCTGCCAAGCCCGCGCCCAAGCCTGGATTGTTGCTCAGCGCGCGCCACTCATCGCGATTCCAGCCGAACAGTCGCTCGACTTCCACCCCGGCATCGGCGCGGATGATGGTCGGAACAATCTCGATATCGAGGCGATACGACACTTCCAGCTCGCGGTCGTCGCGCACAGCGGGGAGGCCAGGCGGAAAAGCCGGATCATCCTGCGAATAGACCAGGCAGTCGGCTGTGGCTGCCAACTGCTGCAAGACCGGAACGATAAGTTGGCAGGTTTCGCAGTCGCGCTTGACGATGACGATGAAACCGCTGAAATCGGCTGGGATAGCTGACATGGCTGGTTCCGTGTGATGGTCAGATTGGATTGTAGCACCTTTGCGATGCTTGCGCCGATTAAGCAGGTATACTGTGCTGCATCATGAAACTATCAGACATCTTCAGCGAAGGCTCAGAAGCTCGCCGACTATTCGGCAAGGTTTATGCCTTCGGCGCGATCGGCGTGATCTTGTTGTCGCTGCTGCTGCTGGCGCTGGCCACGCGCGGCGGTTGATGACGCCCAAAAGCGCGAGTCGCCGTTTCTTAATCGAACGCACAATCAGAGCGACTCCCTCCCCCTGACTCGACGGGGGGACCGAGGGGGGTATTGCCCTCCGCCCAATACGCTTCCAGCGAAAGACCCAGCCCATCGGCGATGCGGTTGACATAGGCATAATAGGCGGTCACCTGCGCGATATCCAGAATAGCGCGGTCGCTGAAACCCTTGGCGCGCAAGGCAGCTACATCCGACTCGACCATATCGCCGGGCATGCGCGTTAGTTTGGCGGCGTAATCCAGCATGGCGCGGTCGGCAGGTCTCAAAGCGGCGCGGGTATGGTCTCGCTCGATCTGTGTTGTCAGAGCCTCGTCTCCAGTCAACTGACGGAGGTTGCGCGCATGATGCCGCAGTCAGTATTCGCAGCGGTTGATGGCGGAGACAACTACGCCGATCATCTCGCGCTGAGCGAGGCTCAAGGGTCCCTCGCCAGCCATCAGCGTCTTGTACAAGTGCAGGTGGTCGATGAGCGACTGCGGATGCAGGCTGTGAATCTTCATGATGTGGTCGACATGATCGCTGCCCGGATCGCCAGCTCGCTGATAGGCGCGTTGCAGATCGCCGCTGGCATCGGCTTCGGCAATGGTCTCAATCCAGGCGATTCGTCCTGTTTGCATGATGTTTTCCTTTCTGCCCCCTGGCTCGATGGGCAGCAAGCGGGCGAGTCACCGCCTCGCCCCTACGACGTGACGCGAGATCTCAGGCATCGATGAACAGTGGCACATTCAACTTCCAGGCCACATATAGGGCGTGAAACAGCGCCGCCAACTCGCGGATGCAGCTATCGGCATTTGCTGGCAAGTCCAGCGTGAATGGCGTGCGCTGGCGGATGTCTGGCGCATGCGACGAGATTTCCTGGATCTGCTCCGCTTCCAGATCGCGGTCGATAGCGCCGAAGAAGAGCAACAGTATCCCGCCATGATTGGGGATGATGCGCTCGCCAACGCCCAGGATCATCTCCAGCGCTTGATCGCCCGACATGCGCAATTCTCCCAGACGTCGCCGAGCGGCAACAGGTAGTTCAAAATAGGTGCGATTCTCGTCGGTCTGTCGCAGCGCGCGCACAGATGCGCCGTCATAGCCGAGCCTCTGAATGCCCTGCTTCAACAACAGCCAGACCAGCGGCTCGTCGGGCACGGGCAGACGTTCCAGCAGCCAATTCTCGGCGAGCGCGCTGATTGGATAGCGCACGAAGCCAACGCAGCCATAAGCGCCCGCCCCGCGGCTGGCCGGACAAGTCTGGCAATGATGGGCATGGCTATCCAGGTCGCTGGCATAGTCCAATATGTCGTTCACAGCGATCAGCTGGGGCGCGCCGGGATTGCCAGGTGTGCTGCGCGAGAATTCAAAGTGCAGCTCGGCGATGGGCCGTTGGTCGCCACTTGCTCGGTGCGATGCGATGACCGATTCGGCTTGAGCGCGCTCCTTGATGCGCTGCACGATACCCGCAGCCGACAATGCGCGTTTGGGCGCACAATCAAATTCAATGACACTGTCGATAGCCAAGGCGTCTCTCCTCTGTGCCTGGCGGTCAGTTTAGCACAAGGCTCAGCAGCGGTCGTAACGCTGCAAGGCCAGCAGCGCGTTGATGGTCGTGATGGGATACCACTGCGGCAGTTCGTGCTGGTCGCGCCAATGCCCATCGCTTTGCTGTGCACCCGCCAGGTAGTCGAGGCAGCGCTCGAGGATGCTGGCTGGCAAGGCGCGGGCAATCAAGGAATCGGGCGCAGGCGCAAAGACAAAGAGCGAATCGTACTGCGCCTCGGGCAGGGCGCGCGCGCAGGCAAGGATGTTGTCGATTGTGGCTTGTTGGTATTCCGCCAAAGCCGGAAAGTCATCGATGGCGAAGAAAAAGTCGGCTGCATGATAAGCCATGAAGAGCCATTCGTTGGCTTTGATGGACTCGATCGTGACATTGTCCAGAACCCAGCTCTTCGTCCTCTCCAGCAGGGTTGGCGAAACGCGGTTGAAGCGCATCAGATTGCCGACGATGCTGTCTGGCAGGGTTTGTCCGCCGCTTTCCCGCCACCAGGGTGCCAGTGGATAGTCGCGCGCCTGGGGTGGATTGCGCAAGCTGCCATCCGCCTCCATTTGCGCCTCGACCCAGGCGGACGTTCCATCCAGCAGGTGGTCAGCCGGAATGCCGCAATGTTTCATGACCCCAAGCAGGTATTCCAATGCTAGCGGATTGGATTGCGGCGCTTTCAGATCGTGCTCAAAGCCGTGCCCAAAGCCACCGTCAGGATTCTTGTAGCACAGGATGACCTGCTGCAGCCGTTCCAGACTGCCGCTGTCAAACAGCCAGGCGAACAGCGCCCGTTCAAATAAGGTGCCTTGGCGATAGACGAATTCACGCGCTTTGCCGATATCGATTGGCATGGCAGATCTCCTGCAGTTGGCTGGTGGGTCGAAATCGCGACTATCAGATATATTGACTGATTATGTTGACAAGTTCCCTTGCGCGGTGGCGAAAGGTGTGCTGTTCCAAGACCCGTTGTCGCGCCGCCTTGCCGATTGCCCCTCGCGCCGTGTCGTTGCGCAGCAGAAATTCGTAGCGATCCAGCGCTTCGTCAGCCGAGTTCACGATGACCAGCTCTTTGTCTGGCTCGAACCATTCTTCGATGCCGGCGTAGGGATTGGCGACGATGCAGGCACCCAATGCGCCCAGCTCGAAGGGTCTGGACGAAGACGAGGCATGAAGATTGGCATGCGCCCCGCGTGTGATGCACAAATTTAGCTTGCTGCGACAGATATACTCGCGCAGTTTGCTAAAGCTGAGATAGGGTAGTTTCTCCACTGAACCCAAGTCGCCCAGGTTGGTGCCGCGCACAGCGAATCGATAGTCGCGCAGTTGACGGGCTGGCGCGGTGATCATGCTGTCGATCCACTCTTCGCGGTATTCACGCCCATGCCCATAGAAAAGCAAGTCAATATCCTGCGCCGGCACATCCACAGGTCGAAAAATATCTGGGTCCGCGCCATACCACAGCGTATGCGTATTCGGCGCGCCCAACTGCCGTAGCAGGTCTTCGCCGCCACTGCTGTTGCTTATGAAAGCTGCATATTCGCTTAAGTCGGCACCTTGATAGATGCGAAAGCCGGATGCAAATCCCTGCATGGTTGGCAGGCTGGCCGGCACATCGCCATCGTAAAACAGCACCGGCACATCGAAGGCTTGCGACAGAAAACCCGGTACGCCGCGCAGATGATTGAGCGGCACAGTGATGAACAGGATGGCGCAGATATCGTCCTCGCGGTGCAAAATTCGCGCCAGATGGTCGCGCCAGAGAGGAGCGATCAGCTTTTGAGCAGCGGCGCGCACCGCGATATCCGACAACGAATCGCCCGCGGGCGGGGCGGACTCGCCTGGGCTGGAATTTGGACGCAGCATCCGCGAAAAATCCCGCGCGGACTTGAACGCCTGCCCTTGCCAGCGCGCCGGATTGGCTTCGGCACGCCACCACAAGCTGTCGATGGCTGGTCCTTGATAGGGCGCAGCGATGACTTCCACGCCGATCTCATAGAGCCCTTTCAGCAACTGCCACCAGGCCGGTGTGGCGCTGAACGGCTGACTCAAGTCGAGTGACGATACAACGATCAACAATTTCATCATGCGCCTGCATCGGCAATGCCATCATGGCAGTCATTGTACACCAGTCGCCGACAGCCAAACGGGCACCTGCCCCCGATGCCAGGGCAACCGCATTAAATTATTTTACCACCGAGTACACCGAGATGAAGGAGTTCACCGAGAGTTTGTTGTCCGCACATAATGTAAAGGGCTGTACTTTGTGCCAATGTGGCGCGGATGGTTCGCCGCTGGACGCCATTAGATTGCAAAATGTTTCCTTCTCGCGCATTAGTCGCGCCGACACAGCGCAAAACCTTTGCTTTCCTCTCGGTGTACTCAAATGTACTCTGTGAACTCGGTGGTAAAGCATTAGAGGGTGTTTCCTGGCACTGAGTTTCATTTTTAATGCGATTGCCCTGGCCCCGACATACACTTGTTTGCGTAAATCCGCGATATTCTTGTATACTGGATTTTAGTCGCGAGCTTGCGCGGCATCGTTCACTTCAACTAGCCAGGAGTAGAAAGACCATGAAGAAAGTACTGCTATTGTTCACCGCGTTGAGCCTGGTATTGGTCTTCAGCCTGCCTGCCATGGCGGACGGGCATTGCATGGACGCGCTGGGCTGCGTAGAAGTCGGGCCGGATGACCCTGTCGTCATCGGCGCGTTGCTCACCGTATCGGGCGCGACATCCTTCTATGGCGAGGATTCGCGGGGTGGCATCGAGATCGCCATTGATGCCCGTGATGGCATGCTGCTTGGACGGGAAATTGAGCTGGTTGTCGAAGACAGCCTGTGTTCGGCTGAGGGTGGACAAGCCACCGCACAGCGCGCAGCCGCAGACGAGAGCATTGTCGGTTTGATCGGCACGACCTGCTCGGGCGCTGCGCAAGGCGCGATGCCCATCATCAGCGAAGCGGGCATGCTCATGATTTCGCCCTCCAATACGTCGCCGCGTTTGACAAATGACGATGTCGATGCCGGCGGCACCTACTATCCCGGCTACTTTCGCACGGCGCATAACGACCTCTTCCAGGGCGCAATGGGCGCGCGCTTCGCCATTGAAGTGCTCGGTGCCGAGTCGGTTGCCACCATCCACGATGGCGATCCCTATACCGAGGGTTTGGCTGTTGTCATGGCAGAGACCTTCGCCGAGATGGGTGGCGAGGTCGTCTTCCAGGGCGCGGTCGCCAAAGGTGACACCGACATGACGGCAATCTTGACCGAGATCGCCGCCAGCGGACCCGATGTCGTTTACTTCCCCGTTTTCACGCCCGAATCGGAATTCATCGCCACGCAGGCGCGCAATACACCGGGCTTGGAAGACGCCGAGCTGATCGTCAGCGATGGCAGCTTCTCCAGCAGCTTTGCCGGCAATGTCGGCGATGCGGCGGTCGGCATTCACATGACCAGCCCCTATGTCGTTGGCGAAGAATATGATGCCTTCCTGATGACCTGGGACGACATGTTTGGCGGCGCGCCACCCAGTGGTTTCCATGCGCATGCCTATGACGCCGTCAACATCCTGATGGATGCTGTCGAAATGGTCGCCGAAGAGCATGATGGCACCTTGATGATCGGCCGGCAGGCGCTGCGCGATGCCATTTCTGCTGTCGAAAACTACGCTGGCTTGACCGGCACCCTGACCTGCCAGGACGAATCGCCCTATCGCGGCGACTGCGCGACTGGCTCGGCATTGGCGGTCTACGAGATCACCGAGGCAGAAGTCGCTGGCGCATGGCCCCCGGCAGTCGTTTGGGATATGTCCATGTCCATGAGCATGGACGAAGGCTAGAGCCTGGCAGCATAGCAGACGAGTTTCTGCACCATTGCGGACAAGCCAGGGCACGCGGGTGTTCTGGCTTGTTCCCTGTAAACCGACTTGTTCACAAGCGCCAGCACCAATTGCTTGAGAAACCCACCATGACGAAAGTCAGCCCGATAATATTGATTTTGGCGCTCATGGTCGGCACTGCAGCGCCGGCCGGGGCAGACTCGGCCTGCGAAGACCCGCTGGGCTGCGTCGAAGTGCCGCACGGCGATCCTGTCGCGGTTGGTGCCATGCTGGTGGTATCCGGCGCGGTCAATTATTTGGGCGAGGATACGCTGGGTGGCGTTGAACTGGCTCTGCTCGATCGCGAATACACCCTGCTGAACCACGAAATCGAATTGGTGTTGGAAGACAGCCTTTGCACAGCCGAAGGCGGCCAAACAGCAGCGCAGCGATTGGCGGCGGACCCTACCATTGTTGGCGCCATCGGAACCAATTGTTCCAGCGCGGCGCAAGGTGCCATACCGATTATCAGCGAATCTGGACTGCTGATGATCGCGCCATCGAATACCTCGCCCAGCCTGACCAATTCGGACATTGGCGCCGGTGGGTCCCATCTGCCGGGTTACTTCCGCACCAGTCAAAATGGTTTGATCGAAGGCATGCGCACCGCAGAATTCGCGAAACATGTGCTCAAGGCAAAGACGCTGGCGACCATCCACGATGGCGACCCCTACACATCGGGGCTCTCCCAAGCAGTCGCCGAAACTTTCGCAGATCTCGATGGCGGTGTGGTATTCCAGGGCGCTGTCAACAAAGGCGATACCGATATGTCGTCGATCCTGACCGAGATCGCCGTGCACCAGCCGGATGTCATATATGTCCCCCTTTTCGAGCCCGAGGCCAATTTCTTCGCCGCGCAGATGCAATATATCGCCGGACTGGAGGACACGACCATCATCGGTGGCGCGGCCAGTTTTTCGAGCGGTTTCCCAGAAAATACCGGAGAAGCCGCCATCGGCATCTATGTGTCGGGTCCGCTCGTCAGCGGCGACGCGTATGACAGGCTGCTCGCCCAATGGCTGGACGAGTATGGCAGCGACCCGCCCAGTGGCTATCATGCCCACGCCTATGACGCGACCAACCTGCTTTTGAACGCTGTGGAAGCGGTCGCCCTTGTCAATGAAGACGGCAGCCTGCTTATCGGACGGCAAGCCATGCGCGACGCCGTCGCCGCGACAGAAGGCTACCCGGGCTTGACGGGCCGCTTGACCTGCCGCGAAGATTCGCCATTTGCCGGAGACTGTTCGCCCGGCACTGCGCTCGCGATGTTTCAAATCACCGAAGCCGAAGTCTACGACGACAATTGGCCCCCGCCGGTCGTTTGGAACTTCGCCACGGATTCATTTGAGGATGCCCGGCCAGCGCGCGCTTAGGTCTGCATGGCGCATGGTTGGCGCGTCGCCTGGCTGGTGTATTTTGCAAAACTAGCGGCACGGAAGATGCCTATGTTCAGAAACAAGTCCGGCGAGTTCTCTTGGGTCGATTTCACCATTGATGTGCTGCGCGTGCTGATCGTGCTGGCGGTGGTGGTTGGTGCCTGGAATACATTGTCGTCGGGGCGCATCAGCCTGGCACAGTGGGTCAATCTGCTGGCAGCGGGTTTGTCGCAGGGCAGCATCTACGCCTTGATCGCGCTTGGCTACACACTGGTCTATGGCATCTTGCTGATGATCAACTTTGCGCATGGCGAGGTGTTTATGGCGGGCGCGTTTTCCGCTTTCTTCCTGGCGGAAGCGCTAAACCGAACCGGCTTCTTGAACGAACAGCCGCTCTTGTCCATCCTGCTGATGTTCATGTTCGCGGGCTTGATCTCGATGACAGTGGCGGTGCTGGTGGAACGAATCGCCTATCGACCGCTGCGTGGCAGTCCACGGCTCGTCCCCTTGATCACGGCTATCGGCGCATCCTTCTTCCTGCAATACGCTTTCCGCGGTTTGTATGGCTCCAACTTCAAAGCCTATCCACAGGTGCGGGCGCTGCAGGGGGCATTGCAGATCGGCGATATCAGCATACCGGTCACGCAAATCTTTGTATTTTGTTCGGCGCTGGTCTTGATGTTTGGGCTGCACTGGCTGGTCGAGCGCACCCGCATCGGCAAAGCCATGCGCGCGGTATCCGAGAACAAAGAAGTGGCGCGCTTGATGGGCATCGACATCGACTGGGTGATTCTCTTTACCTTCGGCGTTGGCGGCTTTCTGGCCGGCGCGGCTGGCGTCATCAACGGGCTATTTCGTCCGCAAGGCGTGAACTTCTACATGGGCTTCATTCCCGGCATCAAAGCGTTTACCGCGGCGGTTTTGGGCGGCATCGGCAATATCCCCGGCGCGATGCTGGGCGGTTTGTTTCTCGGTGTCATCGAGGCGATCGGACCCAATCTGGTGCTGGCTGGGCTGGGCATCCCCGGCGCAAACCAGCTCAAAGATGTGATCGCCTTTACCATGCTGGTGCTCGTGCTGATCTTCCGTCCGCAGGGCATCTTGGGCGAACGCTTGTCCGAGACAAAAGCCTGACCAAGGAGGCGGCATGAACATTCTCGCTTCAGAAGCCAGCCGCCGCATATTGCGCCTGGGGCTGCTGTCGGGCGGCTTCATCCTGTTCGCTGGCGTCATCGGCATGATCGCCGCTTTTCACGAGCGCGAGGTCGTGGACGATTTTATCAGCCTGGGCCAGGTACTGCTCTTGGCGGCACCATTTGTCACCAGCTATATGGCGGCGACGCAGATGCTCGAGACTGGCGAAAGCCCACGCATGGCTTTGGCTGGTGGGCTGGTGATCGGCGTGCTGTGTGCCCTGCCAACCGTTATTCTTCTGCTCTTTAACTCTGACGACTATCGCTATTTGCTTGATACCTCTTTGAAGTTGATTCCCTTCGTGGCCGCCAGTTATCTGGCCTGGAAGAGCCATGCCCAGGGCAATGAAACGCGACAAGTGGCGGCTACCTGGCTGATCGCGGCGCTGCTGATCGGCATTGTTTCATTTGGCTTCGCGCTGATCTTCGAGGTCAAGGGCGACCTGCGCGGCGTGCTGGTCAATGTAGACCGCGACTGGGTGGAGGTGGTGACCTTCGATCATCGCAGAGAATTGTGGACGGGCATCGGGCTCTTGCTGGCTGCTTCGGCTGGCGCTGGGTTGGCTGGCGTAGTCATGCGCATCCTGCCCGATATTCCGCGACGCGCCTTGCTGTATGGCTTGGGTATAACCCTGCTGGTCGGCGCATTTGGCGAAACAGTGCGGCTTATCCTGCAAGAGAATCTGGACCGCGACACCCTGCGCGAAATCTTCCGCCGCGATACTTTGCGCCAAAATGCCGCTGCGATGTTGTTCATCATCAGCACTTTGGCTGGCTTCTTGTGGGCGATGTTTGGCGGACGCGCGCAAAGCGAATTCGCCGCGCTTGACGACAGCCGCCGGCAGCAGGTACGCAATCTGGGCATGCTATTGTTTGCCGCGCTGTTGCTGGCGCTGCCCTGGTTGATCGGGCGTACGCTCAGCGATGTCGCGGTGACCATCGGCATCTTTGTGCTAATGGGTCTGGGTTTGAATATCGCTATCGGCCTGGCGGGCTTGCTCGACCTGGGTTATGTCACCAATTACGCCGTCGGCGCGTATATCCTGGCGGTGCTGACTTCGATCGGTCCGCTGGGATTGTTCAAAGGCACTTTCACCTTTTGGATGGTCATCCCGATCGCGCTGCTGGCTGCTATGTTCGCCGGTTTCATATTTGCTGTGCCGGTGCTGCGGATGCGCGGAGACTATTTGGCGATTGCCACTCTGGGCTTCGGCGAGATCATCGGCAAGTTGGCGCTTTCTGACTGGCTTAAGCCCTTGATTGGCGGCGCGCAGGGCGTACAGAATATCCCCAAGCCATTTCTGTTTTCTACCGAGCTGAAAAATCCGGAACAGCTATATTACATTGTGCTGGTAGCCAGTCTGGTCACGCTATTCGTATCGATTCGCTTGAACAACTCGCGCACCGGCCGGCAGTGGATGGCCATCCGCGAAGATGAAGATGTCGCCACAGCCATAGGCATCGATACGGCGCGCGCCAAGCTGCTGGCATTTACCTTGAGCGCGGCGACAGGCGGCGTAGCTGGCGCGATATTCGCGGCGAAAGTGGGCACAGTTTTCCCCAACAGCTTCACTGTGTTCATTTCAATCAATGTGTTGAGCTTGATCATTGTCGGCGGCATCGCCAGCAATCCGGGCATCGTAGTGGGCGCGGTCGTGCTCATCGGCATGCCCGAGCTGCTGCGGGAATTCAGCGACTTCCGCTTTTTGATGTATGGCGCGCTGCTCATCTTGATGATGATCAACCGCCCGCAAGGTTTCATTCCATCCAAGTTGGTGATGCACGAAGTCCACGCGGGAGTCAAACCCAAGGTCAGCGCAGGCGACTAGAGCGAGAGGCGCGCAGATGGCGGAAGCAGGCAAGAACGGACAACGCCGCATCCTGGAAGCGACTGGCATGACCAAGCGCTTCAGCGGTTTGGTGGCGGTGGACAGCCTCGACTTTTATATCCCCGAGGGCGCGATCGCCAGCATTATCGGACCCAACGGCGCGGGCAAAACGACCTTTTTCAATTGTATCACCGGCTTTTATCAGATTGATGAAGGCGCGATACTCTTTGAAGGCGCGCGTATCAGTGGCAAAACGCCCGATCTGATCACCCGCGCTGGCATCTCGCGCACTTTTCAAAACATCCGGCTCTTCAACAACATGTCGGCAATCGAAAATATCATGGTCGGGCAAGAGCCTCATCTGCGCTCCAGTTGGATCGGGGCGATCCTGGGCTTGCCGTCGACGCGCCGCGAAGATGATGGCTGTGAAGACCGCGCGCGGGAACTGCTGCATTTTGTTGGCTTGGAGGGCAAGGGCGATATGCTTTCCAAGAATCTGTCGTATGGCGATCAACGGCGGCTGGAGATCGCGCGGGCGCTGGCCAATCGTCCCAAGCTGGTCTTGCTGGATGAACCTACAGCCGGCATGAACCCCCGTGAAACAATCGAAACCACCGACTTCATCCGCCGCCTGCGCGACGAATTGGGCATCACTGTGGTCTTGATCGAGCATGACATGCGCGTGGTCATGGAAATCTCGGAACATATCACCGTGCTGGATTATGGACGCAAGATCGCCGAAGGCTTGCCGCGCGACATTCAGACCAACCTCAAAGTTATCGAAGCCTACCTCGGCAGTGGCGCCGCCCAAAGCAACACCGTCACAAAGCCGGGCATCTAAGGGAAAAGGCCAGGCACATGGCGCTGCTGGAAGTCAACGACATTCACACCTATTATGGCAATATCCACGCGCTGAAAGGCATATCCTTCGAGGTCGATAGTGGCGAGATCATTGCCCTCATCGGTTCGAACGGCGCGGGCAAGACCACCACCCTGCGCACCATATCCGGGTTGATGTCGCCGCGCGACGGCAACATCGTTTACGACGGACAGGAGATCTCATCAACGCGGGCTGATTTGCTGGTGATGCGTGGCATCTCCATGGTGCCAGAAGGTCGCGGCGTCTTTGCCAAGCTCACGGTCGAAGAAAATCTGGATATGGGTGCCTATGTGCGCACGGATGGGGATGTCGCGGACGACCTCGACAGCGCCTTCGAGATGTTCCCGCGCTTGCAAGAACGGCGCAAACAACTGGCCGGCACGCTCAGCGGCGGCGAACAACAGATGCTGGCCATCGCTCGCGCCTTAATGTCCGGACCGCGCCTGCTGCTGCTGGATGAGCCTTCCATGGGCTTGGCGCCGGTGCTGGTCGATGTGGTCTTCGAAGCCATCCAGCGCATCGCCAGCGAAGGCGTCACGATTCTGCTGGTGGAGCAGAACGCGCATATGGCTTTGCAGATCGCCAATCGCGGCTATGTGCTGCAAAGTGGCGAAGTCGCCATCAGCGACACAGCCGCCAACCTGCAGCGGAACGAAGTTGTGCAAAAGACTTATCTCGGCATCGACTAAAGCGCATGCTATCCGCGACCAGCGATCCTGCCACCGAACAACGTTTGACGGCGCTGAGCACAGCGCAGATGGCAGAACTGGCGCTTCTGGCTGCTGGAGAAGCGTGCCTGGCTGTGGTCTCGTGGCGCTATGCAGCGGTGCACGGTGGCTTTGGCGGCGCGATCGGCGGCACGGCGCTGTATCGTTTCTGGATCGAGAGCGAAGCCAACCCACCCATCACG
Organism: Anaerolineae bacterium; assembly: GCA_022823945.1. Lineage (GTDB taxonomy): Bacteria > Chloroflexota > Anaerolineae > Aggregatilineales > Phototrophicaceae > UBA6055. Next base: position 113,606 of record JAJEBK010000030.1, on the reverse strand, counting down.
CTCATTCTGAAAATCCTCTTTCAACGACCAGACGAAACGCCGAATTCGCCCTATTATTGGAAGCGCGAATACGAGCTTTACCGCACCCGCTTGTTGGATGACCTGCCTGCCAATACCTTTATCGCTCCACAAATCGTGCAACTGCGCGACTTCGGCGACTCGTGCTGGATATGGATGGCGGATTATGCCGACCACAAAGGCAATTGGACGCTGGACGATTATCGCGAAACCGCTCGTCGACTGGGGCGCATGAATGGCGGCATGCTTGGGCGCGATTTGCCCGCTAATGACTGGCTTGCGCAATGTTGGCACAGCGCGATTGTGCCAGGGCTGGCCGATGCTTTTGCTGCGCTGCCGCAAAACCTGGAGCAGCCGCTGGCGCGAATCACCCTGCCATTTGAAGCGCGGGACGAGATCATGGCGATCTGGCGCGACCGACAGCTCTTTCGCGACGCGTTGACACAACTGCCACAGACGCTTTGCCACAACGATGCCTTCCGCCGCAACATCCTGCACAGCGACGAGGGCATCGTGCTGCTGGACTGGGCGCTGGCGGGACGCGGCGGCCTGGGCGAAGAGCTGGTGTCGCTGGTCGCGCTCGCTCTGTATTACAGCGGCTATTCGCAGGATTATGCCGAGCAGCTTGATCAGGCGGTATTCAGCGCCTACCTGCAAGGGTTGCGCGAGGCGGGCTGGCGCGGAGATCGGCGGCTGGCGCGCATCGGCTATACCTGTGGCATGACACTGCGCGGGCTGGCGGGCGTCAAGCAAGACATCAACCTGCTGCTTGAGCCTGCCCAGCACCAGCAGCTGCGCACCGTGCACGAGCGCGACCGTCTGGAAGACATCGCCGCCTTCTTCGCAGATGTGCGCCGCTTCCGCTTGATAAAAATGGCGCGCGAAGCCCGGCGCTTGCTGGCGATTTAACCGGCGCGCAACGAAAGCAGCACCCCGCCCACGATAAGCAAGCCGCCCAGCCACAGCGAGGCGCTCATGTGCTGCCCCAGCAGAGCCGCCGCCAGGACCGCGCCAGACAGCGGCTGCGCAAAGAAAAAGAGCGAAGCCACGCTGGCTGGCACCAAGGCAAATGCGCGATTCCACAACAGCAGCGCAAACGCCGTGCAAACCAGCCCCAAGTAAAGCGCGCCCGCCACGATGCCCGCATCCAGCGGACCGATTGGACGCTGGGACAATTCCAACAAACTGGCTGGCAGCGAAACCAGCAATCCGCCCAAGAGCGCAAAGACGGTCACGGTCAAGGTGGGCTGCGGATAACGCACAGAAAGCAGCCGCACCAGAACCGAATACAATCCCCATGTCAGCGCTGCGAAAGCCAGAAACAAGTCGCCACGGAAAGTGTCGGAGGAAAAATCGGCGCTGGCGGGATCGAGAATCGCCAACACACCCGTCGTTGCCAGCGCGATTGCCATCAAGCGCCAGATGGTCAGCCGCTCGCCCAGGATGATGATGGCGAATAGCACGACAAAAGCCGGCGATGCGCTGGTAACCAGTGCGCCATTGACCGCGTTGGACAGGTCTGTGCCCACGAATTGCGCGCCCAGACTGACGCCAATGCCCAGCACGCCCACCGCCAGCATGCGCAGAAGGTTCGGCGAATCGGGCTTGGCGAGTCCGCGCCGCCACGCCAGTGGCAGCAAAACCAGCAAAGCCAGCGCCAGCCGAATGCTCATCAGCGTGAAGGGCGGCACGACAAGCAGCGTCACATCAGAAACGACATACAAGCTGCCCCACAAGCTGGCTGCCGTCATGCCATAGATGCTGCCGCGAAAAAGCGCCGAAGTTTTCATCTGTTGCGCCTTGACCACAGAATCGCTGGCATCATAGCCCAAGCGCGTTGGTGGCGAAAGATGCGCCCGCTCGGCTTGTCCAGGTGAGGAAGGCGATAACGCAATCAGCAGAAACGCGGGCAGCCAGAATCGCGCGTTATTTCCAAAACACGCTCGCCACCCAAGAGTATAATTGGGATGCGATGAAGCGACCGCGCGGCAAAGGATGGCTGTGGGCAAGGACGGAGCGCTGTACCTTTCGTATCATAACAACGACATCGACCGGGCATTCCGGCTGGCGATGCTGCTGCTGCGCTGTTATCGGCAAGTGTGGCTGGACCGCTTTCAGATTGCGCCCAGCGAAGATTGGCAGGCGGGCATTCGCAAAGCGCGGGATGTTGCAAGCGGCGCATTGGTCGTCGTTAGCGATGATTATTTGCAGTCGCCGCATTGCCAAGCCGAATTCGCCACCTTCGCCAAGCGCGGTCTACCGATTATCGCTGTCATCGCGCGCGACTTTTCTACCGACAACATCGCCGACTTCCACTTCAACGACTGGATCGACTTTCGCCGCTGGTTTGCCGCCCCCAGCGAGCAAAGCATAGAAGAGCTTCTAAATCGTATTCCGCAAGCGGATGACCTGCCCAAGCCCGGCGAGCGACTGGAATACTTGCGCGGCTTCATCCACCAGACCGAGCTGTCCCTGTCAAAGATGCCGACAGCGTGGGCGGCGCTGCGCAATTGCGATGCGCGTGGTGGCAACGATATCCGACCGCGCAATGGGCAGTTTGGCTTGCTGCGCGATTGGACATTCATGGGCATGAAATCCGGCGCTGCCCTGCCTGTCAGCGACTTGTCGCAATGGGCGCATACAGAGCCTCAGTTTGTCATGCGCGGCGCTTCGGGCAGTGGCAAGACGGTGTTTGCGCAGCTGCTGGCGCTGGAACAAGCGCACATTGCCTTGCGAGATGAGGCAGCGCCCCTGCCAATCTGGCTTGACCTGGCGCTGTGGCACAAAGAGCTCGACACGCTTGGCGCTTTTGTGGAATCGCAGTGGCAGTTGCTTACTTTTTGGCGGCACTGGCTGGAAGAGCGTTCATCGCTGCTGGCGCTGGACAATTACAGCGATTTGCAGGCCAACGATCCCGAGCGCGCGGCAGCCATCTGCGAGTGGATTGATGCCAGTCCACGCCAACGGTTCATCGTGCTTTCGCGCGGCGATGCGGAAGCCGGCCCGCGCCTGCCAACCCTTGAAATCGGGAATGTCAGCGCCGCGCTCGCCCAGAAATTCGCCAGCCATCACCTGACTTTGGGGCAGCAAAACGACTTTCGCCAATTGCTGCGGGGCAAAGCCGAGCGAATTGCCGAGGGGCAACTGGACTATTTTTCGGTCGGCATAGAACTGCTGGCGGCCGACCGCGCCCTTGCCTACAGCCAGTGGCAAAAAGACCCTTTGCCCGCGCTGATCGCCTTGCGCTTGCAGCAACGGCCCGGCGCAGCGAATGGCTGTAGCGCGATGCAACTGCTGCGCGGATTGCAGAGCCTGGCTTGGGCGATGATGCTGGCTGAATCGCATCGCTTTGTCCAGCGCGTCGATGCCGAGCATGAGACACAAGACCCACGGATTCTGCAGGCGGCTGTGACGCTGGGATTGCTGCAGGAAAAAGATGGCTGGCTGCGCTTCCAGCCCGAGTCGCTGCAGGCCTATCTGGCGGCAGAGCCATTGAAACGCGACGGCTTGCTCAAGTTTATCAAAGCGCCCGAGTTCACTGATGATGGCGAATGGCGACCGCGCAAATGGGACAGGCTGGCGCTGCTCATCATCGCGGGGTTGGCAGATGAACCGCGCGAGCGCGCCTTGGAGCGCATCTCTGAAGTCGACCCGTTGCTGGCGATGATGGCTTTGCGGCGCGCCGATTCGCCGTCAGCGCCAATCCGGCAGCTGCTGATCGAACGGCTGGTGGAGCTGTGCGCAAAAAATCCCGCAGCCCGGCGAGCCTTCCGCCCGGTGTTGGCTGGCGTACCAGATGCCGACGCGACTGCTCAAGCGCTGATCGCGCAGTTGGGGCGTCACAACAGCGGTATGCAGCTTTGGCTGTGGCAAGAGGTGCGCGCCCTGCCCCTGGACCTGCCGCTGGATTTCATCAGCCTGGTCTCCGATGTCGACCGCGAAAATCCTGCTGATTTGCTGCAGCGGCTGGATGCCCACCCCTTGGCGCTATCGGCAGCTTGGTTGGTCAAGCTTTCTGTGCACCAGGACAAAAAGCTGCGCCACAACGCCATTTGGATGTTGGGCGAGCTCAAATACCTGCCCACGGCGATTCTGCTTCTTGATGATTTGCAAAGAGTTGACGACAGCGACCAGGCAGAATTGCTCCCGGCGCTGATGAAGTTCGCATATTCCGAGATTTTGGCACGGGTATTGCGCTGGTCACAATCGCAGCCGGCCAACAATGCCGCTGTCGTGCGAGCGCTGGCTGCGCGAAAACGCCTGGTGACGAGTCGGCTGCTGGCGATGGCAGATGCGCGCCTGCTCACCCTTAGTGACGAATTCTACGATTTTGTGGTCGCGAGCAACGAAACAGATATCGCGATTGGCTTGGCCCAGATCGCCGCCGATTCTGTCGAACTGCCGACAGAGGTCAGCACAGCCGTCCTGTCGCATCGGCGAGCGGACGAACTGCGACAAGAGGTTTCCGGTGTCATCAAATACCTGCCCAATCGCGATCAGTTTGCGCAGTTGGTCAATGACATCTCTGCTGTGCTGAGCGATCCGCCAGACGCGATTGTGCTGGCCGGCAGCAAGCTCGAAGCGCTGGTGTACGGTCAATCGCCATTTGCAGACGAGACCGCGCAGGCAGCCGCCCCATCACCCACCCTGCCACCGCGCTTGCGAGAGCAGTTGCGGCACACTGACTGGCAACAGCGGCATCGCGCGCTCAACAGCCTGACCGATTATCCCACCGCGCAGTCTCTGCCCGCCTTGCTGGAAGCGGCTGATGACAGCGACCGGCGCGTGCGCATGGCGGCTTATGAGATGCTGGCGCGTTTTGCAGGCGAAAGCGCCACACAGCAGACGCTCATCGCCGCATTGTCAGACCCGGACGCCGAAATCGTGCGCGCTGTGACCGAGCTGCTGAAAACCTTGCCCGGCCTCGATTGCGAGGCGCTGGTCGAACTATTGGAAAGCGCGAACCCGCAGACGGCCGCCGCTGCGATAGACATATTGGGCGAAGCGGTTTACCAGCCCGCTCTGCCCGACTTGAAACGTCTGCTCGCTAGTCGGCTTGCGCTCGCAGATGGCACAGCGATCAGCCAGTTGGCGCGCGCTGCCCTGAACAGGATCGAAAGCGCCGCCGCGGCTGAACAAACCCATGCGCCCGGCAGTTCGCCAGTAGATCGTTTCAGCGATGCAGAAAAGATTGCGCGTACCTTGCAGGTGCTGCGCGATGACGACTGGGGGCGCACACAGAAAGCCGCGAAGTTTTTGCGCCGCTTTGCCCGGCATCTGCGCGGCAGCGACAACAGCCAGGCTCTGGACATGCTGTGCGAAGCGCTGGATGATGCCAACTGGAGCGTGCGCTGGGCGGTTGCCGAGGCGCTGGCGGTGTTGCGCAATCCTGCTGCTGGTCCGCATTTGCATCGTCGTCTGAATGACGACAACTGGATTGTACAGGTCGCTGCCGTGCGTTCACTGGCAGAGCTGCGCGCTGTCGCAAGCGCGAGTGATATGGCGCGCCTGCTGCATCACGAAAATGCCTCGGTTCGCGAAGCCGCTGCCGAGTCGCTGGGCGAGCTGCGTCAGCCACAGGTCATCCCGGCTTTGGGCGAGGCGATGCAGCGCGACAGAGACGAATTTGTGCGCTTCGCCGCGCTAAAAGCCATTCAACAGATCAATCCGCAACAAGCCCGGACCTGGCTGGAGTTGGCGCTGGGCGATGCCAGCCTGCCCCTGCGCCATTTTGCCCTTCAGCAACTGGGACCGCAGATGACCGACAGCGACTTGCCAATCTTGCGGCAAATGCTCAACGACCAGAGCAAGCCCGAGGGCGAAGACGATAGCCTGCGCGACCTGGCGGTGCGAGCGCTGAAAAGCATTGACACAACAGCCAGTCGCGCGCTGCTGGATACGCCGCCAGCGGCAGTCGAGAGCGCCGGCCCATGAAGATTTTCGTCAGCTACGCGCGCGTCGACAAACCTTTTTGCATCCGTATCATCGAGACACTACACGCGCACGAAGTATGGTATGACCAACGGCTTTATGCCGGGCAAGACTGGTGGAAAGAAATCCGCCGCCGCCTGGCATGGTGCGAGGTCTTCGTCTATCTGCTTTCGCCCGAGTCGGTCGCTTCGCGCAATTGCCGCCGCGAGCTGGCCATCGCCCGTCATCTCAAGCGCGACATCATCCCCGTGCTTATCGACAGCGACACCGTGTTGCCAGAAGCCATGCGCGCCTGGCATTATGTCGATTTGTCCAACGCCTTGACCGCGCAAAATGTCTCGCGCCTGCTGAATGCCATTCTGATGGTAGAGCGCGCGCGCAATGCACCGTCCACCACACCATCCGCCCCGCCGGGGATGCCAGCGAGTCAGCCAACCGAGACCAGCCCGGCCGCGTTGATTTCGGCAGCTGTGCGGGCGATGGAAGAAGAAGACTACGAATCTGCCGTTCGCCTGCTGCGCCAGGCAAAGGACAGCGGCTATCGATCGCGTTTCGTGCGCGTGGACGAGCTGCTGCGCTCGGCACAGTCTGCTTTGTCAGAGCGGCGTCAATCGCGAGAAGTGAAGCGCGAATATCAGCACATTGTCGCCCTTTTTAATTTTGAAAGCACGCGCAGCATCGCTTGTGAGGCGCTGGCAGAATTCCAAAAAGAGTTTGGCGATTATGACCCGCAAAATCTGCGCCGGCATTGCGCTGCCGAGGTGAACCAGCAACAACTCGCCCAGATGCCCCAGCCCGTTCGAGCATCTATCCAGCCGAATTCATCTGCGCCGGTCAAAGCAGCGGCCGCGCCGATGCAAAGCGAACCGCTCATCCCCGCGCCCAGCCTCGAAACGGCCGACCCGTCGTTTTCTGTCAACGACTTCCTGCCTATGCTACAATGGTGTGATATCCCGCATGGCAGCGTAACCATAAGCAGCATCGTTGGCGCGGATGAAGAATTCGGCGAGATAACCGAGCAGGTAGACAACTTCGTGATGAGCAAGTATCCGGTTACCAACGCGCAATTTGCCATCTTTGTGGATGCCGAAGATGGCTATCGCAATCCGCGCTGGTGGGGTTTTTCCGAGCATGCCCAACGTTGGTTCGCCGCCAACCGACAAGCAGCCGCGCCGCGCTTTGACGGTGAAAGGTTGCCGCGCGAAAATGTCAATTGGTACGAGGCAAAGGCATTTGCCAACTGGCTGGGCGCGCAACTGCGCATGAAGGTTAATCTGCCGACAGTCGCTCAATGGCAGCGCGCCGCCAAAGGCGATGACGATCGCTACTTCCCCTGGGGAGACGACTATGACGAAGACTGCTGCAACACAGTCGAAACCGGCTTGAAGCAGACCACGCCCGTCGACCGCTATCACAAAGGCGTCAGCCCCTATGGCGTCTATGATTTGTCGGGCAACACCTGGGAATGGACACTGAATACCGCGGCCGCAGCCGAAGAGGGTCGTGACTTGCGGCGGGCGGTGACTGGCGGCAGCTTCGTGAGCAGCTGCGACCGCGCCCAGACCTCCGTGCGCTATTATCTGGAGCCGCGCGTGCGTTATTCGTCCATCGGCATGCGGTTGGTGGCTTTGACATGAAAGCGCCCAGCGAAGATACTGGCACGAGCGACATGAAAGTGAGCGAAGGAGGAGTCGTGGCAGCCCCATACCGCCGTGACATGCACATCGAGATCGACCAGCTTTCCGTGACCGGGCATGTGGTCTTCGCCGGACGCGATGGCTTGGTCAAGGTGCAGACAGGTGGCAATGTCGCGCAGAACACGCGCCAGACCATCAACATCGGCGGAATCGAAACGACGCAGCAGGAATACGACCAGATGCTGGGGGAGATCCGCCGCGTCGAAGAAACCATCAAACAAACAAATCTGCTGCCCGAAAGCAAAGAAGCGGCTCAGCACGATTTGCAGACAGTCAAAGCGCAACTGACGACGCCAAAGAAACCCAATCAGCGCATCCTCGTGCGAGCGGCAAGATCGCTGCTGCGTTATTCGCCAGCTTTGACGGCAGCCGCGTTGACGCTCTTCGACCAGCCGCTGGTTGGCGCGATCGTAGGCAGCGCGGGAGAAATCGCCGCCAGCTTTCACGACCTGATCAGCCGGCACAGCAACTCAAAAGAATCATAAGGGCGGCTTGTCTACAGTCCAATGAATCGCCCGCCCCGCCAGAAACCAGCCCGCGCCCTTTCTGCCGCGCGCGCCACTTCCAGCCAGCCCATCATCGGCTCTCCAGTTGCCTGGCGAGGATTCGTGCAAAACAACTGGAGCCGCCTCAAACATCAAGCCGACCAATCTTCGCTGGAATCACCCTATCAAAAGCTGGTGATGATGGTCTTCGCGCCGGTCATGCCCAATCCGAGCACGAAGCTGACCATGCTGCGGCGTTTGCTGCGCAAGTATCGCTATTGCGCGCCATTGAGCAAAAAACTGACGGAGATTTACCGCGACCGCAATTATCAGCGCAGCGCCGAAGAATTGGCGCGCGATTGTCTGGCGCCCGAAATGCTTGCCACCGACGAGCTGGTCGGGCTGGATTGGCTGATCGTGGCGACCGGCGGCCTGGATGGTTCGGCGTCTCAGGGCAAACGAGCGATCGTCTTTGCGCGCAGCCTGCTGGAAGCCTTGCGAGAACAGCGCGATTATCCGTCTGCTGTGCGCGTGCAGGCGGGCAGCATCTCGGCTGGCGGGCATGTCATCTTCGCCGGGCAGGATGTCAATATCGTTGCCGAGCAGTATCAAGGCAGCAAAGCGGCGCTGAAGAGCTACCTGGCGGCGGTGCGCACGGAATGGAATATCCCCACCACCACGATTCACCCCGCCTCGCAGCATCATACGCCAGCCATGCTACATCAGCTGTATACGCCTGTCGATATCTGGACTGACCAGCGGCAGTTTCACAGCGTGGGCATCGAAGAGCTCAACGCGCGGCGGTATCAGGCTATCGAAAAAGACATGGGCTATGTGCGCGAGTCGGTTTTCGAGGTGGTGGCTTCGCACCCGCGCATCGTCATCACGGGCGCGGCCGGCACCGGCAAGAGCTCGCTTTGCCGCTTCATCGTCACTGCGCTTGCCTATGCCTGCGACCCGCGCGCCGAGAAGCAAGACGGCGTCAAAGGGCTGGAGATGCTGGGACCGTCCTGGATTCATGGGCCGATCTTGCCCATTTATGTCAGCCTGCGCGACTTTGCCAACAGCCCCGACCTGTTCCCGCACGCTCTGCAAGAAGCATCTGCCGAGCAATTGTTGCGCTACATCATGCGCGCCACGGGCAACCTGGCGAAGCACCTGGAAGGCTATTTGACGCAGGCCGATGTGGCGGCGCATGGCAGCCTGCTGGCGCTGGATGGCCTGGACGAGGTCTATGCCGCCAAAGACCGCATCATCTTGCAGCGCATCATTGAGAATTGGGCAGACCGCTTCCCCACCTGCCGCATCATCGTAACCAGCCGCACTTATGCCTATCGCCAAGACTCGCGTTGGCGTTTGTCGGGGCGCTTCGCTTCGGCCGAGCTGGCACCATTTTCCTGGAAGCAAGTCAAAACCTATATTGAACGTTGGTATGCCAATGTAGCCGAGTCGCGACCCAGTGTGCTGGGCGGGCGGGCTGTCGCCCAAAAGCAAGCGAGCCTGATGGCGAAGGACTTGTACAAAACCATTCGCGAGACGGGGGCGCTCATCCCACTGGCGCGGCAGCCACTGATGCTGGCGCTGCTCACGCTGATCCATGAAGATTACAAACAACTGCCCGACAAACGCGCCGAACTGTATGAACATACTGTCGAGCTGCTCGATCGCTGGAATATCCCCTCGCCCGATGACAAGCTGCACGAAAAGCTGGCAAACATCAACCTGGATCGCATGCGGGCGGCGTTGAAGCTGATCGCCTTCGAGCTGCATTCTGAACAGCAGAGCTACCAACGCTATCCGACTATCATCGAACGAGCGCGCTTGTTGGACAAGCTGATCGAGCAGCAGTCGCAGGGTGGCGGGCTGGGCGCGGGCATCGAAGATGTGCTGGAATATCTGGCGACTCGCAACGGCATCCTGGTTGCCGACGCGCCCAATCTCTATCGCTTCCCCCACCTGACGATACAGGAATACCTGGCTGCCTGCGCCCTGTTGGAGTTCTATGATGAATGCCGGATGCCAGCCGGATTGTCGCCGCACAGCGCGGATGGTTGGACATTCCCAGAGAATGTAGTGGCATTGCTACAGCACGATTATGCGCGCTGGCGCAATGTCACGCTCTTTGCCGGTGCCATCATCGCAGCGGGCAAATGGCAAGATATGCGCTGGCAGTTGATTGACGAACTGCTACCCCAAGCGATGAATAGCGCCCCGCCCGAACAGAGCCTGCATTGCATCAGCGTGGCCGCCGAGATTTGGGGAGAAAGCTGGCTAAAATCCCGCACGCGCAGCCAACTGATCATTGAGTCGCATTTGCTGCGCTGCCTGCGGCATATCCACAGCGACGAACGGATAGACGCGCCCGAACGCGCCAACAACACCGCCGTACTCAATCGCCTGGCTCGCAGCCAAAAGGCGCGCGCATGAGACAGGCAAATGATAAGGATAGCAAGATGACAACCCATGTTTTGACGACAATGCGCATTTTGGGAGTCATTGTAGTGTTGCTGTTGTGCCTGCCGACGATTGGGCAAAGCGACAATAGCTTGATCTTCCGCGACAGCCCGCCCGAAGCAGCCACCATCCAGTTGACCGCTGCGGCAGTTGGCTTTAATCGACCGATCTATGCGACACATGCTGGCGATGGCTCGGGACGCTTGTTCGTGCTGGAGCAGAGCGGCAAGATTTGGATCCTGCAAGATGACCAGCGGACGACTGTGCCCTTCCTGGATGTCTCGGCGCTGATCAGCCCAACCGCGCTCACACAGCGTTACACCGAGCAGGGTTTGCTGGGGCTGGCTTTTCATCCCGATTATGCCAGCAATGGCGTCTTCTTCATCAAGTACACTGACCACGGTGGCACTAGCGTTGTTGCGCGCTATCAAGTCATGCCCGAGCAACCGCAGCTCGCCGACCCGAGCAGCGGGCAAATCATCTTCAGGCAGAACCAACCCTATACCAATCACAATGGCGGGCACATCGACTTTGGACCAGATGGCTACCTGTACATTGCGCTGGGCGATGGCGGCTCTGCCAATGATCCATTGGGCGCGGGGCAAAATCGGCAGATGCTGCTGGGCACGATCCTGCGGCTGGATGTCGACAGCGCCTTCCCTTACGCCATCCCGCCGGACAATCCATTTACAAACGACGCGTCGGCGCTGGATGAGATCTGGGCTTATGGGTTGCGCAATGTCTGGCGGTTTAGCTTCGACCGCGCGACCGGCGATCTATACCTGGCCGATGTCGGGCAGAATCAATGGGAAGAACTTAACTTTCAGCCAGCCGACAGCCGCGGCGGCGAAAATTATGGCTGGAATGTCTACGAAGCCAATACGATCTTCGCCGGTGGCAGCGCGCCCAATCATGTCGCGCCCTTCTTCGCGTACAATCATTCGCTTGGCTGCTCCGTCACCGGCGGTTATCTGTATCGCGGCAACAGCATCGCCGACCTGCAGGCAGCCTATCTCTTCGGCGATTATTGCACCGGGCGCATCTGGGCAGCCTGGCGCGACAGCAGTTTGACATGGCAGACGATTGAGCTGATGAAAACGACTATGTCGATCAGCAGCTTTGGCGAGGACGAGGTGGGCGAAGTCTATGTGATTGATTACGCTGGCGCATTGTATCGCTTCGAGCCACGGGGTTAGTCCGGCTGCCGGGATTCGGTCGGCGCAGTGATGCCGGCGCGCGTGCGCTTGTACTGGGCGATCAATGTCTTTATCTGCAATTCCAGCGGGTGATAGCGCTTCATGATCTGCTTGCCTTCTGTCTGCAGTTGCAGCATGCGCGTCTCGAGCTGACGCAGATTCGATTCCAGTTTGCCGTTGCGGTTTTTCCAGTCGATATAGGCCAAGGGCACCAGCAAAATACAAAATGCGCTCAGGCCATACATGACCGCAGCATAATCAGCCTCGCCCGTATAATCGAAATAGAAGCCGACTGCGCCACTGGCCAGAACCAGCATGATATGCAGCAGCATGCGCCGGGCAAAAGCGCCGCGTTTCTGACGTTTTTCTTGCTTTTTGAGCAGTTTTTCGCGCTGCTGCCGTTGGATTTCCAGCTCGCTGCGGATCGTATCGACGCGATCTCGCAATGGCTGCGCTTCTTCAATGAATCCGTCCAGCCGTTTCTTTATCAGACGCGCCGATTCCCAGCCGTCCAGCATACGGTTGTAATGCACTTCCAGTGCTTTGATTTGCAGGTCGAGCGGTTGATAGCTTTGTCGCTGGTGGGTTCCTTGCGCGCGCACCTGCTGGATTTGCCGTTCCAGTTTGCGCTGTTGGGACAGTTTGCGTGTGCGCGGATTCCTCCAGTTTAGAATGGCAATGGGGATCAACAGCGCGCAGGCAGCGCACAAACCCCAAGCCACAGTGCTCAAGCCGCGGTCGGCATTCCAGAATTGCCAGCCGATGATGCCGCTTGCCGCGCCAGCCAGCACCAGCAGGGCGATTTGCAGGCGGATGGTGCCGGGCTGCTGACGCCGTTCTATCTTTTGTTGGCGTTTTTCGTGCTCGGCGGTCAGCGCTTCCAGCTCGCTACGAACGCCGCTCAATTGCTCACGCGCCGGCTGGCTTTGCTCGCGCAGGGCATCAAGCCGCGACTTGAACTGCTGGATTCGCCCCCACTCGTCAATCTCGCTCTGCCCGCCGATGAACCAGTCGCCGCTGGACTCGTCGCCAAAGATATAGCGCCCGAAATCAAAGCTGTAAGGCATGGGCTTGCCGGTGCTGAGGCTGCGTTCGAGGTCGCCGACTTCTTCAACCAGTTGTTCGTGCAGCAGCAGCAGCAGGCTATAGGGCGCGGTCGCACGGCGGACGGCTTCGGACGAGCGAGCGTCGCTGCGTTCGACTGCGTTGTCTCGCTGCAGGCTCAGTTCTCCGCGCAGCCTGCCCAATTCCTGGCGCGCGCGTCTTATGCCGGCGGCACGGTCGCGCGGGTCGATGTGTGGCAAAAACAAGCGCGTAATGCCGATGGCATGCAAGTCATCGAGATAATCCTGGGGTGTTGGCAGGTTGCTCATGACGGACGGTGCATAGCAATAAGAACGCAGGTGACCAGGCGGCTTTGTCGCGCATGGTTGATTATAGCATAGGCAGGCGCAGGGATAACATTATTGCGCGGCGCTGATATACTGATATTGCACTGGGCGAAGCAAGCGCAAGCCAGTAGCAAGAAACTATTGCCTGACCAGCTTTGTTTTGCGGCTTTCACAGAGACCATGACCTACCCATCCTTGTACCCGCTTAAATTGGCACCGGCGCTGCACAGCAAAGTCTGGGGTGGGCGGAAACTGGCAACACAACTGGGCAAATCGCTGCCGACGCCCGAACCGTACGGTGAAAGCTGGGAATTGCACGACAGCTGCATGGTAGTGAATGGTCGCTTGCGCGAGAGAAGCCTCCGTGAGTTGCTGGAGGCTTATGGCGAATCGCTGGTGGGCGCGGGGCATGACAGTGCAGCGGGCTTTCCTCTGCTGGCGAAGTTCATTGACGCCAGGGACTGGCTTTCCATCCAGGTGCATCCAGACGACAACCAGGCGCGCGAACTGGAAGGCGAGCCGCGTGGCAAGACCGAAGCCTGGCTGGTGCTGGCAACAGAGCCGGGCGCGCAGTTGGTCATCGGCGTACAACCGGGCACAGACCGCGCGCAGTTGGCAAAGTCGATCAGGGATGGCCATCTGGAAGCGCTGCTGGTCTATGCGGATGTGCAGGCGGGCGATGTGCTTTACCTGCCGTCCGGCACGATTCACGCCTTGGGTCCGGGCATCTTGATTTACGAGATTCAGCAAGCCAGCGACACGACCTATCGGCTTTACGATTGGGGCAGGCTCGGTCTGGATGGACAACCGCGTGAGCTGCACATTGAGAAAGGCTTGCGCGTGGCGAATCTGGAATCGCTGCCGCAAGTAACGCATCCGCAGGGCGAGCTGCTGGTCGATGGCAGCTACTTTCGGGCTTGGAGGCACCGGCTGAATGGCGAGTCGCTTTCGCTGCGCACCGATGGCTGCTTCCAGGCGCTGACTTGCATAGCCGGCGAAGCACATGTGCACGCGCCCGGGCAGGACTCGATGCGCCTGCGCAAGGGCGAGACTGGCCTGGTGCCCGCTTGCGCAGATTCTTTCACGCTGCAGGGAAGTGGCAACTTGATTCGCGCCTGCCCTGCCTGAGGGCAACTCCCGGCCAATCACAAATTTGCAAACTTTTTACGCGCCGTCAACACGTTTCTATCATCTGCTTGCCATACTCGGTCAACAATGACTGGCACTCGGGGAGGCTAGCGATGGACTTCAGCCGCTACACCAACAAAGCACAGCAGGCTTTGCTTTCGGCACAGAATCTGGCTGCGGAGCATCATCACAGCTCGATTGAACCCGCGCATATTTTCGGCGCGCTGCTGGCACAGGCCGATGGCTTGGCGCCACGCATTATCCAGAAGATCGGCGCGCAGCCAGCTGCACTCTTGCGCGAGCTGGCATCGGCGCATTCGCAGCTGCCACGCACTGCGCAGCCAACCAGCAGCCTGGGTCTCTCACGAAAGAGCATCGCCTTGTTTGCGCAAGCGGAAAAAGAAGCCCAAACTATGCGCGATGAGTACACCAGCAGCGAACATATCTTGCTGGCGCTGGCGAAGGACCAAGCCATGGGCGATCTGCTGGGACGGCATGGTATTGTCTATGACGACATACTCCAGGCGCTGCAATCTATCCGCGGCTCGCAGCGAATCACCAGCCCCGACCCCGAATCGACATACGATAGCCTGAGCAAATATGGACGCGACCTCACGGCGGACGCGCGGGGTGGCAAGCTCGACCCCGTAATCGGGCGCGATGACGAAATCCGCCGCTTGATCCACATCATCAGTCGGCGGAAAAAGAACAATCCGGTGCTAATTGGCGAAGCCGGCGTGGGCAAGACCGCCATCGCCGAGGGACTCGCGCAGCGAATTGTGAATGGCGATGTGCCCAGCAGCCTCCAGAACAAGACGATCATCGCGCTGGATATGGCGGCGCTGGTGGCTGGCAGCAAATTCCGCGGCGAATTTGAAGAACGGCTGCGAGCGGTGTTGAAAGAGATCGCCGATAGCGACGGCGGCATCATCCTCTTCATCGACGAGCTGCATACCATTGTCGGCGCGGGCAGCGCTGAGGGCGCAATGGATGCCGGCAACATGCTGAAACCCATGCTGGCGCGGGGAGAACTGCGCATGATCGGCGCGACCACACTGGACGAATATCGTCAGCACATCGAAAAAGACGCCGCCCTGGAACGACGCTTCCAGCCTATTTTTGTCGATCAGCCCAGCGTTGCCGATACCATCAGCATCTTGCGCGGGTTGAAAGAACGCTATGAGGTGCATCACGGCGTGCGCATCCAGGATGGCGCTGTCATCGCTGCCGCCACGCTCAGCCAACGTTACCTGCCCGACCGCCAGCTGCCCGACAAAGCCATCGATCTTCTCGACGAAGCAGCCGCCCACCTCAAAATGGAAATCGACAGCAAACCGGCCCAACTCGACCAGGCGGAGCGGCAGATTATGCAGCTGGAGATCGAACGCGCCGCCCTGCGCAAAGAAAAAGACGCGGCATCCCGGCAGCGACTCGCAGACCTGGAAGGCGAGCTGGCAGATGCGCGCGAATCTCTGTCCAGCCTGCTGGCGGTCTGGCAGCATTCCAAAGGTGCCATCGACGAGCTTTCGCAGGTCAAGACGCAGTTGGACGAGGCGCGCATGCAGCTGGAAAGCGCCGAACGCCGCAATGACCTCGAGGGCGCGGCGCGATTGCGCTATGGCGAACTGCCAGCGCTGGAGAAATCGCTGCGCGAGCGCGAGGCGACAATCAACGAGATGCGCCAGGCCGGCACATTGATGCTCAAGGAAGAAGTGGACGCCGATGAAGTCGCCGCTATCGTCAGCCGCTGGACGGGCGTGCCAGTCGCGCGCATGCTGGAAGGCGAGGTCGAGAAACTGCTGCGCATGGAAGCGCATCTGCACGAGCGCGTGGTCGGGCAAGCCGCTGCCGTTCGGGCTGTTGCCGCCGCGGTTCGCCGCAGTCGCGCTGGCTTGAACGATGCCAACCGTCCCATCGGCACCTTTCTGTTTTTGGGACCCACCGGCGTCGGCAAAACGGAAATGGCGCGCTCGCTGGCGCACTTTCTCTTCGATGACGAGGCGGCCATGCTGCGTATCGATATGAGCGAGTACAGCGAAAAACACAGCATCGCCCGGCTTATTGGCGCGCCGCCCGGCTATGTCGGGTATGAAGCAGGCGGCCAGCTAACCGAAGCGGTGCGCCGCAGACCGTATAGCGTGCTGCTGCTGGATGAGATCGAAAAAGCGCATCCCGATATCTTCAACACTTTTCTGCAGGTCTTTGACGAAGGCCGGCTGACCGATGGACAGGGGCGCACGGTCAACTTCAGCAACAGCCTCATCATCATGACCAGCAATGTGGGCAGCGCGCTAGTCAAGCAACTGTTCGGCGATAACAAGCAGCGCAGCGCCATCTTGCGCGAACTCGACCGGCATTTTCGTCCCGAGTTTCTCAATAGGCTGGACGAGGTCATCATCTTCCACAGCTTGTCGCGCGAGCACATCAAGCACATCGCCGAACTGCAACTGGCTCGTTTGCGGAGCGCGCTGGCAGACCGGCGCATTGAACTGGAGCTGAGCGCAGAGGCTCTGGCGCTGCTGGCAGACGCGGGTTGGGATCCAGTTTATGGCGCTCGTCCGCTCAAGCGAGCCATACAGCGCCTGGTCAGCGATCCGCTGGCACTGGCATTGCTCAATGGTCAGGTCGGCGAGGGCGATACGGTCTGGGTGGCTGCAAGCGCGGATGGCGCTTCGCTGGAGATTGTGGCGCGGCAGGCAAAAGCCGCCTAGACGATCTAATCGGGCGGGGGCACGGGCAGGTTGGCGTCGGGCGTATCTTGCCACTTTTCGCCCTCGTCCACCAGCATGACGGGGATGCCATCGCGGATGGGGTACTTGTAACCGCTGTCGTCGCAGACCAGCCAACTGTCTTTGACCAGGCGCAGCTTGCCCGGGTCGTCACCCTTGTCGGTGTAATGCACGGCGACCGGGCAGCGCAGAATGTCCATCAAATCCTGTGAAACTGCCGCCATTGCCTACCCTCCCACCGGTTGCTCAATTCCCATCGGGAACAAAGGGAACTAGCCAGTCGCCCAATCTTGTCGCAGGCGGATTCATCCAAAGCCAGTATAGCCTCGAGGGTCCCGCGCGTCAAATCGGGCGGCATGGACGCTGTATGAAGCAGCCTAGCGCGACTATACTGGAACGCAGATTCTCGCCGAACCCGAGCCGTCATGCGCAGCAGACGACAGTTGTTCATCATCGCCAGCCTCTTCGTCAGCGCCGCATCGCTGCTGCTGATTCTGCGCGATGTGCCTATAAGCGAAGTGCTGGCTGCCATGCGCTCTGCCGATGCGCGCTATTTGCTGG
Organism: Anaerolineae bacterium; assembly: GCA_022823945.1. GTDB lineage: Bacteria > Chloroflexota > Anaerolineae > Aggregatilineales > Phototrophicaceae > UBA6055. The sequence continues at coordinate 96,016 of JAJEBK010000030.1, read as the reverse complement.
CGGCGGTTTTCATTGCTTCGCCATTGGCGTTGTTTTCGCGGGGCCTGCGCTGGTGGGGCTTGCTGAGTCGACGGTTGCCCTTGAATCAAGCGGCGCACATGGTCAACATCATGTTCCTGGGCAATCAACTGCCGTTGCGACTTGGCGAAGTGGCGCGCAGCTTGCTGGCAGCGCGGTCTGGCGTCCCCCTGGTTACCTCCGCCACCAGCATCGTTGTCGAGCGGCTGATCGATACGCTGGTGGTTGTGTTGCTGCTCGCGCTGAGCCTCAGTCAACTGCCCGATGCGCCGCCCGAAGTCAGCGAGACGGCTGCCCTGGCCGGCAGCGCTGCCTTGGCTGGTTTTTTGCTGCTGCTGGGTTTGGCCGCCGCGCCACATCTCGCCGAGCGGACACTGGCGCGAATACTGACCTCCCTGCCCTTGCTAAAACGATTGCCTCTGGAGTCGGCTTTAGCCTACTTGCTGGATGGCTTGAAGCCGCTGACCGACCCACGCGCGTTGCTGAGCTGTCTGTTTTGGACGGCGCTGGCTTGGGCATTCTCTTTGCTGCATTACTTTTTGATGCACCAGGCGCTGGGCATCGTGCCAGACTCCCCCTATGGATTCCCGCTGGGCGTGTCATTGGCGGCGCTGAGCCTGGCGCTGCCTGTTAGCATTGCCGGGCTGGGACCATTTGAAGCGTCGATTGTGCTTTCCGGTTCGCTGGTGGGCGTGAGTACGCTGGAATCGCTTTCGCTGGGATTCCTGCTGCATGGCTTGACAGTCTTCAGTTACGCGCTGTGGGGCGGCATCGGCATGTTGGCTTTGGGCGTGTCGCCGGCCTATGCCTTCGCCCAGCGCGAGCCACCTGTCTAATCGCGCGTCAGGTATTCGTGCACCAGCGCCTGAAAATGATACACGCCATTTTCACGCAGGACCGAGAAACGTCCGCGGTCATAGGCATTCGATAACAAGCCGCGCTGCACCCATTCGCACAATTCGATGTCTTCCTGCTGGATCTGGTCGCTGAAGGCGATGATCTGCTGCATGCTCTCCCAGCCTTCGCCGGTGCCGGGCGTCTCAAAGTACCACTCAAAAATCGTCAGCGTTTTGTCGTGCCCAAGCGGCAGGATGATATTGATGGATGTGTTGTCCAGGTACACATTCAGCATGACATTGGGGAATATCCAGTAATAGAGCGCGTCTTCTTCGCCTTCGCCGCTGCGCACATAACGCCGGTCGCGCACTTCGCCGGGCGCCACATCGCGGATGGGCGCGTGCTGCTTGGAATAGTGGCGATAGGTATCGACGCGGTATTGGTCGTAGTCGACTTCGCGGAAGAGAGCCGGATGAGCGATGGGCAGGTGATAGCCTTCCAGATAATTGTCGACATAGACTTTCCAGTTGCAGTTGATGACATAATCGCGGCGTTCGATCAAACGCATCTGGTCGAGGTTGAAGCCAGCCGCCTGGATCTCGTTGTGGATCGCGCCGAAGGTCTGTGTCATGGGCGCGGCGTCGGCATCCAGGTTGACGAAGATCCAGGGTCCCCAGGCTTCCACGCGCACGGGCTGCAAGCAAACTTCATCGGCATCCCAGTTCTGAACGCCTTCAAATTCTGGCGCGCGCAGCAGCTTGCCATCCAGGTCGTATGTCCAGCCATGATACTTGCACTGCAAGCTCTTGCGGTTGCCACGCCCTTGTGCGACAACAGCCGCGCGGTGCGGGCAGACATTGTAAAATGCGCGCAGTTCATTCTGTCGATTGCGCACGACAACCAATGGCTGGTCGAGCACTTCACAGGCGAAAAAGTCGCCAACCCGCGCGACATCTTCCAGCCGGCCGACTGGCTGCCAGGTTCGATAGAAGATTTTCTCTGCCTCCAGGGACAAAAAGGCCGGCTGCGTATACCAGCGGGCTGGCATGGTGGAGGCTTGCGCAAGGTCGGTGGCAGGGATATAGTCGCTGAGGTCTGGCACGTTCATATTGTCTCGCTCCCGGTCTGATTTGCGCTCTGGGTTATGTCGCAAGTGTACGAAATTACAAAGAATTTACGAATGCCGAAGCCTGGGCAGCCGCTTTTTCGTATACTGAAAATAAGAGCGAAGAGCCTCATTCAACGCGCGCCGGGCATCATCGGCGTAGATAGCGAATACCAGGCTCTCTGAAACGGAGAACAATGGCCGTGCAGAAATTCTTCCGCTTGTTTTGGATACTGATATTGCTGCTCAGCCTGGGCTGGGTAGTGGGCGGCGCGCTGGTGACATCGGGCACGTTGGATGATGGTGGCGCGAGCGACCAACTGCGCGAAGACATCATCATCTTCGCCGATGGATTGAATGTGCCACCAGAGCTACATCCGGCGCTGCTTTTTGTCATCACGGGTTTGCCACTTGCTTTGCTGTCGCTTTTCTTCGCCTGGCGCAATTACCGTGCCCTGGGGACGAGATCGGAAGCGCAGAAGCAGCAGCAGAATGATCGGCGCGGCACACTGTTCATAACAGCGCTGTCTCTGGTATTCGCGCTGCTGTTGTGGAATGCCCGCGGCGTCGATGAGCTGCTACTGGCACAAGGCGCGCCCGTGCCCGACTCCTTCAGCCTGACAGCCATCACCTACCCGGTGCGGCTCTTCGTCACTTTCGTGCATGAAGCCGGGCATGCCTTGGCCGCGCTGTTGACGGGCGGGCAGGTACAGAGCTTCACTGTTTCGCCCGATGGCTCTGGCTATGCGGTTACAGCTGGTGGTAATATATCGCTCATTTTGCCGGCCGGCTATCTGGGCGCTGCATTGTTTGGGGCGCTGCTCTTCTTGCTCAGCAGTCGCGCGCCTTCCATGACTCGCGCCTTGTCGCTGCTGTTGGGCATCGGCTTCATCGCGCTCACAGTGCTTTTCGCCCGCCCCGATGCCAGCGGCAACATGACGGCGCTGATCGTGGGCGTGGGCTATGGCGTGGCGCTGGCGCTTTTGGGCTGGCTGGCGCCACAGGGAGTCAATGTGTTTTTGCTCAATACACTGGCGATATTGACCGGGCTCAACGCCGTCTTTGATCTGGTGCATTTGGTTGGCAATGCGGATATCGGCAATGCAGGCGTCGTCAATGATGCAGCCGCTTTTTCGCAGGAGGTCGCGCCGCTGCTGCCACCTTCTGTTGTTGCCTTGCTGTGGGCAGCCATCGCAATCGGCATGATGGGCGCGGCCATGTATTTCGGCTTGCTCAAACCCGCGCGTAACGAGCTTGCCTGAGACAAATGACTTGTAAGCGGGCAGAAATCGCCACGCGCAGGAAAGTCGCAAACACAGACAGGAGGAGGATAGTCATGCTACGGACATTTGTAGAGCGAAAGGTTCGACGCCAGATTGTGCAGCGCAGCCTGATCATCTCGCTACTGGGCTTCGCGGCGATCGTTGTGATGTGGAACACGCAGGCTTTGGCTGGCGTCGTGCACCCGCTGCGCATGTTCATCAACAATATCCATGGTGGATTGAGCGCTTTCGCCATGCAGATCAGTGGCGGCAGCGTGGAAAGCTTCACGCTCTCCGAGGCTGGCGCGTACACCTTGCTGTTTCGGGATGGCGCGGAAGCGCTGATCATGTCGGCGGGTTATCTGGGTTCGGCGCTGCTGGGCGCGCTGCTCTTCTACCTGGTCAATCGCGCGCCTCACCTGCTGCGCGGCCTATCTATCATGCTCGGCTTCTTCACGATCGGCTTCCTGGCGCTGTTTATCCGTCCCGATGCCGCTGGCGACTGGCTGTCCATGTTGCTGTGCATAGGTTTTGGCGCGCTGTTGATCTTCCTGGGCGTGACCGGCGCAGGTGACATCAACCAGTTGCGTTCGCGCAAGTCGGTGGCGCAGATCGTCTTGTCCATCATCGCGCTGATGACGGCGCTGCATATCGTCCTGGACTTGCCCGCCGTGCTGCAAACCCCAGCCATGAGCGCAGATGGCAATGCCATCACCAATCCGGTCGCCTATTTCGCCGATTATGTCATGCCCGGCGCATCTGTCGAGGTGGTCGCCTACAGCTGGAGCGCCATCGCCATCGGGCTGCTGAGCACAGCCTTCTACAAAGGTATAATCCGCCCGCTGCGGCAAATCCCCAACAACGACGATATCGTTTGAGGCATTCGCCTACAAGCGACGATCCCCACAAGGACTTGCCAGTTGGCAGGTCCTTTTTTGCGTTGGTTGACAAATGAATTAACTGCGGTTAAACTTGGATTTGTAGATAAGCGATCTTTATGTATTGCATAGGTAAAGATGGACACAAGTGCGAAGCTGAAAGAGCCGGCCGCAGCGTCTATCCTGGCGAGATTGCCCGCAGAGAACTGGCTGGCACCGCGCCTGGTGCTGGTGACGCTGGCTAGCATTGCGCTCAGCTTGTTGAGCGAGCGAGCGGGAGCGCCGGTTGAATTGGTGACAGCGCTGAATACCCTGTCCTATATGGCTGGCGGCTATTATGGAGCGCGCGCGGCGCTGGCCAGTCTGCGTCAGGGCGAAATCGATGTCGACTTGCTGATGATCCTGGCGGCTATGGGCGCGGCGATCATCGGCGAATGGCACGAAGGCGCGATCCTGCTCTTTCTATTTTCGCTGAGCAATGTCCTGCAAGATTATGCCATCGGCCGCAGCCGCACTGCCATCCGCAGCCTGTTCACGCTGTATCCAGAGCTTGCGACGGTGAAGCGCGGCGAGCAAGTCGTGCAATTGCGCATCGGGGAGATCGGCATCGGCGATACGGTATTGATCGAACCCGGCGAGCGCATTCCGGTCGATGGCGAAGTTATCGCTGGCAGCTCGGCCGTGGACGAGAGCCCCATCACCGGCGAGTCCATCCCTGTCGACAAGTCGCTTGGCGCGCCGGTCTTCGCTGGCACGCTGAATACGCTGGGTAGCCTGGATGTGCGCGCGCAGCGCAAAGCCGCCGATACCACACTATCGCGCATAATCGAGCTGACGGAAGAGGCGCAAGAAAGCAAAGCGCCGACCGAGCGCTATCTGGAGCGCTTTGAACAAGCCTATGCCAGGTTGATCATCATCGGCATCACGCTGATCATCCTGCTGCCGCCTGCGTTGGGGCTGGTGGACTTCGAAAGCAATTTTTATCGGGCCATGGTGCTGATGACGGTGGCTTCGCCCTGCGCCCTGGTCATCAGCGTGCCATCGGCGTTCATCTCGGCTATCGCTTCGGCGGCGCGCGGGGGTGTGCTCGTCAAGGGCGGCGCCAGCTTGGAACAGCTGGACCAAATCAAGGTGGTCGCCTTTGACAAAACGGGCACACTGACGGTTGGTCAGCCATCCGTAACGGATCTTGTGGCGGCGCCCGGCATCAGCAGAGACGAAATGCTGCGCAGCGCGGCCGCGGTAGAAGCGCGTTCCGAGCATCTTCTGGCGAAAGCCATCGTTGAATACGCCAGCGCGAGGAACTTGAATCTCCCGCACAGCGAAGAATTCTTTGCGCTGCCGGGCCGCTATGTGCAGGCAAAGTTGCCTGGGGCTGTTGTACGTGTTGGGCGCGTCAGCCTGCTGAGCCAAGAAGTCCCGCTGCCGGCGGCATTGCGATCGGCGCAGTCGGCTTTGGAAGCGGCTGGCAAAACGCTTGTGGGCGCGCTGCGCGATGACCAGTGGCTGGGGCTGATCGCCCTGGCCGATGAATGCCGTGCCGAAGCGCCGCAACTTATGCGGACACTGCGAGAGCGTGGCATCGCCGCAGTTATGCTGACGGGCGACAACCAACGCGTCGCCGATGCCATTGCCGCGCAGATCGGCATCTCCCGCGTTTATGCCGGGCTGCTGCCCGAAGACAAGAGCGAAATCATAGCGCAGTTGCGCGAGGAATATGGGTCGGTGGCCATGCTTGGCGATGGCATCAATGACGCTCCCGCGTTGGCGCTGGCGGATGTCGGCATTGCCATGGGCGGCGCAGGCACAGATGTCGCGCTGGAAACTGCCGATGTCGTGCTGATGGGCGACAAGCTGGCGCGCCTCGCCGACGCACTGTCGCTGGCGGCGCGCGCAAAACGGGTCGTATGGCAGAATATCGGCTTTTCGCTGGCTGTGATTGGCTTGCTGATTTTGGGCGTGTTCGCGGTGGATCTGCCTTTGCCCATCGGCGTGCTTGGGCACGAAGGCAGTACCGTCATCGTCGTGTTGAATGGCTTGATTGGCTTGCTGCTCTGGCCCGAAATGCAACGGCGGCGCGCGCGGGATGTCAGCGCCTAAACTGCGTGCGTTCCCACTCAGCGAATAGCCCTTGCAGCTTCAAGCGTTGGTATTTGCCCGTCGAAGTGACTGGGACTTCCCCGCCGAATACGACCGCTTTGGGCGCTTTTTCGAATGTCATCTGGGCACGGCAGGCGGCGAGAATGCCTTCGGCTGTCAGTTGCGCACCGGGTTCTGGCAAGATGTACGCGCCGACTTCTTCGCCATAATAGATATTGGGGAAAGCGATGGCCAAGCCCACTTTCACGCCGTCGATAGCCAGCAGCGCCTCTTCGATATCAAAGGGGCTGAATTTGACGCCGCCGCGGTTGATCAGCTCTTTGATGCGTCCGGTGATGAAAAAGAATTGCCGTCCGCCTTCGCCGCGCAGGTAGAAGCCTTCATCTCCGCTGCGAAACCAGCCGAACTTGAAAGTCTCGGCATTGGCATCGGCGCGCTTGAAATAGCCTTGCATGACATTGTGCCCGCGGATGCAGATTTCGCCGCGTTCGCCCGCGCCCAGTTGCTCGCCACTGCCATCGGCGGAGAATATCGCCATCTCGTTTGGCTCGATCGGGCAGCCGATGCTGGGATAGCCATGCGCAAGCAGCCAGCGCTGGTTGGCAGCCCAGGACAAGCTGATGGGCAAGAAGCAGGAATAACAGGTCGATTCGCTCAAGCCATAGCCATGCAGGATCGTGAATCCAAAGAGCTCGCTGAATTCTTTCGCCAGCGCCACAGATAGCGTGCCCGCGCCGCAGATGAAGTGACGGAAATGTGTCAGGTCGCGGCGGTTGATGCCCGCGCCAAAGATGGTGTCGCCGGCCGCCTGCTGTTCGCGACCGTATTCAATGAGAAACTGCAGCAGGGTGGGCACGACGCTTACTACATTGACGCCCTCGCGCACGATTCGCTCCCAAAAGCGGCTGGCGCTGAAGCGGCTGTTGAGCACGGTCGAGCCGCCAACCGACAAGGGCGCCATGATCGTCACGACAATGCCGTTGACATGATGAATGGGCAGCACGCACATGGTACGCTGGTTGCCGGTGATCGCTTGCCACTGCGCAATGCCCTGCGCGTCCACCAGCAGGTTGTACTGCGACAAGATGACGCCTTTGGGCGTGCCGGTCGTGCCGCTGGTATAGACCAGCAGCGCTTCGTCATCCAGTCTGGCTGTGGCTTCGCCGCCTTCGCCCAGTGGCAGGTCGCCCGCTTTCGCACCGGAGTCATCGCCAAGATAGGTGGTCGGTCGGTCGCGCAGCGCCTCTTGAAAGTGGATTCTTTCGCCCGTTGCCTCGCCACCGATCTGCACGATCTGCTGGATATTGGGCGCGCCCCCAAAGCCATCTTCGCCGCTGATGATGCGCTCGGCGCGCTGGATATATTCCGCCCGCGCCAGGCAGATTTTCGCCTCGCTGTTGCGCAGGATGAAGGCGATGCGCCGGTCGTCTTCGGCGACATTCTGGGGCGCGACAGCCGCGCCGATCACCCAGCAGGCGAAATAGATGATGACGGAGTCGCTGTGATTATGCGAGATGGTGGCGACGCGATCGCCCCGCCGCAGGCCCAGATCTTCGTAGAGAAAGTTGGCGGCTTGATGCACATGCGCCGTAAAGCTGGCATAGGTCTGCTCGCTGCGCGCGCCAGCTTGGTCGTAGTAGATGAGGAAAGGCTTGCGCGGCGAGGTCTTGGTGTGCAGCGCTAGCACATCGCGGATGTTGCGGTAGGGCACCTTGCGCTGGGTTTGGGGCACGCCATCTTTGCTATGCGCGCGCTGCAGATTGGCTTGGGTCTGCGCATCCAGTTGCTGCGACATGACGATTGCCCTCGATTGCGGTGATCTCTGCACGCGCTATTTTTACCACATGGGGCTGCGAGGGCATAGCGGCATGTAATCGTCTTGCCCTGCACAATTCGCCTCTGTGTCCCCCTGGCGCTATACAGGTACAATGCGAGTTGGATAGACAGGAAATGTGCTGGCGGCTGTGTAAACAATCGTGGTTAAAACAAGCGGGAAGCGAACATGAGAAAATTGTGTGTAGTGGGCAGCGGCTATGTCGGCTTGGTTACCGGTGCCTGTTTTGCCGATCTGGGCAACGAGGTCAGCCTGGTGGATATAGACGAGCGCAAGATTGACACGCTGCTGGCGGGCAAAATGCCAATTTATGAACCGGGCTTGGCAGAATTGGTGCAACGAAACAGCGCCGCCCAGCGCATGCACTTCACCACCTGCTATGCCGAGGCGCTCGAAGATGCCGAGTTCGTCTTCATTTGCGTGGGCACGCCCTCTGGCGTTGATGGCGAGGCGGATTTGCAGTATGTACGCGCCGCCGCCCAGACCGTCGCCGAGACGATGACGCAGCCGCTGATCATCATCAACAAATCGACCGTCCCGGTCGGCACTGGCGACTGGACGCGCGAAATCATCTCCAGCAAGCAGCCGCAGCCAATCGACTTTTCGGTGGTTTCCTGCCCGGAATTCTTGCGCGAGGGATCGGCCATCGCCGACTTTTTGCAGCCCGACCGCACTGTGCTGGGTTCCACCGATCGCGCGGCCGCCGAGTCTGTCGCCGAGTTGTACACGCCGGTGAATGCGCCAGTCGTCATCACCGATCTGCGCACCGCCGAGATGATCAAATACGCATCCAACGCCTTTTTGGCGACCCGCATCAGCTTCATCAACGAGATCAGCATCATCTGCGAGCGACTGGGCGCGGATGTAACCGAAGTGGCGCGGGGCATGGGCTTTGACAAGCGCATCGGTCCGCACTTCCTGGAGGCGGGCATCGGTTTTGGCGGCAGTTGCTTCCCCAAAGATGTCAAAGCGCTGGCGAATATGGCGCAGACGCACGGCATGCACCCGCAGCTGCTCAACGCAGTCATGGAGATCAACGCTTTTCAGCGTCGGCAGATCGCGTTGAAGGCGCGCGAAATGCTGGGCGGCAGCGTCAACGGGCGCACGCTGGCTATCCTGGGCTTGGCATTCAAGCAAAACACGGACGATACGCGCGAATCGCCTTCGCTGACCGTTGCGCGCTCCTTGTTGAATCAAGGCGCTTTGGTCAAAGCCTATGACCCGGTCGCCATGGAAAATGCCAGCCGCGACCTGCCAGGCATCCAGCTTTGCCAAAGCCCCTACGATGCGGCTGATGGCTCGGACGCGCTGTTGGTGCTGACGCCCTGGAACGAATTCAAACACCTGGATATGCGCCGCATCCACGCGTCTATGGCGCAAGCCATCGTGATAGACGGACGCAACATGTACAACCCGGCCGAGCTGCGCAAGTTGGGATTTGCCTATCGGGGTGTGGGCAGGGGTTACAACGGCGAAGGCTGAAGCGCCGGCACATCCCTCAAGAGCGGCTGACCGCGCGTGCCGCCGACCGCGCTGGCTGCTCCGCGTCCACATTGGCAGCCGATTGCCAGACAAGCCTCAAGTGGCCTGTTGCCCAGCCAGCCGGCCATAAAACCGGCAGCAAAGCTGTCACCCGCCCCGATGCCATCTCCACCGGCTGGAGCCGGCTCGACCCTGTGCGAGATTTTTCGCTCAGCCTGCCAGACGACCGCCCCGCGCAAATCGCGCTTTATGACCAGCACCGGCACTTGCGCTCGCAGGCGCTCGACCGCCGAGCCGAAATCCGACCGTCCGCTGAGATGCTGCGCCTCTTGTTCGTTGGGCAGCAGCACATCGACATAGCGCAGCCCACTCGCCAGGTCATAATCCCACACTTCTTTGGGATCCCAGTTGGTATCCAGCGAAGTTGTCAAACCCAGCTGCTTGGCGCGCCGCAAGATCGTCGCCCAGTCGGGCAGCAAGCCGCTCTGCAAATACAAGCTGCCATAATGCAGGTGGCGAGCCGAGGCGAGCAACTGGTCGCTAATATCCGCGCGGGTCAAGGCATTCATTGCGCCCGGATGCGTCAACATGGCACGGTCGCGCCCCTGCACCAGGTGCACGGTGATGCCAGTGCGCAGTTGAGGATGGACGGACATGTAGCGCGTATCGACGCCAGATTCCGCCAGCGCGTCGATGATCATCTGTCCTGGCACATCATCGCCGACTCGACCCAAGATGGCGACTCGCAGCCCCAGCTTCGCCGCCTGCGCCGCAAAGATGCAGCACGAGCCGCCCATAACCAGCTCATAATCGGCGACCAGTTTTTCGACTTGTCCGAATTGCGGCTGCACATCGTCATCGCGCAGAATCAAGTCGGCGCAGGCATCGGCAAAGACCAGGAGGTCAAAAGGCTTGTCGGTCATTCAGTCTGTCGGCTCTTCCAATGCCAGCGCAACCAGCCGGTCCGCCAAACCCAAATAGGTCGTGGGCGTCAATTGCAGCAGTTTTTGCTTTTCTTCGTCCGGCAGCGCCAGCGTCCGGATAAAGGCATGCAGGCTCTCGCGCGTGATCTGCTGGCCGCGGGTCAACGCTTTCAGCTGCTCATAGGCCTCGGGCAGATGATGCTTGCGCATGACGGTCTGCACAGCCTCCGCCAGCAGTTGCCAGGCATCGTCCAGGTCGGCTGCCAGCGCCGCGCTGTCGACTTCCAGCTTGCCCAGGCCGCGCCGAACATTCATCAGCGCCAGATAGCTGTGCGCGATCGCGACACCAAAATTGCGCAGCGCCGACGAGTCGCTGAGGTCGCGCTGCAAACGCGATATGGGCAGCTTTTCCGCCAGGTGCGCGAATAGCGCATTGCTGACGCCCAGGTTGGCTTCGGCATTTTCAAAGTCAATCGGGTTGACCTTGTGCGGCATGGTCGAAGAGCCCGTCTCGCGCGCCACAACCTGCTGGCGAAAGGTTCCCAGCGAGATATAGCTCCACATATCGCGGCATAAATCGAGCAGTGCGGTATTAAAACGCATCAAAGCCTGCGCCAATTCAGCCAGGTAGTCGTGCGCTTCGATCTGCGTCGTCAGCGGGTTGTGCGTCAAGCCCAGCCCCTGCACAAATTCTTGAGAAAGCGCCAGCCAGTCGATGTCGGGGTAAGCAACACAGTGAGCGTTATACGCGCCGACCGCGCCATTGAATTTGCCCAGATACTCCTGCGCTTCGATTTGCCGCAACTGCCGCCGCAGCCGATACACGAAGACCGCAATTTCCTTGCCGAGGCTGGTGGGGGTGGCGGCTTGTCCATGCGTCCGCGCCAACATGGGGGCATGCGCTGTGCTGCGCGCCAGATCGGCCAGCGAATCCAGCAATCCGCGCGCAGCTGGCTGCCAGACCGAGCGCATCGCGCCGCGAAACATCAGCCCATACGCCAGGTTGTTGATGTCGGCTGATGTGCAGGCGAAGTGCAGCGAACCAGCCATATCCGCCAGACTGGTCGCTTCCAGCTGCTCGCGCAAATAATACTCGACCGCCTTGCTGTCATGATTGATGTGCGCTTCAATTGCCTTGACGCGCTCTGCCGCCGCCTGATCAAAATCGGCTTCCATTTTTGTGAGCAAAGCCTGCTCGTCCGCAGTAAATGCCCGCACATGCGTGATGCCCGGGTGCGCCGACATGGCACGCAGCCAGCGCAACTGCACCAGCGCGCGATACTTGATCAGCGCCCATTCGGAAAGATAATCCCGCAACGGCGCGACTTTGTCCGCATAACGCCCGTCAAGCGGCGAAATCGCTCGCAAACTCATGCGCCTGTCCTCGCAGATGTCCGTGCAAATGCCCGTATTGTACACCCCTTGTACGCACATTTCCCCTGCCCAGCCCGCGCGCCGACAGCGATAATGACGAAAAGCGAAGCGGTGATTTTTGGAGTAGACCATGCCGCGGCGACTCGAGTCGACACCACAGTCCGACGGCTTTCGCATGCCCGCCGAATGGGAGCGCCATGCTGGCTGCTGGATGCTGTGGCCCCAGCGGCGCGATACCTGGCGCAATGGCGGCAAACCGGCGCAGCGAGCCTTTGTCGAAGTAGCCAGCCAGATCGCCCGTTTTGAGCGCGTCAGCATGGGCGTCAACCGCGACCAGTATGAAAATGCCCGCGCGATGCTGCCACCGCAAGTTCGCGTGGTCGAACTGAGCAACAACGATGCCTGGATGCGCGATTGCGGCGCGACCTTCGTGGTCAACAAGCGTGGCGATGTGCGCGGAGTCGACTGGCGCTTCAATGCCTGGGGCGGGCTGGACAAGCTGATGTACTTTCCTTGGGACCAGGATCAGTTGGTGGCGACCAAAATGCTGGAGATTGAGGGAATCGACCGCTATGCCGCACCCTTCGTGCTCGAAGGCGGTTCGATCCATGTCGATGGCGAAGGCACGGTCATCACCACCGAGCAATGCCTGCTGCATCCCAACCGCAATCCGCAGCTATCACGCGCGCAGATCGAGCAGCTGCTGGCGGACTATCTGGGCATCCGCCACATCATCTGGCTGCCGCGCGGCGTCTATGAAGACGAGACTGATGGCCATGTCGATAACCTCTGCTGCTATGCGCGAGCGGGCGTAGTCGCCATGACCTGGACCGACGATCGCAGCGACCCGCAATATGAGCGTTCCGCGGCTGCCTACGAGGCGCTCATGTCGGCGCGCGATGCGCAAGGACGGGGCTTGGAAATCCACAAGATCCATCAGCCCGCGCCGATGACGATGACGACGGACGAAGCGGCTGGCCTAGATGTTGTAGACAGCGCATTCCGGCGTCCGGTCGGCGAGCGGCTGGCTGGCAGCTACATCAACTTCTACATCGCCAACGGCGCGATTATCATGCCCATTTTCGGCGATCGTCATGATGCGGCGGCCGCGCAAAAGCTGGCTGCGCTTTTTCCCCAGCGCGAGATTGTGCGCATCCAGGCGCGCGAGATCCTGCTGGGCGGCGGCAACATCCATTGCATCACGCAGCAGCAGCCGGCGGGGAGCTAGAAGGCGGCGCGGCATGTCCGAGTATGTGACCATTGAAGTGGAGCCGGGCGAGCATCCGGATGTTGCCGAGCTGCTTGTCAATCAACTGCTGGCGACAGATGGCGAAGAGGTGTATGCCAATCGCGAAGCGGGCGACCTGGGCTCTCCGCTGGCACAGATGCTCTTCGCGGCGGTAGATGGCATCGACCAACTGACCATACAAGAAGATTGTCTGATCATTCGGCGCGTGCCCGACCAGCCCTGGGAATCCATCATCGACGAAGTGCGCGATGCCCTGCGAGACTGGTACCTCTAGCCGTCATTCGCCGTGCTGTTGACCTGGCGGAACATGTCATCGACCTGCTTTTTCTCACCCGCTTCCAGCACAGACAGCATTTCGCCGGATGACATTTTGCGATAGTCCCGCTGTGCCTGCGGGATAGCGACGCCGCTGATGACACGAGCCAGATCAACCGAATCGCAAGCGGGGCAGCGGGGCGTGGCGGCGGCGTAGTTGGCCACAGACTTGAAATGCAGGCTGAAGCGCCCCCCACAGATTTTGCAGCGAAAGTCATATTGCGGCATGAGTCAGCCTGTTCCGCGGCCTTGCAGCGCTTCGGTCCGCCCCATATCGGGATGCCACTCGTCCAACAAGGCATCGGCGTGGCGCGTGGCGATCCAGCCGCCCAGATCGCGCGCGATCCGCTCCAGCATTTTTGGCTGCACCCAAGTGGCTGTATCGACTTGCACAGCCGCAGCGCCAGCCTCAATATAATCACGGGCGTCGAGCGGCGAATGGATGCCGCCACAGCCGATAATCGGGATATCCGCTGGCAGTTCACGCCGCAGCCGCCCCACCATGCGCAAGACCAATGGTTTGATCAGCGGTCCATAGATGCGCCCACTGACCAGCCGCCCGCCCTGCGCATCTCTGGCTGTGCCGCGTGGCGCAGCTGTCATCACCAGGGCATCGGCGCCCGCTTCGGCAACAGGCAGCGCAAGATCGTAGCACTCATAAAATGGCAAGCGCACGAGCAGCGGCTTCTCCACCGCGGCGGCCGCGCGCACCAATGCAGACGCTTCGGCGATGCCCATATCATCACCCAAGCCCAACTCTACCGCAGCCACTTCATCGACCGCGTCCAGCAGTTCGACAGCGCGTTTTGCCTGGTCGGGCGTCGTACCCAGCAAGTGGAGCACGACAGGGATCGGCATCTTCGCCCAGACGCGGCGATATTGGCGGATCAGCGCGCCCAAGCCGGGATTGGGCAAACCAGTATGCACCAGCATGCCAGCATCCAAAGACACAATCCGCGTGCCGGCGGCTGGCTGCCAAGGCTCGATCGTGGTCGGGTTGGTCACCAGCGCGCCCAGGTTGGCATAGTCAATCAAACCGCGGTATTCGTCAGCGAAGCCCAAGGTGCCGGCCGCAGGCATGACGGGCGTCTGCACGATCAAGCTGGTCTTGGCGGGTCGCGCGATCTCGATAGCCATGCGTCCTGGTCCGCCGCTATGCCAGCCGAAGCTGTGTCAAATCAAAGGCAGGTCCATCCAGACACTGCAATTTGGCGCTGCCGCGCACAGGCAGCATACAAGCCTGGCAAGCGCCGACGCCGCAAGGCAACAGCCGCTGGAATATGCCGAAAATCATATTGGCTGGCACATCGTTGCGCCGACTGCGAATCAATCGCATGACCTCGGCGAACTGAGTCTGCTCGGGACCAGCGCCGACCAAGACGAAGACTTGATCTGCCCAGCCCAGCGTCATGACCATATCGTGCCAGTTGTGATCGTCGCTCGCCTGGATGATTTCCACCTCTTCGGGCAAGTGCGTGCAGTCATAGTCGCGAGCCGCGCCCAAGGTGACCATGGTGAGGCTCGTTCCCTGCGCCAGCAAATGCGGCAGCATCAACAGCAGCGGCGTGGGTGGGGTCTCATACGCCAGCAGCAGCAAGTTGCGCAATTTCTGGCGAAAACGCAACGGCTTGCCGATTGGACCCAAGATGCTCAGCAATTGCCCGGGCACAAATTGCTCGCGCGCAGGCCGCTCGACAACCAGCATGTTGCTGGCGAGGATATCGACCGGGAACCACAGGTCGCGCAGATATGGATGCCAATTTTCAGCTTCATAATCTTTGGATATGCGCCGCGTCAGCAGCGCCTGCCCGGGCAGCAGCGACGAAAGTGAGCGATCCACCGCCAGCTCCAGCCGTTGATAGC
Source organism: Anaerolineae bacterium (assembly GCA_022823945.1). Classification (GTDB taxonomy): domain Bacteria; phylum Chloroflexota; class Anaerolineae; order Aggregatilineales; family Phototrophicaceae; genus UBA6055. The sequence goes on along the minus strand of JAJEBK010000030.1, from coordinate 80,776 downwards.
CGCGGTTGACGCGCTTGATTCGTTCGACAATTGCCTGCGTTTCTCTCATGCCAGTTCATTATAGTCAGCTTGTGGAATGACGCGACTGTGGCAGGCGATTATTAAGGAGATCGCGCGAAACGAACCAACTGCCAAGGTTTTTCGCCAGCCTCAGCACAAAACCAGCCAGGACGATCATCGACAAGTTGATCCGTCTTCGTCGCGCGGCGCGGCTCAAGTCGCCAGTCCACCTTGCCTTTTGCCCCGCGCAATACTACCATTCGCGCGTGCTGCCCCTATAGCCAGATAGGTGTCCTGATGCGAGTTGCGCGCGCCGATCGGCTGTTGGCGCTAATCCTGCTGCTGGGGTTTACCCTGCGCTGCGTCCATGCCTTCAGCCTGCCGACCGTCAGCGAGTTCACCCGTGGCGGCGGCGACGGCAGTTGGTATTTGGCGAATGGCTATGGCTTTTTCAGCGGGCAAACGCACGGCTGGGTCAATGGCATTGCCTTTTATAATGGTACACTGCGCTCGCCGCCCCTGTATGTGATGTTTGCTGGTCTGGTGCAGCCGGCGCTCCCCCAGCATGAAACCATTATTTTCATGCGACTGCTGCAATGCCTGGCTGGCGCAGCGACCATCTGGCTCACTGCCCGACTCGCGCTGGTATTGACGAAAGACCGACGCGCCATGCTGCTGGCGGCGGGATTGATGGCTTTGCATCCCGCCATGATCATGGAGCCGGCTAATATCGCCACAGAAACCCTGTATATCTTCTTCGTTTCGCTGGGCATTTGGCTCTATACGGAATACTTCGTGGCGGCGCAATTGCGAGGAGAGAGACACCAGCTCACGACAACATGGGCGCTGGCGCTGGCTGGGATGGCGCTGGGCTTGGCCACACTGACGCGGGCGGTTTCGGCATTTTTCCCATTGGTATTGGCGCTGCATGTGTTCCTGCTGGGTCGGCGGCAGCTGATCGGCGACTGGCGGCGCGCCTGCCTGATTTTTCTGCTCTGCTATGGCGCGATAGTTTCTACCTGGACGTTGCACAATCTGATATTGTGGGACCGCCTGGTGATTGTCAGCGACCAACTGCTGGGCACATTGTGGCGCGGCGCAGAAGCCAACGATGGCTCGCCCCAGCACAATGACGCGCTGCTGCTGGAGGGCGTCGAATTGCCCGAAGACGATTGCGAAGTCGACTGCAAATATCAGCATCCGCCTGAGCTGTTTCTGCGCAGGATTGGCGAAATTGTCGGTGGCGACCCGGCGGGATTCGTCGCTCTGCGCGCATCGGAGCTTGGTTATGCCATTGTTCAGCCGCATGGCACGACCGAACTTGGCGGGACGAGCGTCTGGGGGACAGCGCGTCAATGGCTGGCGGAAGACCGAACGCTGGGAGGATTGCTGGATATCCTGCGCGTAGAAGGTTTCGTCAGCAAGCTGCTGGTGTGGGTTTTTCACGATATCGCCCTCGTCTTCGGAGCGCTGGGCATGTGGCGGTGGCGCAGGCGCTGGCGGATGGCGCTGCCCCTGGCGAGTTTCGCGATGTATACGATCGCCGCGCATCTGGCTTTGCTGGCTTTGCCACGCTACATATTCCCTATCGAGTTCGCGCTGATGGTATTTGCGTCTGCGGCGATTGTGCAAGTTTACGATCAATGGTCCGGAAGAGAGGAGCGCGCATGAAGATTTACACCAAGACTGGCGATGGCGGCACGACAGCGCTCTTCGCGGGTGGGCGCGTGCCGAAGCATCATCTGCGTGTGGAGGCTTATGGCACAATAGACGAGTTGAATTCCCTGCTGGGTGTCGTCCGCGCGGCAGGACCAAGCCAGCAGACCGATGCCTGGCTGGAGATTGCGCAGAATCAACTATTTCATCTGGGCGCGGATTTGGCGACGCCGCGTTCTGCCAAGTCCAGCTGGGTCACGCGCATCAGCAAAAACGAGATCGACTGGCTGGAAGCGAGCATCGACCACATGACGGAGCAACTGCCGCCGCTGCGCAACTTTGTGCTGCCGGGTGGATCGCCAGCCGCGGCACAATTGCAAGTTGCCCGAGCCGTATGCCGCCGCGCCGAGCGCATCATGACCGCGCTGGATCAAAGCGCCGAGATCGGCTGCGCTGCGCTGGCTTATGTCAATCGTCTGTCGGACTGGCTGTTTACGCTAGCGCGCTACGAAAACAAGCAGGCTGGCGAGAGCGAGACCAAATGGAGTCTGCAACAGTGATGATGCCGGAGGTGGGAGTCGAACCCACACACCCGAAGGTACACGAGTTTGAGTCGTGCGCGTCTGCCAATTCCGCCACTCCGGCTCTAGCTTGGGCAGTCTACGCCAGCAGTGGTGGCTTGTCAATAGACAAGCGGGCACAAGCATGAGCCGCATCGCCAATTTTTGCGCTGTGTGTGGCAGCAGGTTGATCCAACAGCAGCACAGCGGACGAATCCGCCCATTTTGCCAGGTATGCCAACAGCCAACTTACTTCGACCCCAAAGTAGCTGTGATCATTTTTGCCTTGCGCGATGAGAAAGTCTTGCTGATCCAACGCGCCGTCGATCCAGGCGCAGGCAAGTGGGCGCTGCCGGCCGGCTTTGTCGACTATGACGAAGCGCCAGAAGACGCGGCCATCCGCGAAACTTTGGAAGAGACTGGCTTGCAGGTGGCGATTCGCAAGCTGCTGGCGGTCTTCCCCAAACGCGATGATGGCTTGGCGGATATCGCCATTGCCTATCGCGCGGAAATCATCGGTGGCGAAGCAAAGGCCGGCGATGATGCAGCAGCTGTGGGCTTTTTTGCAGCCGACCAACTGCCGCCACTGGTCTTCTTTCCTTCAGTCACGCTGGTTGCGCAGTGGCGCGCTGGCGAATTACCGCTGCAAACTTGAATCAATCCCGTTTGGGTCCCAAACCCAGCACATTCATGATGCGGCTGGCGACAGCGAGCAAGTAGCTGTATAGAATGGTCGCCCGAACGCGCGTGGCATTGCGCCCATCATCCAGCGCCTGGTAGATGGCTTTCGCTTCTTTGAAGTGGCTGCGCGCCGCGGCAAATTCCCATTGTGATTGATGAACCGCGCCCAGCGCATACAAATAGCGCGCTGCATACGCCGGATTGCCAACCGCCCGCGCTGTCTCGATCGCCCGACCATAAAAACTGATAGCCATATCCGGCTTGCTGCGCAGTTCTTGCCACTGCCCCAGCATGCCCAATGTGTACATTTCGTAAGGACCGTGCTGGACATCTTGCGCCAGCGCCAGCATTTGGTCGAGGTAGGCGCGCGCCTCGCCCGGGTCTTTCGCCGCCAGCATGGTCATCGCCAGGGTGTACAAGCGCATGAATTCATGAAAAATCGCTTCCATGCCGCGGCTGACATCCAATGCGATCAATTGTTGTTCCATTCCACGGTCGAATGTATCGACATCCTGCGTGAGAATGACGCCCTGTTGCCCGATGATGACGCTCTCCAGCAGGCGGTCGCTGACAGATTGGGCTTTGCGCAGCGCGACCAACAAACCATCGCTGGCTTTGTTGTGATCGCCTTTGCGGATCAGCGCATTGGACAGCAGCAGAATCCCCCGCGCCTCGAGTTGTTCATCATTCAGCTCGCGCGCAATATCAATGACGCGCCAGGCGTGCTTGCTGGAATCGGCAGGGCTGGCGGCGATCTCGCCCATACCCAACAGCGCCTGCGCATAGCGCCGCATGTCGCCAGCTTCAAAAGCGATATCAACGGCGCGCCGATAATCGTCGAATGCCTCGCCAGTCTGGAAGTAACCTTCGCGAGCCACCCGCGCGCGCAGATTCAGCGCATCCACCGTCAGGCCGGCGGAACGCATCTGGTCGGCGCGCTCAAGAGCCTGCGAGCTGTAATCGCGAGCGAAATCAAAATGCCCCAGCGAGCACTGCGCATCCGCCAAGCCCAACAGCGCGATGACCTCAATGCTTTGCCGTTTCTCGCGCCGCGCCAGGGTCAGCTCGACATGGCAACGGTCGACAATCTCGTGGAATGCGCCTGCTTTCATCAATTGGCAAATGTCGTAGCGCAGGCTATCGGTCTTGGTCGGCATTGGCGGCTCGTCCCTTGTCATGGCAGTCCTGCTTATTATACGGCTAACGGCGCAAAATGACGCGAGCAATGCGGCTGGTCCAGACCATGGATGAGGCCGGCAACAGCCAGGTAAAAAGCCAAAACAGCCGTCTCGGTCGCGCTTCGGGCGGATAAATCGTCATAGCCTGCTCAAAGTGTTGACGCGCGCGCCTTCGTTCGCCCTGTTGCCAGAGGTACAAAGCGAGCATGTGATGGCGCGCTGCTTCCTTGCGGTCGAATTCGTCGGCGCTCATGCAGGTTTCCCAGCCATAGTCGCGCGCATTTTGAACTGTCTTCAGCCGCCCCCAGGCACCGCGCAGTTTGTCATCGGAAAGCATGTCAGCGTGCACGCGGCGCAGCACCAGGCGCTGGTCGATGCCGTAAAACTTGTGCTGCCTGGCCAGGCGCAAGAATAGATCCCAATCTTCTGCGCTGCGAAAACGGGTGTCCGCCTCGAATCCGCCAACCGATCGCAAAGCCTCGGCGCGATACATGCTGGAACTAATCAATATGTGGCAGCCCGTCTTGGCTAGCAGCTCACAAAACGGATTTTCAGAAAATCGCTCGAAAGGCGGCGTGTCCTGCGGCGTAGTCCCGTCTGGCGTCACAAACTGATAGTGCGAATAGATCACCGAGATTTCTGGACGGCGGCGGAAGACCTCCAGGCAGATGGCGATTTTTTCCGGCAGCATTTGATCATCGGCGTCGAGAAAGTGTATGAATTCGCCGCGCGCCTCTGCAATGCCACGATTCCGCGCGATGCCCGGTCCTTGATTGTCCTGGCTGAACAAGCGGATTCGCTGACCATATTTTCGGCGCAAAAAGGGGATTGTGTCGTCGTCGCTGCCATCATCGACCACAATGATCTCGCAATGTGGGTGTGTCTGCGCCAAACCGCTGTCAATGGCGTCACTGACAAGTTGCCGGCGATTGAAAGTCGGAATGATAATGCTGACGAGCGGCTCACGCGACATGGTTCAAGCAGGTCCTACTGTTGGGCTGCCAGCGATGTTGCCTGCGATCCAGCCGAAACGATTGCGCGCTGTTTGCACCTGCCACCAGCGGTTGCCCTCATTATCGTATGGACCCGCGAAGACCGCGACATAATCGCCCCAAAGTAGCGAATCCAGGATGGCCGCGTCTGTACCGGGCGACTCGCGCAGATGCAAAGCGCTGACAATCACCCGCAATTGCTGACCGGGAAAATAGCCCGCGCCGCGGATGACCGCATCGGGGATCGCCACGACCTCAGCCCCATCTTGGCTAAATTGCGGATGACTGGCAAGCTGGCTGGCATCGTCAATCGCGCCGGTTTCTGTTCCCAGCAGATATTGCCGCCCCGACACAGTCAGCACCACCCCGCTGCGATCGGCAACCCAGCGCACCTTGTCTGGCGCGGAATCGCCTGCAAATGCCGAGATGCGCCTGCCCTGCTGGTTATACAGCGCCAGCGGCCCGCTGTCTGACTCGCCCGGTCTGCCCAGCGCGACCACTTCGCCAGTGGACAAGCGCGCGGCATCTTGCAGCCACAATCCCTGCGCCGTGCCATCCAAAATCACTCGCTCGTCCGCCAGAGCGGCATTTACCTGAGCGACCACGACACGGCCATCGGGGCGGCGGCCGCTGACGACAATGTGGCTGGCGTCCAGATCCCAATGGCCATAATCATAACGGGCCAAGGGTGGCGCGTCATTGGCATAGGTTGGGTCGGCCACGGCGCGCGCCATGGCAAGGGCATTGCGGCCTTCGTCTGGCAGATGCAATGTCAACAGGATGCGCTCATCGCCGGGCTTTGGCGACCACTGCACATCGAGGGTTTTCCAATGCCGCGCGCTGCTCGGATTAACAAAGCTGCAGGGACGATACCCCGCATGCGCGCAATCGCGGATGACCTGGGATGTCGCGCCATGCACGGGATGCGCTTCTGGCTGCCAGAACCAGACTCCCGCCCCGCTATTGTCCAAGCCGGCCGGCGTGTCGATACGGAAGCTGAATTTGCGCCCGTCTGCCGACCAGTCCAATTCAACCACCAGGTGTTTGTTGCGCTCGATGCTCTCGATGTTCATGGAATAGCCGGCGTGAAATGGTGAAGAGGCCAATTCCACCGCTTGTGCCGCGCCCGGCGCACGAAAACGCAAAATGCCTTTTTGATCTGTGTACAAGTAGCTGCTGTTATTGGTCGGATTGGGCGAGAACAAGCGCACACCGCCGGTCAAACGGATATCGTCAATGGCGAAAAGCTGCCCCGACTGCACCTCGTATGCAAAGGCGGAAGCAGCGCTGGTGCGCAAAACCTGTGGCTGTGTGGACGGTGGCGGGATCTGCTCGCGCAGCAAATCGTAGCGCACCGAGACAGTTGGCTGGGTACGCGTGGCAGTCGGCGAAGGAGACGGCGTGGCCAGCCCGCGCTGTGGAGACGCAGTGGCTATGGCGGTGGAATCCGCTGCCGGGGTGGCTGTCCAGAATTGCGATTGATCGGGCAAAGCTGTCCAGGTCGCCAGTTGGGTCGGGCGCGGACTTGGCGATGCGTCCAAACCCGAGTCTGTTGTGATCGCGCGCGTTGGCGTGGGGCTGGCAGGCTGCGTCGCCGATGGCAGCGGGATTGTCGTGCGTGTTGGCGCTTGCTGGACAGCCGTTGCAACCGGCGTGCCAAGATCGCTGGGTACCAATGTGAGCGTTCTATCGGGCTGACGCAATGTGCAGGCGCAAGCGACGCAACACACAAGCAGCCATTCGAATCCCACCCCAGCCAATCTGCGCAAGTCGGGACCTCTGCGCCACGATGCACTGCCACAAAGACGAGCAGCCCGCACCACGGCGCGCTCAGGTTTGCAGCAATCTCTCCAGCTCGTCGGTCAGCGAAGCCTCATTGATGACTCCCCACCAGCGCCCGACTATCTCGTCATTGGCGTTGACCAGCACATACTGCGCCTGGGCGGTGATTCCCAGTTGACGGCGGGTATCATTCAGGTCTCTGTCATCCAGGTCGAGCCGCACAATTTCGATCCTGCCGGCAAATGTCTCTTCGAGTCCGCGCACGGCGGGCTCATTGCGGCGGCAGGTCGGTCACCAATTTGCCCATGAATCGTATAATTTGAAGGCAGCGACCGCCACTGGCACATCAGCTGAATCGTCCGGCGCTGGTTCTCCGCTCAAGACAGCTGCAATGGAATCGCAAGCACTCAGCGCCAGCAAAGCCAGCAGCAATGTGGCGAACAATCCGAGTCGGGTCTTCATGCTATCGTCCTCGCTTATTCATATCGCCAATCAATCTTGTGAAGTGTAACGCCTATTGCTAACAAAAGGCTAACGAGCTCAAGTCCGCGCCTGGGCAGCCAAGCCCTCGGCAAATTGCAGCTCGGCGTGCCGGCGGCGATAGGTCAAGGGCGGCGTCAACTCATGCGCATCAAACCAGGCAACCAGCTTCGCCAGGTATTCGCGCAGCGGCGTGTATTGAATGCCCAGCTCGGTCTTGCTGCGACCGTTGTCGAGAGCGCTCATCCACCGTTCGCTGAAAGTGCAGCAGTCGGGCAAAAAGCCGTTCGCCACCAGGTCGCTGCGATTGGCGCGCACACTGCAAGCGCTCGCGCCCATGATATCCGCCAGCAACGCCACAAAATCGGCGTGACTGATGTGCTCGTCCTGGGCGATGTTGTAGGCAGTGCCCACCCCGGCATCGGTCTCGATGAGGCGCATGATCGCCTCAACGACATCCAGCGCATAGACATGATTCAGCGCATAGTCGGGCGTAAGCGGCACGAGGATAGGCCCCCCATCGCGCAGGCGCAGGTAATAATTGAGCAAGCGGCTGTAGGGATCGCGCGCGCTGTTGACCATGGGCAGGCGCAAGGTGGTGTGCGGAAAGCGACATTGCTGCCAAGCCTCGGCCAGCCGATCTTCAACTTCGCGCTTTTGCATGCCATATCGCCATTCTTCCCAGGCATAAGAATTGGCTTTGGGCTCGGGCATCAGCCGCCCGGCATAATCGTCTTCACGAAAAGGACGGTCTATGCCTTCGCGCACCAGATAGACTTGGCCGCTGCTGATTGCGAAATATCGTTGGATGTTGTCCTGGAATAGCTCGGTGGCAGTTTGCGCCTCGTCGCCGCTGTACAGCACAAAGTCGACCACGATGTCGAAACGTTTTGCCAGCAGCGCGCGCCGCATCTGCTTGTGATTGCCGCGGTCGGCATGCAGCCTGTGGATTCCGCGCGGCAGGTCGTCTTTGGTGATGCCGCGGTTGAGCAAAGTCAAGTCGTAGCCGGCTTCATAGACGCGCCGCGACAGGTAATAGCCCATGTTGCGCGTGCCACCGATGATGAGGATCCGTTTCGTCATACTGGCAGGTCTCCGCTATGACAGGGGCAGACGCTTCTGGCTGCTGTGCTCACATCTCTCATTGTAGCAGGGGAATTCTTTCAAACAGCCAAAGCCAGCGCGACTTTGTACATTTTGCACGCAACAACACCCCCCTCAGTCCCCCCGACAGGTCAGGGGGAGGCAAAGCACACGCGAATTCTGTCGACAGGGCAAAGAGCGGATTGCATGAATCCAATCCACTTGCGCAGGTTTTCATACTTGTGGAATTGCCCCGTCCCCGCGCAAGCTGTCCCTTGCCGAATGCGCGAGCGAATAGCTATACTGCGGCGGATCGCGCTGCATCAGGCGCGGCACAAGCGAGAGGCCCCGTAGCTCAATTTGGCAGAGCAAGCGACTCTTAATCGTTAGGTTGAAGGTTCGAGTCCTTCCGGGGTCACACAGTTCTACCCCCCTCAGTCCCCCCATCGCAATAGGGGGAAGATTGCCGCGAGATATCCAAGTATATTGCCCCGCTCGGATGCCCAAATCCCGCATGTTCGTTCGCCCCTCCTTGATGCTTCGGAGAGGGGTCGGGGGAGGGGTAGATTCTGTCACCCAATCGCGCGCTTGAGGGCGTCGAGGTAGCCCTGGCGCATGCGCTGGCTGACGCCGGCAGCCGGCATTAGTCCCTCGCCGCCATGGAACATGCCGGGGTAGACCTCAAGCTGGGTCGGCACACCGGCCGCCATCAATCGCTGGGCATAGTCGATGGATTCGTCGCGGAAGAGGTCTTCTGTGCCAACAGTGACGAAGGCAGGAGGAAGCCCGCTCAGATCTGTGGCGCGCGCGGCGGCGGCATAGGGCGAGACATTGTCGCTGCCAAATTCGTCGCCGAGGTACATCTTCCAGGCTTTCAGCGAAACATCGCGATTCCACACATTTGGATGCGTGACCTCGTAGCCCGATGACGTTTCGTGGGTATCGTCAATCATGGGATAGACGAGCAATTGAAAGGCTACATCGGGTCCCTTGTTGTCGCGGTTGTACAATGCCAAACCCGCCGTCAAACCACCGCCTGCGCTCGCACCGCCGATAGCGATGCGACTGGTGTCGACGCCCAGTTCGTCCGCGTTTTCGAACATCCAGTTTAAGCCGGCGAAACTGTCGGCGATGGCAGCTTTGTATGTGAATTCCGGCGCCATGCGATAGCCGACCGAGACGACTGTGCAACCGACATGGTCTGCGTAGCCGATGCCGTTCAAGTCTTCGCGCTCGCTGCCGACGACATAGCCGCCGCCGTGCACCATCAACAGGCCCGGGCGTGGCGCGGGCGTGGCTGGTTGGTAAATCGCAATCGGAATATCGCCATCGGGACCCGGAATGGTCCGCTCCTCAATCTGAGTTTCGGTTGGCGGCAACATTTCCGCCATAGCATCCATCACGGACGCCAGCATCGCGCGGGCTGCGTGCGGATCATCACCGATGGCTGTGATCATCTCGGCTGGAAATAGTCCCAGCGCGGGCGCAAGTTCTGGGTCAACTCGGTCTTCGAAGGACATGTTGGGCTCCTGTCAATGTGCGGGGCGAACTGTTGCAAAAGAAATCTAACTGGAGTCTAACGCGGTTGGCAAAGTTGAGCAATTTTGCAATAATCGGTGGTACTGAAGGAGGCTCTGATGTCATTAATTTCACCACTTTTGGAAGTTCCCCCATGGATCGAGAAAGGTCTTAAAAGCGGCGAGTTCTTTCGAGAGGGAGGTATCATTCGTAGAACTGCCAATGGTGAAATAGCGGCACACCTGAAGGAGGTCGGAAATCCCGGCGATCTGATGAAGATGTTAGACGCCGCTCTATCACCGAGACACAGCCAGGCCATGGGGCAATTCAGCTCGCTTCTGAACCTGTCAATGATTGGTGCCGGCATCGGCTTGATCAATCTTGGAGTTTCAGTTGTTACGCTGGCAGTCATGATTAAGCGGTTCAACGACATCGAGAAGAAGATTGACGAGCTCTTTGAAGAATTCAAGCAGGAATTCGAGCAGGACCGCGAATCCAACCTGCAGGCCGGACTCATGGCGGCTGAAAACGCTGCAACAGCGGCACTGGCTGGTGATTCCACAAACGCGCGCGAATACGCAGGACAAGCCATTGATAGGCTAATCGAGGCGCAAGTGGCAATCAGGAAGAGCGTTGCCCATGCTTCACGTGGCGGAGACAGTAGGATTCTGTTGGCGCAGCTGACGCGAGCGATGCAAGTGGACGCTTTGCTAGTTCGCTGCTTTCTCGAACGAGAAGACTTTGCCAACGCAAACAAGCTCTTGAGCGATGCGCTCAAAAAACATCGCGTAAAAGCTCGTGTGACAATCACCAGGTTGCTAGGAAATCACCGCGCAGTTTATTTCCATCCGACCGTAAGTGACGAGGACTTGTGGCGATTCGTTGAAATCCGCCGTTGGTTAAGCGACAGAGAAATCGACCGTAACGCGCTGCTGGCCGAAGCCGTGCTGGCCGAGCGCCGCGACTTCTGGAACCACGATGTCATCGCAGATATGGATGCTGTATCTAAACGACGGTCTATGCGCGAACGCTTGTCCAGAAAGAGCGCAAGCGACTACGAAGACATGCCGCGGCACTTGCGCGCGCTTTCCGACTGTGAAGGTGTTATCGAAAACTATCGGCGAATGCAGGGCTATCAAGCCGAATTTCAAGCGATTGAACGGCTCGGCATTTCGCACCGGGAGTGGCAGCAAGCGCAAGATGAAGCGCTAGCAAAGGCTGAGATAAACCTCGCCGAATACGACGGCTATGTGCTCCTTGTCAACACAGAATACCTGGAAAGCCTCGACCGCAAAGCCTCTTGAAGTCTCGCCAATTTCAACCGAAAAGCAACCACATGAAAATCACCCGCATCGCCGCTTACCAAGTCGACCTGCCTTTGCACGAAGGCAGCTACAAATGGTCGGGCGGCAAGTCCGTAGAAGTCTTTGATAGCACCATCATCCGCGTCGACACGGACACTGGGCTAAGCGGCTATGGCGAAGTGTGCCCGCTGGGTCCTTTCTATCTGCCCGCCTATGCCGCCGGCGTGCGCGCAGGCATCCGCGAGCTGGCGCCGCACTTGCTGGGCAGCGACCCGACTCAACTCGCGCGCTTGAATCGCCAGATGGACGCGGCGTTGAAAGGGCATCCCTATGTCAAATCGGGCATCGACATGGCATGCTGGGACATTTTGGGGGTGGCCTGCGGTCAGCCCGTCTGCACATTGCTGGGCGGGCGCTATGGCGATGACTTTGTGCTGTACCGCGCCATCAGCCAAGAATCGCCCGAGGCCATGGCGCAGAGAGTCGCTACATACCGCGAGGAAGGCTATCGGCGCTTCCAGTTGAAAGTCGGTGGCGACCCCGAGACGGATATCCAACGGATTCGCCAAATCGCCGATTTATTGCAGCCCGGCGACAAGCTCATCGCCGATGCCAACACCGGCTGGCTGATGCACGAAGCGGCGCGGGTGGTGCGGGCTGTGGCAGATGTCGATGTGTATATTGAGCAGCCTTGCGCCAGCTATGACGAATGCCTGTCCATCCGCCGGCGCACGAATCACCCGTTTGTGCTAGACGAATCGGTCGATGGCTTGGATATGCTCTTGCGCAGCCACAGCGACCAGGCCGCGGATGTCGTCAATATCAAAATCAGCAAGTTTGGCGGGCTGACCAAAGCGGCTTTGGCGCGCGATCTGTGCGTAGAAATGGGCGTGGCGATGACGATCGAAGATAGCTGGGGCGGCGATATCACCACAGCGGCCATCGCGCATCTGGCGCACAGCACGCCGACCGATTTCCTTTTCACCGCCACCGACTTCAACAGCTATGTCACCGTCAGTACCGCCGAGGGCGCTCCCCAACGCGTACACGGTCGCATGGCGGCTTCGACTGCGCCGGGCTTGGGCATTGCGCCGCGCTGGGATGTGCTGGGCGAGCCGCTGGTCGATGTGTCCTAATCGCCGCTGGCGAATTCTACCTCCTCGCCCCCCCGACAAGTCAGGGGGAGGCAACAAACGCAAAGTTTGTCAAGGAATCCCGCGTAATCTGCCCGGGCTATCGCGTCAAATGGAATGCAGTCTTAGGCGTGCACTAGGTTGATGCATTAGGCCGAGACGCCATGTAACCTAAAGCAAAGTCGACAGCAAGCCGCCGTCAATCCGATAAAATGCGCCGGTGATGAATGAGGCATCATCGCTGGCGAGGAAGAGCACCAGTCTGGCGACCTCCTCCGGACGTCCCACACGCCCGATGGGATGCTGTTCGCCCCAGTCGGCGAGCATGCTGGCGGGGTCGGCAGGACCAAACAGGTCGGCGGCATCTTTCAGCATGGGCGTGTGAATCGAGCCAGGCGCGATGCAGTTGCAGCGGATATTTTCGCGGGCATGATCCAGCGCGACTGTCGTTGTGAAGCTGACGATCGCGCCCTTGGAGGCCGCATAGGCTGCCACTGTGCGCTGCGATGCCACAGCCTGCGCGGACGAAGTATTGACGATTGCGCCGCCGCCAGCTTTGCGCATGTAGGGAATGGCATACTTGCAAGTCAGAAATGTGGCGCGCAGGTTGATGTTGATTTGATAATCCCAATCTGCGACCGGCTGATCGACCACCGTGCCATAGCGGACGACGCCAGCATTGTTGTGCAAGACATCGACGCCACCAAATTGCGCGGCAGCCTCGTCCACCATGCGCTTGACATAGGCTTCATCGGCGATATCACCTGCGACCACATGCGCGCGCCCGCCTTGCTGCCGGATGAGCTGCGCAGTTTCCGCGCCCGCCCGCGCATCAATATCGGCGATAAGCACACTGCCGCCCTCGGCTGCGAATGCGCTAGCGCAGGCGCGACCGATTCCTTTTCCCGCGCCCGTCACGATAACAACCTTATCTTCAAAGCGCCTGTTCACGACCACTCCTTTCATCGCAACTGCACATTGCCATCAGCGCTAATCCCGACAACGCCCGTCTGCGATTCATAAAAGACAGCCTTCAGCGCAACTTCGCGCGATTCGCCGGGCTGCAGCGTGAGATGCGTGCCGGTTTTTTCGATGACGGCGCTCAAACCCTGTCCGGGTATGGACGAAGCTGGCTCGATGGCTATGACATAGGAACGTTTGTAAAAAGGAAAGCCGGGCGAAGAATTGATCTCTTGCCAGAACCAGGCATAGGGGAAGATGTTGGCATCCCAGCACATGCCGATGCCCAGGCCCAGCTGCTGATTGGTGATGGCGTACCAGCCGCTCGTAAAATCGCACAAGTAGGCCAGCAGATCGCGTTTCTGGTCGGGCGAGGGAACGCGCGACATGGCGAGTTCGTCCGCCCTGTGCCAGTCGTAGGTCGCGCCAGGTGACAAGGGGTTAGTTGCGCCAACATATTCGTCGTCCGCCAGCAAGGTCTGCGCGCCTGTATCAATGACGCAATGTTCGCTCAAGAAGGGCGCGCCAAACGCCGGGTGATGACTCCACATGCAGTCCATCGGCTCGCCGGCCTGGTTGGTGATGCGCTCGCGGAAATGCAGGACAGGACTGCCAGCGCGCAAACTCAGCCAACGTTCGATCGTGTAGGGGCTGCGCAGGAGCCGAGCGCTTAGCTTGACCTCCATCCTATCCGCAGACTCCAGGCAGATTTCATGGTCCCACGCTCGCATGGATGCCTCGCCATGAAAGCCCAGCCGCGCGCCCTTATAGGTATTTTCAAAGCCGCCATTGGGGAAAAGAACCTGCCAGCCGCCAGCGTAGGCTTCCAGCCATGCAGTATGTGAGTCGAATGCCGAGTCAAAACCGCGCGAGCTTTGCTTCATGCCCCATGGCGCTTTCCACAGCACATCCAGGTCAATTGGCTTGTACACCAGGCTGTAGATGTCCGCGCCCTTGTCCAGCAAAATGGTGGCGGACAACAGGTCGTTCTCGACAACCAGCGAACGCATGCTTTGCCCGAGCAATATCTCGGCACATCGACAAGTCAACCTGATCCTCCTTCAGATGCGGATGGTCAAGCCGCCATCGGCGACAATGGCTGCGCCCGTGATGAAAGACGCGGCTTCGCTGCACAAGAATAGCGCCACTTGCGCCATTTCGGCTGGTTGGGCAACGCGTCCCAAGGCATGCAAGCCGCCCCAGTCCTCGATTGCGCCGCCGGGGTCGGACGGGCTGAATAGTTGCGCCGAGTCGCGCAGCATGGGCGTATCGACCGAGCCCGGGCACAAGCTGTTGGCGCGGATCTTGTCCGCGGCATGGTCCAGCGCCATCGTGCGCGTCATGGCGATCACCGCGCCTTTGGAAGCGGAATAGGCGGCCACATTCGGCTGGCTGAACAAGCCCTGCACCGAAGCGACATTGACGATAGCGCCGCCGCCACCCTTGACCATCTGCGGGATGCAATACTTGGCTGCCAGGTAGACGCCCTTGGCATTGATGGCCAACGTACGATCCCAGATGTCTTCGTCGGTGCTGACAACAGTGCCATAAGTCTGGATGCCGGCGCTGGCGACCAGGCAGTCAATGCCGCCAAATGCCTCGACCGCGGCGTCCACCATGCGCTGGACCTGGCTGGACCTGGATACATCGGCTTGGACAGCGAGCGCTTTGCCACCATCCGCCTGTATCTCCGCCACACATTCATCCAGCGCCGCCTGGTTGATATCGGCCAGCACAACCTGCGCGCCCTCTGCGCCAAATGCCAGCGCTGTGGCTGCGCCGATGCCCGTGGCTGCGCCGGTCACGACGGCTGTCTTGTTCGCGAATCGCATGTTCACCTCCCTTTCTAGCGAGATTATTGTGTCAGATAACCGCGCGGCTGCCAAACCAATCGCCCTTTTTACACAGGCGGCTCTGTGGTCAAATCGAGCCAAGCGCCTCGCGGCGACAACATACAAACCCTGGCAAACAGCGAGAACCGACATGGCAAAGCGCCAACCTGGCAGCAGCAATGTCTTCAACATCAGCAAACCAATGGCTTATCGCTGTCAAATACTGCATTATCATCGGCGGCTTTCGCGTTTGTATCTGGCAGTGTATCAAGGCCAGCGCAACGAGCCGGCTTTTTACTTGCTCTTCACCGATGTCGCCTATCTGGACGCGCCCATGAGTTGGCTGGGCGCAGACTTTGATATCGCCCGGCAATCTGACTGCATCGCGCTGATGCGAGCAGCGGGCTTGGTCGGCGATGCCATAGACCGTTTCCCCGATGCCTATGCCTCGATCACCGACCATGCGCGCTTGTACCTGGCGCGAACGCCACATCGTCCGGCGCGCATCATCGCCGGCAGCGCCGCAATCTTGGCCAGCATCCCCGACGATCTCGGCTAGGGCGCTGAGACCCGCTCGGGCGGCTGTGGTATACTCTGGCGAGCGTTGGTCGGCAGCCAGACCCAACACGACATGGACAGCAAATGAGACATCCCCCTTCCCATCCACCCGATCCGCATGCGCCAAAACCCAGCCTGAGCGTCGTTATTCCCTGTTACAACGAGGTTCACACAGTCAAGGATATTGTCGGGCGCGTTTTGGCGGAAGAGCTTGTCGACGAGGTCATCATCGTTGACGATGGCTCGACCGATGGCTCCCGAGAAGTCTTGTCGCAGATTGAAGCGGAAGCCGACAGCCGCGTGCAGATCGTCTATCACGAAAAAAATCGCGGCAAAGGCGCTGCGCTGGTTACGGGATTCCAGCTGACAACGGGCGAAGTCATCATCATCCAGGATGCCGATTTTGAATATGATCCGCGCGAATATGGCAGTTTGCTGAAGCCGATCCAGGAAGGCGTGGCGACAGTCGTGTATGGTTCGCGCTTTTTGGGCGGCACGCGCAAGGCGATGAACTTCTGGAATATGGTGGCGAACAAAGGGCTTACGCTCATCACCAATATCCTGTTCAACGCCATACTAAGCGATATGGAAACTTGCTATAAGTGCTTTCGGCGCGAGGTGGTTGGCGGCATGACGATCAATGCGCGCGGCTTCGACTTTGAGCCAGAGTTCACCGCCAAGGTGCTGCGACAGGGCATCCGCATCGTGGAAGTGCCGATTTCTTATTATGGCCGCGAATATGACGAAGGCAAGAAGATCAAGTGGACAGACGCGCCGATCGCCGCCTGGACGCTGCTGCGCTATCGTTTCTTCGAGTAGTGGGCAACCGGTCGTATGAAGGCGCGACAAGGGCAAATGTTAAATCTTTACTAATTTTGGGCACAATGTGTTGTCAACTGCCATTTCACCGTGTATAGTAGGTAGTGAGTGGCTGGGTTTTAATCAACTTATCCCTCAATCTTTGTGACGGTTCGACTTATACGCGGAGTCGGCTCTGCACAGAGAATCGCTTGAACAAGGTATTTCAGGAGCAGTTCCAGCATGGAAGAACGAATTACCGGGACGGTGAAATGGTTTAGCGCTGAAAAGGGCTATGGTTTCATCGAACAACAGCAAGGTCCAGACATCTTTGTCCACTATTCAGCCATCGACGGAGAGGGCTACCGCAGCCTCGATCAAGGCGAGACTGTCGAATTCACCATCACCGAAGGTCCAAAAGGGAAACAGGCGAGCAGGGTTCTACGCGTATAGCCCTGCCCGAATGGATCACTCCACCGCCCCTCGCATCAATGATACGAGGGGTTCTTTTTTTTTATTGCATCAGCTACATGGGTCCGATGCGCGGCGGTCCGTGATATTGGTTCATCACCGCGGCATCCAGGCTGCGCAGCGCCAGTTCCATTTTCAGCTCTTGATGCGCGGCGCTTCCCCACAAGTCGTCAAATTCGCCAGGGTCATTCTGCAAGTCATATAGCTCGCCGAGGCTGTGATTGTGATAGCGGATGAATTTGTAGCGCCCATCAAATTGCATGGTCGCTGCTGAACCGCCGGGCAGGTCCAGCGCGTCGATGTATTCGCTGCGCACCATGTCACGATGCTGGTCGGGGTCTTGCTCGCCGGTGAGGATGGGCAGAAGCGACTTGCCGGTCAGGTATGGCGGGATCGCCAGTCCGCAGATATCCAGCAGGGTCGGCACGATATCCGTCAGCTCGACCAGCGCCCGGCTGCGCAACCCCGCCGCAAATTGGCCGCCCCAAGCCATGATCAACGGCACGCGCACCAGCCCCTCATAAAAGCGGCAGCCTTTTTGGATCAAGCCGTGGTCGCCCAGCATTTCGCCATGATCGCTGGTGAAAATGATGACCGTATTGTCGCGCTGCCCGCTGGCCTCCAGCGCCGTCATGATGCGCCCGATTTGGTCATCTATCAGCTTGATCATGGCGTAATAGGCGGCGATGAGCGTGCGGGCATCGCGTGCGCCAGACGTTTCGGCTTCAATGAGCGAACTTCGCGGCGACTGCGGCAAAATGGGGCTGTTGATGTCCAGGCAATCTGGATGGCGCGCGCCCGATTGGAAGTCGATATCCGCCAGTTTTGCCTGCTGCGCCAGGTCGGTAGCGCGGAAGCGGGGCGGATTCACGGCAGACGGGTCGAATAGTTCGCGGTACTGCTGCGGCGGATTAAATGGCGGGTGGGGGTCGTATATGTTGACACTGGCGAACCAAGCGGAGTCGCGGTTGGCTTGCATGAACTCGATCGTCTTTTCAGCGCACCAGGTCGTCTGATGCAGCTCGGCTGGCACGCCGCGCACATCGTTGACCAGTTCGCCGAGGTCGCCGCCATTGTCGCGCACCCAGTCGGCATAATCGTGTCCACCAGCCCAGTCGTCGCGGGGCGCGTGGCTGTACTGCCAATAGCTGTAGCCATCGTCGGCGCGCTCTTCGGTTCGTCCATAGGCGCTGGTGAGATGCAGCTTGCCGACCAGCCCGCAGGTGTAGCCGGCGCGTGCCAGGCGGCGGCTGATCAAGGGCGGGAAATCGGGGAAAGCCGGGTTGCCATTGCGGTTGACGCGGACGGCGCTGGGATACATGCCGGTCAAGAAGCTGGCGCGGCTGGGCGTGCATATCGGACTTTGGCAATAGGCGCGCAGAAAGGCTGTGCCCTGCCCCGCCAGCCGGTCGATATACGGCGTGGAGACATGCGCGTTGCCCAGCGCGCCAATCGTGTCATGCCGTTGCTGGTCGGTGCATATCCACAAAATGTTGGGGCGGCGGTCCATGCTTACCTCCGGAAAATTGGCGGATAAAGAGCAGAGCGCCCCTGATTGACTGCAGGGGCGCAAGGTATCCGGGTCTGCCGCATAAGCCGCATTCTGTCCGTCCGCAGACGAGGAGATCATCTATCTGGGGTCGGCGTCGCCACCGACCTCTAGCGGTGCACCCGGCGCTTTTTGCGGAAGGGGTCCCTCCATTGCGCCTGCTTCACCTTGCTCCCGATGGGGTTTGCCTGGCACACGACATCGCTGCCGCGTCCGGTGCGCTCTTACCGCACCTTTTCACCCTCACAGCCTGCGCTGCAATCTGCTCTCTGTTGCACTTGCCGTCAGGTTGCCCTGCCCGGCTGTTAGCCGGCATCGTCACCCTGTGGAGTGCGGACTTTCCTCGACAGGCGCATTACCTGCCGCGATCTCCCTGGCAAACCCGGATGCCGCAAGTGTAGCGCAGATTCGCCATTTGCAGCCAACCTAAAATCCCCCCCCCCATAATGACGGAGAGACCCCATAACATAGTCGCGCTCCTTGCTCACAGCGCTTGCCAGCCTGCGAAAACTGGCATAAGCTACTTGTCATCCAAAGTCAGCCAACTTTCACAAAGCGATGACCGCTGCCGCCCTTTTCACCAGCCGACACCGACGTCGATCTCGCTGGCGCAGTCCGATTGCGCCCGACACGATTTCCACGCTCATCGTGAGCAGTGTGCTGCTGCTGATGCCGCTGCTGGCTATCGAACATGTTGGCTGGGAGATCGACCTCAATGTCGTGTTGCCAGTTTTGCTCTGTGGCCTGCTCTATGGCGCGATCGTTGCGCACAGCCGAATTGGTGAAGCGCGCGCATTGCTCATCACGCTGCTGATGGGCGTGGCCGCTGTATTGACTGCCACCGCGCTGCAAATCGACCTGCCCTTGCCCGAAGCTGTACTTGAGACTGTAAATCGCAGTGTTGACTGGCTGGTCGCTGTTGTCGGCGCGGGCATCAACACAGACGAACTGGTCTTCACCTTGCTGGTGGGCATGCTGTTTTGGCTGCTGTCCTATAGCAGCGCCTGGCATTTGTTTCGGCTGGAGCGCGTCTGGCGAGTGATCTTGCCGCCCGGGCTGATTCTGCTGGTGAACATCGCTATTTTTGGTGGCGAAGCGCCGCTGGATCGCTACCTGCTGGGCTATTTGCTGATGTCGCTTGTGCTGCTGGTGCGCTCCAACTTGATCACCCGCCGCTGGCAATGGCGCGCGCGTGGCATTCGCTTCCCGCTCTTGCTATTCAGACAGATCGCCGCGATCGGACTGGCGCTTTCGGTGTTGGCGCTGGCGCTGGCCTGGCATGTGCCCAGCAGCAACTTGCAGCAGCGCCTGGACGACTTTCAGGATTTCCTCGCTTCCGACCCTTTGCAGCAGATTGCCGATGCCTGGAGTCGTGTCTTCGCACCGATTGATGGTGATGGACTCGCGACTACGGATTATTATGGAGCTGACCAACTGGACCTGGGCGGCGCTATCACCCTGGGGGACGAAGTCGTCTTCACGGTAGAAGCTCCGCCTTCGCCCCAGCGTTATTATTGGCGGTCGCGCGTGTATGAACGGTACAGCAACGGACAGTGGTCGCCTTCTGCCGACTTGCGCATCACCGATCGGTCCGCGCCGGTCGAAATAACCATGAACAACGAAGTGCTGGGCCTGCGCAGGCAGCCCGTGCAACAGCGAATCACGATCGGCGCAGCCAATGCCCGCATCTACTACACCGCGCCCCAGCCCCAGCGCATCAGTCGCGATGCCAAGATCGACCTGCTGTATACCGACAAGCCACAGAACTTCGCCATGAATGTGTCGGTGATCCGCCCGCTGCAAGTGATGCGCCCGGGCGAGACTTATGCCGTAACCAGCCAGATCAGCATCGCCACGGCGGACGAATTGCGCCGAGCCGGCACGAATTATCCCGATTGGGTCAGCAGCGCCAGCCTGTTTGTCGGCTTGCCCAGCGCGCAGGTGTTGGAATTGGCACAGCAAATCGTGACAGAAGCGGAAGCAGATACTCCCTACGACCGCGCCCGCGCCATCGAAAGCTGGCTGCGAAAGAATATTCGCTACAACGAATCCATCAGCGCGCCGCCCGCCAATGTCGATGCGGTCGAGTGGCTGCTCTTTGATGCGCAGGAAGGCTATTGCACCTATTTCGCCACCGCCATGATCGTCATGCTGCGCAATCTCGGCATTCCCGCGCGGCTGGCGGCCGGCTTTTCTCAGGGCGAGCTCGAGCCCGCGAGCAGCCGGTTTGTCGTGCGCGAACGCGACGCTCACACCTGGGTCGAGGTCTATTTTCCGGGCTATGGCTGGATCAGCTTCGAGCCTACGGCTGCCCAGGCGCCAATCAAGCGCGAGGGTGATGACGAAGCGCAAGAATTTGATGATGCCTTGACGCCAGAAGCGACCACCAGCCCCTCGCCCGACCCCAGCCCGACTCTCGCAGCCAGCCCAACCGCCGCGCCCAGCGAAGAAGCCGCGCAAAATTTTCTGCAAGACCCGACGCCCACGCCAACCGCCACCAGCCCATCGCCACCAGCAGCGACCCTCACGCCCACGCCGGTCATCTTGCCCACGGTGCAACCGCCTAACTCGCCCAACAATCTGCCGCCCCTCAACGAAATCCAGCCGCTAATCCTGGTTGCCTTGGCCGCCATGTCGCTGGCGGTCTTGCTGGCTATCATCGCGCTGTTGCTCTTTTGGTGGTGGGAATTCCGTGGCTTTGGCGGTTTGAGCCCAATATCGCGCGCTTTTGCCCGCCTGGATCGCTATACACAGCTCATCGGCATTCAGGTCGGCAGCCAGCAGACGACGTTGGAAAAACGCCGCGAATTGCAACGGCATATCCCAGCGGCTCGCGAGAGCATCCGCACCATCAGCGATTTGTACACGCGCGAACGCTATGGTGGTGTGTCACAGCAATCGGGCGATGACGAACGCTATGCTGAGTCAGCAGACAAAGCCTGGCATCGGACTCGCGGCAATATCTTGCGACGCTGGCTGAGACGCCGGTTGCCCAGGCTGGACCGGGAATAGTCAGCGCTTTTGCACAACCACAAAATGGGATAGCGCCCAGAAATCCAGGGGCGTGCCTTCACAGCGTTGCAAGAATTCTCGCAATAAGCGCGCCGGCGAACCCAACCGCGCGATGATATTGTCATAGCCACCGAAGATGCGTTGGTGATGCACGACAAGGGCGCGGTCGTCCGCAAGCAGCCGACGAATATCCCGGGCGGTGTAAGCGCGTACATGCGGCGCAAGGCGATCGCGCAGGGCGGAGGGCAGATAATTGATCAGCGGCGTGTTGCCGAAATGATATGTTCCCCGCCAATAGTGCCCGTGCGTTTCGAAAGGATACCAGCGGTTGGGGCAAAATAGCAGGATGCGTCCGCCGACGCGAGTGACGCGCAACATCTCTTGCAGAGCGCGCCGGTCATCAACAACATGTTCCAGAACCTCGTGAGACAGCACTGTGTCGAAGCTGCCCGCCGCGAATGGGATATGCTCGCCGGCGGCTGTCAATGCGGGAATGCCGGCTGCCCGCGCGCTGCGAGCTCGGTCAAATTCAATATCAAAGCCATCTACCCGGGATGTGTAGAGCTGGCGGATCTTTCGCGCATACATGCCGATTCCACAGCCCGCCACCAAAACGCGCGCATCGCTCAATTGCGCCCAGCGCGCCATCATCTGCAAGCGCCGCTCTTGCCCAGCCCGCCACACATAACTGGGCTCGCCACGCAGCGCTGCCTGATCGGAATGGACCATACGAGTCGCGGAACTCAGCTGCTTTGCGCCAGGGAAACCAGATACTGATACAGATTCCGCGAGCCGCTATTGCTGAGTCGGTCGGTGGAATACTGATGGCTGGTCCCCAGCTCGCCACCCGAACGGACAAAGGTGATGAAGTCTTCTTCGGGCAAGTCAAATTGCAGCAGGCTCTTGCCCTGGCTTGTGCCTTCGCCGTTTTCGCCGTGACAGCTGCCGCATTCCAACGCCTCGTAGCGGCCTCGCCCGCGCCCGACCAGCTTCTCATCCAGCTCTATGCTGGCTGTCGGCGCAGCGTCGCTATCGGCAGCGTCGGTCTCAAAGACGCCTTCGGTTGTCGGCTTAATATAAGCAAAGGTGGGGAAAGGTGTGCGCGTCGGCGGAGGGACCGTCGGCGTGGCCGCGGGACTGCTGCTGCATGCAGTCAATATTGGCGCAACACACAACAAGGCCACCAGCCCAATGATGCTTGATCGCTTCATCGCAAACTCCCATCAATCGCCACGCGCCGGATCCAGCGCTTCTTGCAAGCCATCGCCAACGAAAGAAAAGCTCAGCATCGTCAGCGCCACCAGCAGAGTCGGGAATAGCGCCAGATGATAGTCGACGACGACGGTCGACGACTTCACGCTTCCCCCCACCATTTTACCCCAACTTGCGGTTGGCTCGGTGATGCCTATGCCCAAAAAGCTCAAGCCGGCTTCGGCAAAGATAGCCAGCGGCACCGCAAATGTGAAAGAGACCAGCAGGGGTGTCAGCGAGTTGGGCAAAATGTGCCGCGTGATAATCTGAAATTCGGTCGCGCCCAGCGTCCGCGCAGCCTGTACAAACTCGGTCTCGCGAAGCTTCAGGAATTGCGCACGGGAGATGCGCGCCGGCTCGATCCAGGAGGTGATGGCCAACACAAAGATGACATTGCCCAAACCAGCGCCGGTGATGCTGATGAGAAACATGGCGAAGAGCAGCGGCGGGATAGCGGTGGCGATCTCGATAACGCGCAGAATGAAAAAATCCCAGCGGCCGCCACGGTATCCGGCCAGCGCCCCCAGTGGCACAGCAAAGCCAAAGGAGAGCAGCGGCACCAGCAAGCCGACAAATAGCGATGTGCGCGCGCCATAGATGAGCCGCGTCAAAAAGTCGCGCCCGACGCCATCACCACCCAGGATATGATTGATGTCTTGAAAAGGACGCAGGCGCACGATGCTAAAATCGACCTGATTCAGCCCATATGGCGCGATTAGCTCGGCGAAAACGGCGGTGAAAACCAGCAGACCCAACATCAGCGCGCCCAACATAGCCAGACGATTCTGCCGAAACCGGCGCAGGGCATCGCGCAGCAGCGAGCGCTGTTCCAGCTGTTCCGCCTCGAGCACAGGCGGCCGGTTTTCTACGCCGTCAGGCATATTGTCACGCTCCCTTGGTTTCGCCCAGGCGGATGCGCGGGTCGATGACGGTGTAGAGGATGTCGGTTATGAGATAGGTCAAGCCCCATAGCAGCGCGATCAGCAGCACCAAGCCCATGATCATCGGATAGTCGCGGTTGAAGATGCTGGTGACGAAAAACTTGCCCAATCCCGGCACGCCATAGACAACTTCAATGAAGAGCGAACCCGTCAGCAAGTTGGGGATTTGCGGCAGCAGCACGGTAATCATGGGGATCAGCGCGTTGCGGAAGACATGGCGCAGCATGATAAAGCGCTCGGACAAGCCCTTGGCGCGAGCTGTGCGGATGAAATCGGCGGTCAGCACATCGCTGAAGCTGGAACGGGTATAGCGCGAGACCAGGGCCAGTGGCGCAAGCGCATAAGTCAATACGGGCAAAATATAATCCCAGGACAAAATGGCCGCCCCGCCCGGCACGATGGGACCGATGATCCACTTGCTTTCCACGCCCCAGCCATTTTGAAAGCCAAAGATCAGCAAGAACCAGGTCGCAATGATGAAGTTGGGCACGGCGATGCCCATGGTCGCCACAAATGTAACCAGGTTGTCGACGATGCCGTTGTGATAATAGGCGGCGACGATGCCCAGGGTGATGCCCAGCCCAAAGGAGAGCAGGATGGTGTAAAGCCCCAGTTGAAAAGTGACGGGCCAGATGCGCGCGATCAGTTCGGTGACCGGCGGATTGCCAGCTACAGAGAATGAATTGCCAAAGTCGAGCTGCAGCGCGCTGGTCAGGTAATTGAGGTAGCGCACATGGATGGGTTTGTCCAAGCCATACTTGCGTTCCAGGTTTTCCAGCGCCGCGCCACTATAACCGCGGTCAGCCAGCGTAAAGGGCCCGCCAGGCACTAGATTCATCAAAACAAAAACGAGCGCCGAAACGACCAGCAGCACAGAACACAGCGAAAGCAATCGGCGCAGAATGTAACCGAGCATTGGGCGAGGGATACCTCTATGACAGGCGGGCTGCGCAGGGGAATGGGAGCGAGCAAAGCGCCCGCCCCCATCTGCATGTCTTGCTTAGCGGCTACTGGCTGCGATGCGTATCGTAATTCATGACATCGTTGGTGATGTAATAATCACCCCAGCAGTGTTCGTTGCCCCAGTGTGTCGTCGCCAAGCCCTGGCGATCGGGCTCCCAGCAATTGCCAGTGGCGCCCATGTAGGGCTGCCAGAGATCGCCCTGGATGCGGTGCACGAGGAAGATGCCGCCGACATCGGAGACCATGATGCGTTCGGCTTCCTGGTACATGGCGATGCGTTCGGCCGGGTCGCCGGTGAAAGAATTGGCTTCGCGCACGAGGCTGTCGAATTCTTCGTTGCGCCATGAATGCCGCCCTGTCGATACCCAAACGCCCATCATGTTGGCGGGATCCAGATAATCCATGCCATAGGATACGCCGCCGAATTGCAGGGTGGTCGGGCGTTCCAGCAGGCGCGTCATGTAGTCCTGGAATTCCAGGTTGTTGACGGTGATTTCGACATTCAGGCATTGGCTGATGGAAGCGGCGGCGGCGATGAACCAATCCTGGATGAAGGCCGATTCGCCACGCAGCGCCAGTTCAGTCGCGGGGAAGCCTTCGCCACCAGCATAGCCAGCCTCAGCCAGCAAACCCTGCGCGGCTTCGCAGTCGTAGTCCTGGATGCCTTGCAGGCCAGCGCTGTTGGCAGCGGGGAAGCCTGGCGCCAGGAAAGAATAGGCGGGGATGCCGACAGTCGCGCCGACGACATTCTCAACGATGCTTTCGCGGTCGAGCGCCTTGGCAAAAGCCAGACGAACATTGACATCGTTGAAGGGCTCGGTGTAGGTGTCCATCAGCAGGTAGTCGGTGCGGAAGTCGCCGGCGTGCTGACGATAATTGGCGCCCATGACCTCATCGGCGAAGATCACCTCAAAGTCGGCCGGGCTCAACAAAGACTGGTGCACCTGGTCGATTTCGTGGTCCTGGAAAGCCAGGAAACTGCTGTTGAGCATGTCGCCATAGACAAATTCCATGCGCCGCAGCCAGGGTGTGCGCGGACCGACATAATCGGGGTTGGCTTCGAGCACGGCATGGCTGCCGGGCTCAAATTCGCGCAGGACGAAAGGACCGGACGATACATGCGTCTCGGGGTCGAGGATGTAGTCGGGGCCGATCTCCGCGAGCGCCTTGGCTTGCATGGGCGGCCAGAAGAAGAAGGTAGCCGGCAGCGGCGGGAAGGGCACTTGCGTGGTTACCGCCAATGTGTTGTCGTCAATCGCTTCCAAGCCGATCTCTTCGACCGGGATCTCGCCAGCGACCGCCTCATCCCAGCCATCGATGATGCCCAGCCACAGCCAGACGAAATCGTAGGCGCTGTCCGGATTCGCCATGTGCCGCCAGCTGGCGACCCAGTCATTGGCGGTTACGGGCGTGCCATCGTTCCACATTTGGTCGCCGCGCAGGTTAAATGTCCAGGTCCTGCCATCTTCTGACACCGACCAGTCTGTGGCGGCGGACGGGATGATGTTCATGTTGTTGTCCAAAACGACCAGCGAATCGGAGAACTTGTCGAATGCGCCCGTGCTGCAGATGCGCGAATAGACGGTGACGATCGAGGATAGCGAAGTTTCCTGGCGCGCTGAGTCGCAGAGGTTGCGGTATACCTGCATCTCGTAGGGAGCGGCATCGGCGGGCAGTTCGCGCCCATAGATATCGACATTGTCCTGTGCCAGGCCTGGCAGCGCAGCCACCAGCGCCAGCAGCAACGCCAACAGGATGAATACAGCTTGTCTTGACATGGGAACTTCCTTTCGTATATGGAACAAGTTGGATCAACGATTTGTCCGCGAGCATTGTAGCAGATGCCGCGCCAGTCGCAATCCGATTCATCTCGTGTAGCAGGTCAATCGCATAAATTTTTTCGGCACAGAGGCACAGAAGTAAGTTCAATAAAGCAATGCAACAATATGAAGAAATGTCGTAGAAGCGACTCTTTTGTCGCCGCATGCACAATAGCGACATAGTGTGCGAGACAAGCCGCGTCACTGCAAGACTTCAAAGTGTGACAGTGCATTCAAGGCGCGGGCGACCAACCCTGTCATGCAAGCGAAAAACGGCTACACTGAGCGGCTGAAGCGAATAAGCGCAGAGACGAGGACGAGCAATGCCATCACCGACCCAACTGGCAGAGCGAATCGGCAAGTCGCCGACCATCGCCATGAATGACAAAGCCAAGCAACTGGCGGCTGAGGGACACGCGGTTATCGGCCTGGCTGGTGGCGAGCCGGATTTTGACACGCCAGCGCATATCGTCGAGGCTGGCATAAAAGCCATGCGAGATGGCGAAACCCGCTATGCCGCGCCATCCAAGGGCATCCGCCCGCTGCTGGAGGCTATTGCCGACAAAATGCAGCGCGAAAATCAGGTGCGAGTCGACCCCAACAGCGGCATTATCGTCACGCCCGGCGGCAAGCTGGCGCTCTTCTTGGCGCTGAAAGCCATGCTCGATCCCGGCGACGAAGTGCTCTTCCCCGCGCCCTACTGGGTCAGTTATCCGTCTATCGTCACCATGGTCGGCGGCGCGCCCGTGCCCATCGAGACCAGCAGCGCCGATGGCTACAAACTGCGCCTCGAGCAGCTGCGCGAGCACATCACGCCACGCAGCAAAGCCATCATCGTCAACTCGCCCTGCAACCCGACCGGGCACATGCTTTCTTCGAGCGAGCTGGAAGCGATCGCCAGCCTGGCGCTGGAACACGACTTGTACATCATCTCCGACGAGATTTATGAAAAGCTCAATTTCGACGGCCGACCGGCGGTGTCGCTGGCCTCTATCCCGGAAATATCCGAGCGCGTGGTGGTCATCAATGGCATGTCCAAAGCCTACGCCATGACAGGTTGGCGTTTGGGCTGGCTGGCCGGACCAAGCTCGCTGATCAATGTGGCAGGCATGTTCAATTCGCAGACCGCCACCTCAGCCGCCACCTTCACCCAGCATGCCGCCGTGGCCGCCCTGACCGGTCCGCAAGACTGCGTCGAGGTCATGCGTCGCGCCTATGAAGAACGCCGCGACTATATGGTCAGCGCCTTTAACACCATCCCCAACATGTCGAGCCCGGCGATTGAAGGCGCGTTCTACGCTTTCCCGAAAGTCGACGAGACCAGCAAATCCAGCGCAGAAGTGGCCAATATCATTTTGGAAGAAGCGGTGGTGGTGGGCGTTCCAGGCAGCGCATTTGGCATCACCCGCGACGCGCACATTCGCTTCTCCTTCGCCGATGACATCAACAAGCTGAAAGAAGCGGTCGAGCGAATTCGCGGCATCGCCCACTTGCTGGCCTGAGCGACTGCGCAAAGTTCGCATCGTGAATCGTCGCGGGCAGTCAGCCGGACAGCACAGCAATTTGCAGCGCAGAGTCGGGATTGCGCCCTGGGTCGCGCGATTGTCCTGCCTGGCTGTCCTGCTGATTCTCCTGGCGGGCTGCAGCCTGGTCGATCTGCCTTGGCCTTTCGCGCCACCCTGGCAGCAGATCGCGCCGGGTTTGCAAATCCGCAGCATGATGCCGCTCAATGACGCCAGCGCGCAGTTGCTTGTCGCGCGCATAGACCCAAAGCAATATCGATTCCGCGCCATCTATCAACCTGGCGCAGCGCAAAGTCTGGCGGGTTGGCGGGCGCAAGAGCCAGATGCCAGTCTCATCGTCAATGCCAACTACTTTGACTCGGCGCGGCGGGCAATGGGGCTGGTAGTCAGCGATGGCCACGCGCATGGCGAAGCCTACCGCCGGCTTGGCGGCAGCTTGCTGGTTCGCAATGGCGAGGCGGCTGTCGTGCCCAATCATGCTGGCATGCCGCTGTATCCAAGTGAACAGGTTGTGCAGGGTTATCCGCTGCTGGTGGAAAATGGCAAACAGGCATTCACCGACCCGCGCGGAGCGGAACGCAATCGGCGCAGCGTCATCGCCCAGGACAGCCAAGGGCATATCCTCGTCATTATCGCGCCCTATCTTGGTCCGTCGCTGCAGCAACTGAGCGCATTCCTGGCTTCAGCCGATCTGGATATCGTCACGGCGTTCAACCTGGACGGCGGCCGATCGACCATGCTTTCGCTGCCCGATGCAGATTATATGCAGCCATCGTTGCAGGCTGTCCCGACCATCCTGGCTGTTTACAAGCGCTGATGCAAGACAATAGAATGAAATAGTTCATTTGCCACAAAGGCACAGCAGTGAAACTACAAAGCGCTGCGTTTTTTTGACACAGAGAACGCAGAGAGTAACGAGGGCACAGAGATTGGTTTGAAACGGTAGAACATTTCTGAATCGTCGTTTTAATTAGGGCGTTTTGTCAGTCAAGCAAAGTTAAATCGAACGCTTTTCTCTATGACCTCTGTGATCTCTGTGTTGAATTTTGTTCGCTTCGGCGCTGTCTTAGCGGATTTATGCTTGGATTCGATTGCCCTGGGCGCTGATGCCTTTGGACTTTCGCCGTTGGGCAAGTTCAGCTACCCTGCTAAAACATTTGGACGGGTGAACATGACATGCCGCATTTGGCGCAGGTAGCGACAGCACGCACCGCCAAGCTCAGCGATGGACGGCAGTTGGGATTCGTGGAACATGGCGAACCAGACGGGACGCCGGTTTTCATTTGCCACGATCTGTTTGGCAGTCGCAGCCTGCGCCATCCCGATGACAGCATTCTAAAACGGCTGGGCATCCGGCTCATCGGCATCGACCGGCCTGGTTATGGGTTGTCTGCGCGCAAAGCGGGTCGCACTATCCTCGATGGCGCTGGCGATATTGATGCGCTCTTCCGCGCGATGGAGCTGGAGCGCTGCGCCGTGCTGGGCTATTCGGCTGGAGCGCCCTACGCGCTTGCCTTTGCCCATCGCTATCCCCAGCATGTCAGTCGCTGCGCAGTGGTGGCCAGCCTGCCGCCGCTGGACCAAGCGCAGAGTTTCGGCGTCATCCATCCTGTATATGGGCGATTGATGCAGCTGGCGCGGGGCAATGACATGCTGTTTCGTCTGCTGCTGCGCGGATATCTATTTTATGATTCGCAGCGCAGCCCCGACCAATTCATCCGCGATTATGGTAGCTTGCTGGCGCAGGTCGACCGTCACGCGCTGAGTCAACTGGCGCTTTTTAACCTGCGGCGCGATATCTGGGACGAAATCCGCCAACTGGGCAGTGATGCCATTGTCGATGAGCTTGCGGCATTGACGCGCTCGTGGGGCTTTCATTTGCAAGCGCTGCGTGTGCCAGTGGATATCTGGTGGGGCGAAGCAGATGTGTATTCCGCGCCCATCGTGGGCAAACGCATGGCAGAGCTGGTCCCCAATGCCAAGCTGCATTTGGAAGCCAATGCCGGGCATCTCGTCTTGTTCACTCACTGGGAGGCCATCTTGCGCCAATTGATTGCGCCCGCTTAGTAGTGGCTGCCCTGCCCATTTGCCCGATCAATCTCGGCAGTTTCCAATGCCAGCGTGTGCAGTTCGACAACCGCTCGTTCCAGGTCGGCTTCTGACACCACAAAAGAAATGCTGCACTCGGATGAGCCTTGGGCGATCGCCAGCACATTGATTTCACGCTCGCCCAACAGCGAAAATACGCGCCCCGCCACGCCCGGCGTCCCGCGCATGCCACTGCCGACCACCGTGATGATGACAATGTCGGGCAGGGTATCGACGCTGTCGATGGCTTTGTGCTGGATCTCTTGCCGCAGCTCTGCCTCGACAGCTGCTTTTACATTTGCCGCCAGCGCATCAACGACAGTGAAGCAGAAGCTCTGCTCGGATGATGATTGCGAGATCATCAAGATGCTGGCGCCGGCTTGGGCGGTCGCCAAAAATGTCCGACCGGCGATTCCCGGCACGCCCAGCATGCCGCGTCCGCTGACTGTCAGCATGGATACATCGCGAATGCTGGTTACGGCTTTGATGACGGTGACGCTGGGTCGGGTGCGCTCGCCGATGAGCGTGCCTTCGTGAGCGGGATTAAATGTATTGCGGACGCGCAGAGGAATGCCGCGATTGACTATCGGCTGCACCGTCTTGGGATGCAGCACTTTCGCCCCATAAAAAGCCAATTCACCGATTTCTCGATAGGATACATAGGGGAGCACACGAGCGCGCGGGTCGAGGCGCGGGTCGGTGGTCATCACGCCTTCGACATCGGTATAGATGTGCAGCTCGTCACTATCCAGGCAGGCGGCGAAAATGGAAGCGCTAAAGTCACTGCCGCCACGCCCCAGCGTAGTTACTGTGCCATCGGGCGTCGCGCCGATAAAGCCGGTGATGACGAGGGCGCTGCCGGCTTCATAGGCGGGCAGCAGCTCACGGCGGATGCGCGCTTCTGTCTCTTCCCATAGCGGCCCGGCAGCCTGGAAAATGTTGTCTGTTACGATACAGGTATGAGAATCGACTTGCAGCGCGTCGATTCCCCGTTCGCGCAGAACAATCGCGATCACCCGGCTGCTCAGCCGCTCGCCAAAGGACACAATGGCGTCGGTGATGCGCGGGCTGGCTTCGCCCAGGATGCGCACAGCATCGCACAACTCCAACTGCTGCCGTAACAGGTCGCGCACGGCTGTCAGCGCTTCATCACGCGCCGCAGA
Organism: Anaerolineae bacterium; assembly: GCA_022823945.1. Taxonomy (GTDB): domain Bacteria; phylum Chloroflexota; class Anaerolineae; order Aggregatilineales; family Phototrophicaceae; genus UBA6055. The sequence continues at coordinate 49,480 of JAJEBK010000030.1, read as the reverse complement.
CGAGCCGACAAGCTGATTGATGACAGCTTCGTGTCGGGACAGCAGTTCAGCGTTGATGCTTCTATACGCTTGCTGGTCGCCCGCCGCAGCCGCAGCAGCCGCATCAAAAAGCTGGTCGGTGACGCCCGACATGGCCGAGACCACCACAGCCAACAGGTTTCCCTGGCGTCTTTGGTCGCTGATAATCTGGCACACCTGGGCGATCGCTTCTGGCGATCCCACCGATGTGCCGCCAAATTTCAAGGTCAGTCTCGCCATGGTTATTCCCTCACCTTCCCCATAAAAACAAAAAAAGGGCGTCTGGAGGTTATCCACACACCCTTTTGCTGCTTTGTCTGTTTCAGACTACAACAAGCGGAAACCTCCATGCTGCGCGCCTATGCGCATCATAGTGGTGGTCATAGCGCCAGTTGTGCCGGATGTCGCGCTGAACATGCTTCCGCTCGCCGTCCGTCAATTCACAGTGAGTCTATCGCCATTTGCGCACAGTGTCAAGGCCAAAATGCGAGGCAAACCATGCTGAGCCTCGACCGGCAGCCCTGTCCGCGCAGAGACCATGTGCTACAATCACGCTTTCATCAGCAAGTCGCAGGATTTACACAGTGGCGGCGGCGATCCCTTCTGGAACATCCAAAAGCGCATTTGCTGGGCGCAAATTGCCTCTGCTTTGTTTCACGCTGCTGATTACATTGGTCGGCACAAACCTAGTATATGCGTTGCTCGTCCGGCAAGAAAAGCTCGTGGCCGGCGCGCCTGGCGATTTGCTCTTCGCCGCCGCATTCGATGGCTTTCTGGAAGACTGGACGCTCTATGACGGACGGCAGCGCTCGGCGATTGTGGAGGGCGAGCTTGAGCTGGCTGTCAATGCGGCGCAAACGGCAACCTGGTCGACAGCGCAGCACAATTTTGGCGACTTTGATATACAAGTTACGGCGCGCGCAATCGCTGGACCGGTCGACAACGGTTTTGGCATTCTGTTTCGCCTCAACGACAATCGCGGAGACGGATGTGATCTGCCCGCAATCGTCCTCTGCGGGCTGGAAGCGCTCTGGCCATTGGCTGGCGCTGCGCTGCGACAGACGCTGGGCGATGCCCAATCCGACCGCTATTATGCCTTTTTGATCAGCAGCGATGGCTTCTATTCGCTGTGGCAGGCTGAAGCTGACAGCACACGGTTGCGCAGCGCCTGGATCGCTTCGCCGCACATTCGTCAAGGGCTTGATGTGGAGAATGCCATTCGCGTTATCGGCGCTGGCTCGGCATTTCGCTTCGCCATCAATGGCGCGCCTGTGTCGCTCTGCCTGCCCGATGATGCCGATGGGGTGAGCACATATTATGCCGGCGATTGCGTGGGCGGCACGATGAGCGAGGTGTTCGTGGACGATTCGCTTTCATCGGGGGCGCTGGGCTTGGTCGTCCAATCAACAGCCAGCGGCGGTGGCGGCGTGGTCGCGCGTTTCGATCAGGTGCTCGTCTATGCGCCGGGCGAACGCAGCGAGGATGTCAGATTATGAAAGTGCATTTGCGCATGGTTGGCTGTCGGCTCAACCAGAGCGAGATCGAAACGATTGCGCGGCAATTCCAGCAACTGGGGCACGAAGTGGTCGATAAACCAGAAGAAGCCGACCACTTCGTGCTGAATAGTTGCGCGGTCACGCAAGAAGCTACCAAGACCAGCCGCAAGCTGATCCGCGACTTTCACCGCGCCAACCCGGGCGGCGAAACGACGGTGACCGGCTGTTATGCGCAGATCGCGCCGCAAGAGATGGCGTCTCTGCCTGGCGTGCACAGCATCATCGGCAACCGCGACAAAGACCAGTTGGTAGCGCAGATCACCGGACAGCCCTTGGAATTCTATGACAGCGAACCATTTGAACGCGGCTGGACGCCGGGCGGGCTGGGGCGGACACGCGCCTTCGTCAAAGTGCAGGATGGCTGCGACAATGCCTGCACCTTCTGCGTCACCACCATTGCGCGAGGGGCGGGGCGCAGCCGATCCCTGGCTGACATCGTGCGCGAGGTGAATGCCCTGCACAGCAGCGGCTGTCAAGAAGCGGTGTTGACCGGCGTTCATCTGGGCAGCTATGGGCATGACCTGGGCGATCCCAACGGGCTGGTCGGGCTGGTGAAGGCGCTCTTGCATCAGACAGCTATGCCGCGAATCCGTCTGTCGTCGCTGGAGCCGTGGGATCTGTCGCCGGACTTTTTCGCGTTGTGGGATGATCGCCGTTTGTGCCGCCATCTGCACCTGCCCTTGCAAAGCGGCTGTGATGCCACGCTCCGACGCATGCGGCGCAACACCGACCAGCAACGTTTCCGCGCGCTCGTGCAAGCTGCCCGCGCTGCCATCCCGAAATTGCGCATCACCTCCGATGTCATCGTCGGCTTCCCAGGCGAGACCGATGAAGAATTCACAGAATCCGAGCGTTTCGTCCGCGAGATGAACTTCGGCGGATTGCATGTCTTTCGCTACAGCAGCCGGCCCGGCACACCCGCCAGCCGCATGCGCGACCAAGTCAGCAGCGCGCTGAAGAAGCGGCGCAGCGCCCGCTTGCTGGAACTCTCGGAGACTTCGGAGCGCGACTTTGCGACAACCCTGCTGGGCAGCGCGCAAGAAGTGTTGTGGGAACAAGTCATCGGCGCGACGCCAGACGGTTTTGTGCTGACTGGCTATACAGACAATTACTTGCGCGTGCGGACGACACATCCGCGCGACTTGTCCAATGTGATTACGCGCTTTGAACCGGGAAAGTTCATCGGCGGCATAATTCATGGTAAAGTGAAAGAAGTCGTCAATACTCTCTGCAATGGTCAGAATGTGAGCGTGAGCTGATGCCATCGATAACAGCGAGATTGAGTGACGAACTCAAAGCTGCCATGCGCGCGCGCGACAACCAACGCCGCAATACCATCCGCTTGCTACAAAGCGCCCTCAAACAGGTCGAGATCGACACGCGGTCGGCGCTGGATGAAGAAGCGGAACTGAAGATATTGCGGCGCGAGGCGAAACAACGCCGCGAATCCATCAGCGAACTGGAAGCGGCCGGGCGCGCTGATGATGTTGCTGAAGCGCGATATGAACTGGGCTTGATCGAGTCATTTTTGCCGCAGCAATTGACCGCCGACGAGCTCATGCCTATCGTATCGACGGCAGTAGCAGAGATCGGCGCGACCTCCATGAAGCAGATGGGCGAAGTCATGCGTGTCGTCATGCCGCGCGTACAAGGACGCGCAGATGGCCGGGCGGTCAACGCAATTGCCAGAGAGCTGCTGGGATAAACGTGGGTTACCAACTGTCAAACCGGCTCGGCGACCGCTTCAATTTCCTGCCGGCGCACTCCCGCAGGGCGATGAGCTATGTGACTCTGTGTGTGGCTGGTGGCGTCTTTGCGCTGCTGTGCACATTGATCGTAGCCTTTGACGAAATCGTGCCGGGCTTCAACAGTGTCGCCAACCTGACATTGGGTTCTGTGCCCACCGAAGACATCATCGCCCGCGAAGAAGGCTCATTCGTCAGCGCAATCCTGACCGAGCAAGAGCGCGCGCAAGTCGAGGCGCATGTGCCCACCGTATTCTATCCGCCCGACCCCAATGTGGCGCGGCAGCAGCGCGAACTTGCGGTGAAGATTTTGGCATATATCGACAATGTGCGCGGAGACAGCTTTGCAACCCTGGAACAGCAGATCGCCGATATCAAAGCTATCACCTCGCTGCAGCTCAACGAAGATGAAGACACAATCAACGCCATTTTGCAGCTGCCCGAAGACAACTGGCTGCAAGTGCGCAACGACATTATCTCCGTGCTCGAGCGTGTGATGCGCAAAGAAATTCGCGAAGGCGGCCTGGAGCGCGAGCGCGACCAACTACCGGCGCAAGTCAGCTTGCACATGACGCCGCAGGAGAGCCAGATCGTCACCGCCATCACCGCCGATGTGCTGCGCGCCAACACATTTGTAAACCCTGAACAGTCGGCGATCGACCTGGCGACCGCGCTGGACAGCGTGGAAAACCAGCAGCGGCAGTTTATTGCCGGACAGACTGTCGCGCCAGCCAACCAGCCCATCGACGCGCTGTCATTCGAGGCTTTGAACGAGCTTGGTTTGCTGACCCAACCCAGCAACCGCAACATCCGCATCCTGCGCGCCTTGTTGGCAAGCCTGCTGGTGACCATGCTGCTGGGCTTGTATATGGTGCGCTTCGAGCCGCAGATCTTGCGCAGCGCCCGCGACCTGCTCTTGATCGGCGCGCTCTTTTTGCTGGCTCTGGCATTGATGCGCGCCTTCGGCATCAACAACATCTACCTGATGCCGGCGGCGGCGCTGGGCATCGTTTATGTGGCGGTCAGCACGCCCAACCTGGCGATTATCGCGACTGTGGGTTTCGCTTTCCTGTGCGGATTGCTGAGCCGCAGTCCTTCGCTGGAGATCGTCAGTTTGATTGCGGCCGGCGGCATCGGGGCGGTATTGACATTGCGCAATGCCGGCCGGCTGAACAATTACTTCATCGCCGGCGCGGTTGTTGGCTTGGCAAATACTTTCGTCGTGGCGATATTCGCGCTGCAGGTGGGCGTAGAAGCGGCGGACATCGCCAATATCGGGCAGGCCTTTCTCAGTGGTCTGGCGCTGGTGCCGACCACCGCCTTCGCTGTCATGTACGCATTGACGATTTCGCTGAACCTGGCCACGCCTTTCAAACTCATGGAATTAAGCCAGCCCAGCAAACCCCTGCTGCAGCGGCTGCTGCGAGAAGCGCCCGGCACTTATCAACATTCGCTGCAAGTGGCGAATTTGGCTGAACAGGCTGCCGACGCGATCGGCGCGGACACCCAGCTCACCCATGTCGCATCGCTGTATCATGACATCGGCAAGATGAAAGACCCCTTCTTTTTCACTGAAAATCAACAGCACATTCACAACCCGCACGACACACTGAACGATCCCTATCGCAGCGCCGCCATCATCATTAATCATGCGACCGAAGGCGACCAAATCGCCAAAGTGTATAACCTGCCCAACCGCATCCGCGACTTTATCCGCGAGCATCATGGCACGACGCAAGTCTTCGTCTTTCATCAGCAAGCGCTGGCGAATGCTGGCGACGAGCATGACGTTGATCCCGCCGATTTTACCTATCCCGGACCCATCCCACAAAGTCGCGAAACGGCCATCGTGATGATGGCGGACAGTTGCGAATCGGCTATCCGCGCCGTCCAGCCCGAGAGCAACAAAAAAATCGCGGAAGTCGTCCATAACATCATCGAGGGAAAACGCAATGGCGGCCAGCTGGATGCCAGCAACCTGACCCTGAACGACTTGAAGAAAATAGAAGACACCTTCATCGATATTTTCCGAGGCTTGTTCCATCCGCGCATTGATTATGCGCGCGCCGTTCTTCCCGGCAGCAGCCCGCGCAGCGAGCCATCCGCGACCAGGCGATCTGACCCACCCCGGCCAGCAACGCCCGCAGACGGAAATCGTCAATCCGCCAGCAGCCTTGCCGCAGCCAGCAACAGCGGCAATCGAACGGTCAAGGTCAACGAAGATGCCACCCCAGCAGAAACGCCAGCCAATGCAGACAGCAGCGCTAAGGCTGAACGCGCGCTGGATGACAACGAGCCGATCTTCGAAGTGCCGCCCCTGCCAAAACGCAATGGCAGCAAGTCCAACAGCCAGACCAAGTTGTCGCCGGCGTCCGAAGAAGCAGATGCCCAAACGTGAGTGATTGCGTTTCACTGCAAGTTGATCAACAAGTTGCCATCGACGAAGCTCGCTTGATACGGGCAGCCAGGACTGTTCTGGAGCTGCATGCGCAGGCCGGTTGTCTGGGCATCGTCATCCAGGATAGTGTGGCGGTGGCGGCGCTCAATCGACAGCATCGCGGCAGCAAATCGCCAACCGATGTGCTGGCTTTTCCCGCGGCCAGCCTGCCCGAGGAAATCGCTGGCGAAAACCACTACCTGGGCGATATCGTGATCGCGCTCGATTATGTGACGGCGCGCGCAGCGGCCAACGGCACAGACCTCGGCGCTACGCTTTGTTTGCTGGTGGTGCATGCGACATTGCACTTGCTCGGATACGCGCACGGGACAGCGACTGAGCGGGAAATCATGTGGGCGGCACAGGCAAGGGCTTTGCGAAAACTGGGCATTGACGCGAGCCTCGTGACTCAATACGGCGGCGGCGATGTTTAGCCGACTGCGACGAGCATGGCAGCGCGGTCAACGCACCGACCCACGCCTTCACAGCCCAATGACCAGCGAATCGCGCGGCGACAGCCTGGCTTATGCTTTGGCTGGCTGCGCGTACATGCTGCGGTATCAGAAGAATACGCGCATCCTGGCGTTGGCCAGCGCGACTGTCCTGGTCGTGGGCATCTGGCTGGAGATCGAGCGGCGCGACTGGGCGACATTGGCCTTGGCAAGTGGGCTGGTGTGGATCGGCGAATTCACAAATGCCGCCATTGAAGCGACTGTCAACTTGAGCGCTCCGCAGCTTCATCCCCTGGCTCGCGTGGCAAAAGATGTGGCTGCTGCCGCTGTGCTGCTGGCCGCGCTGATGGCCACGGTTGTCGGCGCGTTGATCCTGTTGCCGCCGCTGCTGAATCGGCTTGCCTAGCGCCCGCGCAATCAAGAGACCGCGCCAACGCTAACCTGAAACTCCATTCATGTTATACTGCGGTTATGGTCGCTGGAATGGATTGGCGGATATTCCCATGTCGATGACAAGCAGGCCAAGCCAGGCGCAATCAAAGCCACGATTCGGGTTATGGCGGCGTATCAAGGCATTATTCATGCCCTCAGACAAGGCACCGCGGAGCAATCCGTCCCGGGCCAGCGATGGTCGCCGCGGCTCCAGAACCCTTGCCGCCTTGCGCAGAACACTGCCGATAGGCGCTGCCGTGTTGGGCATTGGGCTGTTGGGCGCTGTGGCGAGTCGGCTGCTGCTGCCCGAAAATGAAGCGCTGCCCCGCAACAATGCCATTTGGCTGGACCGCGCATGGACATTTGGCAACCTGGGCGGAGACCAGTTGGACGCGGCGGTTGCAGAAATGGCTGCCAACGGCATCGGCAAGATATACGCCTATGTCAGTACTTTGGGCTTGGCAGGCCGTTGGGAAAGCGGCCTGGATAGCAGCAGCTTCATGGACTCGCGAAGTGATATTGCGGACTTCGTCGCGGCGGTGCGCAGCGCGGACGAGTCAATGGCTGTATATGCCTGGGTGGAGATTTGGACGCACGACAATACAGCGGATGGTTATCGACTGGATGACGAGGAATTGCACGAAAATATCGCCAACTTCAGCAAGATACTGGTCGACCAGTTGGGCTTTGATGGCTTGCTGCTGGATATCAAGCCGATGTTCACTGACAACGGCGATGTCATTGGTTTGATCCGGCGCGTGCGTTCGGCAATCGGGCTGGTGAAGCCAATCGGCATTGCGGTGACCGCCGACCTGACGCCACACAACTTGCGCACACAGAATATCGCCGCGATTGCGCCCGGCACCATGTGGACCGACAATTTCAAGAAGCGAGTCACGGTCTCCGCCGACGAAATCGTGCTGATGCTGTATCAGAGCTATCGACAGCAGTCGCAGGATTATGTCGAATGGGTTGCCTATCATATTGAAACTTATGTCAACTTGCTGGAAACCACTACCGAGGTCTACGCCAGCATTCCGCACTATGCCAGCGCCAGCGCCGCGCACAATCCTGAAATCGAGACGATGGCAACTGCTTTGCAAGGCGTCAGTCATGGCTTGCAGCGGCTGGGCGAAAACGCGCGCTCCCTGCTCACGGGCGTGGCAATCTATGCCGACCGGCGACTTACTGAAGCCGACTGGAGCGCCTTCCGCGAGGCCTGGCTGCGAAGCTGAGCGATGCCCGCCATTATCAAACGTCTCGGCCAGAGCGGTCTGCGCGAAGCCGACTACCATGCCGATAGCCTGGCCGCGGCAGCGGAATTCGAATCTCGCGCCGGCGTCTACACCGTCAGCAACACGGTCAATCGCACGCAGACTTTGCTCTTCGACGCCCATATGGAACGCTTGGCAGACTCGGCGAGGCGCGAGGGCATTCCACTGAAGTTTGAACGCCAGCAACTGCGCTTGGCGCTGCGCCAGATGATCATCGAGTCTGGCTTCGGCGATGTGCGTTTTCGCATCTCGGTGCCGGCCGCCCAGCCCCAGGAAATGATCTTGACTATTGAACCGCATGCGCCGCCAGCGGACATGCTCATCCAGCGTGGCGTTCGCTGCAATACATCGTCCCTGCTGGCGCGCCACAATCCAGCCGCGAAATCCAGCGATTGGATGCACCGGCGGCGGAGTTTGGAGACCGCCAGGCCAGCCAGCCTGTACGAGACCTTCCTGCTGGATGCGGAAGGCGCTATCCTGGAAGGGCTGGGCAGCAATTTCTATGCCATCATTGACGGCGAATTGCGCACGGCTGGCAGTGGTGTGTTGGCCGGCATCGCGCGGCGGATCGTGATTGCGGTCTGCGCTGGCATCATGACAATGCAGCAAATTGCGCCCACTCTGCGCGATCTGCCGCGTTTTGACGAAGCTTTTTTGAGCAGCAGCAGCCGCGGCATTATCCCCGTCGTGGAGATTGATGGCATCACAATCGGCGCTGGCGAGCCCGGCGAGAAAACCTGGCAACTGCGCGAAGCCTATCAACGTTGGGTGGCTGCGCATCTGGAAGAGCTCTGATGGCGCAGTTGGACAGGCTGTGGCGCGCGCTGAAACTAATCAGCTCGGCGCGAGATCTGGCGCTAGATAAACGTCGGTATCAGTGGGAGGTCGAGCCGCCCAACACCTTTTTTCTGAACGCCGAGCACGCCGATATCCACCTGAAGCCGCATGACGAAGCGCGCATCGTGACAAGTATCGAACTGCGCGGCAGCTTTGCCTGGCAAGTCGCCACAGATCAAGACGAAGCCGGGGTCTACATCATCGCGCGGCGCAAAGCCATCGTCGGCAGCATCGGGCGCGGCAGATTCGATGTGTTGCTGCCGCGGGGGATCCACATGTCCCTGCGGTTGGAGCATTGTCGACTGCACATGGACGACTTGAATGGGGACATCGAGTTCCCGCCCGATGTGTATGAATCGCCATAGACTCGCCAGCCGGTCTTGAACTGCGTCTGCTGCTGTGCTATCCTTTCATCATGCGCGAATCATTTGAAAGTCAAACGCATATCAACTGCTGTTGTTGGAGCGCCGGCTGCTAGGCGGGTGTGCGCGTTGAAGCGTATGTACGCTGGTCGAGCAGCAAAGAGTCAACCCAGGGCGGTTGGCTTTTTTTGTGCAGGCTACATCCAAAGAGCGAAAGTCGATCAATCAGACAATAGTGCCAAGGAGCAAAGACCATGAGTGACATCAAGAGCCGCGGCTATGCCAATGCCGACAAACTGGTTAGCACAGACTGGGTCGCCGCGCACCTGACCGATGAGCATGTGCGCATCATCGAATCGAACGAAGATCCCCTGCTTTACCCCAGCGGGCATATCCCTGGCGCTGTCGAGGTCGATTGGGTGAAAGATCTCAACGACCCGCTGCGCCGCGACTACCTGGACAAAGCGGGCTTCGCCGCGTTGGCCAGCCGCATCGGCATCAGCCCCGCAACGACCGTCATCTTTTACGGCGACAAGAGCAACTGGTGGGCGACCTATGCGCTATGGGTTTTCGAGCTTTTTGGGCATACCAATGCCAAGATCATGGATGGTGGACGGCTGAAGTGGGCGGAAGAAGGCCGCGAGCTCACCCGCGAGAAGCCAGTGATCGCGCCGAGCAGCTACGATGCGCCCGCACGAGATGACAGCCAGATCCGCGCTTTCCGCGACGGCGTCTTGCAGCATATTGAAGCGGGCGGTCAACTGGTCGATGTGCGCAGCCCAGGCGAATTCAGCGGCGAAACGCTGCACATGCCAGGTTATCCGCAAGAAGGCGCGGTGCGTGGCGGGCATATTCCCGGCGCAAGCAGCTGCCCCTGGTCGCGCGCCGCCAACGAAGACGGCACTTTCAAGAATGCCGCCGACCTGCGCGCCATCTACCTGGACGAACTCGGCTTGAACCCCGAAGAGCCGACTGTCGCCTATTGCCGCATCGGTGAGCGCAGCAGCCACACCTGGTTTGTGTTGACAAACCTGCTGGGCTTTGGCGATGTGCGCAATTATGACGGCTCGTGGACAGAATGGGGCAACAGCGTGGGCTTGCCGATCGAGAAATAGCCTACCCCATCCCCGGCCCCTCCTCGAAGCATCAGGGAAGGGAGAGACAAAGCCGGAATGAGTTGCGAACGGATACGACTATTCCTTTGCGAAATCACGGCACATCCCTCCCCCTATTGCGGTGGGGGGACCGCGAGGGATTGAATTGATCAAAAATTGCCAACGGTCGAACATGTCCGCCCTCCCGCCGAAACTGCAAGAATACCTGGACGACTTCGGTTTCATCACGACGCGTGAAGAGCGCGCCGACTTCCTCATTGATATCGCCGACAGCTTCCAGCCGGTGCCGTCTGCGGTCGCCACCAAGCCCTACGACGAGGCGCATCGCGTCATCGGCTGCGAGTCCGAGGCTTTCGTTTGGGCGGTCGACCGTCCCGATGGCCGGCTGGATTATTACTTTGATGTGCTGAACCCGCAGGGGCTTTCTGCCATGGCCATGAGCGCCATCCTGGACGAGGCTTGTTCTGGCGCGCCGTTGGAGCAGGTGGCGAACATCACCGGCGATGTCGTGTTTTCGTTCTTTGGGCGCGACATATCTATGGGCAAAGGGCGCGGGCTGACCGAGCTAATCAATGCCGTAGTCTATCACGCGAGCCAGCGACTATAGTTAATGGTCCAGGAATGAATCGCCGGACGCGCCTTCGTGAAAGATCGCATGCGTGCCCAGCATACCGCGATAACTGCCGGGCGGCTCGCTGTCGGGGATGCTGGCGGCACCCACAACTTTCTCATAGTAGGCGGTTGGTCCCGCCCAGCCGATGATGCCATACATATAGCCGGCGCTGCGCATATCGTGCAAGGCCGCCAGCAGCAGCGCCGTGCCAATGCCCAGCCCGCGCTCGGCTTCGTCAACGCCGGTCGGGCCAAAGAAATTCTTGTGTGTGGTGTCATAACAGGCGAATCCCAGCAGCTGCTCGCCTCGTTGCGCGAGCATGATCGTGGGTGGCTGGCGAGAATATGCCACATCCGCCTCGCTGACCCAGTATTCGCTGAATCGCTCGCGGATCCAGGCCAACGTCAGCGCTTTTTCGGGTGGCAGACCTCGACGGATGTTGATGCCTCTCTCCTGTTGTCGATCCAAAGCCGGCTCCAATGGCGGCAGGTCATAGAGTTTTACCAGCATGTCGGGCATGGCGCGCTTCCTTATCCAGGCTGACCAAGGCAAATCCATTTTACTTGCGGCGCGCTGGGTGGGCTCGCCTATATGCCGCTGTTTTCTGTCTGCCTGTCGGAAGCGAGTGCACAGAAGCGCTATGCTACAATCCACGCAGAACAAGTCAAATTGCGCAATACGCAAAGGGGAAATCAGCGTGAAGCTCCGACCAGAAACCGCCGCCGTGCACAATTCGCCCATCGATGCCGGCAGTGGCGCAATCGTGCCACCCATCGTGCTGAGCACCACTTTTCAATACGAAACGACCGGGCGCGAACACGAGCCTGACGAACTGATTTATACGCGCTATCAAAATCCCAACCGCGCCGCGCTCGAGGCGACCCTGGCGCAGCTCGAAGGCGGCTCAGTGGCGCATGCAGTGGCCAGTGGCTCGGTAGCCATGCTGACACTGTTCCAGGCGCTGCGTCCCGGCGACCACATTGTTGCCAGCGACGATATGTATTTCGGTATCCGCGTCCAACTCAACGAATTCTTTGCGCCCTGGGGCTTGCGCGCCAGTTATGTCGATATGAGCGACCTGGATGCCGTGCGCGCTGCGATCCGACCACAGACGAAACTGGTCATTCTGGAGTCGCCGACCAATCCACTGATTCGGCTGGCCGATATCGCCGCGATCGCCAAAATCGCCCATGCAGCTGGCGCGCAGCTGATGGTGGACAACACGGTCGCCACGCCGGTGGCGCAGAATCCACTCGAGCTGGGCGCGGATATCGTCGTCATGGCGCTGACCAAATACATCGCCGGGCATCATGATGTGCTGGGCGGGGTCATCATCTTCGCCGAAGAAGACGACTTTGCCCAACGGGTGAACAGGCTGGTGCGCATTGGCGGCGCGGTTATGTCGCCCTTGAACAGCTGGCTGGCCTTGCGCGGCTTGGGGAGCCTGGCTTATCGCGTGCGCGCAATCAGCGAAAATGCCCGGCAAGTGGCGGACTACCTGGCTGAGCATGAAAAAATCGCCCAGGTGCTGTATCCACATCATCCCAGCCATCCGCAGTACGCTCTGGCGCGCCGGCAAATGCGCGTGGGCAGCGGCTTGATGTCCATTCTTGTCGCGGGCGGGCGGCAAAATGCCATCGACCTGGTCAAGAATTTGCGGCTTTTCACCAGCGCCACCAGCTTCGGCGGCACTCACAGCTTGATCGAGCATCGCGAGTCCATCGAAGAAGACAGCGACACGCCCGCAAACCTGCTGCGCATCGCCATAGGCCTGGAGCATCCCGCCGATTTGATCGCCGATTTGCAGCAAGCGCTGGCATGATCTATCACATCACCACGCGCGACGAGTGGGCGGCGGCACAAAAAGCGGGCAGCTATCGAGCGGCATCATTGGACAGCGAGGGCTTCATTCACTGTTCGACCTGGCAGCAGGTTCTGCCAGTCGCCAAGCTCTTCTATCGCGGACGAGGCGATTTGCTGCTGCTGCGCATTGACGAGAGCCGCTTAGATGCGCCGCTGGTGTGGGAAGCGCCGGCGCACCCCGACCCCGAAAAAGCAGGCGAGTTTGACGAAACAGACCTGTTCCCGCACATATACGGCGTTATCAACCTGGATGCTGTGGTGGCTGTGGCGAGCCTGCGCGAGAGCCAGAACGGCTTTGAAGTCGTTTAGCCGACTCCAGATACCTCCGCGCTATATGCCCACAATTGCCGCTGCTGCTCGCGGTCATACGAGGCTGCGCTCGAGGCCAACTGCTTTTTGTCCGCCCAGTATTTGCCACTGATGCCGGCGACATCGGGCGATGTGGCGAGGTAGACCAACGTCTCCGCGCCTTTTTGTGGCGTGCGCCCAATGACGATTTTCATCAGCTTGAAGAAATAGCGAATCCACCCGGACATATTGTCGCCGATGCTGGTATTGACCAAGCCCGGATGCACGGCATTGACGGTAACACCAGCGCCTGCCAGGCGGCGATCCAGCTCGTAGGTGAAGAGCAAGTTGGCCAGCTTGCTGCCGCCATAGGCGCGAAAAGCCCTGAACTGGCCGGGATCGTTCAGCGCATCCAGCTGCAAACCCGCAGAACCGCCTGCACTGTGGGCGCTGGATGACACATTGATTATGCGCGCCTCGCCCTGTTCAGCAGCCGTCGCTTTCAAGACATCCAGCAGCAGGTTGGTGAGCAGGTAGTAGCTGAAGTGATTGAGCGCGAAGGTCATCTCGATGCCGTCGACAGACTGTGAATAAGACGAAAAAGACGCGCCGGCATTGTTCAGCAGCACATCCAGCCGGTCGTGCCGAACCCGAAATGCATCGGCGACGCGCCGCACATCCGCGAGCGAAGACAGATCGCCCAGCAGCCAGTCGATTTGGTCGCTGCCGGTCTGCGCCTGGATCTCGCTGCATACGGCACGCGTTTTGGATTCGTTGCGCCCAACCAGCGTGACGGACCCACCTTTGCCCGCTATCTCCAGAGCGGCTTGCTTGCCGATGCCGCCGGTCGCGCCGGTGATGAGCACTCGTTTGCCTTGCATGGTCGCGTCTCCTTGAGGGCTCGGTTTCGCCAGGACGATGCCCGCTAGCCGACCCCGGTGACCTCCGTGCTGTATTGCCACAAGGCGCGCTGCTGCTCGCGGTCATAGGAATTTTCGCTGGATTGCTTCTGTTGCTTGTTGTTCCAATACTTGCCACTGATGCCTGCGACATCGGGCGAAGCCGCCAGATAGACCAGGGTCTCTGCGCCTCTCTGTGGGGAGATGGCAAATAGTTGCAAAAATTTGACCAGAATCGACCAAATGCGCGATGTATCGTGTCCAAAGCGCGTCCTGACCACGCCAGGATGCACAGCGTTCACGGTGATTGCTGTATCCTCCAGACGCCGCGCCAACTCGTAAGTGAAGAGCACATTCATCAATTTGCTCGCGCCATAGCTATTCATCATGCTGAAACCGTTGGCGTCGCGCAGGTTCTCCAGGAGCAGCGTTGCATTGCGGTGCGCGCTGGATGACACATTGATGATGCGCGCTTCGCCCGTTGCCTGCGCCGTTCCGACCAGCATGTCCAGCAGCAGGTTGGTCATCAGATAGTAACTCAGGTGATTGAGCGCGAAGGTCATCTCAAAGCCGTCTACCGATTGCTGATACTCCGAGAAGACCGCGCCAGCATTGTTGAGCAGCACATGCAGGCGGTCGTGGCGTCCCCGAAATTCATCGGCGATGCGCCGCACATCCGCCAGCGAAGACAGATCGCCCAGCAGCCAGTCGATTTGGTCGCTGCCGGTCTGTTTTTGGATCTCGCTGCAGACTGCGCGGGTTTTGGCTTCGTTGCGCCCGACCAGCGTGACAGCCGCGCCCATGCCAGCGATCTCCAGAGCGGCTTGTTTGCCGATGCCGTCGGTCGCGCCGGTGATGAGTACCCGTTTGTCGTTCATGCACTTTGCTCCTGAATTGACCGTTGCGCGCTAGCATACAGCCGTTCCACCGAGCTTTATACTGCCCATACGGGTAGGTCTGCTGGTAGGTGGCGATTCAGCAGGATGACGGGCAACAGCGTCCTCACGAGTCGGCTTCGTCACCATAGCTGTGCCCGGAGAAGATGGCGCGCAGCTCGGCGGCGGACCTGGCATTTTGCAGGGCTGCCATGCGGGCGGCTTCTTCTTGTTGCAAGGCGCGAGCATTCTCCAGGACAGCTGCCAGCTTGTCGGACGGGAATTTGCACGCGCCGTTCTCGTCCATGTGGATCAATTCGCCCGGCGCGACATCCATGCCGCCGACAGAAACTGGCACATTGACCGCCTGCACCGCCATTGCGCCATGTCCAGGCGTGACGCCACTGAGCATGTATTGAAAGTCCATTTCGCGCACTTCGTCCAAATCACGCGAAGGACCGTTGGAAATCAATCCCTGGCAGCCCAGCGCGCGCATGGCTGAAACCATGTTGCCGCCAGCCAGCCCAACTTTGCCTTGCAAGCGCCGCGGGAACTTCTGCTGGATGACCAGAACAGTCGGCTGTGGCGAGGCTTCAAGCGCATCCAGCACATCCAGAAAGCTGAGTCGATTGAAGTTGGGGTCGGGCAGGCTATACACAGCAGTTACCGCATAGCCGACCCGCCGCCCCAGCTGCGGATACATGCAGCGAATGCGCTGGTCGGTATACCAATTCTCGCTCCAGGGATTGTAGAGCCCCAGGCACAGCGGTGAATCGGGATATGTCGCCACCACATTGGTGATTGATGGCGTATCGAAGTTCTTTAGCTCTTCCAGCATCGCATTTCGGTCCATCGCCGCAACTGCTCCTTTTATGATTCGCTGGAGCTAGTATAGCGAATCGAACGGCGGAACACAGGCAGAACCGGCAGCAGCATCAACGCCGACAGGGATATCGCCAGCCGTACAGAAGACAGCAAGCCGACTGCGCCCACCAGCGGTCCGCCAGCAATCTGCCCGAGCGCATCGGCTTGGCTCTGCACCGAAAGCACCGTCGCGCGCACTTCAGAAGCGGTGTGCTGGTTGATCCAGGCTTCCAGCAGCGGGTTGCGGATGCCGCGCGTCGCTTGCACCAGCCAAAGCCCAATCAGCGCCCAGGCAAAGCTGGTGCCATAAACGAATAGCAGCACACTGCCGATCATGGTTACATAAACCGCGATCAAGGCAGCCGCCACTTGCCGACCATCAGCAAAGTCGAGCCGCCGCCGCAACAATTCAGTGGCCGCCAGACACAGCGGCATGGAAACTGCGCTGATGATGCCGAACCAGACGATCTGGTCCAGTTCTCCCAGCGGCGGGAACTGGAAGCTGTCCAGCAGATGCGCCGTCCACAAACGATCGAAGCCTTCAGAAAATGCGCCGTGGAAGAGAGTCGCCAGCAGAATAAGCAGCAAGAAGCGGCTGCCGCGAATCATGGAGATGCCCGCGCGGAAGGTAGCGAACAAGGCGCGCCAGTCATCCCGCTGCCCAGCTGGACGCCGCGCAAATCCGGCTTCGGGCATCACAATCATCAGCAGCAGCGACAAGCACAGGAGCACAATGCCGCCGACGATGATAGCTGCTTGCAAGCTGTGGCTGGCGATTGCGACGCTGACGAATATGCTGCCGAAGCTGACGACTTGAGATACCTGCGAGCCGCGCATGAAAGCATTTGGCGCTCGCTCGGGTCCGATCTCATCGACAATCCAGGCAGATGTCGCGCCGCTGAGAAAGGTATAACCCAAACCCATGATCACCTGGGCGACCAGCAGCGCCTCAAAGAGCGGCAAGCTGCCCTCGACCAGGAAGCCCAGGCCAAGCAAGGCAAAACCGATGATGACAGAAAGCCGCCGGCTGTGCACATCCGCGACCAGGCCTGTCGGGATCTCAAACAGAAAGGCGGTCAATTCCAGCGTCGTGCCCACCAACACCAACTGCAGCGGATTCAAGCCCACCTGCTGCACCTGATACACCAGGTTGACCGTGAAAACCATGGTCAACGCGAAAGCCTGCGCCGCCATCATCAACAGGTATAGCGGGTAGGCAGCTGCTTTGCGAGACGAGACGAGCGACTGGATCACAAGGTTGCTGTGCGCCGCTGCAACTTGCCACATTCCAAAAAAGCGCGCAGTTCTTCGATGCGCCCCTTCAGCAGCGCCGGCGTCAATTCGCGGATCTGTGGATGGTCGCGGTTATTCAGCAGCCAGCGGCACGAAGCCAACTGACGGGCGGCGATGAAGGTCTCCAGGTAGTCGCGCGGAGGCGGATCGCAGCCCGGCGAATCGGCGTAACCAGCCCACAAACTTGCCTCCAGCTGCGCATACTCCTTGGGGCGTTCACCTTTGAACTGCCAGAGCAGCGGCGCGAGGTCATACAGATAGCAGCCCCAGGCGCAATATTCAAAGTCCAGCGCGGCAACGCCAGCCTCGGTGAAAAGGATATTCTTCGCCAACAGGTCGGCATGGATCAATCCGAAGGCGGCATCATGCCGATGCAGCTGCGTCAAGGCATTTTCCACTGCTCGCGTGACCGCCTGACACACTTCGCGCTGCGCGGTCGTCAGCATCTGGTCTTCGTGCTGCGCTGCGTAGGGCGAGTCATCGCCAAAAAGTCCCTGCGCATCAAGGCGCGGGCGGTCAAAATCGGCGTGCGGGTCGATCTGCCCCAACGTGTGCAGCTGTGCCAGGTAACGTCCGATTGCCCGGACTTCCTCGCATTGCAGGTCTGTGGCGGATTTGCTTTCGCCGTGGATAAATTCGAAGAGGCAAGCCAAAGCTGCGTGTGGCGGCGGCAACCGGGGATGAGAGACTTCGACAAGCAGCGCATCGCCATGCTTGGGATGGATCGCAACCGGAAAGGGCGCCTGCAAATTGCTCGCCTGGCGGATCGCGCGCAACCAGACCAACTCGCTGTGCACCTGCGCAGTTTTGGCGCGCCAGGCCGGCTGCAGTCGCAGTACATAGTCGCCTGAGTCCGATTTCACTTTGAAGACGGCGTTGCTGCCATAGCCCAGCCAGTTGATTGCCCGCGCAGCCAAATCCCAGCGCGTCAAGGCTTCGACCGCCAACTGCTGCCAAAGCGCCTTCTGCTGCGCCAGTGTCCATTCGCTGTACGCTGTCATGCGCGTCTCGTCTGCTACAATGGCTTCAGGCCGATTCGCCCACTGCAGGAGGAGCGACGATGCGAAAATGGTTGATTCTGCTGACGGCGTTGTGTCTGGCAGCCACAATTGACCAAGCCGCCAAAGCGTGGGCGCTGGGCAACTTGCAATACTACGAAACCATGCAGCCCAGCCCGGCACTGGCGCCACTCTTCCAGCTCACGCTGATCAGCAACACGGGCGCGGCTTTTGGCATCTTGCCCATGGCTGGCGATGTCTTCCTGGTGGTGGCGCTGCTGATCATCGCAGGCTTGCTGGTGAGTATGCGCGCGACAGCGGCCGATGCGCTTCTCGCGCCCTTTGCCACTGGTTTGGTCATCGGCGGCGCAACCGGCAATTTGCTTGATCGCCTGCAGCACGGACATGTCATCGACTTCATTCATTACCAGATACCCGAAGTGATATCCAATGTGTCCAACCCGGCTGATCACGCGATTGTTTTGGGTGTGCTGCTGCTCATCGCGGAAAATGTCTGGCGCTCGCGGCGGCTTTAGAGACGTTTTTCCAGCTCAATCTCATCGCGAATGGGGATGCCGTGCCGGCCCGTGATGGGGATTTGCGGCTTGATGCGGCGGGCAGCGGCGATGGCATTGCGATGCACCGCCACCAGTTCGTAACCGCGCTTTTGCCAAAATCGTAGAGAAGCCAGGTTGTCGTTGGTGGTGACGAGCCACAAGCGCGTCAATCCAGCCTCTCGCGCCCGTTCTTCCAGCGCGTCCAGCAAAGCCGAGCCTATGCCCATGCCTTCAACCAGGCTGTCCAATGTGAGGATCTCGCACTCCTTCGCGTCGTATTCGATGGTCAGCAAACCGATTCGCTCGGGCGGCGCAGCGTTTTTATCAGCACTGGCGTCGTCCGCTTCTTCGCGCACCGCAATCAGCCCCTCGAGCAAATGTCCATAACGCATTTTGCCGCGCGAAACGATCGTTGTCGTGCCCCAGCGGTCGTCCAGAAAGTGGGCGACCCATTCGCGGTCGGCACGTTCCAAAGGGCGTATCGTCATTTTGGACATCAAAAGAGACCTCTGCGTTTCCAGTCGCGTTGAAAGCGATTATAGCGCAGCCGCGCGTGGACGGCGAAAAAGCGCTGAGCAAGCCGGCAACGCCGCAAATGAAAAGCCAGCGCTAGGACGCGAAGAGCAGCGCCACACCCGCCACCGCCACACAAGTGCCGCCAATCGCGCGCCTGGTGATTTGTTCGCCAAAGACCACAAAGCCGATGGGTATCATCAAAATCGGCGTTGTGCCAGTCAGTGTGGACGAAATGCCAACGCTGGTGAATTGCAGCGATGCCAGCACCAGGGTGGCGCCGAGCACGGGACCCGTGAATGCGGCCAGCGCGATCAGCGACAAAGCGCGCGGCTGGTCAACGATGAGCCGCAGGTTCTGCCGCAGCTTGCCACGCAGAGCGATCAATACCCACAAGACCCCCAAAGCAAAGACCGTGCGCATGATGCTGGCGCTCATAACAGGGAAATCATCGGCAACGCCCTCGGACATCAGCACATACGATGTTCCCTGCAAGACGGCGGCCGCCAAAGCCATCAACAAACCCTTGCTGTAATCCGCGTGTCGGCTCTGGATGCTGTGCCGCACATCGCTCGAGACAACTGTGATTACCCCACCCAGCACGAGCGCAATGCCCAGAACCGCGTATGACGGCAAGCTCTGCCCCAGCAGCAACCAAGCCAAAACCGCCGCGAAAATCGGCGAAGTCGCGCCGATCAACATGGACAAACGCGGACCGATCGCTTGAAAAGCCCGCAGCAAAAACAGCGCGGACATCACAAAACCGGCCAGGCTCGATGCGCCCAGCACCAGCCAGCGCTGCCCGGACGCAGCCATCGGAAACAACTCGCCGTACAGAGCCTGGTGCAGCGGCAGCAAGAATATCAGCGAAAACACCAGGCTCAGCGCCATGGAGACGCTCGCCCCAAACTTGCGCCCAGCCAGCGTATAAGTGGTCGATGCCAGGCTAAAACTGAGCGCCGCGCCCAGCGCCATCAATTCGCCGATGAAGTTTTCCAACAGTCGCCTACTTTCATACGAAGCAGTTGACCGCCCTGCCTGTCGCTTGCATCTCGTTCCGCCGCCATCTAAAAAGCCAGGACGATCGTGCTGTGCGCATTCAAGGCGAGCATTGGCGCGTAGGCATCGAAGCCGCCCGCAGCATTCAGAACCGGCGCGCTGAGTTCGCCACTGCCAAACGCCAAGGTCGGCGCGGACAAATCCCGCTCGCTTTCTGCCAAGCTGAGTGCGAAGCCTGCAATTGGCTCATCATCCAGATTGATGATGACCATCAGCCGCTCCTGCTCGTGGCTGCGCAGAAAGGCATAAATGCCGCGCGTGGAACTTTCTACATGAGTCCAATCGCCCCGCCGCAGCGCAGCATGGCTGTTGCGCAAATGCACCAGGTCGCGATAGTGGCTCAACAGCGAGTCGGCAGCGTTCGCCTGACGCGCGACATTGACGCTGGCGACATGCTCGGCAGCTTGCAGGGGCTGCCAAGGACGCGCCGCCTCAGAAAAACCCGCCAAAGGCGAATCATCCCATTGCATCGGCGTGCGAATGCGCTCATCGGGCTTGGTACCAATCATGCCAATTTCTTCGCCATAATACAGGAAAGGTACGCCGGGACCTGTCAGCAACAGCGAAGCGGCGACTTTGTTGCGGCCGACATTCTGGCGCAATGCATTCGCCAGCCGATTCTGATCGTGATTGGTCAAGAATGTAGCGAATTGATTAAAGGGATAATCGCGCATGGCCGCTCGGTGAGCGCGGATGATATCGCGATTGCTGCCACGCGACGCCGCCTCAATCATTTCGCTGGCCAGCTTGAAGTCGAAGCCGATGTCGATAGCGCGCTCCTCAATATAACGCGCCACAACGAAGGAAGGACCGCCAAAAATCTCGCCGACTGTGAAGCTGCCCGGCTTGACTGTTTCCAGGTGCGCCTCATAGCTGCTCAACCACTGGCGGCTTTCGGGCAGGTTTTCTTGTCGTTCACCAGCTTCGATCAAGTGTTTGATCGCATCCAGCCGGAAGCCATCGACGCCGATATCCCGCAGCCAGAATGACGCTACATGTTGCATCTCTTGCGTAACGGCGGCATTGCGATAATTCAAGTCGGGCATGCCATCCCAAAACACGCCGTAATAATAATCGCCACCTGCGCGATGCCAAGCCACAGCGCCCCAGGGACCGCGATAGCCGGGGTCGTCGGCCTGCCAGATATACCAGTCGCGCCAGGTTGGATCGCCGATGCGCGCGCCCAGAAACCAGTGGTGGCGGCTGGAGGTGTGGTTGAGCACCATGTCAACGATGACAGCGATGCCGCGTTCGTGAGCCGCTGCCACCAACTGCCGCATATCTGCCCGCGTGCCATAATCGCTTTCCACCGCATAATAATCAGTAACATCATAGCCGTGATAGCTGTGTGCTTCGGCCGGCGGCATCAGCCAGATGCCGGTGACGCCCAGGTCGTCGCTGGTGCTCGGGTCACCATCGTTGAGATAATCCAGCCGCGAGATTAATCCCTGGATATCGCCGATGCCATCCCCATCGCTGTCCTGAAAACTGCGGATGAAGACCTCATAAAAGACACGGTCGTTCCACCAATAGGTCGGCTGGCTGGCCTGCGACTGCGCGGGCAATTCTGCCATGCCCAGCAGACAGCAGATCAAAGCGGCGGCGATTATGCGGTATCCCTTGCTCATGACTGCCCCGTCTGTGTCGAGATGAGTTTAGCGAATTCGCGCAGCCAACTGTGGCAGTGGCGCTCGCGGCGGTCGGCAGCGCTGGCGAATCGTTCTGCGGCGGCAGCCATCCAACGGATAGCTTCGTCATTCTTGCCCAGCCGATGCTGTGTCATCGCCAAGAAGTAGAGCGTTTCCGGTCGTTGGGGTTGGGCAGCCAACGCATTGACGAAGTGATCGGCAGCAGCGCCCCATTCCCGGTTGCGATAAGCGAGCCTGCCCCGCCCATAATTGGCCAGCATCTCGTAGGCATTCAACTGGATGGCGCGCTCGTAACAAGCTTCGGCATGTTCCAGCGACTTGTCCTCTTGCGCAAAGAAACCCTGCACGGCGTGGTATTCGGCGTGCCCGGGCAGCAGTTCCAGCGCCTCGGCCATGTTGGCTTGCGCAGACCCTAAATCGCGTTGGCTGAAGGCTCGCAGCGCCAGCAAATAGCGCTCATCCGCCCGGTAGCGCGAGATGCCCAGCCATTGCGCCAGCTTCGTCATCGTCAGCTCGGCAGCTTGCGACAGTGGCTCTCAGCCAATATCGACCATGCGGCGCTGTGTCTGGCTGCGGACGACATAAGTGCGCGCGAGCTTGTCGTGCCAGGCTTGACTTTTGCGGTCGATCAATGCCCACAGATAACCCAGCCCGAAGAACACGGCGCTGACCTGATAGCCAATAGCGCGGATGACGGCGTCAACATCGCTGATAGGCGTGCCATCGGCTTTTACGACGCGGATGCCCAGCGCGAACTTGCCCGGCGTCTGGCCATTGCGGCGCGTCCAAAAGTACCAATAATAGAAGACAGGCACCGCCAGGCTGCAGAAGTTCGCCAGGACCGGTAGCAGATCGCCACTGGATGAAATCGCTGCCAGCGCCAACAGCATGAGCAACAGCAGCAAAAATCCATCAATGATGCCAGCCAAAATGCGCGGCACGATGCCAGCGAGTTCGTGCGTAGTGTTGGCGGCGGCAGCCTGTTTCGATTTCTTGCCCATGGCATCTTCCTTCCTGTTTCTGTTGCGCGCAGCCGAGAAAACCACGCTTCCACCGCCCAGTTTACACTGAAATGCGCCCTTGCGTCAAAATCGGGTGTATCAGGGGAGTGGCGAATTTTGTGAATATGATAACCCCCCATCCCCCAGTACGAGGGAAAGGGAGTTTTTCAGCGATTCAGTATGTTTTGAAGCCCCTCCCTCATTTTGGGGGAGGGGCTTGGGGTGGGGGCTTGGTTATCCTATTGACATTTTGGGAGAAGCGGAAGAAGTTGCCTATTCCCAAAGCTCATACAAAATGGCGGGATTTTCTTCGCGTTCAAATTGCCGCAAGTTGGCGATACGCAATTGGGCGTGTTGATAGAGATATTCAATATGCGCGCCGGCTTCTTCCAGCGCCAACAACGCATGATACCCCATCACATCGGGATACATTTTTGCGGATATCTTGCTGATGGTCATGGGTTTGCCCTGCTCGCGCAGGATAGTACGGATGCGCTCGAGCTTGCGGTTGTGGCTGGCGCGGATTGCCTGGATGCGACTGTACACATCATCTATTGGGTCTTCGTGCCCGCCCAGCGCCAGGCGAATGCCCGGGACTTTTAGCAGCTTGCGCAGGGAATCGGCATAATGATCCAAGCCCATGTAGTGTGTGATGCTTTCGGGCGATTGGTGCGGGGTCGTCCGCGAAAGGACATGGTCGGCGCTCAGCAGCACATCGCCCAGGCGGATGCAGACTTGGCCCGGACAATGTCCCGGCGTGTGAATGAACTCCAAGCCGTCAAGCACCTGCTCGTCCAGCAGATTGATATCGACCTCGATAGAAGTGACATGCTGCTTGGCGAAGCCGTACATGGCGAACAATTCGTCGCGGCGCTCGGGATCGATGCCAGCGCGCTCGAAATAGATGCCCAGCGCCTTGGTCGCGACCACCACCCGTTCTTCATAATTGGTCAGCACACGCCGATCCAGTTCGTGAATGGCGACTTCGGCATTAGCATGCGACTTCACAAATGCCAGCCCTCCAAAATGGTCGATATGCCCGTGCGTGAGGATGACGCGCTCAATATCTCCCAGCGCATAAGACTTGCCAAAGCGCTCGCGCAAAGCCTGGAAGCCAGCCAGAAGGTCGGCGTTGCTCTGTGGCATGCCCGAGCCAGTATCGACCAGGGTGAGCGGTCCCGCGCCATCCAGCAAGTAGGCATTCCCACTGAAATCAGGCGGAAAGAGCAGCATGGGCAATTGATAGATATCGACGCCGCTGCTGCTGCGAAAATGCGCAACTGGCGGAATTTGCGCCATGGTCGTTTCCTGTTTGCCGGGTTGTCGCCGCTGTTATTGTAGCAGATTGGGCGCGCTGCCCGATGCCAGGCTGTAGATGACGAAGCCGACATAAGCCAGCAGCAAGACCAGCGACGCCCGCCGGCTCAGTATTTGCTTGCTGGCACAGGGGATCAACAGAGCCGCGAAAGCGACCATCACCGCGAATTCCAACTGCACTTCGCCACGGTCGACCGGGATGGGCTGTACGAGCGCTGTCACACCCAGTATCAACAGCAGGTTGGCGATATTCGAGCCGACGATATTGCCGATAGCCAGGTCAGTTTCTTTGTGCCAGGCTGCCGAAAGCGATGCCGCCAGCTCGGGCAGCGAAGTGCCAAATGCCACCAAAGTGATGGCGATGACCAGCTCGCTGATGCCGATCATGCGCGCCAGGTTGACTGCGCCTTCTACCATCAGCCGCGAGCCGATCAACAGCATGGCGATCCCCGCGACCAAGAATGCCAGCTCGCGCCAGCGCCTGATCTTGTCTGTAGAGGCAGCTGGTTCCACGTCCGGTTTTTCACGCGCTTTTCGCTCAGCCCGCGCGCGAAAATAAAAGAACAGGTTAAATATCACGAAGCCCGCCAGCAGCGCAACGCCATCCAGCCGGCTGACTTGTCCATCGGCAACCAGGGCAAATGTGCCAATGGAGATGAGGATCATGAGGGGAATTTCACGCCGCAGCAAAATCGCCTGTACGATCAGTGGCGTGATCAAGCCGGTCGCGCCCAGGATCAGACCGATATTGGCGATGTTGGAGCCAATCACATTGCCGATCGCCAGGTCGCTTTTGCCAGCCAGCGCCGCTTGCACGCTCACCAGCAGCTCGGGCATGGATGTCCCAAGCGCGACGATGGTCATGCCGATGACGAGCGCCGATACGCCAAAAGACAGCGCCAGATTGGACGCGCCGCGCACCAACCAGTTGCCGCCATAAAACAAGCCAGCCAGCCCAACCAACAGCATGAGGATATTGGCGATCATCCGCCCGCCTCGGCAAACCCGGCGCCTCTAGGCATAAATGACATGCTGCAGCAAGAAGCGCTCGATGGCGTTGTAATAAGTTTCGATTGTCGCCGCCTGCCGCCAGCCATGCCCCTCGCCCTCAAACAAGTGATATTCGTGCGGGATGCCGCGCCGCTTCAACGAGGCGACGATGCTGTCCGACTGGTCTTGCGGAACGACCACATCGTCTGTGCCTTGAAAGACAATGATGGGGTCGACAATCTGGTCGGCGTGGAAAACTGGCGAACGTTGACGATATAGCGCAGCCGCTTCGGGCAGTTCGCCCAGCAGCCAATAGGTATACCTTTCTTCAAACTTGTGCGTGTCCATCAACAAGCCAAACTGGTTCGAGACTCCATAAGAGCAGATGCCCGCCTTGTAGAAGCCGGGATGCTCGACCAACGATTGCAGCACAGTGAAACCGCCCGCGCTGCCGCCCATGATGACTGCTTTGCTGCCGTCCGCCAGCCCCGCCTGCGCCAGATAGTTGACGCCAGCCAGCGAGTCGCTGACATCATAGACGCCCCAGTTGCCGCGGTGCATGTTCATATAGGCTTTGCCATAGCCGGTGCCGCCACGATGATTAACTTGCAGCACAGCATACCCGCGCGTGGTGAAAAACTGCACTTCGCTGGAATAGCCGGCGTAACGTTGCGAAGTCGGTCCGCCGTGAATGTTGACAATTAGCGGTGGCGCGCCAGCCGGCGGCGAATCTCGCAGCGCAGGTGGATAATAGAGACCATGCACAGAACCGCCATCGTCGCCCGACCAGGTGATCGCCTGAGCCGCGGAAAGCTGGTCTGCGCCCAGATTCTCTGCCCCGCGCCGGCGATGGATTTGCAGGCTGCCCTGCCCGCGCAGCGAAATCACGCGCGGCGGGATCAACGATGACGAAGCGATCATGGCGATGGCATCGGTCTTGGGCGCGACATTGATCTGCTCCATTTCGCTGTATTCGTCCAAGCCAGCGACTGTTTCGCAATCCCCCGATTCCACATCGCAGCGCTGCAAACTGAAGAAGGCGCGTTGGTTGCGCAAAGTCAAGATAGCGCGGCTGTCGCTGGACCAGCCATAAGTCCGCATGCCTTGCGCCCAGGCTGGCGTGCCGTGTTCCGCCTCCGCCCGAGTCAACTGGATATGCCGCTGCGAAGCCAGATCATAAAGATAGACCTGGCCCCAGCCACTGGCATCGCTGATATAAGACAGATAGCGGCCATCGGGCGAAAAGGCGGGTTGAAAAATGGCTGTTGCTGTGTCGCCTGTCAAAGTGACAATGTCCTGCGCATAAGGCAAGCCCGAAGCGTCAAAAGCCAGCTCGACCAGGCGCAGTTCGCTGCCATTCCAGGGCATTTGCGGGTGGTTCCAAGCCACAAAGGCGATGTGCCGGCCGGCCGGGTGCCACACCGGCTGCATGACAAAGTCGGTGCCATAAGCCAGCTTGCGAGGAAAATGCGCGCCCTCCGCATCGACGATAGACAATCCGTCTACATGCTCATAGCTGTGCACATAGGCGACCCAACGGCCATCGGCTGACAGGGCTGGCGAGGCGCAACTGCCGAATTCAGGAGTCAGCGCGAGCGCCGCGCCACCAGCCAGCGACTGGCGATACAGACGACTCTTGGTGGCGAAGACGACGCTGCCGGCCCCGACTGTGAACGCGCCGCCACCATAGCCAACCGCGCCCGACACATTCAATGCCGCGTCGGTCAAATCTCGCGGGGCGTCTGTGCCCGTTTGCGCCACAAGAACGCCGATCTTCTCACGGTTTTCCCACCACACCAGGGTTTCGCCAGCGTCATCCCATTGCACATCGCGCAAGCTGACGCCACTGGCTATCGATGCGCCGCTGACCGGGCTCTTCCAGGTACCATACGCTTCGCTCATGATTTCGCCTCGCTGTCACTGGCAACAAACCTGCATTTTACCGCAGGCAACGCAAATCAGCGATACGCCTTATCGCGAGGGAAGAGAAACACCGGCAGAGCGATTATGCCGAAATGGGGCGGTATGTCGTATCAATCGTGCTGATGAATTCCAGCCCGTATTTTGCCAGGTCGCTTTCGGGCTGAAAGTGCTCGGACACGATTTCTACCATGGTGCCCATTTCTGCCCAGCGATAGAGCTGCTCGGCTTTGGCATCCAGCGACATGATGCAGCCGAAAGTGGTCGGCTCGTAAACGCCGCCGCCACCCAGGAAGTTGCCATTGGGCAGCTCCACCGCGCCATGAAAGCCGTTCATCAAGCCAGGCACAACTTCATAAATGCCCATGAACCACTTCATCTTCCAGTGGCTGCAATTGGTGCCGGCTTCGTTGCACAGCGCATAACTGCCGCCAGACGCCACCTCGTTGTGTGTCAGGATCTGGTAGATGCCCGGATATGTCTCCGCCTGCTCGCGCCCCGATGAGATCGGCCAGCTGAAGACCAACTGGCGATTGTCGAATGCCAACAGCCACTGCGATTCCAGATCGACGACGATGCGCTTGTGCGGAACAGGATCGACCGGGACCATGCTGTCGCGCGTGGGCACCTGCACTTCTTGGCCGATGACCAGTTGATTCCAATTGACCGTGGGGTTGGCCGCGCCGATGAATTCAAAGGGTATGCCGCGCTTGCGACCGATAGACATGCCCGTGTCCTGCCGCTCAACCTGATACTTCGATGGCAAGTAGCGCAAGCGCAGCAGAATATCCGGGTTGCCGTCTATGAGCGCGTTTTGCAGTTTTTCTATCGCCTCAAGCTCGTCGATGTACCGTCCGTCCACTACCAATCGGCTGTTTTCAGCATCGATAAATTCGCGGAAGGCATCATCGCGCACCGACAAGCCATTTTCGCCCGCCGTCAGCCATTCTGCCGCTTGCACATCTGTCACGCTGAACGAAAACATCTGGTCAATGAAAGGATCATAGCCACGGATGCGCAGACCGCTATCCAACAAGACCAGCGCCTCGTCCAGGAAGGGCGAACTGTCCAGAACAGTTGGGTTGATGGCATTCGTAGTCAATTCGAATTGTCCATAGGTAACGATGTTGACGATGTCATCTTTGAGACTTTGCAAACTGCCCGTCACATCCAGGTGGCGTCCGCGGCGTCCGGGCACCGCGATGAGCGTGCCGCCCGACCATTTGTAGCCGGCTTCATAATGCCGCAAGAAGATATCTTCGGTCATATCCAGCAGCACCGACTGCGCTTTGGCATGCGAGACCCCGACCGCCGGGGCGATGTGCAAACCGAAAGGAATGCCGGCGATGCCAGCCGCCTTTGCGCTTGCTGCCATCGTCGCGGCGTCTATGGTCAAGCCCAGCGCTTCGGGCGTCATCGTTTGCAGGCGCTCGCCGTCGACTGTGATGTCAATATGCACATCAAGCTGCCAGTGCTGCAAGATTTCTTGCTCGGCTTGTTCGGGAGTCAATTCGCTGAGCGGCAATCCGAGTGTATAAACATTGGGGAAGATGCGCCCAGAGACGACATAACTGCCGATGAAAAATACCAACACCGAAATCGTGACCAGCGTTGTCAATTTGGCAAGGGGCGAGCGGCTGGAAAAGAGCCAGGCCAAAGCGCGATGCGCGGCATTGTTTTCGTCATAGGCTGGAAAGCGCCGGCGAAAGAAGGCGTGCTCTTCGCGGTTTGCCTGCCGGGTTTCCTGCGCGGCGAGACGGCGCTGCTGGCGCGCAAGCACCCGCTCGCGTGTGCGGCTGGTCGGGCGGCGGCGGATTTTGCGGCTGTTTTTTGTCATCGGCTTACCTGCGCATCTCGCAAATTGCTTGTCCCAGCATGACCATTGTATGCACATCCGCTTTTTCGGCAAACGAGTTGGATAGGGCTATCTTAGAAACTCGTCAAAAAATCGGCGCGCGCCGCGAACACTGATTCCAATTCTGCGCGACAGTCGCTAAAGTAGAAGGTGCGGCGCAATTGCCATGCCGCCCAGTTGCCTGCCCAGCGAGGACAGAATGCTATGCACAATCGGGATTACCTGCTGGACGATGAAGACGCGCCGACGCCAGCCATAGAGATTGAGTTGGTAGAGGGCATGGACGATGACAGCACGGCTATCGACTTGCCAGAGGAAGTGCCTGTCTTGCCTCTGCGCGGGCTGGTCGTCTATCCACAGACGGCGATACCCCTGACAGTGGGGCAAGAGCGCAGCATCCAACTGGTCAACGATGTCGTGGCGAGCGACCGCATGGTTGGACTGGTCGCCTCGAAAGACCCCAACCTGGGCACGCCAGGACCTGACCAGGTGCACAGAGTCGGTACATTGGCGACTATTCATCGGCTGTTCCGCGCGCCAGACGGCACGATCCGCTTGTTGATCCAGGGCTTGCAGCGCATCCGCATCGACGAATTCGTCAGCGACGCGCCCTATCTCAAAGCACGGGTATCCCGCATTGCCGAAGACGAAGTCGTCTTTGCCGACGACATCGAAGTGGAAGCCCTGGTGCGCAGCATCACCGACCGCTTCAGCCAACTGGCCGAGTTGGTGCCCAATATCCCCGAAGAACTGGTGAGCAGCGCAATCAATGTCGAAGACCCGCTGCAGCTGGTGTACTCAATCGCAACTTATGTGCGCATCGAGTCGGATGACGCGCAGCTGCTGCTGGAGCTGGACAATGTCGGCGACAAAATCCGACTGTTGCTCAAGCTGTTGTCAAAAGAAGTCGATGTGCTTTCGCTGGGGCGCAAAATCCAGGAAGACGCCCAGGAAGAAATGGAGAAATCGCAGCGCGATTATTACCTGCGCGAGCAAATGAAAGCGATCCAGCGCGAACTGGAAGAAGACGAAGACCAGAAAGAAATCGAACGGTTTCGCCAGCTGATTGACAAAGCGCACATGCCTGACGAAGCGCGAAAAGAAGCCGAGCGCGAACTGAACCGCTTGTCCAAGCTGTCGGTGGCGGCGGCTGAATATGGCGTCATCCGCACCTACCTGGACTGGATCTGCAGCATGCCCTGGGATGCGCGCACCGAAGACAAGCTGGATATCGCCAACGCGCGCGCTATCCTGGACGAAGATCATTATGGACTGCAAGATGTCAAACAGCGCATCCTCGAATTTCTGGCTGTGCGGAAATTGCGAGCCGAGCGCGAGACAGAATTCGCTGAATCCGAAGAAGCGCTGGACCCCGTGCGACGCGACCGCTCTGGCGCGATCCTGGCATTTGTCGGTCCCCCCGGCGTCGGCAAGACATCGCTGGGCGCGTCGATTGCGCGGGCGATGGGGCGCAAGTTCATCCGCATGAGCCTGGGCGGCATCCGCGACGAAGCCGAGATCCGCGGTTTTCGCCGTACATACATCGGCGCGATGCCCGGGCGCATCATCCAGGCAATCCGCCGCGCCCAATCTCGCAATCCGCTCATCATGCTGGACGAAATCGACAAACTGGGGCGCGACTTCCGCGGCGATCCTGGCTCGGCGCTGCTGGAAGTGCTGGACCCCGAACAAAATGCCGAATTCCGCGATCATTATCTGGATGTGGCTTTTGACCTCAGCGACTGCATGTTCATCACCACAGCCAACGCGCTGGATACCATCCCGCGCCCCCTGCGCGACCGCATGGAGATCATTCAGTTGAGCGGCTATACCGAACGCGAGAAACAAGCGATTGCCGCGCAATACCTGGTGCCGCGCCAACGCCGCGAAAATGGCTTGCATATCAATGAGCTCGAGTTCACGGATGAAGCGCTGCTGCAGATCATCCGCGACTACACGCGCGAGGCCGGGGTGCGCAATCTGGAACGCGAGATCGGCAAGGCTGCGCGCAAGGTTGTAACCCAAATCGCCGAAGCCACTGCCGAGAAAGTCTGCATTGCGCCCGACAATTTGAAAGAGCTGCTGGGCAAAACGCGCTTTGGCTATCGCAGCGAATTGCAAGACCGCGCCGATATGCCTGGCGTGGCGACCGGGCTCGCCTGGACGCCGGTGGGTGGCGATGCGCTTTTTATCGAAGCCACCAAGATGAAAGGTGGCAAAGGCTTCCAATACACGGGGCAGCTGGGCGCGGTCATGCAAGAGAGCGCCAAGATCGCCTATAGTTTTGCTCGTTCGCGCGCCGAGCAGCTGGGCTTTGATCCCGCCTTTTACAGCGACTTCGATGTGCATTTGCATGCGCCTTCGGGCGCAGTCCCCAAAGATGGACCAAGCGCGGGCATCACCATGGCTGTGGCGCTGGCTTCGCTGTTGACAGGGCGGGCAGCCAAGAGCAATATCGCCATGACTGGCGAACTGACGCTCAGCGGGCGGGTGCTGCCGGTGGGCGGAATCAAAGACAAGGTGCTGGCGGCGCATCGGTTGGGGGCGGACACGGTGATTCTGCCGTGCAAAAACGAAAACGATCTGGATGATGTGCCAGACGATGTGCGCGCCGAGCTGACTTTCGTGCTGGTCGAGCATCTGGACGAAGTGCTGGATGTGGCGCTGGATGGACAAGCGGCAGCGGGATGACGGCTTCTCGCTGGGCGCGACACCTGCTGCTGGTTTGTGGCATCGCCATATTGCTGTGGTCGGGGGTGGAAGACAATGATGCCGTGGCGGTCTCGCTGCTTGGCGCGCTGTTGGCGCTGGCGGCGACCGCTTTGTTGATGCCCCGCGCGTTGAACAGTCTGGCGTCGGCTGTGGCTGTGGGCGCGGTTTTTGGCGCATTGTCCAGCCTGTCGACCTTCGCGCTGATGCTCTTCAAAGATTTGCGGCACGCGCACGCATTCCCCGATTATCCGCCTCACATGCTGCTGGGGATGCTGGAGCGGCTGCCGGTCTGGGCGCTGGCGGGTGGCTTGGCCGGGCTGGGCTGCGGTTTATTGCTGCGCCTGCACAGGGCAGAGCGGCGCGACTGAGCCCCGCCTATGCGCTACAATAAGCTGTGTGAGTGTCCGCCAATACACGAAGGGCAGTTGTTTGATGGCAGATTTCATCCTGGCGCTGGATCAAGGTACGACTTCATCGCGCGCCATTCTCTTTGACCGCGGGGGGCGCATCATTCGCAGCGCCCAGCGAGAATTCCCCCAGATTTATCCACAGCCGGGCTGGGTCGAGCATGACCCGCAAGATATTTGGGCATCGCAATTGGCAGTCGCGCGTGAAGTCATTGCTGATCCCGCTGATATCGCCGCCATCGGCATCAGCAACCAGCGCGAAACCACGCTGATCTGGGATCGGCAGAGCGGCGCGCCCATTCACAACGCGATCGTATGGCAAGATCGGCGCACAGCAGGATTTTGCGATCAACTCAAGGCGGAGGGCTTTGACCAGACGATATTGCGGCGCACGGGCTTGGTCACCGACGCCTATTTCTCTGGCACGAAAGTCGCCTGGCTGTTGGACAATGTGCCGGGCGCGCGGCAACGAGCCGCAGATGGCGAACTGGCGTTTGGCACTATTGACAGCTATCTGGCCTGGCAGCTGAGTGGCGGCCGCCTGCATATCACCGATGTGAGCAATGCCGCGCGCACCATGCTTTTTGACATTCATCGCGCCGACTGGTCAGACGAAATCCTGGCGCGACTGGCGATCCCGCGTGCTCTGCTGCCCGAGGTGCGTCCCTGTAGCCAAGTCTATGGCGAGTGCGATGCCGAGCTTTTCGGCCGGCGCATCTCCATCGCCGGCATGGCGGGCGACCAACAAGCGGCGACATTTGGGCAGGCAGCGTATCAAGCCGGCATGGCGAAGAATACCTATGGCACGGGCTGCTTCATGCTGATGAACACAGGGGACGCGCCGCAGCAATCCGCCAACAACCTGCTCACGACAATCGCCTGGCAAGTCGGCGATAACCCGCTGCAATACGCGCTGGAAGGCAGCATTTTCATGGCCGGCGCGGCTGTGCAGTGGCTGCGCGATGAGCTGCGTTTGCTCGACGATGCCGCCGAAAGCCAGTCGCTGGCAGAAAGCATCGATAGCACAGACGGCGTGTATGTGGTGCCGGCTTTTGTTGGCTTGGGCGCGCCCTATTGGGATCAATACGCCCGCGGCACCATTGTCGGCATGACTCGCGGCAGTGGCAGGGCGCAGATCGTCCGCGCCACGCTGGAAGCGATCGCCTATCAAACGCGCGATGTCGTGGCGGCCATGAGTGACGATTCAGGCTTACCGCTGGAAGCGCTGCGCGTTGATGGCGGCGCTGTCGTGAACAACTTCCTCATGCAATTCCAGGCCGATATCTTGGGCGTGCCAGTCGAACGACCGGCTGTCACCGAGACGACTGCGCTGGGCGGAGCCTACCTGGCCGGGCTGGCGGTGGGATTCTGGGGTTCGCAGGATGAAATCGCGGGACAGTGGCAGTTGCAGCGCCGCTTCGAGCCGACCATGTCCGCCGACCAGCGCGAATCGCTATATGCCGGCTGGCAGCGGGCGGTGGAACGAGCGCGTGGCTGGGCAACGGAGTAAACAGCGGCGATGCTCAAATTTGTATTGCGGCGGCTGACATTCTCCATCCCCGTCATCTTCGGGATCATGATCGTCACCTTCAGCCTGGCGCGCGCTATCCCTGGCGACCCCTGCCTGGCTGTGCTGGGCGAGCGGGCAACACCCGAAATCTGCGAAGCCTTCGCCCGGCGCAACGGCCTCGACCAGCCCGTGCCAGTGCAGTTGCTGATTTATATGCGCAACTTTGTGCAAGGCGATCTGGGTGATTCGCTGCGTTTTCACCGTCCGGTGATGGAGCTGCTGACAGAGCGGTTGCCAACCACAGTCGAGCTGGGCTGTTTTGCGCTGCTCTTTGCCATCAGCGTTGGCGTGCCTATCGGCGTGCTGAGCGCCTATCGTCACAAGTCGGCGCTGGATGTGGGCACGATGATTGGCGCGAATATCGGCGTTTCCATGCCGGTGTTTTGGCTTGGTTTGATGCTGGCCTACCTCTTTGCTGTGCTCTTGAAAGACACGCCACTGGCGCTGCCGCCATCGGGCAGGCTGACGCCGGGCGCCAATCCGCAGCCGTTTTTTGAGCTTTGGGGATGGGTCTTGGAAGGGCAGGAGCCGGCGGGGATTCTCGTATTCTTCTCGCGCATCAACACATTGAACGCCCTGCTCACTTTGAACAGCGAACTGCTGGTGGATGCGCTGCGGCATTTGATCTTGCCGGCGGTGGCGGTGGGCACGATACCCCTGGCGATCATCGCGCGCATGAGCCGCTCCAGCGTCCTCGAAGTGCTCAGCCAGGACTATGTGCGCACGGCGCGGGCGAAAGGCCTGCGCGAACGCAATGTTGTGGGGGTGCACGCCCTGCGCAACGCGCTGCTGCCCGTCATCACCGTCATCGGTTTGAACTTTGGGCTGGTCATCAGCGGCGCAGTGCTGACAGAGACGATCTTCAGCCTGACCGGCGTTGGGCGCACATTGGTCGACAGCATCACCTCGCGCGATTACACCTTGGTGCAGGGCTTCACGGTGGTGATCGCGGCGGGCTTCGTGCTGATCAACATGGTGGTCGATATCATGTATGGCTACCTCGACCCGCGGATCCGCTTTAACTAGGGGGGACGGCAGTGGAAGCGAAGCCAGCTCAGCTGGAGCAAGCCGGTCATGCGCGGTCCGCCAATCTGTGGCTGGAGGCGCTCTACAACTTGCGACACAGTCCCTCGGCGCTGCTGGGCATGACCATCATCGGCGGGCTGGTTATTATCGCCATTGCCGCGCCGCTCTTTGCCACGCATGATCCAATCAAAACCATGATCGGCGTGCCCGGCGAGACCGGTCGCCTGCCCAGCAAACCGCCCTGCATCCCCTGGCTGGGCTGTGAAGATCCGCTGCATATCCTGGGCTTGGATCTGAACGCGCGCGATCTGTACAGCCGCGTGATCTATGGCACGCGCACTTCGCTGTCGGTGGGCGTCATCACCATCAGCCTGTCTATCGTCGTGGGCACAGCGCTGGGCATCACGGCGGGTTATGCGGGTGGACGCGTCGACAATGTCATCATGCGCCTGATGGATGTGGTGTTGGCCTTCCCGGCGCTGCTGCTGGCGATATCCATTGTGACCATCCTGGGACCTGGCTTGACCAATGCGCTGCTGGGCATCACGATCACTTTCATACCGCAATACGCGCGGCTTTCCCGTGCCAGCGTGCTGTCAATCAAAGAGCAGGAATTTGTCCTGGCAGAGCGCGCGATCGGGGCGAGTCCCTGGCGCATCGTCCTGGCGCACATCTTGCCCA
This sequence comes from Anaerolineae bacterium, assembly GCA_022823945.1. GTDB lineage: Bacteria > Chloroflexota > Anaerolineae > Aggregatilineales > Phototrophicaceae > UBA6055. Next base: position 14,302 of record JAJEBK010000030.1, on the reverse strand, counting down.
ACGCCATCACGCCCATCATCGTGCAGGGTACCTTGGGCGTGGGCACGGCGATTTTGGACGCAGCCGCGCTGTCATTCCTGGGTTTGGGCGCGCAACCGCCTACGCCGGAATGGGGGCAGATCCTCAGCGAGTCGCGCAATTATCTCTTTACTTCGCCGCATTTGGTGTTCTTCCCCGGCATCGCCATCATGATCACGGTGCTGGGCTTCAACCTCTTGGGCGATGGCATGCGCGACGCCCTCGACCCGCGCTTGAATCGGAATTAAATTGAGAAGATTGGGAGTGGTGAAAATCGTGGATATGCACCATTTTCCCCCCACCCTAAATCCCTCCCCCATAAAGAGGGAGGGACTTCAAAACGCCGTAGCGCTCCCCTTCCCTCATTTTGGGGGCAAGGGGCTGGGGGATGGGGGGCAGGGTTGTAAACTTCACTACAATCGCCACTCCCAGAACCTGTAGGCGACTCCAACGAGCCGCCCACAAGCTCAGCGCAATGCTAGCACTGATCCGGATTGATGAACTGTTGGAAGATGGACAGGTAGATTGCGAATCCTTCGCCGCGGCCCGTGTGATTGGGGCTGGCGCAATCGGCGGAAGCATGCCAGGTGGCGACCACATCGTTGGCATCCAGTGTTGAGCCATTGTGGAAGAGCACACCTTCGCGCAGGTGGAAGGTCCAGACCGTACCATCTTCAGAGACATCCCAGGTTTCTGCCAGACCGGGGATAACAGCGACGCCACCCTTCTCGAAGTCGAGCAACGACTCTTGTACCTGGTGGCAGGCGCGGAAGGTCTCGCCATCCCAGGTGTCATTGCAATAGATCGAGATAGGCTCGGCGTTCTGCATATAGATGATGTTGTCGTCATCGGGGTCTTCGAGGCGCGAGAATTCTTCCGTGCCATCGAGGACGCCGGGGTGGACGCCAATGATATCGGCTTGCCAGACATCGGCGGAGCCAGCGTGCCCGAATGGCACCCAAGGCACAGCGGAGGCCATGCCTGCAGCCACCTGTTGGAAGTAGGACATGCGGGCATCGGGGTCGAGCACTTGTCCCGCCGCAATCAGTGGCTCATAGACTTCTGGATAAGGCTCGCCCATCTGCGACATGTTCGGTCCGTGGCAACAGGTCAAAAAGTTGGAGGCATCGGGGAAATCGGCATGCCAGCCCAGGATATGCAGCGGCTCGTTGCCCGAAAGCGCCGAGGCGATGAATGCGCCAGATTCAACGACTTGCACATCGGCGATGATGCCAATGTCAGCGAGTTGGGCGGCGACATCGTTGGCGATGATGCCAGGATTGGGCAAGTAGCCGCGGACGACATCGCGCCAGGTCAATGTCAAGCCCCGCGATTCGCCCGTGCGCGTATCGACAAGCGATTCCAGCGGCAGCGAGAAGCCCAAATCGGCAGCGGCTTCTTCCAGAAGCGCCACAGCCGCCTCTTGATCGAAGCCGGGCACGCCACCCTCGCCGATGTGGCCAAAGACAGCCGGCGGCACAAAGTCGGGTGTCAAGGGCGAGCCGGGCGGGAAGAAGTTGTCGACGATGCGCTGGCGGTCGATGCCCATGGCGATTGCCTTGCGGACGCGGATATCGTTGAGCGGCTCGAAGAAGTTGCTCATGGCGACATATACACCGGTCAGCGGGGGAATGTCGATCAAGTTGAAGTTGGGGTCGGCGCGGAAGACGGGGATGTCATCGGGATTGGCGAACTTCATGCCATCGATGGTGCCAGCGCGCAACTCGGTCGCCCGGGCGGCCGCTTCGGAATTCCAGCGCAGGATGACGGTGTCTTCAATGGATGGCTCGCCCCAATAGTCGTCAAAGCGCTCAAAGACCATTTCATTGCCCTGGTCCCAATTCACCAGGCGCAGGGGTCCCGTGCCAATGGCAGTGGTCAGAATGTCGCCAGTGCCGCCGGTGGACTCCATCCATTCGCGGGGATGGATGGACAAACCGAGGCTGGCCATCTCTTGGTCGAAGATCGCATCGGTATTGCAGAGAGTGACGCGGACGGTGAGCTCATCGAGCGCCTCGACCGACTTGAGGTTGCCACCGTAATCACAATCTGCAGCGGCAAAGCTCAGCAAATCGTCCTGGCTCGCAGCCGGCAGCGCCAATAGCCCCAGCAGCAAAACCAGCAAGAGCGTCATATAAATGCGCGAATTCATGTTCATTGCCTCCATGGCTTGCTTGATTGTCGGAACCTCTCGCAGCGAGAGGCGAGTGAATTGTAACGCGAATGGCAAAATGCGCCAAAATGGACGGCAACTCGCAGCGCCTCGCCTGAATGATGGGGATAGAAACAGCAGTTGGCGCGCGAAAAGGCTAAAACTCAAACTCGTCGAAATCGCGACAGAGTGCTATGGGACCGTCATAGGTCTGCGCCGCTTCGGCAACCAGAGACTCTGGATCCTGATTCCAGACCTGATAATGGATCAAGCGGAGCTGTTTCGCGCCTGCTTGTGTCGCCGCTTCGCCAGCCATGCGCGCTGTGCTGTGTCCGGGCGGCGGTCCGCCGGCTTCATGGATGAAGATATCCGCATCTTTGCCGATTTTCAGCGCGTTTGGACAGGGCTCGGTATCACAGCTGTACGCCAGCACCTTGCCATTGTGCTTGTTGGTGATGCGCATGCCGATGGTGGGTATAAAGTGCACGACTGGAAACGAGCGGATGAGAAAGTCGTGATTTTCGAAGAGCAAAGTGTCATCGCTCAAACCCGTGCGCGTGAACGAGACCGGGAAGAAATTGGGCCAATACTCCCAGCCATACATATCCATCGTGCCTTCGACGCGGTCGATGCAGTGCGGAATGCCGTAGAAGTGGATCGGCTGCTTGCGTCCCATCTGCCACATGTGCATGAGCATATTGGGCACGCCAGCCACATGATCGGAATGAAAATGCGTCAGGATGATGTCTTGCAGCGCCAGGTCATCAATGCCCAGCCGCTTGATTTTTTCCAAGGGGTTCGAGCCGGCATCGACCAGCACCGGTCCGTCTTCTTCGCCTATCAGCAGGAAATGCGTATAGTCATGCCGGGCGTCGCAGACCGCGCCGGAAGTGCCGAGGATAATTACACGCGCCATGTCCGAGCCTTCACACCGCCCAACAAGTTACCAGCAGTATATCAGTTTTTCCGCCAACTCCCCTGCACTGCCAATCACTGCCCCATCACGAGTCGGTCGCAGACAAGCTTTCTGAGCGCTGGGTTTCTTCATCCGCCGCTAGCGCCTCGTCAACGCGACGGCTGTGGCGCCGCAGCAGCAGCGCAACCGACGCGACCAGAGCAATCAAGGTAATCGTCTGCGAGCTGTTGATGCCCGTTTGCCCGATCGTGGCGTATTCCACGCGCATGAATTCCAGCAGGAAGCGCCCAATGGAATACTGCGCGATGTAGATCAGCAGGATGTCGCCGCTCGACAAAAGCCCGCGATATAGATGATAAACGCGCCACAAGACCACGAAAGCAACCAGACTCCACAGCGCTTCGTATGCCCAAAGCGGATGAAACAGCGTATCAATTGGATATTCGATCAAACTTTCATACGGCGCGACACGGGCTTCGCGCGGGATGTTGATGCCCCAGGGCAGATTCGTGGGTCCGCCATACAGCTCTTGATTGATGTAGTTGGCGACGCGGCCGATCGCTTGTCCCAGCGGAATGGCGACGCCGGCAATATCCATCCAGGGACCCAAGCGCATGCCTTCATCAGGAAAGCTGCTCTGCGGACGGCGATAACGGAAAGGCACCGGCTCCTTGCCACGCAGGCGATTCAGCGCGGCATTCAGTAGCCACTCCAGCAGTTGGTAGAGCCAGAGAAGAGGCGTAAGGAGCGTGGTCAGCGCGCCAACAATGCGGTTGTGCCAGGAGCTGAGATAGAGCCAGGCACCAAAAGAGCCGCCAATCACAGCGCCAAATATACTCAGCCCGCCATTCCAGATAGCGATTGCGCCATTTTGGCTGTCGAAGAAGTTACCAAGCATCCAGGCTGTGTCTTGGCAAAGTTCGCCCTCGATGCCGCAACCGGCCGTCAGCGAGACCGGCGGGAAGAGCACAAACCACAAGCGCGCGCCAACGATGCCGGGGATGATCGCCCAGGTCAGACCGCCCCAGATATGGTCGGAATCAAGACCGCTGCGACTGGCCAGCAACGAGGCGACATACGCGCCCGCCAGCAGCGCCAGCACAATGATGATGCCGTAATAGCGCACCTGCAAGTTGCCGATGACCAGATATGCTTGCTCAAACTCCATTTATCCACCTCGGTCTTTCAGTGTCCTGTGTACATATCGCAGTCGCTGCAGCGCCGTAAAGTTCGTGCCCGTCGCCAGCAGCAGCAATCCAATCTCCAGTGGCGCGGCGCTTTGCAAAATGCCCGCGGCCGATGTCATCGTCAGCAAAACGACCACCCGCTCGAGCCGCGAAAACAACCCGACAGTCGCCTTGACAGCCACTTTGGCATCATCGGCGCGAGCGCGGATGTAGCTGACCAGGAAACTGCCCATCAGCGCAGCCAACGCAGCCACGAGCATGTCCATCCGCCCTTGCCCAGCGAAATAATACCCGAAAGCAGCAAAAATAAAACCGTCAGCATAACGGTCGAGCGTTGAATCCAGCACCATGCCAAAGCGGTCCTCTCGCCCACCCGCCCGAGCGACAGCGCCATCAAGCGCATCCAGCGGCAGGCTGCACAACATCAGCAGCGCGCCAGCCAGGAATGCGCCATGCGCCAGCAGCAGCGCCGCCAGCCCCACCAGCAGCAGCCCCAAAATGGTCACCTGGTCGGCATGCACCCCCAGCCGCGCCAGCCGCGCGCCGAGCCGGTCCAGCGGGACTTGTGTGTGGTCACGCAGGCGGTCGGTAAATGTTGGGGGTTGCGCCTCAGGCATAATCTGACCTTGTCACCTGTCGCTGCATCGGCTAGACTGCCCGCCGAGTCGGGGCGTGGCGCAGCCCGGTAGCGCGCACCGTTCGGGTCGGTGAGGTCGTGGGTTCAAATCCCGCCGCCCCGACATTCTTAAACACGACAACATGGCATCATTCTGTACCATTTCACTTTGTCGCCACCGCCAGCCCGCCATCCATTGCGCTGTTCTTGCGCGACCAAGCCCACAGAAAAGCCGCCGGCAATATTGCCAAACTCAGCAAGGCACCTCCCAGCCAGTTGGGCAGAGTCGGGTCGACTGCGAACAACCCGCCCGAAACCGCCGTGGCGATGATCACGCCCAGGCTCATTACCGACTGATGCGCGCCCAGGATGCCGCCACGCAGCTCTGGCGCGACCGTCTTTGTAACCAGCGACTGCAGGGCCGGCAGCAGCAAGCCACTGCCCACAGCGAATGCGATCATGCTGACGGAGCCCAAAAGCGGCTCTGTTGCAACTGCCAGCGTAAACATGCCAAACGCTCTGGCAGCCGCGCCCATGATCACGATGGCTGGATCGCCAAAACGCCGCAGCATCGCCGGCAAAATGACAATCTGCGTAAAGAATTGCCCCACGCCCACCACCATCAACAACAAGCCCACGCCCAGGCTGACCGCGGCAAAATCCTCGCCAGAAAAAAGCACCGCTTCGGCGAAGAGGGCAAATGTGCCGATCAACAAGCCAAAGCCGAAACGCGATACAAATGACACGCCCATGACCGCCAGCAGCGGCACATTGCCCAACATGGTTGTCAGGCGCATGTTGGCGCGTTTGCTGTCGCGGTTGCGGGCTTGGTCGGCATCGCTGAGCGTCTCTTCCAGCGTGAACCAGGTCAATAGCACGGTGATCAGCGCCGCCGCCGCCGCAATCAAAAAGGGCATCTGGGGTCCCAGCCCGCTAGCCAGCACACCGCCAACAGCCGGGCCAACGATGAAGCCCAAACCGAACGCGGCCATGACATAACCCAGCGCTTGTGTGCGTTTGTTCTCGGGCATGATATCGGTCACATAGGCTTGCGCCACCACGATGTTGCCGCCAGTGATGCCATCCAGCACGCGCGCGAAAAACAGGATCGGCACCGATTCCGCAAAGCCAATCATCACAAACGCGATGACCGTGCCCACCTGGCTGATCAGCAGCACGGGCAGGCGTCCACGCCGGTCGGACATGCGCCCGATGGTGGGTCCAGCGATGAATTGCGCGCCGAAGAATGCTGTCAGCAACAAGGTGATCAGCTCCGGCGACATGGCAAATTCGCTTTGGGCATACAGCGGCAGGATCGGGTTGACCATGGCTGTACCGATCATCTGCACGAAGACGATCAACAATATGGTCAGCATGCGGCGGTCAAAAACGCGGGGCTCTGGCTGCAAAGGGTCCCGTCCCAGGCAATAATTCCGTTAGCGCCTGATGATAGGCGAAAGCGGGAAATATAGTTAGCCACAGATATCGGACGATTGCGGACGCGCGCCGCCACTGCTAGACTTCGGGCGACCTCGGCGAAAGGCGCTTGGATTGAAAACCACCCTATATCTGTTGCGGCATGGAGAAGTGCACAATCCCGAAAAAATCTTGTATGGCCGCTTGCCCGGCTACAGGCTGAGCGAGACGGGCAAGAGTCAGGCGCGCGCGGCCGGCGAATGGCTGGCAGACAAAGCCATCCGCGCCATTTATTGCAGCCCCATGCAACGCGCGCAAGAAACCGCCGCCATCGTCGCCGAAGACTTGGGCGACCTAAAGCCGATGATTGATCAACGCATCAGCGAAGTCTACACCCCTTACGAAGGTCGCCCGACCTCCGAGCTGGCGCAGATGGGCTGGGACTTGTACACGGGCAACAAGCCGCCCTACGAAACGCCGCAGACCGTGCTGGAGCGGGTGCTGGATTTTCTCGATTCTGTGCGAAGAAACCACAGAGACCAGGCCGTCGCCGCTGTCGGACATGGCGATATTCTGGTTTTCCCCTGGCTGCATGCACAAGGCGAGGTGCCCGAGGCGCTGATGAAAGACCGCCTGCGGGATTATGGATTGCCAGTCGACTACCCGGCCACCGCGTCCATCATGCGCTTCGACCTGGCGGACGATCCACGCGAATCATTGCCGAGCGTCAGCTATCATCGTCCCTATTAGGCTTTGCCCATACACTTTGTATAAGTTGTATTAGAAACAGGTCGCAATACTTGTACGACCTGCCCAATCATGTTACCTTGCGCTTATCGGCTGCCCCAGAGATGGAGACACATCGTGGAAAACCTGAGCTTCACAGGCGCGAGCTGGCACAAACAACGTATGCAGGCGTTGATGGAAGAAGCGCGCATCGAGCGTTTCTTGCAACAAAAGCGGCGGCGCGACGCGCAAGAGTGGTCGCAACGTCAGCATTGGCGCAATCGCAAATCGAACTAAGGCAAAGACTCGCCCTGCCAGAAGCCTCGCCAGCGCGGGGCTTTTTTCTTTAACAGGGGCTGCCGCACAAATTGCCGCATCTGCCTGCCAGCGGTATAATTGGCGCGTATTGCTTGAGCGAACTGACAAGCGCAAGCGACCGCGCAGGCCAGGACTTTCTAAAACACGATGCAAAGGTTGCTGCCAACTTTGTTGCTGTTATTTTGCACATGCCTGGTGCAGGCGCAGGCTGTCCCGCCAGCCCAGCACTGGGATGTCTTCTTGCTGCGCGATCCAGCCAGCGCGGAAACGACGACACTCAGTTTCATCAACCTGTTGAGCGGCGAGGCGAGCGAGGTCGAAGCGCAAGGCAGTCAATTCGCGCTCACCACGCTCGGCGTCATCTATCTGGACAACGAAGACAAGGCAGTCAAACTGGCGCAGAACGATGGCACGATCCGCAAGCATCACTTCATTGACCTGGCAGCCAGCGACCACAGCATCGACTGGGTTGTATCGGCGGACGGCGCGCGCATCGCCTGGACTATCGCGCGGCAACTAGCCGACGAAACGCTGACAACGACCACCTGGCTGGCGGACAGCGATGGCGACAACTTGCGCGAACTGCTGGCGGATCGTCCGCGAGCCGGCATCCGACTGCTGCCTGTGGCCTTCCGACCACGAAGCGAGCAACTCATTATGGAAGTGCGCACGGCGGAAGTCGTCGGGACCAGTCCATATATGCTGCGCGCCGGGCTGTTTGTGCTGGATTTCGCCACGGGCGATATCAACTCTCGTCAGTTGCCCGGCGAGCAACATTGCTATTGCGCTTTTGGCGTCGGGGCGGATGTCATGCTGCGGCTTGTGCAGAGCGACGCGGGCGGATTCGTGGCGAAAGTCTTCGCGCTGGAATCGGGCCAGACCAAAGTTATCGAAGCGCTGCCTGTCGCCGATTTCCCATACGCCGGCAACCTGCTTGTTAGCGCAGACGACAGCCTCGCTGTGTATGCCATGTCGCAAGTTGAGGGCGAAGCCGGCGCTGACAGCCGATTCCGCACCGTGCTGGCGCGCATCGACCTGCTGGCGGCGCGTCAAGAGATCATAAGCCGCTCGCTTCCGACCGTGGTTCGCCCAATCGCCTTCAGCGAAGACAACAGCGCGCTGCTCTTCACGACTGTCAACGCAGGCGGCACCTGGAAGCTGCGGCTGGCGGACCAGGCGATTAGCAAAGTGGCGGATGGCGTCTATCTCGGGCGGATGATTGATAGCTGAGCGGGCGATCATGCATGACGCGGGCGCTTGAATTTGGGGCGGTGCGCCCATTCCCAGACGGCATCGGCAATATCCCAAACAGCATCGGGCCTGGCGATGCGCCGGGCATTGTCTGCGCGCTGCTGCAGGGCGGCTGGTCCCTCTGCCAGCCATTGCTGGATGCGCTGCGCCACCTGCTCTGGCTTGGGCAGGTAGACACCAGCCCGATTTTCAGTGACCAGGCGCACATTGCCGCTTTCTTGCCCGGGGATGCGGTCGCTGATGATCATGGGCAAGCCAGCGATAGCGGCTTCGCTGATGGTCGAAGGACCTGCTTTGGTAACGATGATGTCGCAAGCCGCCATGATGCGCGGCATTTCCCGGTAATTGGTTACATAGCCAAAGAGGTGGCGGCGGTTGATCCAGGTTCGGCTCGCCAGTCTGACGCGCAAAGCCTCGTTCCGCCCGCAGACGATGACCAACTGCGCATCCAGCCGCTCGGCATCCAACGCCGCCACCAGCTTGTCGATCGCGCCCATGCCTTCGCTGCCTGCGACCAGCAGCACGGCCGGCAAGTCGGAATCGAATCCGAACTCAGTGCGCGCTTCGTCCTTGCCGGTCATGGAATCGAGGAAATGCGGATTGACTGGCAAGCCGGTGACCTGCATCTGGCTCGGCGACATGCCCAGTCGCAGACCACGGCGATAGGCGCTTTCGGTCGGCACAAAACAGTGGTCGACGCGCGGGTCATACCAAAATGACGGCGTGGTAACCAGGTCGGTGACCACAGTCAAAAAAGGCGGACGCTCGTCCAATGTCAAGAAAGCGCGAAAGGTGGGATTGGCGATGACAGAGTGCGTGCAAACGACCACATCAGCCGGCCGTTCGCGGACCAGCCTTCTCAGTTTGCGGCGGTTGTTGCGATAAATAAGCTGGCGCGCCAGGCTCGAGCGCCGTTTGCCATCGAAGCTGTGATACATCAGCGCCCACAGGAACTTCGAGGTATTGACCATGCGCGGATACAATTCCGGCTGTTTGTTGAGGGGCCAGCGCAACTCGCGCAAGACATCCACCGCGTCGAATTCCACAGCCGAGCCATAGCGGATAGCCAAGGCGTCGCGGATAGCCTGGAAGGCTGAGCGATGCCCGCCGCCGGTATCGGAAAAAAGAAAGAGCACGCGTTTGCTCACAGCCAGCCCCTTCGCGGCCTGCTTCGGCAAAACCAGATGGCGGCAATACTGTAACATCAATTGCGCAGAAACGGTTCAATAGGCAGACACCACAGATTTTGCGATAGATGTTAGAAGCGCGTAAACCCCTGCCGCATGCGCCCAGATTGCGCTATAGTGGAGGGCGAAGCGGCACCGAACGGGGGCGAGACAGGCACATGCTACTGGATCTTCATCCGCTGGTTATCTTGATAAACTTGGTCGTTCTGGGCTGCGCCATGACCGTGCACGAATTCGCGCACAATTTTGTGGCGTGGAAAATGGGCGATGACCTGCCAAAACTGCAGGGCCGGCTGACATTGAATCCACTGGTGCATATCAATTGGGTGGGCTGGCTGATGTTCGCCATCATCGGCTTTGGCATATTGGGCAGCGCACCTATTTCTGCAGAGCGCATGCGAGATCCACGGCGCGGATTCCTGGCGGCTGTGGCGGCGGGACCGCTCTCCAATCTGGCGCTGGCGGTCGCTTCGGCGCTGCTATTGCGCTTGGGAGGCTGGAGCGCCGTGGGTTATTATGCCTATCATTTGCCCGACCAGGTTGTCGACCCGCTGGCGTTGTTGGCGGCGCTGCTCTATGCGTCGGTATTTTGGAATGTCCTGCTCTTCGTTTTTAATCTGATCCCGCTATTCCCCATTGATGGCTGGCACATTGTGCAAGCGCTGCTGCCCGGCAAGTGGCTGGATCGGATGCAGATCCCCGTTACAATCCAGCAGAATGTGCGTCCGCTGTCAGACTTTTTGATGTTCCCGGCTTTCAAATGGCGCGACTGGCGAACAGCCAGCTATTATGTCTTCATCGCGTTGATCTTCCTGTCCTTCATTCCTTTGGGCGGGGCCAGCCCATTCAGCCTCTTCGTGGGCCAGCCGACCAGCGCCATCCTCCGCCTGCTCGTTTTCTAGCGGCATGTCCAGGCTGCGTTATCGGCTGGGGCAAGGGTTTCGTGCCTTGCTGGCTGTTGTCGCCCGTCCCGATCTATCCCGCGCCCAGCAGTTGTTGTCCGATTGCGAATATGCCGCGTTCTGCCGATTGTCGCGCGCCGACCAGTTGCACAGCGCCCGCGTTTTGCAGGCAGTCACAAAAGCCGATGCAGGCGCGCCGACAACCCTGCGCAAAGCTGCCCTGCTGCACGATATTGGCAAGTCGCGCTATAAGCTGGCTGTCTGGCAGAAGACCTTGTCTGTGCTGGTCAAATCGCTTGCGCCCGACTGGTTTGGCCGTTTGAGCGCTGGCGGCGACTTGACTTTCTGGCGAGCGCCCTTCAGCGTGCGCGCGCATCATCCGCGCTGGAGTGGCGAGATTTTGCGAGCGTGCGGCACGGACGAAGCGGTCGTATGGCTGGCGGAGCACCATCAATTCAATGCTGAATCGCTGGGCAGCCATCCACTGCATGCACAGCTGCTGGCCTTGCAGCGCGCCGACAACCACAGTTGAGTTCTGTGTTAGAATGACGATGCGGCAACCAAGGAGAGCGCGGCATGGCAGAGTTAACTGTGTCCATATTGGGACTGGATCGTCTGGGTGTGTCCATCGCCCTGCGTCTGCGCGCATACACCGAAAAAGGCGGTCGGCATCGCTTCCGGCTGGTGGGGCACGATAGCCGAGACGACTTCGAGAAACCGGCCCGCAAGCAAAAAGTATTCGCCAACTTCGAACGCAAGATACATGCTGCGGTCGAGACGGCGGATGTCGTCATCATGAACCTGCCCTACGAAGACCTGCGCGCGGGATATGAGTTGATTGGAGCGTCGCTGCGAGATGGCGTGGTTATCCTGGATACCGCCGCGGTGAAACAGCCCTCGCTGGCCTGGGCGGCGGATCTGCTGGGCGACGAGCACCATGTCATTGGCTTTACGCCCGTTGTCAACGCGGATTATATGCTGGATCATCGCCTGGAACCGGAAGTAGCCAGCGATGACTATTTTCATGACAGCGCCATATACCTCACGCCCGGCTTGCGCAGCCTGCCCGAAGCAATCGACCTGGCGGTGAATTTCGCTGTGATCCTGGGTGCCCAGCCGCACTTCCTCGACCCGGCCGAACACGATAGCCTGACTGCCCTGACCGAAGGCATCCCGCAGGTATTGAGCATCGCAGCCTATAGCGCCGCGATGAATCACCGCGCCTGGGCAGACGCGCAGCGGCTTACCAACCCGCCATTCAATGTGTTGACGCGCTACCTGCTGACGCACCATCCCGATGCGTTGCGTGATGAATGGCTCGCCAATCGCGATGGGCTGGGGCGCGCTATCGACCAGTTGGTTGCCCAGTTGCGTGAGCTGCGTGGCGCGCTGGCCGACCATGACGAAGACGCCATCGAAGCTTTCTTGATCGCCGCTTCCGACGAGTATCAGCTGTGGATCAACCGGCGGCACAAGGGAGACTGGGACGAGCAGCCCAGCGCAACAGTGGGCATCGAAAGCACGATCGCGGGCAGTTTGTTTGGCGGCGCAATCACGCGGCGGCTGTTTGGCACCAAAGACAACAACCGCTAAGCAAGTTGTCCGTGCTGAAAACTCCGCGGAGAGTGTCGAATTTTGTGGATATGATAACCAAGCCCCCATCCCCGGCCCCTTCCCCCAGAACGAGCTGAGGAGGGGCAGTTTTTTCTACCCCATCCCCGGCCCTTCCCCATATCAATGGGGAAGGGAGACTCGTCGAGAAACCAGTGCAGTTATTGCTAATCTGCAAGAAATTGAGCATCAGATTTCATTTTCTCTGAGTGCGCTCCCCCTCCCTGATGCTTCGGGGAGGGGTTTGGGGTGGGGGCATAGCAGCGCGCATCCAGCAAATTAGCCGCTCCCCCACGCCGAGAAGAATTTGACTTCGGCGCGAATGTAATCTATACTTCAATTGTTCCCATGCGCTTACACTGCTTCTGAGGATTTGCTCATGGTTGCCTGCCGTGTACCGCGTCTTATGAAATTTCTGCTGCCGCTTCTCATCATCGCCGCGCTGCTTAGCGCGTCTCTGGCGCAGGCGCAGGAGCCCACAGCCACACCCACACCGTACCCAAGCAATTACGGAATCACCTTTATCAATATCACGCATAACAGCGGCGGCGTGCATTGGGGCGTACTCTTGTCTTATCTAAAAGACCAGGGCTTCGACGCTGTAAGCGTCGATATGAGCGATTATGTGAGCGATGCTGGCCACAGGGTCAGGAGTCATAAATATTTAAGAAAAAGAGCCGTATGGCATGCCGCTGCTCTTACGGGCTGGAATACCACTTGGGGATTGTTTCAAAAGCGCGTCTTCCAGCCAAGCTCCCGCTACAGCTTCACTTTAACCATGGTGGACAAAGACGGGAATGAGCGGTCCGTTGATGCGCACTTCACAACAAAGGCGGCGCCCAGCAGCGGCTCTACGCCCACCGTCACCACTTCCGACATCACATATGACACGGCGACCCTCTCTTGGGGCGCGGCAGCGGCAAGCGATGTGGGCTTTAATATCTATATAAACGGGTTTTTTTGGAAGCAGTTTGATAACACCGCGCCTGCTGGCATACAGGTGACCCGTTTGCGCCCCAATCATGCGAATGTCATCACCATCGAGCCGGTTACCATCGGTCCGAGTGAATACGGCTACTATAACATTGAAACTCCGACAGATTATTTCACCATCACGGTGCAAACGCCTGCAAAAACACTTTCCGCGCAGCAAGACCAGCAAGTTCTGCCTACTGATACGCCGACGCCAACCGCCACGCTAACGAGTACGGCTACGGCTACCCCAACAAATACGCCAACCGCGACCAGTACGCCCACCAATACGCCGACAAACACGCCTTCTGCTACAGCGACGAACACCCCCACATCAACCGCGACCGCGACGCCGCTGACTTTCGCCAAAGCGCAGGCGAAAGACAGCATCCCCACCGCAACTGACACTCCGGTGCCGCGCACTTTCAGGCCCGAAGTAACAGTGAGTAAGGTGACCAGCACAAGCATTGAATTGACATGGCTGCCCATGCAGGGCGCGAGCGGCTATAGGATCACGATTTATGCGATTTATGGACCTCACCAGCCCTACCACGACTATGCTCACACGGTATTCACGACCGATACCAGCTACAGCTTTACGGGGCTAAAGCCCAATTCGAGACATCGCTTTTACTTTCGAGGCACTTACGATAGAAATGGCCTTCGCTATGTGATTCAAGGGAGTCGACAATTTTATGTGACCACCAATGGCGCAACGCCAACTCCGATACCCGAGGTTGAGCCGCTGACCAAACTGGAGATCAAGCGGAGGCATGAAACGGAACATAGCCCTAGCTTGATCGATATAAAATTGGAATGGAATGGACCCACGCACACGGGCCACTATGATGTGACGATTGATAGTGACACTGCCGGAAAATACTGGGGCGTTGTTACTATGCCGTTTACAGGCAGAGGCTACACTGGCAATTTTGCGACATTCCCTGGTGTGGATTTAGACACCGGCTATGACTTCACGATAACCTGGAATCCGGGACCGAACTCGTCTTACCCGACGAAGACAAGAACG
>JAJEBK010000013.1 GCA_022823945.1 Anaerolineae bacterium | reverse complement strand
CCCCCTCTCGCAACAAACTCACTCACATCAAAACCCGTAGGGACGACCCTTGGGTCGCCCGCAAAACCTCAATTGTAGGGACGCCCTACCAGGCCCCCCGCAAAACCCCATCTGTAGGGGCGAGCCACCGGGTCGCCCGCCCATCCCTGATTTGCCTCGTGCTGGATTTTGCCAAGCGTATCCCTGTGCGTTATAGTTGACGAAAGGTGTTTCTTTTGGTGAAAGGAGTTTGCTATCTGAGCAGAGGCGCAACACAATCGTAAGGCAAGCAAAATGGTACTGGAGAGAAGAAAATGTATGTCAAACTTCCCGTAAGAGCAGCATTCATCCTCATCTTGATCATGGTGTTGGCTGTGTCGGCATTCGTCAGCGGCGCGCAGACCGTGCCAACGCCGGATGATGACACCCTCGTCATCGCGATAAATGGCGAACCAGGCTCGATGGATCCGTCCCAGGTGGGCGGCTCGACCGGCGGCAGCAATTTCCGCATCATGATGCACACTTTCGCCACGCTCTATGAGTTGGGTCAGGCTAGCGGCGCTATTGATCCCTACCTCGCGCACAGCTTCACCGTTTCCGAAGACGGCACGGAATGGACCTTCCACATGCATGAAGGCTTGACCTGCGACGATGGCGAGCCGCTCACCGCCGAAGATGCCGCTTATAGCTTCAACCGCATGGCCGACCCCGCCAACGGCTTCACCGGCAACTCGGCTGGCTTCGTTGTCGCTTCCACCGGTTTTGTCGAAGCGCGTGCAGACAGCGAGCTGGATGTGACCATCGTCGCCAGGAAGCCGCAGAACCGCGCCATGCGCCTGGGCTTGTACTCAGAGGTTTTGGTCCACTGCAAGGACTCCTACGAAGCGATGTCCTTTGAAGAAGCGGCGCGCAATGTCGTCGGCAGCGGTCCCTATTCCTTGGTTGAATGGGTGCCCGGCGAATACATGAGCTTGAAAGCGGTCGAAGGCTTTGATTTGCGTCCGCAGGGCTTTGAAAATCTGGTCTGGCGCTTCATCCCCGAGCCCTCAACGGCGGTGGCGGAAGTGATCACCGGCAATGTCGACATCTACAAAGAATTCCCGGCGAACCAAGCCGAAGCCATTCGCAATTCTGGCGTGGCGGAAGCGCGATTCTTCCCCGGAACAACGCGCACCTACATCGGCTTCAACTTGAACCCCGATGCGCCCTTCCGCGTAGATAATCCCGACGATGTTGGTGCCCAAGCCATCATGAAGACCGATGTGCGCGTGGCGCTGCAATACGCCATTGACACCGACGCCATCTGCGAGAATCTGCTGCTCACCACCTGCGAGCGCGCCACCAGCCTGGTCAACCCCAGCAATGCCGATCACCCGACGCTGGAGCCCTATCCCTATGACCCGGCCAAAGCCGAGGAATTGCTGGATGCGGCCGGCTATCCGCGTGGCGATGACGGCGTGCGCTTCTCGCTCGAGATGCCAGCGCGGCGACTCACTGGCGCGATGGCACCCGAAGTCGTCTTGGCGACCGCGCAGATGCTCACCGATGTCGGCGTTCAGACCGAAGCCATCTTCCAGGAATCGGGCGACTGGGTGGCAGCGCTGATCACCCACGACTTGGGTCCCCTCTACTTCGGCCGCACCGGCGGCAGCGAATGGAGCGCCCAATACGACATGGCGGATATCCCGGGCCACGAAGCCGGCTGCGCCGAAGCCGAGACCAACTATACGCATTGGAACAACGACTTCTGGTGCACCGGTTGGGACACGTTGCCCTCGCTGACGGGCGACCCCGAAGCCGAGCGCGAGCTGGAAATCGCCATGCTCGAAGAATTCTACAACGACCCGCCCTGGATCATGCTCTTCGCGGGACCACGCACCGAAGCGGTCAGCAACCGCATCGAATATCAGTCGCGCGCCGATTACTTCATCACCGGCTATGCCGCGGTGCTGAAGGACGATATGTAAGCAAGCCCCCACCCTAAATCCCTCCCCCATAAAGAGGGAGGGACTTTTCTCCCCCCTTCCCTCCTCTGTGGGGGAAGGGGTTGGAAGATGGGGGGAGTTGCCACCCATGCACAAATACATCATTCGCCGGCTGCTTTTGACTGTGGTGGTAATCCTTGGGGTCACCCTGTTGACCTTCCTGTCCATCCACTTGGCCGGCGATCCCACTTTCTTTTATGTCAGCGAACGCGCCAGCGCAGAAGAGCGCCAGGCTGCGCGCGAACGCCTCGGTTTTGATCGGCCCCTGCATATCCAGTATTTTGATTTCCTTTTCAACCTCGCGCGCGGCGATACCGGCAATTCGCTGGCGCATCGGGTGCCGGCTTTTGATGTGGTCATGGAGCGCATGCCGGCCACGCTGGAATTGACCATTGGCGGCTTCCTCTTGTCGACGATCGTGGCTTTCCCCATTGGCGTGCTGGCGGCGACGCGGCGCGGCACGATGACCGATGGCACCTTGATGCTGGGCGCGATGCTGGGGCAATCGATGCCGAGCTTTTGGCTGGGCTTGATGTTCATCTTGTTCTTTGGCGTTACGCTGCGCTGGATGCCGGTGTCGGGACATGTGGCTTTTCTCAAGCCGCTCTTCGAGGGCCGGGTCGACGAGGCGCTGACCAACTTGCCCGGTGCCATCCGTTATATGCTCATGCCGATGGTGGCGGTTTCGGTTTATTCCATCTCCCGCAATTCGCGTTTGATTCGCTCTGCCGTGCTGGAAGTTTTGCGGCAAGATTATGTCGTCACCGCTCGCGCCAAAGGCTTGAACGAGCGCACCGTCATGGTACGCCACGCCATCCGCAACGCCCTCATCCCGATCGTGACGGTGCTGGCGCTGCAGTTCGCTTTCTTGCTGAATGGCGTTATTGTGGTGGAAACTGTCTTTTCCTGGCCCGGCGTCGGGCGTTTGGTTTTTGATGCGGTCAATCAGCGCGATGTGCCGCTGGTCTTGACGGCGGTCGTATTGCTTTCTTTCTTGTTCGTCAGCACCAACCTGATTGCCGACTTGCTCTATGGCTTCCTCGATCCGCGTATCCGGTTGGAATGAGTGATATTCGATGAGCGCCGCACAGCAGCCCGATCTGGCGAAATCAAAAATCCGCGTTTCGACGCTCGAGCGCCAGTTCGACGAGATGTACCAGCCGCAGCCCTTCTTGCGGCGAGCGACATCCAGCATGGTGCAGGCGCGCTATCCGGTATTCGCAGTTTTTATCTTGGTCTTGATCGCGCTGTGCGCCTTGTTCGCCACGCAGCTGGCACCCAAAGATCCCAATCGCGTCGAGATATTCGACACCCTCAAACCGCCACTAAGCTACAACCGCGATGGCGAGTTGGAATATGTCTTGGGCACCGATTCCACGGGCCGCGATGTATTTTCGCGCGTGATCTATGGCGCGCGGATTTCCTTTTTCGTCGGCTTGGCGGCGGTCGGGCTTGGCGGCGGCACCGGGACGATCCTTGGGCTGACCGCTGGCTACCTCGGCGGCCGCGTCGATGATGTCATCATGCGTCTGGCTGACATTCAACTGGCTTATCCATTCATCCTCTTCGCCATCATGATGTTGACGATTCTGGGAGAAGGTGTCTTGAACCTGGTCCTGGTCTTGGGGATTGGCCAATGGGTGACCTATGCGCGCATCGCCCGCGCCGAGACACTGGTGCAGCGGGAACGCGAATATGTCGAGTCGGTTCGCGCTTTGGGCGCCACCGAATGGCGCATCATGTTCCGCACCATCCTGCCCAACATCCTGACGCCGCTAATCGTTATCGCCTCCTTCAATGTCGCCGGCGTCATCCTGTCCGAAGCGTCTCTCTCGTTTCTCGGTCTTGGTGTGCCCGAAAGCGTACCCACCTGGGGTGCCATGCTGGCCAACAGCCGCAATCAACTGCTGAGCGGTTCGTGGTGGCTGGCGGTCTTCCCCGGCGTGGCGATCATGCTGACGGTGGTATCGTTGAATGTGCTGGGTGACTGGATGCGCGACTTTTTAGATCCGCGTTTGCGCGGCTCGGGCGGGGGCTTGTAGATGAGTAATTGCGCAGAGGCAGCGTATGACCGAAACTGACGACTTGCGCGGGCAGACAGCCGTCATCACGGGCGCGGCGCAGGGACTGGGCAAGGCAATTGCCAAAGCCTATGCTTGTGCAGGCATGAAGCTGGCGCTGCTGGATATCCGCGGCGATCTGCTGGCGCAAGTCTGCGACGAACTGGCCGGGCTGGGCGCAGAAACGCTGGCCTTGCCCTGCGACCTTTCCCAAGCCGAGCCGACTCAAGCCGCCATTGATGCCGCCCTGCAGCGATTTGCAGCGCCGCGTGTATTGGTGCACAACGCCGCTTTGCTCATCACGCGCAGCATGCAGCAGATCACATTTGCGCAATGGCAGCACGAAATCAACATCATCCTGCAAGCGGCATTCATCCTGAGCAAGGCTTGCTGGCAGCCGATGATCGACGCGGGAGCGGGCAGCATCGTCTATCTGTCGTCCGGCTCGGGCTATCGCGGCTTCGTGGAAGAGGTGGCATACAATCCCGGTAAGCATGGCATCGAAGGCTTGACGAAGTGCCTGGCGCTGGAAGGGGCGGCCTTCAATATCGCCGTCAATGCAGCCACGCCGGGCGCGCCCATCAACACGCCCATGTCGGATTCCAACTATACCGAGGAGCAAAAGCAGCACTGGGTCGACCCCGCTCTGCTGGCGCCGGCTTTCGTTTTTCTGGCGCGACAGGCTGGCAGCGGGTTGACCGGGCATCGCGTGGCTGCGCGCGCCGATGGCAGCTGGGATGCGCTGGATTTGCTAGAATCCTGAAGTAAGATTGCCACAGAGACACAGATGTGATAACAACGAAGTTATGAATGAAAAATGAACCACCGAGTACACCGAGTTGCATGAGTTCACCGAGTTCTATAAACCTCTTTGCTCTCAGTAGCGGCTAGTCATGCGAAAAAGGACGATGCTATTGTGATTCGTAGTCTGTAGGGGCGAGACTTGTCTCGTCCAAAAAGCCTCCGTTTACCATGTGGGCGACGCAAGAGTCGCCCCTACGGTGTTCCTTCCTATTGTTGCATTACTTTATTGGACTAACTGCTGTGCCTCTGTGGCAAATCCAGCAAGGAGCTTGACATGGCTGAACACTATCTGGACGACAGCATCACCCAACCATTCTGGGACAATTCCGTCACGCCGCGGCTGACCATCGCGCCTGGCGACACGGTCGTCATTGAATGCGCCGAGCCCGTCGGCCAGCTCTCCGCCGATTCCACTGACGACGACCTGGCCAACATCGACTTCAGCCTGGTGCACGCGCTGACCGGCTCCATCGCCATAGACGGCGCGAAAGTCGGCGACACATTGGAAGTCGAGATTCTGGATATGCAGCACAAGGGCTGGGGCTGGACAGGGCATATCCCCGGCTTCGGCTTGCTGCAAGATGACTTCGCCTTCGCCTACATCCACCATTGGCAGTTGGCGGGCGAGCATTGTCACTTTGGCCTGGGCGATATCGTTCTGCCTTTTGAGCCATTTCCCGGCTGTGTTGGCGTTGCGCCGGCTGAACCCGGACGCCTGAACACCGTCCCCCCACGACAAAATGGCGGCAATGTCGATATACGCGATCTGGTCGTGGGCAGTGTCTTCTGGCTGCCCGTGCTGGCGGATGGCGCGCTCTTTTCCACTGGCGATTGTCATGCGGCGCAGGGACAGGGCGAGGTCAGCGGCACCGGCATAGAATCGCCTATGACCATGACCATGCGCTTCAATTTGCGGCGCGAGCTGGCTGTGCGCGAATTGCAGTTGCGGCGTCCCAGCCCCATGACCAAAACCGACAGCGCCGGCTGGCACATCACCACCGCGCATGGTCCCGATTTGATGCAAAATGCCAAGAACGCCGTGCGCTACATGATCGAGTGGCTGGTGAAAAACCGCAGCCTGACCGAAAGCCAAGCCTATTGCCTGTGCAGCGTGGCCGGCGACCTCAAAATCAGCGAGATTGTCGATGCGCCCAACTGGATCGTCAGCTTTCACATGCCGTTGAGCATCTTCAGCGGCTCTTGATTCCCTGCTGGGTCGGGGGATTGGCGAAAATGCTGGCTGCGAGTCGATTTGTCCCTAATCAATGGCGCATTCTCCCAGAACAATGGAAGGGGAGTTCTTTGCGATGACAGCAGTCTTGAAGCCCCTCCCTCATTTTGGGGGAGGGGTTTGGGGTGGGGGTGTAATGGTCCTATTTTATTGGACACAAAATCTCAGAAACTTTGAGGGAGTTTTGCTGCTGCCACTGCGCCTCGGTTTCTGCCGGCGTCTTGTAGCCTAGAGCGCTATGCGGTCGTAGCTGATTGTAGACTACCTCG
>JAJEBK010000004.1 GCA_022823945.1 Anaerolineae bacterium | reverse complement strand
CGTCTCCCAGATAAACTGCGGGTTCTCCCACCAGGAAATCCCGAATTCTCGTCCAGTGTTCGTCTGATAATGTTATGTAGCTCATAGGGCTATTTTACGCACTTTTCAAAATGCAATGGCAAAATATCAACACAACCTAATCCAATGTGCGCCGGAGCGCCGTTCAGCATGTAGAGCGCTACATCACCGGTCGTGAGTTGCGCGAGATCAATCTTACTATAGCCATCCTCGCGAAGAATCCACAGAATGTCCTTTATCTCCAGCCAAGTACGGCGCTGCGCAAATATCATACCGACGCAATTGTAGAGGTGTTGCGACACAGAGCGTACTGCCAGGCTGGCTTGTTTGCGAGGCGGCATCTCTCTGATCAACCTCGCGGTTTGGGCTCGAACATCACGTTGATCTTTTCGCGCTTCCTCCAGTTCGGCAAGGCTGAGCTGTGGAATCTCATTGCCTGATCTGGTAAATATCGGGTTAGGGCGATTGGCGTGAGTGTTGTCGGGATTGAAGAGGGCCGCGGGGATTATCTCAGCGCGTGAATCTCAGGACACTGTCTCACGACACTCAGCATACCTACTCGCGACTGTCTTTGCCACCATTGTCATGCCCATGGCCGCAAGCCGTCACCCATCCAGCGGAGTAAGATCTTCGGCGAAGACTTTTTTGAGTTGGTGCTCGTCAAAGGACATGCTGACGATATCGCCATCCGGGTCGATGCCGATCACCAGGCCGCCGCCAAATTGCTTGTGCGAGGCGCGCGAGCCAACCCGCAAGGTTGGTTTTTGTGGCGCTTTGAAAGTGGCGAATTGCGAGCGAATCGCTTGATTGCCGCTCGCGATGCTTTTCGGTTTGCGCTCAAAGATAGGATGGCGCGGCTCCCAATGTGTCGGCGCGGCAACCGCCCGGGCTTGTCGCAGATAGGCCAGCGTGAGCGGGCTGCCATCCAGCAAATGCGTTGGCAAGTCGGCGAGAAATTGCGATGTGCCATTGATGCTGCTGCCACCAAAAGGGCGCCGCTGCATGGCATAGCTGAGGAAGAGATGGTCTTCGGCGCGCGTGATGCCCACATAAAAGAGGCGGCATTCTTCTTCAATGCCCTCTTTGCCTTCGGCGATGGCGTTGCGATGCGGCAGGTTGTCTTGCTCCAGCCCGGTGATGAACACAGCCGGGAACTCCAGCCCCTTGATGCTGTGAAAGGTCGAAAGGCGAACCTTGTCGTCATCTTCTTCCAGGCTGTCGGCGGAGGTATACAGGGTGCGCTCGTCCAGGAAGTCGTGCAGAGTCTGCCCGCTGTCGTCCGCCTTCATCAGCATGCCATAAAACTCCGACAAGTTCTGCGCGCGGTCCAGCGCTTCGTCTTCGTGCTGGCTGGTCTTTTCTAGGTGGAGATCATAGCGCGTCTGCGAAACGATGTGCTGGAACAGATCGCCCAAGCCGCCCGGCTGCGCCATTTCTGTCCAAGTGGCGAGCAGGTTCACGAATGGCAGGATCTTGCCCTTGACCGCCGTGGAAAGGGGAGTGGCCTCATCGAAATACAGCTTGTCAAGCGCGTCGCTCAATGCCAGATCTTCACTGGCAACCCAGTCGGAAAAAGCGCCCAGCGACTTCTTGCCGATGCCGCGCGCCGGCGTATTGATGACTCGCTCAAAGCTGACGCGGTCGTCCGGGTTATAAATCAGCCGCAGATACGCCAGCAGATCCTTGATCTCGCGCCGTTGATAAAAGCCAAAGCCGCTCAGCAAGACATGGGGCAGGCGAGCGCGGATGAAAGCTTCTTCAAATGCGCGCGACTGGGCATTTGTGCGGTAAATCACGGCGATGTCACTGTAGGCGATGTCTGTGGATTCGCGCAGCTGGCGGACTTGCTCCAGCACAAAGTCGGCTTCGTATTGTTCGTCTGCGGCTTCGTGCAGAGCGATCGGCTCGCCTTTTCCACGGCTGGTGTGCAGGTTCTTGGGCGTGCGACTGCGATTGTTGTTGATGACTGCGCTAGCGACATCCAGGATAGTCTGCGTGCTGCGGTAATTCTGCTCCAGCAAGACGACAGCCGGCTCGGGATAATCTTTGCGGAAGCGCAGCAGATTGCGATAATCTGCGCCGCGAAAACGATAAATCGCCTGGTCTTCATCGCCGACCACAAAGACAAATTGCTGGGGCGCAGACAGCAGCTTTACCAGTTGATATTGCACTGTGTTGGTATCTTGAAATTCGTCCACCAGCACCGCCAAAAAGCGATCTTGATAATCTTTACGCCGCTCATCGCTCTTTTTCAACAGCAGCGCCATATTCAGCAGCAAATCGCCGAAATCCATGGCGTTGGAAATTTTAAGCTCATGCTGATAAGCGGCGTAGACACGCGCCACCCGTTCATCAAAGCGACTCAGCGCCTGGTAGCCTTCGGGCAAGATCATTTCGTTCTTGGCAGCCGAGATTCTGTTGTTGATGCGCCGGGGCGGATTTTCTTTGGAGTCAAAGCCCAGGTCAGCCACGATCGCCTTGATCAGCCGCTGCGAATCGTCGCTGTCGTATATGACCCAGTTGTCGCGATAACCGAGGATCTGGGCATCGCGCCGCAAAAAACGCGCGCAAGTCGAATGAAATGTGCCGATCTGCAAGCCACGCAGCTTGCTGTCCAGCAGCTTCTCCACCCGTGAGCGCATTTCGCCAGCCGCCTTGTTGGTGAAAGTGACCGCCATGATACGATGATGCGGGACATGGTGCTCTTGGATCAGCCAGGCGATGCGCCGCGTCAGTACGCTGGTCTTGCCGCTGCCCGGACCAGCCAGCACCAGCGCCGGTCCCAAATCCGCGGTGATGGCGGCGATCTGCTGCGGATTTAACCCTGCCAACAGCGGATGCTTGCTCACTCCTATGCCTCTCGATCGCTTCGAGCCAGCGTGGGACAACAGCCCCGATTCGACACTATCCCAGCGCATTGTATCAGAAATTTTGAGCTAGGGGCTGGGCGTGGGGATGATGATGGACTCGATCGTCGGCACGAATACCGGCTCGTCGCCCACCGGGGCAAGGCTGGCATTGTCCACCGTCAGCGGCAGGTCTACATGGATGGAGCCACCGCTCAAGGAAGTCGCAACCAGGCGCAAGATCACATCGCCGTCTGGCACCTGGGCAGCGACCGTATCCCAGCTGCCCAGCGCCGTGCCATACTGTGGCATTAGCACCAGCGAAGCCATGATCGGATAAAAGATGTCTGGCTCGGCGGCGCTTGCATAGAGCAGCTCGAACTTGTCGAAGTCGGGCGCTTGCACTTGTCCACGGACTTCGACCACGCCATTGACTACCGCGCCTGGATTGGGGCTGCTCAGGTCGACCAGCGGCAATTGCATGCCCTGCGTACAAGAGGCTTGCGGCGGTGGGCGCAGCGGCAGCGGCAGGTCCAGGCTTTCGGCATAGGCACGACCTGCGTCCGTGTTGTTCAGCCATTCCAGCGCCTCTGGCTCATCAATGACCGCAAAGTTCATCTGCGTCGCATGATTAGGGCAAAATTCATTGGCGCGCAGCAGCGACCAGCTGTCGACTGTATACAGTTGCAAAAAACCCTGCTCGGCTGGCGGCGGCAGCTGTTCTTGCAAGAACAAGTCGGTGCTTGGCTGTGGGCAATTTGCCGAGCGCAATGTGCCCGTCGTGCGGCAGATTTCGCGAGCCACGACGCCACCAGGATTTTCAAAAGGCCGGGGCGGATAACGGTCGCTGGCGGCTGCCATCACGGCATTCCAAACTGGCGCGGCGTTGCGAATGCCGCTGGTGTTGTAGGTTGGCGAATTGTCATGTGTGCCCAGCCAGACGCCCACGACTGCGCCCCGCGTGAAGCCCATCGTCCACAAATCGCGGTTGTCGTTGGTCGTGCCTGTCTTGGCGGCGACGATATTTTGGGAAGGCATGCCCAAAGCTGCCAGGGTCAGCGTCGAATTGGGCTGGAAGCTCGGCTGGCGTGCTGCGTCGTCGCTGAGGATATTTTGCATCAGGTAAGCCAGCGCGGACGTTATCACCGGCTGTGGGGACGGGCGTTCGCGAGGAATTTCGACTGTTTCGCCATCTTTGCTCTCGGTGATGCGCTCGATGGCGTACAAGCCGGCGCGCTGCCCGCCATTGGCAAAAATGCTGTAGGCGCTCATCATGTCAATCAGACGGACTTCGTTCGCGCCCAGCGAAGTCGCCAGCGTCAGCAATGTATCTGGCATAAATTCAATGCCAAAGGCTTCGGCCAGATTGGCATAGCGCCCAATGCCGACATGGTCGCGGAACAGCTTGACCGCGGGCACATTGTAGCTGTTTTGCAATGCCGCGCGCAGTGACACCGCGCCATGAAAGCGGCGGTCGACATTTTGCGGTTGATAGATGCCGCCCGCGCCCAGATCCGCCACCAACGGCACATCCCAGATAATGCTGGCGGGCGTCAGGTATTCGCCTTCGTAATTCTGCAGCGCCGCCGCATAGACGAATGGCTTGATGGCCGAGCCGGGCTGCTGCCAGCTCAGCGCGTTGTTGACCTGGCCCGCCACCGGGTCATAAAAGTCATGACTGCCGACCATGACGCGGATCGCGCCGCTCTTGGGGTCGGTCACCATTACGGCGCCGGTGTCAATGCCAGTGGCCACATTCCGCAGCTCGCGCACTTGCCGGCTCAGCAGCGCCTGCGCCGTGGCTTGCAGAGATGGATCGAGCGTCGTGTGGATGCTCAAACCACGCTGGTAAAGCGCCTGTTCGCCCAGCTCGGCGATCAATCGCGCGCGCACAAATTCGACAAAATGCGGATAACGCGAGCGCGTCTGGTTTGCGCTGAAATCGGCAGTTTCGATCTCGGCGATTTGCAAGATAGCTGCGCCACCGATAATTACGCCAGCAGCATCGCGGCGTACCAGCACGCCAGTCGCGCCGCCCAGATCGACCTCCGCCCCATCGCGAATGCAGAAGGGACCGCGCGCCGGCCAATCGCCATGCTGAAATTGCAGGCAGCCGATATCCAGCATCTTGCCCATGGTCAGGCGCATATTGGCGATGGCGGTCTCCCGATTGTTGATCGGGTCATGCCCCAGCGGCAATGGCACTATGCTGGCCAACAAGGCCGATTGGGCATAATTGAGTTGATCTGCGCCATGTCCAAAATAGGTGTTTGCCGCCGCCTCCACGCCATAACTGCGATTGGCGAAGAATACCTCGTTCAAATACAGCTCGAGGATGAAGTTTTTGTCATAGCGATTGGCGATTTCCATCGCGACCAATATTTCGTTGAGCTTGCGTTCCAATGTAACATCGCGGTCTTGCAAGACGAGATTGCGGGCGATCTGCTGCGTGATCGTGCTCGCGCCCGACTCGATGCCACCGCCACGCAGATTTTGCAAAAATGCGCGCGCTATAGCGATCGGGTCGAAGCCCGGGTCGTCGAAGTAGCGCTCGTTTTCCTGCGAAACAATAGCGTGGATCATGTAAGGGCTAATCCGATCCAGGGGCACAGGCGTGCGCGCCCCGCTTTCCGGGCTGTCCAGCGCGGCGATCAAGCCGCCATCGGCATCAAAAATACGCGCGGTCTGGTAGGCGGGCACATAATTTTCCAGCGCGGCAATGGCCTCGGCGAACGGTTCGACGCGGTCGCGATACCAAAGCATGGCACCGCCAGCGAATAGGATTCCAGCCACCAGCGCCACGATAAGCAGTGCAGCCAGCAGCATCAGCAACAGACGAGTGCGGGCGCTGCGTTGACTTTGCCGCAGTTCGCGCGCGACAGGCGATGCTTGCAAATCAAGCGGCTGGTCGGTTGTCTGCGGGGCGGGCACGGCTGGCGCAAGCGGCGAGTCGGTTTCTGGCGCGGGCTGCTGACCACTTAGCTCATCGGCGAGGGCGGCTTTGCCAGGCACGGTATAGAGATCGTCTTTGGTGGGCTGCACCGTGCCGATCTTGACGCCGTGCTCATCCAGGATTGGGTCGCCCACGGCCGGCGCGCGCAAACTGTCCGGCAAGTCGTAGTCTCTTGGTGCCTGGCGCTGTGCCGCTTCATATTCGCGCAGCGCGGGCGGATAACTGACCTGCCATTGGTTTTTTGTGGCATCGTGCCGATACCAGTCGTTGTTTTCGGCATCAATCATCCACCAGATGCCGTCGTCATCTTGCACCATCGCCTCGTGCAAAAGGCGCTGATAATCTTGAAAGCTGATTTCTTCTTTGCTCAGCAACTCGCTGAGCGTGGCAGCTTGATTTTGCATCGCCAGCAAGCGGGCGACAGCCTCGGGCAATTTTTGCGTTGCTTCCTGGCTGGCTTGTGGCGCGCTGTCTTCTGGTCGGACAGGTGGCTCTGCCTCGATATCCTTCGCGGCAGCATGGAAATCTTCTGGCGGTGGCAGCTCGTCCTCATCGGGCAAGGCACGCAGCAGCTCTTGCATCATTTCTTCAGGCGAAGGCGGTGCGCTTTCGGCAGATTCGTCTTCACGCTGGCGGTCGTCGGACATAGCTGGATTCCCGTTTTGGCGGGCTGCTTCTGTCGCCAATTATAGTAGGAATGTAGAAAACAGGTTGTCCGTTGGCGCGCAAAACTGAATCGTCGTGTGGAAAATCCTAGACGGCTGCGGCGTCCGCTTCGACCAGTTCGTAGGGATGCGAGGTCAGAAAGCGCGTCACATAAGGATTGCCCAGCACCGCCATATCGGCGACTACATCGGCGCGGCGGATTGTGAAGTGATAAATCTCGATGCAGCGCATGCCCGCAAACCAGTGCCGCCGCAGCACCACCTGCGGATCAATCGCCCAGCCGCGAGCGATCGCCGTCAGCAGATTGTCACCGCCCGCATACCTTTCAGATGAAAAACTCCAATGCTGAGAGATATCCGGGTATTGCGTAGGCAGGTCGTTTTGTTGCTGGTCAGCCATTGCGCGTGGCGCTCCTGAAAGGCACGAAACTGATGCAAGTATAGGCGGAGCTCAGACACAGAGCAAGCAGCCAGCGAGAGTTTAACGCGATATTAACAGAGCTAGCCAGGCACGGCGGCCTTG
Organism: Anaerolineae bacterium; assembly: GCA_022823945.1. GTDB lineage: Bacteria > Chloroflexota > Anaerolineae > Aggregatilineales > Phototrophicaceae > UBA6055. The sequence goes on along the minus strand of JAJEBK010000004.1, from coordinate 4,679 downwards.
TCTGTGACAGCGCCATAAATAACGCGGATGTCATTTTGCATCAGATAACGCTCGACAAAGGGATTGGTCAGCACGGGCATGATCATCAATTGGCTGCCGCGCACCAATGTGAATTCATATAACATGCGGGCGCGGCTGCCGCTATTCCAAATCTGTCGGGCGCGCACCCTGGGCATGGCCAAAAGCCACCCGGCTCGCAAGGCGCTGATCAAATGACTGCCAGCGGCATATTTTTCTGACTCGGGACTCCAATACTGCGCGCTTTCAGTGAATTTGTCATGCGTATAGATGTTCTTTATGAGCTCCATATCAAACGATCCTGCTACGAGTAAACGCAAGCGATTAGTTTACATACTTTCATTATAGAGACGATTTGCTGCAGGGCAACAAAATTAGCAATAAATCATCTCTATGGAACGGCAGAATTCACAATTCTTCTGCAAAATCTGGTTGCGCCAATAAAAATTGTGCCAGCGCTTCCAGCATTTTTGATAACCCGCTGACCGGTGGGACGACCAGCCTTTCAAAACCCAGGCGGCGGGCTGCCCGGGCCGTGGTCGCGCCGATGCAAGCAGCGGGCAGCGCAAAAAGTTTTGGCTGGGGACAGCGCTGGAGAAGAAATTCAACTGCCGACGGGCTGGCGAAGGTCAAAGCCTGGATATTGCCCTGGGATAACTGTGCCGGCAGGTCGATGCCACCGCTGCCCATGATAGTGCGATAGGCAACAACGGCCGAAACCGCCGCGCCACGGTCACGAATAATTTGAGCGGTGGAAGGATCGGCTCGATCGGCTTGTGGCAGCAATAACCGCGCCGCCCTGGGCACGGGCAGCCCCTGCGCCAGCCCCTGCGCATTCGCCTGTTCGGGGAGGAAATCTGCATCGCGACCAAAAGCAATCCTGACTGCATCACGCGTCTGCGCTCCCACAGCAGCGATGGACACATGCGACCAATCTGGCTGTGGCGTGACGATGTCCAAACGGTCGGCAACCGCTGCGACAGCATTGCTGCTGGTGAACACGAGCCAGTCAAATTCGCCTAATCGACACAGCGCGTCATCAAGCGGCAAAAAGTCGTCCGGCGGGGCAATGGCCAGGCATGGATACAGCAGCGGCACACCGCCACGTTCACGAATCAACCGTGCCACGGTCTCTGCCTGGTGGCGCGCGCGAGTCACCACAATGCGCGCTCCCGCCAGCGATTTCTCTGTGTTCATAACTCGTTCAACAACTCGCCGGCACCGTTTGCCAACGCATCCTTCGCCAGCGTCTCTCCCAGGGCAAGCGCCGTCGTCAGCGACTCCTCACAAAGCGGCGCTTCGACCTGTCGGCGCAGCTCAATCCTGGCGCGTCCATCCGGCGACATCACACATCCTTGCAAACTGAGGGTGCCAGCTGCAACAGCGGCATACGCTCCGACCGGCAATGCGCAGCCGGCTTGCAGTCCGCGCAAAAAGGCTCGTTCGGCAGCGGCCGCCAACGCGCTGGGCAAATGCGTCAATGCGGAAAAAAAGTCGCTGTCTTCGACCCGGCACTGCACCGCCAAAGCGCCCTGCCCCGCCGCGCATAGCATCTGCTGCTCGGTAAAGAGCTGGCTGATGTCCGCTGCCATGCCCAGCCGCTGCAATCCAGCCGCCGCCAGCACCAGCCCGTCATAGCTGCCGTCCGTGCGCAGTTTGTTGATGCGCGTGGGCACATTGCCGCGGATATCCAGCACAGTGAGATCGCCGCGCAATGCCAGCAATTGGGCGCGCCTGCGTGGACTGCCTGTGCCGATGCGCGCGCCAGTTGGCAGCTGCGCCAGGCTCTCTCCGCGTCGGCTCACCAACGCATCCCGATGATCGCCGCGTTCGGGGATCGCCGCCAAAGCCAAGCCGGGCGAATTGTCAACAGGCAAATCTTTCAGGCTGTGCACGGCGCAGTCGATTTCGCCAGCCAGGAGCGCTTGTTCCAACGCCTGCGTAAAGACGCCTTTGCCACCGATAGCCGGCAGCGGCTGATTTAGCAGCTGGTCGCCGCGCGTGCTGTATTCGCGGATTTCAATGCGGATATCGGCGCGCAACTGTGCGATCAGAGCGGCGACATGCCGTGCCTGCCAGTGGGAAAGCTGCGATCGGCGCGTGCCAATGCGGACGATTCGAGTCATGGTTTGCGGCTCCTCTGCCACAGATACTAACCCTCAAGACCGCGACTGACAAAACGATGCCACAGACGAGAGTGGCGGTTGTGTTATGATTGGGCGCTCAACAGGCAGGGAGCATGTATGGCGCGTCAATTGATCTCGCTGATGGTGATCGCTCTGATTGTCTCGGCTGGGGCAGCAGCGCAGGGACTGGCTATCCAACTGGCGTATGATCCCGGTCCTTGCGCAGCGCGGCAACCTGGCCTGGCGGCAGCGGTGGCGGCGGCGAATAGCTCCGACTGTTTGGACATGATGGCGGCTTTCCCTCGCCCGGTCCTGGAAAGAGCGCCACTCGATGCCTATAGCCTGAGCGTGTACAGCTTCTGGCGCGTGAAGTCCGATGCGCGTCTATACGCTGCGCCAGATGGCGAGTTGGTCGGGCAGATGGCGGCTGGCTTCAACTTTGTGCGCGCCATCGATACGAGCCGGTCGAACTGGCTTCAAGGCGCGGACGGCCAGTGGCTGCGGCGCGAGGATACCGAGTTGGCACGGGCTTCGTCATTGCGCGGCTTTTTGCTGCCGGCGGATTGGCGGCATCCATTTGCAATAATCCTAGACAAGACGGGCATCTACGCCTCGCTGGAACCAGGTGGACCGCGCAGCCCAGACAGCGGCTATGTAACGCGGCGCTATGAACTGGTCAATATCTACGCGAGGGCGGAAGACACAGATGGACATGTGTGGTATCTGGTTGGTCCGCGGCGCTGGCTGCGGCAAGAGTTTGTTGCCAAATTCGCGCCAATCGAGAGTCCGCATGGCGTTATGGGGCGCTGGATGGCTGTGGATCTCTTCGAGCAGACCTTGATCGCCTACGAAGACGATGCGCCCATATTCGCCACCATCATATCCAGCGGCTTGCCAGATTGGCCGACTCGCGAGGGCATCTACCCGATATGGGCGCGGCTGGAGAATGACAGCATGCGCGGCGCGACCGGCGCTCCCGATGCGTATGCGCTGGAGCAAGTGCCCTGGGTCATGTACTTTGACGGCGATATCAGCCTGCACGGCAGCTACTGGCACGATGACTTTGGCTATCGGCGCAGTCATGGCTGCGTCAACCTGAGCATCAGCGATGCGCGCTGGCTCTATCAATGGACGGCGCAAAGTCCGCTGGATGAAGAGGGCGAAGCCGTCAACAGCGTGGTGGTCTACAGCAGCGGCGTGTATGCCAACGGCTAATCTTGCGCAACGCCGACATCCGACAGAGCGCGCACCCGTGGCGCAAAACCCAGCAGTTCGCGCGCCCGCTCTATGCTGACAGGGCTTTCATCGCCGACGATTTTGCGCGTCCGGCGAGGAACTTCAGGATAGAAGAGACGCAGCAGGGTCTCGGTGGGCACACCCAGCCAGTTGCGATCGCTGTTGGCGAAGAGGGGATGCGCGCCTTTGATGTCGGCAGTCAGCGCCAGCTCGAAAGCCGCGGTCGAATCATCAGTGTGGATGAATGTCCAGAAGTTGAAGCGCCCATAGAACATGGAATCGAAGAGCCAATCGTCCTTTGGGGCTTCCCGCTCGAAGATGCCCGCTCGCAGACTAGCCAGCTCCATGGGCTTCTTGGCGCGCAGCGCATCGGCGCGCTCCCGCGCATCCGCCAACTGTAGTTGCTGCTGTGATTCTGGCAACCGCGCGAAGTCGTTCAGCTGCTTGCGTTGTTGGGCGGCATTTTCGTGCAGCTTGTCGCGGGCGATTGTGGCATCATTCCACACCGCCGGCAGCCGAAAAGACACGCTGGTGATGCCGGCGCGGCGCTGATAATAGGCGGCGATCTCTTCCACCATTTGTTTGGAATAAGAATAGGCGTCCGTCGTATGCAGCGGATGCGCCTCGTCCAGCGGGAAGGTTTCGTAGCGCCGGTCGTCGCAGCCCCAAAAGCCGCCGATGGCATTGATGGAGCTGGCTTGGGCGATGCGCTTGACGCCGGCCTGTTCAGCCGCTTCAAAGACATTGAATGTGCCAGCGACATTGATATCAAATAACTCGGCATTCGGGTGCGTGCGCGTGGAGGGAATGGCCGCCAGGTGCACAATCGCGTCGCAGCCCTGAACCTGCGCTTTCAGGGCGGCAAAGTCGCGGATATCGCACTGGGCATAACGAACGCCGGCCAGATCGTAGTCGGGATCAATGCCGATGACTCGGACATCCCAGCCCAGCTGAACAAAGCGCCGGCTGATTGGCGCGCCGACCAGGCCAGCCCCGCCGGTGACCAGGACGCGCATGGCTAGCCCACCATTTTGAAGGCGATGGGCGCCGTCATCGGCACTGAAGAGCGGAAGATGAGCCGACCGCTGGCGGCATCAATCGAAAAGACCGCCGCGTTATCGCTGTGGCGGTTGCCGACCACCAGGAATTCGCCGCTGACGTCAATCATGAAGGCGCGGGGCCAAGCGCCTCGCGTCGCTTCATAAGCCAGCAGGCGCGGCAAGCCGGCGTCGTCCAGGGCGTAAATGACGATGGAATCGTGCCCGCGATTGCTGCCGTAAAGAAATTTGCCGTTCGGGT
>JAJEBK010000055.1 GCA_022823945.1 Anaerolineae bacterium | reverse complement strand
AATCCCTCCCCCATAAAGAGGGAGGGATTTTCCGTCGCTTTGAGCGGGCTGCGGGCGAGTCGTCGCCTCGCCCCTACGACCCACAGGTTCTTCGGGCGTTTGCTCCCCTTCCCTCATTTTGGGGGCAAGGGGCTGGGGGATTGATTGAGGGAGTCTAACCCTCAATGAAGCCTTGTGCGGTGGCTTCTGCGGAGTAAGACTCAGCAGCGGCATCCAGCAGCTCGGCGGCGGACATTTCGCCCGTCATGATCTGCGGCAGCCATTGGTCCCAGACCGGGTTGAGCACTGCGCCGATCGCCGGCACATTCTGCCCTTCGACACCGCCTTCGATAGTAGCGAAGACCGCCGGCAGATAGCGCGCATCGGCTTCAGCCGCGACCGAAACACGGGTGATGACGCCCAGCTGCGAAGCCTGCACCTGGCTTTCGGCATCCAGGGCTTCGAGGATGATCTGGAAGACCAAATCGGGGTCGTCATCAATGTTGGCGGGGATGCCAAGCGCGGCGCCTGTGCCACCGGTCGCGCCATACAGCCCATCAGCCATGGCTTTGGGAGCGGGAGCAAATTCGATGCCACCAACATAGTCGGAGAAGTCTGGATCGTCCATGGAGGCGGCGCGAGTCGCCCAGGTGAAGGCCATCGCCAGTTCGCCCGTGGCAATGCCGATTTGGCTGTCGTCAATGCTGTAGGTCAAGCCTTCTGGACCCATGCAGGCATCGACAATCTCGACCAATTTCTCCAGCGCCATCACGCCTTCGTCGCTGTTGAAAGCGGGGGTGTTGTCATCGTTGAGTGCCTGCCCGCCAAAAGCCAGCAGCATATCGCCAAATTCGATGCGCCAAGCCCAGCCGGCATGCAACTGCGTGGTGAAAGGGATGACGATGCTGTCTTCAGCCGCCAGCACGCCACAAGCCGCGATGACATCGTCCCAGGTCTCGGGGACGTCGATCATGTGCTTCTCCAGCAGGTCGGGGCGATAGAAGAAGTGGCGCGTATTCTGCTCCATGGGCAAGGCATAGATGTTGCCATCGACCGTCATGTCATCGAGGCCCAAAATATCGGAGATGTGGTGGGATTCTTCGTATTTTTCGATCAGGTCGTTGAGCGGCATCATCCAGCCTTCGGCGACATAGGAGTTCACATCGCCTTGCGTAACCATGATGATGTCATAGGGCGAAGTGCCACCCGCGCCCAATGCCAGACGCAGCTGATCGTGCGCCGAGCCGCTGTCCAGCAACTGCGTGTTGACATCGATGTTGTCGACGCTGTTACAGGCTTCAAGCTCGCTGGCATAGAAGTCGATGATAGGATAAGTCCAGCCAATCATATTGACCTGGGCGGGGCTTTCTGGCGCTTCGAGCATGCAGCCGCCCATGTCTTGCGCCGTGGCTGGCAGCGCCAGCATCAGCAGCGCGAGCAAAATAATCATGCGTTTCATGGAAATTCTCCTTCGCTAGAATGATTGCAAACCATTTGGACGAGATGTCCAGCGCCTACTTTACCATTCGCAGCGCGCATTTACAAAAGTGGCTTTGCCTCGACATCCTTATTAACTTGCACAGCGACCGGTCTGTCACAGTGCATCCGTGTCCAAAAAAGTTCGCCGCGTGTACAATACCTGCATGATGGAATCGCGATCCTCCTGTCCTCATCAAGACCTCGGCGGCCGCTTCGACCCGCTCGACCTGCGCGATCCCTTCCCCGCGCTCGCCCACGCGCAAGCCCAGCAGCCGGTCTTCTACAGCCCCGCCATCGACTATTGGGTGGTGACGCGCCACGCCGATATCAAAGCGATCTTCCGCGACCACCACCGCTATAGCGCCGCCAACACCATCACGCCCATCGTGCCCTTCTCAGACGCCGTGAAGCGGTTGCTTGCGGTTGGCGACTATACGCCCGAGCCGGTGCTTTCCAACAATGTGCCGCCGGGGCATACCCGCATCCGCAGCCTGGTCAACCGCCTGTTCACGCCGCGCCGCATGAACAGCTTCGCGCCCGTCATCCGCCAGATCGCCCGTGATGCTGTGGCACAGTTGGGCTCGCCGCCGGTCGATATTGTGCCCGCGCTGACCTATACCTTTCCCGCGCAGGTGCTCTTCGCCGTGCTTGGCGTACCCGAAGCCGATGTGCCACAGGTCAAAGCCTGGGCGAGCAGCCGCATCAAGCTCTATTACGGGCGTCCCAGCGCCGAAGAACAACTGAAAATGACCGCCGACCTGGTGCCATTTTGGCGCTATGTGGTGGCGCTGGTGGCGGACAAAGCGCAATCGCCCGGCGATGACCTCACCAGCGATCTCATCCGCATGCGGGCTGACGATGACCATGTGCTGAGCCTCAACGAGATCGCCAGCTGCATGATCACTCTGCTGGTGGCTGGGCACGAGACGACCACCGCGCAGCTGAGCAATGCCCTGCTGCATCTGTTGGGCAACCCCCCTCAATCCCCCCATCAGGATGGAGGGAGGCAAAGACAAGCGGAATCTCGGCAAGACCTTCCCCCCAATGATTTGGGAGGACCGAGGGGGGTAGACCACAGCCTTTGGCAGTCGCTGTGCCAACAGCCCGCGCTCATCCCGCAGGCGCTGGAAGAAATGATGCGCTACGACCCTTCGGTTTGTGCCTGGCGGAGGCTGTCGCTTGTGCCCAGCAGCATCGGCGGCGTCGACATCCCGGCTGGCGCGAACCTGCTGCTGATGTTGAATGCCGCCAACCGCGACCCCGCGCTCTTCCCCGAGCCCGATGTCATCTGCCTAACGCGCGACAATCTCAAAGACCAACTGGCTTTTGGCTATGGCATTCATTATTGCGTTGGCGCGCCGCTGGCCCGGCTCGAGATGCGCATCCTGCTGGAGACACTGCTTGCAGAGCTACCGTCGCTGCGCCTGGTGGCTGGGCAAGAATTCAACTACACGCGCAACATCTCGTTTCGCGGTCCGCTTTCGCTGTGGGTGAGTTGGTGAGCGCCGATTTATTCGCCGAGTTCTCGCCCAGCACCTATGGCGAGTGGCTGGCTGCCTTGCGCGATTCGCTTCCTGGCGCCGACCTCGAAAGCCTCTACACGCGCACAGCCGAAGGCATATCCATCCACCCCTTGCCTCACCCCGATGCGCCGCATTTTCCCAGCGAGCTGGGGGATGTCTCGTTTCAGCGCGCGTCTTGGGGGAGCTGGCAAATCGCGCAGGAGATCGACATAGACGAGCCGCGCGCCTTCAACCGAGCGCTGCTGGATTCGCTGGCGAATGGGCAGACGGCTATTGCGTTGAATGCGGGACCGCGCTTGCAAAAGCCCGCCGACCTGGACATGGCGCTGGCTGGCATTGACCTGGCGCATTATCCCCTCTTTGCGGCGGACGCGGCTGTATTTGAGCTGCTGCGCGCCACTCGTAGCGCACTGGAAATGACGAATTTGCGTGGCTGCATCGGCTCGCCAAGCGATGATTCTGCTGCGTTGGCCGATCGTTTTGCTGTGGCTGAGGCTGTTTCGCCGGCTTTGGGCTGCGTGGACATCAGCACAGCCGAGCAGCATGCAAATGGAGCCAATGCCGTGCAAGAACTGGCTTTCGTCTTGGCGGCTGGCGCAGATATCTTGCGCGGTCTCGTACGGCGCGGGCTGCCCCCCGACACAGTCGCGTCCAGGCTGCATGTGACACTGTGCATCGGCGAAGATTTCTTCATGCAGATCGCCAAGTTCCGCGCGGCCAAGTCGCTTTGGGCGCAGATGCTGCGGGCATTCGGCGCAAGCAACACAGCGCAGACGATTCACCTGCGCGCCCGCAGTGGCACGCGCAACAAATCGCTGGAAACGGCGCACAACAACCTGCTGCGGCTGACCTGCGAGGCATTAGCCGCGGCATTGGCTGGCGTTGACAGCATGACACTGGCTGCCTTTGACGCGCCCGATGCAGACGAATTCTCGCGCCGGCTATCGCGCAATATCCAGCTGATCTTGCAGCACGAAGTACAGTTGACGCGCACAATCGACCCGGCTGGCGGCAGTTGGCATGTCGAGTGGCTGACGGACCAACTGGGGCGGCGCGCCTGGGCGGCTTTCCAGCGGTCCGAAGCCGAGCGACAGCAAGCCCACAACATGCGTGGCGCTGGATGATCCCGCTAATTCACCTAGGGCAATCGCATTAAAATGAAACTCAGTGTCAGGAAATCCTCTCTAACGCTTTGCCACCGAGTTCACAGAGTACATTTGAGTGCACCGAGAGGAAAGCCAAGGTGTTTCGCTGTGTCGACGCGACTTACGCGAGAAAAAGAAACATTTTGCAATCTTAAGGCGTTTAGCGGGGAACCATGCGCGCCATATTGGCACAAAGTACAGCCATTTACATTATGTGCGGACAACATACTCTCGGTGTACTCCTTCATCTCGGTGTACTCGGTGGCAAAATAATTTGATGCGATTGTCCTGCCCATTCACCCCGACAGACCCGTCAGATCCACCGCCATGGCTTCCGCTTGCAGCGCCAACTCCGATGCCAGGAAACAGCGCGCCTGTGGGATAGCGGTGTCCGTCCGTCCGCGGATATCGGCGATGAGGTCGCGCCCGTAGGTGATTTCGGTATCGCTGCAGTCGATGTAGCTCGTGCCCTGCTGGTCGACCAGGAAGAGGTGGCTTTCGCCGCTGCGTCCAGCGATATCGATATTTTTGCGCAGCTCGATCGTGCCCTGCGTGCCCACGATGAACAAGCGCACATCGCCCCAGACGGGCAGGCCCGCCGGCGTCAGCCAGTCGACGCGGATATGCCCGACAGCCTGGGCGCTGCGCAATGTCAAATCGCCGAAGTCGTGCATGCGCGGATATTGCGTGAAGCGGAAATTGCCGACGGTCGCCGCGACCACTTCCGCTTCGTCACTGCGCGTGAAATAGAGAAACTGCTCAATCTGGTGGCTGGCCAGGTCGTTGATAATGCCGCCGAAGTAGCGCCGATCGAAAGTCCAATCCGGGCGCTGGACATGCCCGAAGAGGCGATGCGGTCCAAAGCCGCTGGTCTGCACAACCTGCCCGATGGCGCCCGCCTTTACCAGTTGGCCCGCCTTGACGGTCGCTTTCTGCGTCAGGTGCTCGCTGAAGTTGATAGAAAAGATGCGCCCGGTTTCCGCCTGGACCTGGCGCGCCCGCCTCAATTGGTCGAAGTCGGTGAAGGCAGGCTTGTCCGACATGTAGTCCTTGCCATGGCGCATGGCGGCGATGCCCAATTCCGCGCGTTCGCAGGGCACAGCCGCGCTGACGACCAGGTCGATCGTTTCGTCTTGCAGGATCTGCGCGATGCTGTCTGCCCGCCGCCCGAAAGGGAATCGTTGCTGAAAGCGGGCAACGCGCCCCGCATCGACATCGTGGCAGGCGACCAGCTCTGCCCCCGCCTCCAGCATGACGGCGACTTGCCCATAGATATGCCCGTGTTCAAAGCCGACAGCGGCAAAACGAATGCTCATTGACCCTGCCTCGCGCCAGTCGCCCGGCGGCATTTGACATTTACAGACAACGATTTTGCCCTTACAATAGACGCCCGGCGCGCGAAACGCAAACATAGCCGCAGTTGTGGCAACAGCAGCCTTTCCAGCGTCAATAGTGTCCATCCTAATAAGTTATGGTGAGGAACTGCCATGAAGAACAGGAAACTTGTATTCATCCTTATCGCGATCGCGCTGCTCGTGCTGCCGACATTGCTGGCCGCCGCGCAAGATCAAACGGTCGTGCGCATCTCCTGGTGGGGATCGCAGAATCGTCACGACCGCACCATCGCCACCATTGAGCTGTATGAAGAGCTCAACCCGGATATCGATATCGTCTACGAATTCCAGGGTTGGGGCGACCATTGGACAAAGCTGTCGACGCAGGCCGCAGGCGGCGAATTGCCGGATATCATGCAGCATGACTACGCGCGCATTGAAGAGTGGGTCGCCAATGGCTTGCTGATGCCGCTGGACGGCTACATTGGAAGCGGCGTCATCGACACCATGAATATTGCCGATTCGTCTTTGGCTGGCGGCATGGTCGACGGGCAGATGTACGGCATCAACCTGGGCAACAATTCCGAGGTCTTCACGCTGGATACAGACGCCTTCGCCGCGGCGGGTCTCGAACTGCCGGCGCTGGACTGGACCTGGACGCAGTTTGAAGAAATCGCCAACCAGATTCAGGACGCGCTGGGCATCCATGGCATCGGCGTATTGACCAGCGACCAGCTTTGGAAATCGCAATACATGGGCTGCTGCGACCAGTGGGCTTACGCGCCCGATGGCATGTCCCTGGGCTACGAAGACGACCAACCGCTGATCGACTACTACAATATGCTGCTGCGCTTGCAGGAAAGCGGCGGCATGCAGAGCTACGAAGACTCGGTCGCGCGTGGCGATCAAGGCGTAGAAGCGCAGTTGATCGTCAGCCAGGAAGCGGCAATGGCCTACCACTGGAGCAACCAGATCGTGGCTGTGTGGAACGCCTCTGGTCCCGAGCGCAACTTCGTCATGTATCCCATCCCGCGCCCCGAAGGCGGTCAGTCACAGAATTACATCAAGCCGTCCATGTTCTTCGCCGTAACTTCCCAAGCCAAAAACCCGGACGAAGCGGCTGCTTTCATCGACTGGTTCGTCAATTCGGTGGAAGCCAACGAAATCCTGGAAGCCGAGCGCGGCGTGCCGGTATCATCGGTCGTTCGTGAATCCTTGCTGCCCAACCTCGGCGCTGCGCAGGCAGAGATGTTCAATTACCTGGGCCTCATCGAGATGGACAACAGCCCCATTCGCCCAGCCGACCCGGCCGCGCATGCGGATGTCGTCGGCAACATCTTTGGCCCGGAATTTGTCGAGCCGGTCATGTACGGCATGATCTCGCCCGAAGAAGCCGCGCCCTATTTGCGCGAGGAAGCCAACCGCATCCTGGCAGCCCAGTAGAGGTGCCCCCTGTCTGTCCCCTTCTCGCTTGATACGGGAGGGAACAGACAGGTTTGATGCAACGGAAAACCAATGTGAAGCGCGCCGAAAATCACCCCCCTCAGTCCTCCCGACAGGTCAGGGGGGAGGCTAACCACGCGCGGATTCTGTCAATAATTCGGTTAAATAGCTCCCGAAACTCCCCTCTCCGACTCATCGGGGAGGGGTCGGGGTGGGGTTAAGGACTCCATGGCTGCTACGCTGACCAAAGCCAAGCGCCGCAAACCTTCCAACTTTGGGCAAGACAATCTGGTCGGCTATCTCTTCATTGGTCCCTGGCTGGCAGCTTTTTTTCTCTTCACGCTGATTCCGATTGCTGTGTCGCTGGTGCTGTCGTTCACAGATTACAATGTCTTGTCCAACAGCGGTGACTTCATCGGGCTGGACAATTTCCAGCGCATGTTCTTCGAAGACCGGCGTTATGCGCGTTCGGTAAACGCTACCTTGAAATATGTGGTGTTTGCGGTGCCGCTTCGGCTGGTTTTCGCGCTGGGCGTGGCGATGCTGCTGAATACCTGGCGGCGCGGCGTCGGCGTCTATCGCGCGGCATTTTATGCGCCTTCCATCGTCGGCGGCAGCATCGCCGTGGCGGTCATGTGGCGGGAGATCTTCGGCAACGACGGGCTGGTGAACTTCACGCTGAACCTGCTGGGCATTGAGGGTCCAAATTGGCTGGGCAGGCCCGAAACCGCCATTTGGACATTGATTATCCTGGCTGCCTGGCAGTTCGGCTCGCCGATGTTGATCTTCCTCGCCGGCTTGAAGAATATCCCCAGGCATTTGTATGAGTCGGCAGAAATTGATGGCGCGAATGCCTTCCAGCGCTTTCTGCGCATCACCCTGCCCATGCTCACGCCGATTATCTTTTTTAATCTCATCATGCAGCTTATTTCCGGCTTCATGGTCTTCACGCAAGCCTTCATCGTCACGCAGGGCAAACCCTTGGATACTACCCTCTTCTATGCGCTCTATGTGTATCGCCGCGCCTTTGAGCTGAACGAAATGGGTTATGCCTCGGCCATGGCCTGGGTGATGCTGATGGTCATTGCGCTGTTGACCGCGCTGGTATTCCGCTCGTCCAGCTATTGGGTACATTACGAATCGGATGAGGGACCAGCCTGATGGCGGCTGTCGATTATTCTGCGCGCCCGGTTGTGGTGCGGCCGCCAACGCCTTGGCATCAACATGCTGTGTTTCGGTCGATCTTGTACCACGGCTTGGTTGCGACCGCCGCGCTGATCATGCTTTATCCGATCTTGTGGCTGGTCGGCAGTTCGTTCAAACCGCCGGACGAAATCTGGACGAACCAGACGGCGATCTTGCCGATCGAGCCTTATCCGCAGAATTATCCAAATGGCTGGGCGGGTTTCGGCGGCATCAGCTTCGCCACCTTTTATCGCAATTCGCTCTTTTATGCTACGCTGGGCACATTGCTGAGCGTCAGCGCCTCGGCGGTAGTCGCCTATGGATTCGCTCGCGTGCGTTTTCGTGGGCGGCGGCTGTGGTTTGCCATCATGTTGCTGACTTTGATGTTGCCGACCCAGGTGCAGATCATCCCGCAGTATATTGTGTTCAAGCAGCTGGGCTGGCTGAATACCTTTTATCCGCTGTTGCTGCCACGCATTGGTGGCTCGGCATTTTTTATATTTATGATCATCCAGTTCATCCGCAGCATCCCGGTCGACCTGGACGAGGCGGCCATGATTGATGGCGCCAACAAGATCGGCATCTTTTTGCGCGTCATCCTGCCACAGCTCACGCCCGCCATCATCACCGCCGCGATCTTCTCGTTCTACTGGACCTGGGATGAGTTCCTCGTGCCGCTGATCTATTTGAACAGCCCGGAACTCTATTTGGTTTCATTGGCGCTGCGCACCTTCTCCGACCCCTCTGGACAGACCGACTGGGGCGCGATCTTCGCCATGTCGGCGCTGTCACTGCTGCCTGTCTTCGTCATATTCATCTCCTTCCAGCGCTATCTGGTGGAAGGCATCTCGACCACCGGTTTGAAAGGGTGAACCCGCGCCTGTGCTGGATAGCGGCTTTTATGCCGGTGCCGAACGCATCGGCACCTTCCTGCTCACCAACTTGATTAGCGCGTTCCTGCTGATGACTGTTGTCGGGGCGCCATTGGGTTTGCTGGGCCTGTTCGCAGTGATGAACGAATGGGCGCAGGGACGGCAACCGGAATTCTTCCGCGCTTATTTGGGCGCATTGCGCAGTCGTTGGCGGGCGGCGCTGCTGCTGGGTCTCATCGATTTGCTGGGGGGTCTGTTGATCGCCACAAATCTAAGCATCTACCCGGCCATGGCACCGCATGACTACCTGACCATCCTTTCGTTGACCATGACCCTCTGCGCAGCTTTGATCTTGCTGATAGCCAATCTGTATGCGTGGTCGCTGCTCTCGCTGCTGCGGCTACCCCTGCGCGCCACTATCCGCCTGAGCCTGTTGCTGGTATTCGGCCAGCCTTGGCGCAGCCTGGCTTTCACGGCCGGAGCGCTGTTGCCGCTGCTGGCCAGCCTCTTCCTGCCCATCGCATTCGCCTTGATATTGACATTGTCGCTTTCGGCTTACATCGCGGCGCGTGGCGTGCTATGGTCGCTGGCGGCACAGTTCCCTCGCGACGAGCTGGATACCCGGCTGGCAGAAGCGAGAGACTAAGCTGTGCTCCAGCCCATTCGACAGTTGCTGCCTGCCGCGCTAGACTCGCGCCACAATCAAGAGGAGTTGGCTTATGACGCATTCCAGGCGCTTTGACCTGCTGGCGCAGCGCGACATCAACAAAGAAACTTTCGTCGAGCCTTGGCCAGAAGCCGGCTTGATAGTCGCCGACAGCCCCTACGACCCCGCGCCGAGCCTGACTATGCACGACGGCCGCGTGCAGAAGATGGACGGCAAGCCCTGCGAGGATTTTGACGCGCTGGATCGCTTCATCGTTTCTCATGCGCTCGACCTGGCTATCGCGCCCGAAGCCATGGCGCTGCCGGCACAGGATTATGCGCGCATGCTGGCCGATATCAATGTGCCGCGAGCGGCAATCGCCCGGCTGGTGGCTGGTTGCACCCCCGCCAAGCTCTGCGAAATCATGCGCCACATGAATGTGTTGGAGATGATGATGGGCTTGGCGAAGATGCGCATCCGCCGTACGCCAGCCAACCAGGCGCATGTGACCAATTGGCGCGAACACCCGGCGCTGCTGGCAGCCGACGCGGCTGAAGCGGCTTTGCGAGGCTTCGCTGAGGTAGAAACAACCGTGCGGGTAGCTCGTTCGGCACCGTTATGCGCGCTGGCCATCCTCGTGGGCACGCAGACCGGGCGTCCCGGCGTGCTGACGCAATGCTCGGTCGAAGAATCGCTGGGTTTGCGCCTGGCTATGAAAGGGCTCACCAGCTATGCCGAAACCCTGTCTGTCTATGGCACGGAGCTGACCTTCACCGATGGCGACGACACGCCTTGGTCGAAAGCTTTTTTGGCATCGGCTTATGCCTCGCGCGGCGTGAAAATCCGCTTCACCAGTGGCACGGGCAGCGAAGCCCTGATGGGACGCGCCGAGCAGAAATCCATGCTCTATCTGGAAGCGCGTTGCCTGCTGCTGGTCAAGGGTGCGGGCAGCCAAGGCGTGCAAAACGGCTCTATTTCCTGCATTGCCTTGCCCGAATCGCTGCCCGGCGGCGTGCGCGCTGTGCTGGCGGAGAACTTGCTGGCAGCCATGTTGGGCTTGGAAGTGGCGGCTGGCAACGATGCGCTGGCTTCGCATTCCAGCATTCGCAAAACTGGCAAGCTGATGCTGCAATTCATCCCCGGTGCCGATTTCATCTTCAGTGGCTACAGCGCCATCCCCAAGCGCGACAATCTCTTCGGTGGCGGCAACTTCGATGCCGAAGATTTTGACGACTACAATGTTTTGCAGCGCGATATGCAGATCGACGGCGGCGTGCGTCCCATCCGCGAGGACGAAGCGCTGGCTGTCCGCAAAAAAGCGGCGCGCGCCATCCAAGCCGTCTATGCCGAGCTGGACTTGCCCGCCATAAGCGAGCTCGAAGTCGAAGCGGCGACCGTGGCGCACAGCAGCGATGATATGCCCGCTCGGGATCTTCTGCCCGACTTGGCCGCGGCCGACGACTTTCTGAACGGCGAAACAGACTTCGTGGCGGTGGTCCGCGCCTTGCAAGACAGGGGTTTCGCCGATATCGCCGACAACATCCTGGAGATGGGACGACAGCGCATCGCCGGCGATTATTTGCAACCTTCCGCCATTTTTGATGCCGATTTTCGGGTGCGCAGCGCCATCAACGATGCCAACGATTACACAGGTCCAGGCAGCGGTTATCGCGTGGAGGGGGAGCGCTGGAACGACATGCAAGCCATCCCCCAAGCGCAGTCGCCAGCTGGCTTTGTGCAGCCACATCTGGGTGGTCATATCAGCCGCCTGGTCGAGCTGGGCACCGCGGCCAAGGGCACACAAAAGGAAGTCGTGCTGGCGCTGGGACCCGCTTTTGGACGCGCAATGGGCTTCACCATCGGCGGCTTGGCGCACGAAGATGTGTTGCAGGCTTTGCTGACGGGCATCGCCGGCGAAGGCGGATTTGCGCGGATTGTGCGCGTCTATCATTCATCGGATTGCGCGGCTATCGGCTATGTCGGCGCGCGGCTCAGTGGCAGCGGCATCGGCATTGGTTTGCAATCGCGAGGCACCGCCGTCATTCATCAGCGCGAGCTTGCGCCATTGAACAACCTGGAGCTCTTTCCACAGTCGCCTAGCCTGAGCCTGGAAACTTATGAGCAGATCGGTCGCAATGCGGCTCGCTATGCCCTGGGGCGTTCTGCGCAGCCAGTCGCAGTCAAGATCGACAACGGAGCGCGCTTGCGGCTCATCGTAAAGACAGCGCTGCTGCACCGCCGCGAAACAGACGAAGTGCAACCCCAGACGCCGCCCCAGGAATTGCGCTACGATTGGGAGCCGGCGGTTTGACCCCCTCGGTCCCCTCGATAGGTCAGGGGGAGGCTGTAACCCCCTCGGTCCCCCCGACAAGTCAGAGGGAAGATTGATCTTTGGCTACCCTCCCTGACTCGTCGGGGAGGGGCTGGGGGAGGGGTTGGCTACCCTCTCCGTCCCGACGGGGAGGGGTTAAGAGGAGCTTTGCATGAATAACTATCCCCTGCGCGAACATGCTGCTGAAACCTTGCGCGCCCACAGCGGACGCCCCCTGCATGAGATAAGCGCGGAAGCTGTGTCTGCGGGAGAAGTTAGCGGCGCCGACCTGCGCACCCACGCCGATACCCTGCGCCAGCAAGCCGATATCGCTCGGGCGAACGATTTCCCGCAGCTGGCTGCAAACCTGCTGCGCGCTGCCGAGCTCACCGATGTGCCCAACGAAGAGCTGCTGCGCATATATGAAACAATGCGTCCGGAACGGGCCAGTTACGACGAGTTGATGCGTCTGGCTGATTACTTGGAAGCGAACTTTTCCGCCCGCGAAAATGCCGCCTTCATCCGCGAGGCAGCCGCTGTCTATCGCGAGCGAGGGTTGTTGAAGAGATAATTTTGAAACACAAGTGAAACCAACAAAGTAGTGCGCGTTTTTCGACACTGAGAACACTGAGGGCACAGAGGCATAAATCACTCGGTGTACTCGGTGGTAAATTGTTTGTATTACTTGTCGGTTTTCCTTCTGTGGCAAAATCGAATCATGTTTATGTGCCATCTGTTTCAAGGACTTTGCCATGAACACCCACTCCCACCCCACCGACCTGCGCATCACCGATTTGCGCATTGTCAATCTGCGCGCGCTGCCCTTTGATGTGACGCTGCTGCGGCTGGATACCAACCAGGGCATCAGCGGCTATGGAGAAGTGCGCGATGGTGCCAGCGCCTCGTATGCCCTGCTGTTGAAATCGCGCTTGCTGGGCGAAAATCCCTGCAATATCGACAAACTTTTCCGCAAAATCAAACAATTTGGTTTTCACGGGCGGCAGGGCGGCGGCGTCTGCGGAATAGAGATGGCGCTCTTCGACCTGGCGGGCAAAGCCTATGGCGTGCCAGCCTATCAGTTGGCCGGCGGCAAATTCCGCGACAAAGTGTTGATTTATTGCGATACCGACACAGTGGCCGACGGGCGGCAAATGGGCGAACGGCTGCGGCGGCGCATGGATGACGGCTTCAAGTTCCTCAAGATGGACCTGGGCATCGACTTGCTGCGTGGCATGCCGGGGACGCTTTCGGCTGCCCCGCACATGCACGATCTGCCCGGCGTCATGCACCCGTTCAAAGGCATCCAGATCACCGGGCGCGGCATCGACTTCATGGTCGACTATGTGCGGCAGGTGCGCGATGTCATCGGCTATGAAATCCCGCTGGCGGCCGACCACTTCGGGCATATCACGCTGGAGTCTTGCATTCGGCTGGGGCAGGCGCTCGACCCCTTCTCGCTGGCCTGGCTGGAAGACATGCTGCCCTGGCAATTGACCGAGCAATATCGACAGCTAAAAGCGAGCCTGCGCACGCCGCTGTGCACGGGCGAAGACATCTATCTGAAAGAAGGCTTTCTGCCGCTGCTGCAAGCCGGCGCGGTATCGGTGATTCATCCCGACCTCGCCACATCGGGCGGCATCATGGAGACCAAGAAAATTGGCGATCTTGCGCAGGACCATGGTGTGGCGATGGCCATGCACTTCGCCGGCTCGCCCATTTCCTTCCTTGCCAATGTTCATTGCGCCGCCGCCACCGAAAACTTCTATGTGCTGGAGCATCACTCGGTAGATTTGCCCTGGTGGGAAGATCTGATTGACGGCATCGAAAAACCGCTGGTGGTGGATGGCTATGCGCCCGTGCCCGAAGCGCCGGGGCTGGGTTTTGGCGAGCTGAACGAAGAAGCCATCCGCGAGCGCATGGACAAGCGCCCGGGCAAAGACGCTGGCTACTTCGTGCCGACTGACGAATGGAACGAGCAAACATCGCACGACCGGCTGTGGAGCTAGGCAGATGCGCGTGGGGCTACAACAAGCCTCGTTCGCGCAGGGCAGCGCCGACCGCCCGCAAATTGCGCAGTTCGGCTTCTGAATAATTGCGGGAGATCATCACGCCGCTCGCGCCGCCATCCAAACCCGCCTGCGCGCCTTCGCGGACCTCTTGCGGAGTGATTGCTTTGCTCGTGCCGTGATGCCCCACGCCCACGCCGATGCCCGGGTAGACCGGCTTGCCCGTCTCTGCAATCAAGCGCGCTGTCCATTCCTTGACATAGTCCGGCTTGAAACCCGCCAGCGCAGCGTCTTCGCGCCGGGCGGCGAAGTTGTCCAAGCCCAGCAGCCTGGCCAGCCCCCCATAAGCGGCATCGGGCGAGGCATCGGCCAGCACGCCTGCCTGCCACGAAGCCGCGAAATCGGCAAAGCGCGCTCCGGCCGGCGTATGATAGAGCACAGGCTTGAACCAGTCGGCATAGGGCGCATAGGCGCTTTGGTCATATTGCGCGCGCAGATAGGGATTATAGGTATTGATGACCTGCCAGATGCCCAGGCCGAATTCATAGGCCGGGTCGTAAAACTTGACCAAACCCGCCAGCTCGCGATAAAAAGCGTGGTGAGAATCCAGCCACAGCTTCTCCCACATCAGCACTTCGGGATGCAGCAGCAGTTGGCGCAGCAACAGCACGAAGATGCCGTCTTTGGGGCGTTCTCCTGCCCGCGCGCGCCGCAGCAAGTCATCAACAGCCCGATAGCCCGCCAGCGCTCGTTCTACATCGATGCCGCGCGAACGAGCCTCGGCCACATAATAACGGTCGAAGCCGGTGGAGCTGTCGCCGCGAAAAATGTCCATCAGCGGGCTTTGGCGCTCGATGCCCCACATGATGCCGCGCAGGTCGTGGTTGTTCAGCCAGTCGGCGAAGACCGAATGCCAAAATGCCTGGTATTCGGGGTTCAGCAGCGATGGCCGCGTCGCCATGCGCCCCAGGTGATCGCGGTCGAGGAAGTGCTGGAAGCCAGGCTGCCAAAGCGAGCGGATGGCCGAGCTGGAAGTTTCGCAGTAATAGGTATAAACCGCCATGCCACGTCGGCGCGCGGCCGGGATGACATCGGCCAGCGTGTCGAAGCCGGCGTACAACTCGTCCGGAGCGACAAATTGATCCAGGTGCGTGTTCTTGTAATAACGCGGATCGGGCGAGAAAAAGCCGCCGCCCCGCAGGTTGTCCGCTGCTGGCACGCCATGGTCGGGGAAGCCAAAAGCCGCCCGCCCGGCATTGCCAATGCTCCAGCTGAGCGCCGAGATCAAGAGCGCGTTGACGCCCGCCGTCTCTTGCAAGATATCCAGCACTTGTTCGACGCCCTCGTCTATGAAGCTGATCGCGCCGATTTGGATGCCTACGAACACTTCGCTCATTTTCGCACTCCCCTGTTCATCTATACAGTCCCGCGCAGTCTGGGGTCGAGGAAGTCGCGCAGCCAGTCGCCCAGGATATTCAGCGACAGCACAGTCAACATAATGGCCAGCCCAGGATACACTGCCAGCCACCACTTGCCGCCCAGCAGTTGGTCGCGGCTTTCGGCCAGCATGCCGCCCCAGGTGGGCACATTGGGGGGCACGCCCAGCCCCAGGAAAGACAACGCCGCTTCTGCCAGGATGACGCTGGCGACATTGAACGAGGCGATGACAATGAGTGGTGCCAGGATATTGGGCAAGATGCTGCGCAGCATGATGCGCGCGCGGCTCATGCCCAGCGCCCGCGCCGCCTCGACATATTCTTTTTCGCGTTGGGATATCGTCTCGCCGCGGGCAATGCGCGCATAGGTCACCCATTGTCCGATGCCCAGCACCAGCACCAGGCTCAAGACGCCGCGCTCCAGCACGACCAGCGCCATGATAGCCAGCAAGATGAACGGAAAAGCCAACTGAATATCGGCCAGGCGCATGATGACATCATCAATGCGTCCGCCCAAATAGCCAGCGGTCAAGCCCAGCAGAGAGCCCGCCACGCCGCCCATCGTCACTGCCGTGATGCCCACCAGAATCGAAACGCGCGCGCCATAAATCAACCGCGAAAGCACATCGCGTCCCAGCGCGTCGCTGCCCAGCAAATACTGGATGCTGCCATCGGCTTCGCGCGTCATGGGTGGCTTCAGCCGCATGATGAGTTGTTGCCGATTGGGGTCTTTGGGGGCGACCTGAGGACCGACCAGCGCCATCAGCGTGGTCAGCGCCAAAATCGCCAGCGCCAGCAGGGGCCAGCGCGCCCGCAGCAGGCTCGTCCAGGCCCGCGCCGCAAAACCAACCGACTCTTCTTGCAAACCATCGGAGGCGATAGTCAACAGGGCAGAGCGTTTGGGGTTTTCGGCGGGAAGCGTGGGGGGCGGGCTCATGGGCATTATTCCAGACGCACACGCGGGTCGAGCACGGCATAAAGCAAATCGACAATGAGATTGAGCAGCACAAACA
Source organism: Anaerolineae bacterium (assembly GCA_022823945.1). Classification (GTDB taxonomy): domain Bacteria; phylum Chloroflexota; class Anaerolineae; order Aggregatilineales; family Phototrophicaceae; genus UBA6055. Next base: position 7,584 of record JAJEBK010000055.1, on the reverse strand, counting down.
TAAACGAAAACAGCACCACCGCCGCCTGCACCACCGGGATATCGCGCTGGTTGATGGCGTTGAATACCTGACGCCCCACGCCGGGCCAGCTGAACACCGTCTCGACCACTACCACGCCACTGAGCAAAAAGCCGAATTCCAGACCGAGGATCGTCACCACCGGGATGAGCGCATTGCGGAAGGCGTGCCCGATGATGACCTTGCGCTCGACCAGGCCTTTGGCGCGCGCGGTCTTGATGTAGTCCAGCGACAGCACCTCCAGCATGGCCGAACGGACCAGCCGCGCGTTGCGAGACAGCGAAAAAACGCCCACCGTCAGCGCTGGCATAATCAAATGGCGGATAGCTTGGGGCAGATTGGTCAAGAAGAGATCGAATTCGCCGGCAAAAAGCGGCTTCAAGAGCGGCACATGCCCGGATATAGGCAGCCAGCGCAACTGTAGCCCCACGAAGAGGATGAACATCAAGCCCAGCCAAAAACTCGGTATCGACTGCCCCAGCATCGCCAGCAGCATGACGCCGCCATCCACGGGCGTGCCGCGGTTAATCGCCGATATGATGCCGATGGGGATGGCAAACACTGTCGCCACCAACATGGCGAAGAGCGTCAGCTCCAAGGTGGCGGGCAGCCGCTCCATGACCAGGTCGAATGCCGAAGTGCGCGCCTTTAGCGAATTGCCAAAGTCGCCGCGGCTCAAGTTGACCAAAAAGCTGATGTATTGCTCGGCGATAGGCCGGTCGAAGCCCAGCCTGGCGCGCGTGGCGATAATTTCTTCTTCGCTGGCGCGCTCGCTGACGAAGAGGTAGGTCGGGTCGCCGGCGATATGCAGGGTGATAAATGAGAGCAGCGTGACCCCAACAATGACGAGAATGGATTGCAGCAGACGCCGGATGAGATATTTGCCCAAAAGCCTCAGCCCTTCGCCCCACCGGTTGTCACTCCCTCAAAATGAGAGAGTGACATGGGTAGGCAGTGTTGGAGACAGCCTTACATCGCGAGCTGCGCCTTGTAGACGATGACCTTTTCGTCACGCCGCGCTTGCCAGTCGACGCGGTTGCTGACGCCATAGAAGTCTGGCTGGAAGTAGAGGAAGAGCCAGGGCGGGTCATTGTACATGACCTCGAGCATGGCGTTGACGATGTCCTGGGTCTCTTCGGCGGTCAAGCTGGGGTCTGCCAGCGTTTCGCGCAGGGCGAACCATTCGGGGTTGGACCACTCGGTATAGTTGGTGGCACCGGTGGGCGTAGAGATGTCCGCCATGTCATATTGGGCGTTCCATGTGCCGCCGCCCGTGCCGACGAAGTAAAGCGGACCGACATTGTGCTGGCGCAGCGCCGGCACGAATTCACTGCTCCAGTCCATCATCTGCAAGTCGACAATGACGCCGACATCGGTCAGATATTGAGAGATGGCTTGCACGACATTGGCATCGTTGAGGTAACGCCCGCTGCCCGCCTGGAAGACGATGTGGAAGCGCTCGCCATTGTCATCGGCCGGATAGCCAGCCGCATCCAGCAGTTCGCCGGCTTTCATCGGGTCATAAGGATAGGGCTCGAGGTTGGGGTTGTCGTTGGGCGGGTTGACCATGCTGGACATGCGCTCGCATTCGGTACCTAGCAAGGTAGCGCAGATGGTAGGCACATCGACAGCATATTGCAAAGCGACGCGCACAGCCGTGTCTTTGATGGCGCGCCCGCCTTCGCTGTCGTTGTATTGTTCGCGCTGGTTGAGCCCGACATACATGCGCCGCGTGCCTTGTACCGCCTGCACCTCAGCCACGCCCGACATATTGACGGCGTCGGCCTGGTCGGGCACGACATTGCTGATGACATCGACATTGCCAGCGATCAACTCGGCAACGCGCGTCGACGCTTCGGGAATCACGCGCCAGACAAGACGATCGAAGCCGGCTTCACGCGGGAGGAAGTTTTCAAACTTTTCCATAAGCGTGTGGCTGTCTGGCACCCACTCGACAAACTTATAGGGTCCGCTGCCGATTGGGGTCTGCGCGGCTTCTTCCAGGCTCATAGCCTCGTAGGAATCCTTGCAGTGGATGAAGACCTCGGACAGCAAACCGTGATTCACCGATTGAAAGCGCTCGACGAAGATGGTGACATCCAACTCGCTGACGGCTTCGGCGCGGATGAAGCCAGCGCTGTCGAAGACGAAGCCGGCTGTGTTGCCCGTGAAGCCGTTGGCGTCATCGCCGGCGCGGTTGAAGGTATAAGCGACATCTTCCGCTGTCAGCGGCTCGCCATCGTGACAAGTCAAGCCCTCATGCATGGTGAAGGTGATTTCCTTGCCATCTTCCGAGTAGCTGATGCCGCTGGCCAGGTTGGGTTCCAGCACGCCAGTCTCGGTGATCTCGTAAAGCGTTGCGAATACATGGTTGATCATATTCGCTTCGGGACGCGAGTTAACCTCTGACGGCTCCCAGCCATCAATATCGACGCTTTGGGCGATGACCAGGGTGTTGTCGTCTGGCATCGGCGCCTGGGCGCTGATGGCGGCGCTCACAGCCAGGATGGCGACAAGCGCAAGCAACAAGCGAAACAATTTCATGGGGATTTCCTTTCATGTCTTTTCTGCTGAACGTGCTTGGGTTAGAAACTTCGCCAGGTTTTTTGTGTATATGCGCCCCCTTTTTTGCGATGATTGCGCTGCTGCGTCGGGAAAGCTCGACTATTCGGTCGGCAGCACATCGGCGATCGCAACAGCCGCGCCAGTCTGACTGGATCGAATGCAAGCGACCAGCATCGCCAGTGAAACCAGATGGTCGCGTCCGCTGCATTCAAACGGCTCGCTATCTAGCACATGACCGACAAAAGCGTCCAACAGCGCGCGCGTCTCGCTGATCCAACGTTCGTGTGGCGGCAACGGCACCGGCGTCAACGCGCTGTCATCGCGGCGAGCATAACCCAAAGCGCCGAATTGCTCTCGCTGCGTGATGATACCCAAGCTGCAATCGGTTCTCCACTCAAAGCCCGGCACCGCCCAGTTTCCCTGCCAGGTGCCATGGTAATTGACGCGCAGCCCGCCCGCAAATTCAAACAGCGCCGAGACATTGCTGTCGTCCGCGTACATACTCCAACCAGGATTCCAGGTTTGGCACAGTACATGCAGCGGTTCGCGCTCGTAGACATGACGCATCAGGTCGAAGTGATGGATGGACTGCTCCCACAGCATGGGCTGGTCCATGCTCAGCGGATATTTGTTGAGGTCGGGCCGCTTTCCGTCTCGCCAGCGCTCATAGGTAAAGCGGGCGAATTCGGCAGCGCCCACCGTCCCGTCCGCCAGCAGCTTCTTAATGGCAAAAGTGACGGGCAGATAACGAAAGTTCAGCCCGACCATCAGCGCAACGCCCCCTGCTTCGGCGATTCGGACGAGGCGCAGCGCTTCGGGCAAGGACAGCGCCAGCGGCTTCTCGATGAGCATGGGCAGTCCACGCGCGACAGCCGCCCGAACGATGGCTTCGCGTCCGATTGGCGGGTTGGCAAGCACGAGCGCGTCGATGTCGTCCAGCGCCCGCAAGGCATCGTTCAGGCTGGGGAAGGTGGGCCTGTGTCCAAAATCAGCTTTGGCGCGGAGCAGGGCAGAGGGGTCGGGGTCGACAAAAGCAGCGAGTTGGCAGCGCGGCTCTCGCAGGATGACTTGCGCCCAGTGCCGTCCACGCACGCCCAGCCCAGCCAGCAGCAATTTGAGCATGCCTGTATTTGACCACAGCAAAGGTGAATCCACAAAGACGCAAAGATTGGGGAGCGTTGAGAATCGTGGGGTTGACAACCTAGCCCCCATCCCCCAGCCCCTTGCCCCCAAAATGAGGGAAGGGGAGCGCTGCACCGTTTTGAAGTCCCTCCCTCTTTATGGGGGTGGGGGTATATGGAGGTCCCTGAGTCGCCTCGACATCAGACTCGAATCCAATTTGTACCTGCACGCCAACTAGGCGTAAAATCCCCAGCATGCCCAAACGCAATATCTACCTCACCGATATCCCGCTGGACGAGGCGCGCGCGACCCTGCAAGCAGCGCTGCATGCCACCGGTGCCGCAAAGCTCATGCCAGCCGAGCGCATCCGCTTGCAACGGGCGCTGGGCAGGATTACGGCGCAGCCCGTGCAAGCCATCCGCTCATCCCCCCATTTTCACTGCGCAGCCATGGATGGTTATGCCCTGCGCGCGGACAGCACGATCTCGGCGCGGGAGACACTGCCTCTGCGATTGCAGCTGGGCGAAAGCGCCTTCCCGGTCAACACGGGCGATCCCCTGCCCGCCGATACCAACGCCGTCATCATGATCGAGCATGTCAACCAGGAACAGGACGGCAGCTTGCTGATTTATGCTGCGGTCCCGCCCTGGCAACATGTGCGTCTGATGGGCGAAGACATCGTGAACACCGAGACCGTACTGCAAGTTAATCATGCCCTGCGTCCGGTCGATTTGGGCGCGCTGGCTGGTTGTGGCCATGCGCAGGTGGCGGTGCGGCGGCGTCCGCATGTGCGCATTATCCCCACCGGTGGCGAACTGCTGCCGCACGATCAAGAGCCAGGTCGTGGGCAACTGACTGAGTACAATAGCCTGATGCTGGCCGCGCAGATCGAGGCTGCGGGCGGGACAGCCAGCATCGGCGATATCATCGGCGATGACCCGGCGGCATTGACGGCTTCATTGCAATCGGCGCTGGACGAAAAGCCACAGCTGGTTCTGTTGCTTTCCGGTTCATCGGCGGGCGCGCATGACTTCAGCGCCACTGCCATCTCGCGGCTGGGCGAAGTGCTGGTGCATGGCATCGCCGTGCGCCCGGGCCATCCGGTAATTATCGGCATGGCACGGGGCATGCCCATCATTGGCGTGCCTGGCTACCCTGTCAGCGCAGCATTAACGGGCGAACTGCTGATTACACCGTTGATCCGCCAATGGCTGGGGTTGACGCCGCCGCAAGTGAACCAGGTCGAGGCAGTTTCGACTCAGAAGATCGCTTCGCCGCTGGGCGATGACGACTATGTGCGCGTGGCGCTGGCGGACATCGACGGACAACTGCAAGCGACGCCACTGGGGCGGGGCGCAGGCGTGATCACTTCGCTGGTGCGGGCGGACGGGCTGGCGCACATCCCGCGTTTTCATGAAGGCGTGGACCGCGGCGGCAGACTGCAAGTGGCGCTGTTGCGACATCGGGGCGAAATCCAGCAGAGCCTCATGATGATGGGCAGCCATGATCCGCTGCTGGATCTGCTGGCGACGCATCTGCGGCTGCGCGCTGGCGGACGGCTGGTATCGGCTAATGTCGGTTCGCTGGGTGGCTTGCTGGCGCTGCGGCGGGGCGAAGCGCATCTGGCTGGCACGCATCTCTTCGACTCCGAGTCCCGCAACTATAACACGAGCTTTGTGCGGCGCTATCTGGGCGAAAAGCCCGTGCAACTGGTCACCTTTGCGCATCGCGAACAGGGACTGATGCTGGCACCGGGCAATCCACTGGGCATTCATTCACTAGGCGATCTGCGGCGAGCGCGTTTCATCAATCGGCAACGCGGAGCGGGCACGCGCGTGCTGCTGGATCATCTGCTGGCGGAGCAAGGCATCGATCCCACAGAAGTAGCTGGCTATGAACACGAGGAGCACACGCATCTGGCGGTGGCGGCGGCGGTGGCTGATGACATCGGCGATTGTGGCATGGGCTTGCGCGGCGCGGCAGAAGCGCTGGGCTTGGAATTTGTCGGGCTGGTGTGGGAGCGCTTCGACCTGGCGATACCCCGGCGGTTCATGGCGATGGAGCGCATGCAGGCGCTGCTGGAAACCTTGCGCGACGCGACATTCCGAGACGAACTGGGCGCGCAGAGTGGGTATCGCAGCGACGAAACGGGCAAACTCGTAAATCACTGAGCCCCAAGATGCAGCCCGGAAGAATAACCGAGTGTTCGCTATATTGCGCTTCCATCTGACCTGCCGGGACCGAGGGGTTGGCCTGTCGGGTTGATCGATGCTCAGCTATCATATTGAAAAGAGTTTCTCGATATAGATGCGATTCCAAGTTAAGCTAGTCTGGTCCATTCAAGCGGAAGCAATATGATGCCCAAAATCACCTTTATCGGCGCTGGCAGCTTCGGCTTCACGCGCAAACTCGTCAAAGACATCCTCACCTTTCCCCTGCTGGAAGGCGCAGAGATCGCGCTGATGGATATTGATGCCGAGCGCCTGGATTTCGCCCAACGCGCCGTGAAGCGCATCGTGACGGCTGGCGGCTATCCCGCGACTGTCAGCGCCACGCTCGACCGCGAAGCAGCCCTGCGCGACGCCGATTATGTGGTCGTGACCATCCTGATCGGCTCCACCGATGTCTGGCGGCACGATATCGAGATCCCCATGAAATATGGCGTGGATATGAATGTTGGCGATACGCGCGGTGTCAGCGGCATCTTTCGCTCGCTGCGCACCATCCCCGTCATGGTAGATATCGCCCGCGACATGCAGCGGCTGTGCCCCGCCGCGCTGATGTTGAATTACACCAACCCCATGGCCATGCTTTGCCGGGCGCTGGATATCGAAACCGACATCCGCGTGACCGGCCTCTGCCACAGCGTGCAAGGCACATCCAAGATGCTGGCGAAGTGGATCGGCGCGCCCTATGACGAAATCAACTATACTTGCGCCGGCATCAACCACACCGCCTGGTTCATCGACTACACCTGGAATGGCAAAGATGCCTATCCGCACATCAAGCGCGCCATCAGCGAAAACGCCGAAGTCTATAATGCCGAGCAGGTGCGCAACGAAATGTACCTGGCGCTGGATTATTATGTGACCGAGTCCAGCGGGCACAATAGCGAATACAACTGGTGGTTTCGCAAGCGCCCCGACCTGATCGAGAAATACGCCACACACGGCACAAACTGGAATCCCGGCGAACATGCCTACATCCTGAAAGAATATCGCCGGCGCGAGCACGATTGGCGCGATGACATCCACGCCTGGTTCGCCGAAGAGGAGATCGACCTGGCGCGTGGGCACGAATACGCGGCCTATATCATCAATGCCATGGAAGGTGGCGAGCCTTTCAAGTTCAATGGCAATGTGCCCAATCGCGGTTTGGTCGACAACCTGCCCGCCGAAGCCTGCGTCGAAGTGCCGGTCTGGGCGTCTCGTGCCGGGCTGGAGCCGGTAGCCGTGGGCGCGCTGCCGGCTTCGGTCGCGCCATTGACCAATTTGTATGCGCAGATCGAAGAGATGGCAGTGGCGGGCATCCTGCAGGGCGACAAGCGGCTGATCTATCAGGCAGTCGCCTATTCGCCCCTGTCGGCGGCTGTCTGCTCATTAAGAGAAATTCAAGCGATGGTCGACGAACTGTTCGCCGTGAATGCGGAGTATCTGCCGAATTCATAAGCCTCGCGCGTGAAGACATTTGTAGGGGCGACTATGTGAGTCGCCCCTACCGCTGACGAAGACGGGAATGCTACTTGCCCGCCAGCTTCTTCAGCGCCTCGACCACCGGTATCCAGCGATCCCAGCCCCGATCGCGATAGCCCTCCGCCTCGCTGATGCCCATGGGACCATCCTCATGGCTGTCGCCACCGAAGGCGTGCAAAACCCGCTC
>JAJEBK010000052.1 GCA_022823945.1 Anaerolineae bacterium | reverse complement strand
CGTCTCCCAGATAAACTGCGGGTTCTCCCACCAGGAAATCCCGAATTCTCGTCCAGTGTTCGTCTGATAATGTTATGTAGCTCATAAGGCTATTTTACGCACTTTTCAAAATGCAATGGTAAAATATCAACACAACCTAGTCTTAGCAGCGACGAAGAAGGCCGATACCTTGATTACCCTGACAACAAAGATGCTTGGATCTCCACGGTCAAGCGCTGCGAACGCTTCGACCAAGACGACAAGAAATGGGTGGCGCTAGCAGTGCGCTTTCAGAAAGACACAGGAACTGACGCGCCCATCGTCAACGCGGCTGACAGATGCTGGCTAGCCTTTGAGCCTCATCTCGAAGCGGAAGGTGTGAAATTGGAAGCGCTCTGTCGCGACGAGCGTTAGAGAGGCAGTTCCCTCTACCCCAACACCAACTGATGCGCGGGGGTGAAAAATTGCCGATAGGTCAGCCAGGCGGCGATCAGCCCGGTGAATGTCGCCGCGCCGACCAGCATATACATCACGATGATCTGCAACTGCACCGCCTCCAGTGGCGAAGCGCCAGCCAAGATCATGCCGGTCATCGCGCCTGGCAATTTGATTAGCCCCACCGTCTTGGTCGTATCAATGATGGGCGTCAACGCGCTGCGGATGGTGCGCTGGAATTGTGTCAATGAAGCCTGGCGGGATGTCGCGCCCAGCGCCAGCTTGCCTTCGACCATATCGCGCTGGTCATGGAAATCGTTGCTCAAGCGGGTGATGACCAGGGTGGCGGTCGTCATCGATGTGCCGACGATCATGCCGCCGATGGGAATGATGTCCTTGGGCACGAACTGGAAGACGCCCAGCGCCACCAGCAGGGCGATCGTCAGCCCCGAGCCAATGCCGATGGCCAGGAAAGCGACCATTACAGCATTCGGCGTATTCTTGGCGCGCTGCCCGCTCGTGCGTCCGCCGATCGTGATCATGACCAGCAGAATGGCGATGGTGAAGAGCGGCACATCCATCTCGAAGACGATCTCGAGCACATAACCGATGGCGATCAACTGCACGAAGCTGCGCACTGTGGCGATGAGCAGGTCTTTTTCCAGGTCGGAGCTTTGCCAGCGCGAGACCGCCGCAGCCACCAGGATGAAGGCGATCGACAATAAAACCCGTTCAATACCATCAATGCCAGCGAATAGGTCGGGCATGATACACTCCTTCTCCCGAACAGCGCCACAATGCCGCTATTCTACCCAATGCGCCTGCGTGGGCGGTTGCCAGTGCAGTTGCGGATTCTTGAATGGCACCAGCGCCATGATCACCGCCTGCACATAATAGGCTTCGCGGTTGACGGCGTCATCTGTCAACAAGCCGATTGCGCCATTGCCCTGCTTGGAATTGACGCGCCCGAATACTCTGTCATCCGCTTCGCCCAGCTCCAGCCCGCTCCGCACCAGTTCGGCCACTTCGCTCGGCAAGAAGAAAACAGCCGTCTGCCCACAGCCCGCAGTCCCATCCCGCCCAAGTACCTGCACCCAGGCGAAGCAGCTCATGCCCAGCGGCGTCTGCTCGATACCGCCTTCAATGCCGATCCAATAGTCGGATTCTGGTTGGGCGGCGCGCGCATTGGCGGCTCGGCTGAACGCCCCTTGCAAAGTCTCTCGCTTGGACATTGGCTGGTCGGATACGCCCGATTCTACAGCAACGCCGCGCACCTTGAACGCCTGGTCGGGGAAGACGCGCTGAAATGCTGCCAGACTGGCGCGCTGCTTGACCGGATTTTGCGAGGCAACGCTGATCGTTGACACAGCCACTCACTTTCTGGCGCAGATTGCCGTTGTTGTCCCAGCGTGGAGTCTAGCAGATGCGGCGCAACCTGCTACACTTCGCCACATGCACAAGCGGAGGACGGGGCATGCCGCGCGAGCAAACGCCGACATTTGGCATCGAGCAGGCGACATCGGCTGACTTGATCGAGCTGTCCATGTTTATAAAACCCTTTGTCGCCAGTGGCGATCTGCTGCCGCGCACTTTTGACGAGCTGGAAGACTTGCTTTCGACATCGTTCATCGCCCGGCTGGATGGGCAGATCGTGGGTTGCGCCGCGTTGGAAATCTACAGCAAAAAGCTCTGCGAGATCCGCAGCCTGGCTGTTGCCCCTTCGGCGCGCGGCTTGGGAATCGGCAAGGCATTGGTGGCTGTCTGTGTAGACCTGGCGATGCAGCGCGGCATTTACGAAATCATGGCGATCAGCGTCGCCGAAGATTTTTTTAAGTCCTGCGGTTTCGATTTCACCCTGCCCAACCTGAAAAAAGCCTTCTTCTTGCAGACGCGCGACGAAATGTAAGCGCCGCAGCGATTTTTCACAGGAAACCGCATGAAGATCGACGCGCTCTCCCTCTTCCCCGCGATGTTCGATTCTGTCATGAACGCCAGCATGATGTGGAAAGCGCAAGACCGTGGGCTGCTGACGTTCTGCGCGCACGACATCCGCGATTATGCGGCGGACAAACATCGCCAGGTTGACGACACACCGTATGGCGGCGGCGGCGGCATGATCCTCAAGCCAGATGTGCTGGTGCGCGCGATCGAAGCGGTGCGCCCATCAACCGCAACGCCGGTTATCCTGCTCTCGCCACAGGGTCGGCTGTTGACGCATCCGGTGGCGGCGGAGCTAGCACAACTGCCGCAGCTCGTCTTGGTCTGCGGGCATTACGAAGGCGTCGACGAGCGCGTGCGTCAGCTCGCCGTTACGGACGAAATCAGCATCGGCGACTATGTGCTGACGGGCGGTGAATTGGCGGCGCTGGTATTGATAGACGCGGTTGTGCGGCTGATCCCCGGTGTGCTGGGCGCAGAAGGCGCGGCTGACCGCGACAGCCATGCCGATGGCTTGCTGGAAGGGGCGCATTATACACGCCCACATACCTATCGAGGCCTGGCTGTGCCGGCCATATTGACTAGCGGTCATCATGCCGAAGTGGCGCGTTGGCGACGTCGGCAAGCACTGTTACGCACCTGGCTACGCCGGCCCGAACTGCTGAAAAGCGCGCCGCTGACCGAAGATGATCGCGAATGGCTGGAAGCGCTGGCGGGCAGGCAACTGCCCACAGTCGCCTCATCCCCGGACCCGTGATCTTGCCTGCTTCATGTTGATAGTGTCCGCACGGGTTTTGCCTCCCCCTGACCTGTTCTGAGGACAGGACAGTTTTTTCTACCCCATCCCCGGCCTTCCCCATGTCAATGGAGAAGGGAGACTCGTCGAGAAACCTTTGCGATTATTGCTTATCTGTTAAAAATTGTGCACCAGAATTCAGCGTCTCTGAATGCGCTCCCCCTCCCTGATGCTTCGGGGAGGGGGCCGGGGGTGGGGTAGACCCTCACATGCGCGCCCATGGAAACCTGGCCTGTCCCCAGCTGACCTGTCGGGGAGACCGAAGGGGTAGAATCTGCTTGGTGCCGCTTAGTTTCCGTGCATGCCCGCTTCGTCGCCGCCAGCAAATGCCAGCGCGCGTTTGTCGCCTGTTTCGGGGTCGAGCATCTTGTCAACGCTATCGACGCGCAGGACACGGCCCCCTTCCAGCAGCAGCACGCGGCTGCCCACGCGACGAGCCTGCTCTATCGAATGCGATACCCAGATCATGGTCAAATTGGTCTCTCTGCGCAATCGCATCAGAGTCTCTTCCACGCCTTTAGTTGCGATCGGGTCGAGCGCCGAGGTTGGTTCGTCCAGCAGCAACAGCGAGGGCGAAAGCGCCAGTGCCCGCGCGATAGCCAGGCGCTGTTCTTGCCCGCCAGAAAGCTTTGAGGCTGGCTCGTCCACCAGCTGTGCTTCGAGCGATGCTTGCGCCATCAGCTCCAGGACGGCTTTGCGAGCCAGTGTTTGACCGTGCAGGCGCGCGCCAAAGCCGATGTTGTCCGCCACGCTGCCTTCAAAAGCTGTCGACTTCTGAAAGAGCATGCCGACTTTTCGCCGCAACTCAGTCACGGGCAGATCGTTGATGTCGCGCCCATCCAACAGGATCGTGCCCGCTTCAATGTCGTTCAGCCGATTGATGCAGCGCAGCAGAGAGCTCTTGCCACTGCCACTGCGCCCGATGACCACCAACAGCTCGCCCTCTGCCACTTCCAGCGAGATATCGTGCAGGACAGATTTGCCGCCCCGCTTCAGCCGCAGTTGGCGAATGGACAAGTTGGACATGCAAAGTCTCCTCCCCGCGCATCGTCGCCCAATTTTAGCGCAGGCTCGCTTTCCAGCCTATCTATCCTGCTTGCCGCTTAGGGCATTTGTGCCATCGCCCGCTCTGTGGTTAAATCAGCCGATGCGCAGCACAACAGACGCAAAGAGGCATGATTATGCAGAGTACACTATCCTGCGCCGAAGAGTCGCGCGCAGCAGAAGAAATGCTGGCGGGCACTTTCAAGCCAACCGATACCTTTTTCTTGATCGAATGCAGCCTGGCAGACGAGGGCGGCTGGCGGCATGATACGGTCAAATCCGCTGCCAAAACAGGCGAATTCGCGGGCATCCTGCGCCACTTGAGCGCCTTGCCACGGATGAAAATCCTCTTCGTCCGCCGCCCGAGCCGCAACGACAGGCATGTCTTCATCGCGAGGACCAACCAGGCGCAGCCCCAACTCTTTCAGACGCAACTGACCGAGTATGCCGAGCTGCTAAGCCTGGATATGGAAGGACTGGCAGCTGGCGACAGGCCTGTGATCAATGGACGGTCCATGACCGAGGTTGACGAGCTATACGCCATCTGCACCAACGGCCGGCACGACCCCTGCTGCGCGGTTTATGGCGCGCCAGTTTATCAACAATTGGTGGCGCATGCTGGCGAAGACCGCGTTTGGCAAACGACTCATCTGGGCGGGCATCGTCTGGCAGCGACGCTGTTGGCTTTTCCGCAGGGCGTCGCCTATGGGCATATCGACCCCGTTGATGCGGAAGCCATCGTGACCAATCACCGCGCGGGGTATCTGCTCACGCACAAATATCGCGGGCGCAGCGCTTATGCCGGGCACCGACTGGATAATGCGGCGCATCAAGCTGTCGGCGCGGCAGAAGCCCTCATCCGCGAGCTGGCGCGCAAATATCGCATTGATGAATTGCAGCTGCATGATGTACAACGGATGGAAGATGGCGAACAGCGCGTACATTTCGTCGATGTCCGCGGCGCTGCTTATACGGCGGCTGTGCGCACAAGCCTGTCTCTGCCGCGCCAAACTTCTTGTGGCGAGCCGCCCAAACCCATACCCTGCCACGAAGTCGCGCTATACGCCAAATCCTGATGCCCGCGCTGCACTCGCCTCGCGGTCCACTGCTGGTGCGTCTGCTGCGCGCAGCCATCCTGACGCTGATCGGCCTGACATTGCTGGCTTTGCTGCTGGCGGGTGGGCTGGCGGCTGTGCAGAGCGCATTGACAGACCGCATCGCGCCGGGTATCCGGGTGGGCGAAGTCGTGCTGGATGGGCTGACCCGCGCGCAGGCAGTTGAGGCTTTGACAAACCACTATGGCGCTGCCGAAACAGTCCTTTACACCTTTCAGCATGACGATTGGAACCGGATGGCATCGGCGCTTGAAGTGGGTTTCCGCTTGCCGGCTGAGCAGTTGGCGGAGCAGGCATTTCGCATCGGGCACGGTGATGATGCGCGGCAAAACCTGCAAGACATCGCGCGCGCCTGGCTGGATGGCATTGATCTGCCTCTGCGCTATGTCTTTGACGAAGCGGTCGCTCTGCGGCTTTTGCGTGGTCTGGCGAACGAGATCAACCGTCCGCGCCGGGATGCCAGCTTGCGCATTGAGGGCTTGCAGGTCGCCATCCATATCGGCGAAAGCAGCCAGTGGCTGGATATTGCGGCGACGCTGGGACACTTGCGCGCTGCTGTGCTGGCCGGGCAGGGCGGGGCGATCCCCCTGGTCGTGCATGAAAGCCCGCCCCGCGCCTGGAATGTGACTGAGGCGGCGAGGCGCGTCCAGACCGCCTTGTCTGCGTCGCTGCAGCTCTTTGGCACGCGTCCCAATGGCGATCCGCTGTCGCCCTGGCTGATAACGCCCGCGCAAATCCGCGATGCGCTTTCGGTACAATTGCAGCCGGTGGATGGTGAAATGCGCTTTGCTGTGCAAGTCGACCTGAGCGCCTTCCGCCCCTTTCTCAAGTCGCTTGCGCCCAGCCTGGAAAGCGCGCCTGTCGACAGCCGCCTGGACTTTACCCCGGCGACGGGCCAACTGCATGCGCTGACGCCTTCGTCCAGCGGGCGAATCCTGGATGTAGCCGAGACTCTGCGCCGGTTGGAAGCTGCCGTATTTTCAATGGATAATCGCCGCGTCGACATGGTGTTTCTGCCGCTGCCGCCGCGCTTTCACGAAGCCTCCACCGCTGACGAGCTGGGCATAAGCGAGCTGGTTTCCCAGGCGACGACCTATTTTTGGGGCAGCGAGCAAAACCGGCGCGACAATATCGGGCTGGGCACAAGCCAACTGAACGGCATCGTGGTGGCGCCGGGCGACGAGTTCTCGTTTAACCAGAGCCTGGGCGAAATCACCGCGGCGGCAGGTTATTTGGAAGGCAATGTCATCCTGGGTGGCGCAACAGTTACGGGCATCGGCGGTGGCATCTGCCAGGTCAGCACCACCCTGTACCGGGCGGCATTCAGCGGCGGCTATGCCATCACGGAGCGGCACAGCCATGGCTATCGCGTGGGCTATTATGAATATGCCGGCGCGGGACCGGGCTTGGACGCGGCGATCTGGCAGCCGACTGTCGACCTGCGCTTCCGCAACAATACGCCCTATCACCTGTTGATCGAAAGCTCGTTCCTGCCTGCGGACGATGCGCTGCAATTCCGCATCTACAGCACGCGGCACTGGGCGACCCGCATCGAGCCGCCCATCGTTGATGATATCGTGCCGCCCCCGCCCGATTTGTACATCGCTGCCGATGACCTGCGGCTCGGGCAGATTCGCCAGATCGACTGGTCGGTGCCGGGCGCGGATGTGCTTGTGTATCGGAATATCTATGATGCGGCTGGCGCGCTGGCCGAGCGCAATGCCGTCTTCACGAGCTATCAAGCCTGGCAGGCGGTTTATGAAGTCGCAGTGGGAGATCCTCGCCTGCCGGCGGACGACGCTGAAGAAACAGGCGAAGACGATGCGACGGCAGAACCTGCTGAATAAACAGCCCTGTCAACTCACGGGGCGACAGCCATCCGCGCTGGCTCCACGAAGCCCTTCAAAATCTTCTCCAGCGCCATGGTGTGGCTGCAGACGCCGCGCTGGGCAAAGAAAGAAGCCGTGCTCGTCCAGTTGCCTTCGTCATAAGTGATGAAGTGGGTCTTGTTGTAGCCCTCGAATGTGCAATCAAAGCTGAGGATTTGGATGCGATCGCGCTCCTGGGCATAGCGTTTGGCTTTTTTGACATCGCTGACGATATTCTGCCCGGGCGCATAGGGCAAGGGTTTCCGTTTTAACAAGGGCTTGAAGATGCTTTCCAGCGCCATGATATGCGGGCAGATGGCGTACCGCTGGAAGCCGGGGCAACTGCAGGACCAGCCATCGCCATCCAATTCGACGACATACTCGCTGTTGGCACCCTGGAATCGTAGGCAGAGGCTGTTGAAAGTGGCGCGCTCGGGCTCGCTGGCATAGGCGCTGGCTTTCTGGATTTTGTTGATCATGCTCGCGTCCATATCCATCCTTTCTATTACGACACCTGCGCTGGCTGGAAAAGAAAAACGCGCCACAGCTTTCTCGGCTGCACCGCGCTCGGGCCGGGCGATTTATTTGTGCACGCTTCCCACATCACGACGCGCTTGTCCCCACTCAAGTTACTCCAAGTTTAAGCGGGCTTTATGCCTTCGTCAAATGACAAGCTGGCGAATCTGTCTACTTTGCACAAGTCTCGTCGGCCGGCAGCATGCCCACTGTGAGTGACTCGATATAGATGCAATGCCGCCAGGGAATGGCGACATCGTTTGTGGAAAGTGGCGCATCGCTCAACTGTACATCGGCACCGCGCACGATGGCAAATGGCGTGGCTTCGTCGCGTTCGCCCATCACAACCTGAGCGCAGACCGCCAGCGCATCAGCCATGCCAATTTGCGTGACCGCCATCGGGTTGCCAAACAGGTCGCTTTTGCCACGTTCGTCGCGGATGGGCTGAAAACCGGCCATAGCGATGGCCACACCAGTTGTGCCAAAGCGGCCCGGCATCAGCCAGCTGTCGCTGAGCAGCACTCCCAGTCGGCAGCCCGCCTCGGTTTGCAGCTGCGCGCGGATGGACTCGGCAGTTGCAAAAGGGTCAGATGGCAGCAGCACCACCTGCCCGCTGGGGATATTCGAGCGGTCCAAGCCCGCGTTGGGCGAGATGACGCCGCCTTTGACTGTCAGCAGGAAGCCCAGTTCGATGCCGCCGAAGATATGGTCGGCTTCATCGACGACCAGTTGGGCGATGGCCGCGTCCATGCCAAAACGGCGAGCCAACTCATGCGCGCGCGGACTAGGCGCTACATCGGTCAAGTTGCGCACGCGTCCGGCTGCGATGCTGGCGTATTTGCTGGAAACGGCGACGACATCGCCATCCCGCAGAGTCTCGCGAGCCGCACGCAGGCAGCCCAGCAGGGTCGCGCAGAGATCGAATGGCTCGGTCTGCACAGGCGCGGGGATGGGTACGACGGTCAAGGATTTGGGCATGCGCGTATGCTAGCGAAAATGCTCGCCAGCCCCCAGCCCGAAAATGCTCAGTCGATTGTGCCCAGCACGAAGACGCGGTCTGATGTTGTGGCAGCCAAGAAGCGCCTATCGGGACTGAAAGCCAGGTCGTCCGCATCCAGCCGCAGGGTTCTGCCCGGCGCAGCGGCATTTACCCCATCGACCAGCGCCAGCCAGCCCATGCCCTGCGTGCCCAGCGCCAGCGCCATCAGCGAAACGCCTGCCGAATCGGCAGATAGGTCAAAGGCTCGTTGCTGCACGCCCGCCAACTGATACATTGCCCGTGGCTGCCCAGCATTGACTGTCAGCACGAAAAGTTTGTCGGCGCTGCTGTAGAGAAAGTCGCCCGGACCCCTTTCGGGAGCGGCGATGACAGTCGGTGGGGAGCCCGCGCCAACCAACGGCAGTGACCGCGCCAGATCGCCATGCTGGTCATAGATCCACAACGCGCTGTGCTGTGCGCTGGCGGACGCGCCCGTCACTGCCAGCCACTGATCGTCGCGGCTGAAGGCGATGCTGCGCAGTTTATACGGAAAGCGAAAATGCAGCGCCAGTCTTCCCGCAGCTGGCTGCCACACTTGCAATTCGCGCCCGCGGCTGACAGCCAGTTTGTCGCCGCCATGTGACCAGGCCAGTGTATCCAGCGACTGTGTCAGCCAATTGCTCGGCAGGTTGCCGCTATCTGCAAAGACTGCGTCGTGCCCGACCGGCGCGATATCTGGCAGGCTGAAAAAGGCCGCGCCCGTTGCGCCGGCAACAGCCAGCAGCGATCCATCCGGCGAAAAAGCGACACCGCTCGCCCCTTCAATCTCCAGCAGAGCGATGGTGTCGATAGGCGCGCCGGGCTTGTCGATGCGGCGCAAAGTCGGTGGACGCGGCTGGCTGGCGGGTGTATGCGGGCGCAACGCTGGCCGCTGATAGGGCTCCAGATAATAAAAATTGGCGAGGCTGTCGCTTTCGATTGTCCAGCCGATCTGGCCGGCCACAGCGACCTGCCACCAGATATAGCGGTCTTGGCAAGCTGGCCCATCAAGCACACTGTCCAGGATGCTGCGCGGGGGAATCTCGGCGATCAGCGGCGCATCGGGCTGTGGGCTGGCGCGCAGGCGATTGGCGAAGGTCTGTGAGGCGCTGCGTGCAGTCCTGATGCCGATGTTGATGCGCGGCGGCAAAAAATCCGCATATCCAGCTGGACAGAAGTGAACCACGCCACTGGCTGCAACAGTCGGGTCGAGCGCTGGCAACTCGTCGCAATTGCCCGCCAACCGGACTGCCAATCGCATCACCCAGCCTTCTCGATAGAAGAGCCAGTCGCCCACCTCGTTTCTGCCCAGCGCCTTGTGCTGCTGCAAGCGGTCGATCTTTGCCACCGCCTTTCCCAACGGTGCCTCGCGCACATTTAGCCCATCACTATTCGCGCGCAGCCAGCAGCTTGCGTCTTGATTGGGACTTGCGGCGCTGTCTGGCTGGTTGACGAGCGGGATCAATCCAGCGCCGAGGTTGGGCACACGGGCGTCACATAGCTGCGTCAGATGGCCATCGACCGAAGTGTATACGGTGAAATCGCCAGCTACAGTCGGAAAGTCGAAGCGCCAGGCATCCAGCGCTTGCGCCAATGGCAAGCCAGCCACCAGCTCGCAGCCCAGGGCGGTCGTCGGCACCTCGCGCAGCAAGGTCACGCGGGGCGGCGTTGCTGCATTGATGAAAGGAGCAGCGGCATGATAGGCGGCAGCCAGCGCTTCTGAAGGCTGCGCCTGGGCAACCAGCAGCGCATGTCCGAGCAGCAAGAGGGTGATCAACGGTCGCAAATCAGGCTCCGCGAGCTTGGGATGAGGTTCGCCCGTATTGTAGCCCTTGCTTTGCCCCCACCTCAAACCCCTTCCCGGCGGTCTGTGTCTACGCGACCCAAAATGAGGGAGGGGCTTCAAAACCTGTTGACTTCGCTGAAAACTCCCTTGCCCTCGTTCTGAGGGAAGGGGCCGGGGGTTGGGGTGTAGTGGTCCCGAAAAACTGGACACCTAGTAAAGAGAGTATACTGGATGCACAGGGACGGAGACAGCCCTATGGGAAGGCATCGCAAGTACACACCGGAGACGAAAGTCAGGATCGTGCTGGAAATCATTCGTGG
>JAJEBK010000021.1 GCA_022823945.1 Anaerolineae bacterium | reverse complement strand
TGGATTGGATGGTGAAAGTAGGCGCGGAGCCGCTGCTGGGCGCCGCTTTTGTCGTGAAGTCAACTTCAACGGTCTGCGCATTCTCGTAATTTTCGTCCACTATTTCTAAAGTGAAGCTGTAGCGGGTGTTGGGCTGAAAGATACGGGTTTCCCAACTCTTCTTTTCACTATCCCAGCCCCAAAGGTATTTGTAATCCCATGAGATTGGCGTCGGCATAGCATAATTGTGATAGATGCGGTCGCCATGTTCGCTAACAAAATCACTATGACGGACATATTTGGGCTTAAATCCCTGCTGCTGAAGATAGTTGCTGAACCAGCCCCAATAGACGCTTGCGCTGTTATGCGTGATATCATAGATTTGGACTTTGAAATTGGCTGGATAGGGCGTGGGAGTGGGGTTCTGCGCTCGCGCCGCGCCGCCGCTGATTAGCACAGCGATGACAAGAAGCGGCAGGAGAAAATACAATACATGTCGCGGTACACGGCAGGCAACCATGATCAAATCCTCAGAAGCAGTGTAAGCGCATTTCTACAAGCGAAGCATAGACTAAAGGTGCGCCGCTGTCAAATTATTCATGGGAGTGGTGATATTGTGGAGTTGGCAACCCTGCCCCCATCCCCCAGCCCCTTGCCCCCAAAATGAGGGAAGGGGAGCGCTACTACGTTTTTAAGTCCCTACCTCTTTATGGGGGAGGGATTTTTCGTCGCTTTGACCGAGCTGCATCATTTTGGACGAAGTAGCCGCGGGATGCGGGCGAGTCGTCGCCTCGTCCCTACGACCCACAGGTTCTTCGGGCATTGCTCCCCTTCCCTCATTTTGGGGGCTGGGGGATGAGGCTGTTCGAGCATTTCAACTCTCCGCTTCAAAATGCCGCCATCTGCCCGTCCGCCCGTGGCTCGCTGCCGCCATGCAGGACGCCATCCACAGCGCGAATCACCTGCCCGCGCCCGAAGATGCCACGCCGCAGCCCGCTCACCGGCACGAGACGATGCCCCATGCTCGCCAGCGCCGCCAGCGTCTCGTATGGCAGCCCCTCTTCCACTAGCAGGTCGCCGCCGGGCAGGCCATCCTGCAGCATCCAGCGCGGACGATCCAGCGCCTCTTGCGGATTCAAGCCGTCATCCACCAGCCCGCTCAGCACCTGAAAATGCCCCTGCGGCTGCATGAAACCGCCCATCACGCCGAAGCTCGCCCACAGCGCCCCGTCTTTCAATGCCAAGCCCGGGATGATGGTGTGATACGGTCGCTTGCCCGGCGCCAGGCAGTTGCGGTGGCCTGCTTGCAGCGAGAAGCCCGCGCCCCGATTTTGCAGCCAGACGCCCGTGCCTTTGGCCACGATGCCCACGCCGAAGCCCATGTACAGGCTCTTGATGAAGCTGCATGCGTTGCCCGCGCCATCGACCACACTGAGGTAAATCGTGTCGCTGCGGCCGGGCAAGTCTCCCGCAAGCGGCGGCGGCTCCAATGTACGCGCCGACGACACCAGCGCAGCGCGGCTTTTGGCATAGTCACGGCTCAACAACTGCTCGACCGGCACATCGGCGCGGCGCATGTCGGCGATATATTCGTGCGCGTCCGCCCAAGCCAGCCGCATGCACTCGACCATCAGGTGCAGGCGCCCCGGCGAATCCCAAGCCAGCTCGCCCAGTTCAAATTCGCGCGCGATATTCATGGCAATCAGCGCCGTCAAACCCTGCCCGTTGGGCGGGCATTCATAGACCTCGATGCCGCGATAATTGCTGTGAATCGGCTCGTCCCAGGTCGATTCGTGCGCGCGCAGGTCGTCCAGGCTCATCAAGCCGCCCCGAGCCGCCAGCGAGTTCACGATGCTCTCGGCGACCGCGCCGGTGTAGAAGGCATCGGGACCGCCCTCGGCGATCGCCCGCAATGTTTGTGCCAGTCCCGGCAGGCGCACAATTTGTCCAGGCTGCGGTGGCTTGCCATCGGGCAGGTAATCTTCGGCGTTGTCGGCTTTGCGCAGAAAGGCTTCATTGCGCTGCCAGAGCGTGCCAGCCACGGGCGCGGTCGGATAGCCATCGGCTGCGTAGTGAATGGCATCGACCAGCACATCCGCCAGGCTCATCGTGCCATGGCGCTGCAAGAGGTCGTGCCAGCCGCGCACGGCTCCGGGCACAGTCACCGAATGCGCATGGAAAGGGTTCATCCGCTGCCAGCCCAGCGCGCGAGTCACATCCAGCGACAGGTCCGCCGGGGCGCGTCCGCTGCCATTGAGGGCGCTCACCTTCCCACTGGCCGCATCATAATACAACGCGAAGCAGTCGCCGCCGATGCCGCAAGAGCCAGGCTCAGTCACATTCATGACTGCGCTGGTCGCGATGGCCGCATCGGCTGCGTTGCCACCCATGCGCAGGATGTTCAACCCAGCCTGCGCAGCCAGCGGATTGCTCGCCCCGACCATGCCTCTCCGCGCGGAGATCATGGAACGGCGCGAGTTGAATTCGTAATTCATTGTGTTCATGTAGTGATTTGCCTCCGACAGGACACTACCTATTCGGGAGTGATGATTTTAGTGGAGTTGACAAACTGGCTCCCAGCCCCTTGCCCCAAACGCACAAATCGAATCTCTGTGTCTCTGTGCCTCTGTGGCATTAACTGGCGAATCTCCGCCTCGCCCCTGCGAGGACGCCAACTTGAGGGCTCACTGCTCGTCGTGCAAGCAGCTGATGCGCCACAGATGCTGGTCGCGCAAAAGCAGGTCGTCAGCCGCAGCCGGACCCCAACTGCCCACATCATACATCTGCATGGGCGGCACCTGCGGGTCACTCTCCCAGCCCTCAATGATCGGGTCGATAATGCGCCAGGCGCTTTCGATCTCGTCGCTGCGGATGAAGAGCTGCGCATCGCCATTGATGGCGTCCAAAATCAAGCGTTCGTAGGCATCGGGCAAGTTGTCGACGCGGAAGGCATGCTTGTAATGCAACTCCATATCCGCCGAGCGCGCGATGGACTTGTCGGGGATTTTGGCTTCGATAGTCAGATGAATGCCTTCGTCCGGCTGGATGCAGATGGACAGCATATTGCGCGAATAATCGCCACTTTCTGTCAACTCAAACAGGCTGTTGGGCGGGCGTTTGAACTGGATGTTGACCTGGGTGGTCTTCTGCTGCAGCGCCTTGCCACTGCGCAGATAAAAAGGGATATCTTTCCAGCGCCAGTTGTCAATAAACAATCTCAGCGCGGCGAAGGTCGGCGTATTTGAAGCCGGCTTGACGCCCTCCGCTTCCCGATAACCCGCATATTGCCCGCGCACGGTATCTGCCAGCATGACGGGCCGAGCCGCTTGCAAGACCTTGACCTTCTCGTTGCGCAGCGCCGCAGCGTCAAAGGCGGCTGGCGGCTCCATGGCGATCAACGAAAGCAGCTGCAGCATGTGATTTTGCATCATGTCGCGCGCCACGCCCGACTCGTCATAATAGCCAGCGCGCGTGCCCACATCCACCGTCTCGGCAACCGTCACCTGCACATTGCTGATATGGCTGCGATTCCAGATTGGCTCGAAGATGGTATTGGCGAAGCGCATGAACAAGATATTCTGCGCTGTCTCTTTGCCCAGATAGTGGTCGATGCGATAAATCTGCGATTCGTCAAAGACGGCGTGCAAGGCGCGGTTCAATGATTGCGCTGTGCCCAGGTCATAACCAAATGGCTTTTCGATGACGATGCGTCGCCAGCCTTCGCGCTCTTCTGCCAAGCCCAGCCTGCCCAGATTGACGACCACATCTTGATAAAATGCCGGCGCGATCGACAAATAATACAAGCGATTGCCACAGCCGCCGTCGATGGCATCCAGGTCATGCTGCAGCCGTGCATAAGTATCTGGCTGGGGCAGGTTGACCTTGCAATAGGACAAAGTGGACTGGAAGCGCGACCAATCCGCCTCGTCAACAGGGCCCGCCGCATAATTGTGCAGCGACTGGCGCGTGTGGTCGATGAGCGTCGCGTCTGTCCAGTCGCGCCGTCCCACGCCCACGATATGCAGCGGCTCGGGCAGCCGTCCCTTGATGAAATTGCTGTATAGCGCCGGCAGCAGTTTGCGCCGGGTGAGGTCGCCGGTTACGCCGAAGATGGCTATCACAGTGGGACAGTCTACCATCGCCGATCCTGTTCTCGTGATTGGTGGCGAGTATTCTAGCGTATATTCGCGATGGCAACGAATATGGGAATGCGCAACTCATAATGAAAGTTGCAGAAGCGCCGACAATGAAAAGAGCTGGATTGATGCCAGGCGGAGGTGTTATAATCAGAATGATAGACTATGGGAAACTGGGCAATGACGGTCTCTGAAGTCTTGCGGCAGGCCAAAGCGCTTAGCCCACTTGAACGCAAGGAATTGCTTAGATCGCTGCATGACCTTGTGGCAAAAGATGACCAAAAGCCCACGCGCAGCCTGCTTGAGTTGGCCGGCTTGGGCAAAGAAGTATGGCAGAAAATTGACACCGACGCCTATATCAATGAGTTGCGTGATGAGTGGGATCAGGCGACTTGAATATCAGTACCGCTCTGCAGAGCGCTAATCGCATCTCCGTAGACACTTCGCCCTTCATCTATTTAGTCGAGAAGCATAAGCATTACTTCACGAAGATGTTTCGCATCTTCGAGTTGATTGAGTCGACGCCTCTGCAAGTGGTTACCTCAGCTATCACCATAACTGAACTCATTGTTCAGCCTTTGAGGTCGAGCAATACGGATCTTGCGCAAGAGTACCATGATGTTCTCGTGTCGAATAATCAATGCTCATTGGTCTCGGTCACAAAAGACATTGCGATCACGGCAGGCGCAATTCGCGCCCGTTACGCGTTTCGGACGCCTGATGCAATCCATGCCGCAACTGCAATAAAGTCAGGCTGCGACACAATCCTCACCAACGACAGAGACTTCCGACGTCTCCAGGACATTAACGTCCTCGTTCTGGACGAACTAGAGGTTTGAGCTCGGCTGTAGCGGAATCGCCAGAATGACAGAGTTGCTACTGTCAAAGGCGTTCCATCAATGATTCCCGCATCATAGCTGCTTGGCGCTCCGGAACGGCGTCTGGCCTGCAAATGGTCATTCACCGTTCCGTGCCTTACACCATCACACCATCGCTTTCCCCTTTTTGCGGCGCGTCGCAGGGAATGACAGCTTTGCGCCCGATCTGTACTGGTGGAGTTTGTCAGGCGCTTTCCATGTCGGTGTCTCGCTTGCGGGAAGCATACCACTCCGTCGCAGCGCCAAGCGCAATGCCGATGGCTAGGATGACACCCAAGGGAATCGGGGCTCAGTCCCGCCCTGCTCCGCCCCAACGCCGCGGCAGCTCCACCAGGCCACGTTGCCTCTCGGCATGTTGCGCCATATCGCCCGTCTGAACAATATATTTGCGTCCGGCCTCGCTCGACAAGCCGATATGTTCGCCGTGCCTGTCCAGCGCGATCAGGTTCATGCCGCCGATGTAGTCGCCGCCCAGATCGCGCAAATCGCGCATGGCTGTATGCGCCGCTGCTTCCAGCGTCATGCCCATCTGCAGATACAGGACGACGCTGCGAGCCGTCCCCGCGCGAATGGCCATTTCGCCCATGCCCGTGCACGCGCAAGCCCCATACCGATTGTCGGCATAATTCCCCGCGCCGATGATAGGCGAATCGCCGATGCGCCCTGGATACTTCCAAGCCCAGCCGCTGGTGCTGACGCCACTGCCGATATCGCCGCTGCTGTCGATGGCGATGAAGTTGACCGTGCCCGCCACGCGCTCAGGATCGGTGGCCAACTTGACCAGGCCCAGCAGGGGAGCGTCTTCCGGCAGGTCCGGCAAGGCCTGCGCCAAAAGCCTTTCCGACAGACGGGTCGGCGCTAACCCTTTGCTCCAAGCCTGCCTGACGGCGTCCGTGAGCATCTCGTCCCGCTCTTCCGCGCCGATCTCACGGGCGAAGCGTTCGGCACCCTCGCCAGCCAGCAGCACATGCGGCAGTTTGCGCTCCAATACTTGTCGAGCCACCGAAATCGCATAGGGAAACCCGCGCATCGCCGCCACCGCGCCACTATCCAGCGTCCGCCCATGCATGATGCTGGCGTCCAGCTCGAGCTCGCCCAGGATGTTGGGATAGCCGTTGTAGCCGACAGAATGCTCGTCGGGATTGGCTTCGACCAGGCGCGTGCCTGTCTCCACCGCGTCCAGGGCGCTGCCGCCGCCTTTTAGAGCAGCCATGGCTTGGTGGATGCCGATTGCCCCGTTGTGGCTGGCGATGATCAACATGGCGTGTAGGTCTCGTACCAAGTCGCATCAAATTTCGGCGCGACATAAAAGTCGCTCCAGGGACGAGCCTCCCGCGCAGCGATCTCCAGCAGCGCATCCAGACGCCGCGCCGCCACGCCCGCCAGAAAGTCTGCCCGCCCAGTGCTGGACATGGTGGCGGCCTCTTTCCAAATGGCGCGCCCGGCCAGGAATCCACTCGCTCCGCCAGCGCATGCCACCCGCAGCTGCCGCTCGAATTGCGCGAAGTCGACCCCGGCGCTAAGCAGCACCCAAGGCACAGCCGATGCCGCGCTGACCTGCTCGCAGGCGGCTTGCCAGGCGGCTTCGTCCTGATTGTGCACAATATCGTGCGGAGATTCCAGCTTGAGCATATCGGCACCAGTGCGCGATAGTCGGCGCGCTGTCTCGATGACGACAGCCGGTCGCGTCTCGGCAAATTCGGCGCTGTCTTTGGATACCGCCGCATCCAGGCTATACGACATCGGCTCCAGGAATACGGGCAGGTCGCAGGCATGGCACTGGGCGACCACGCTGCCGATCAGCGCTTCCAGCTCGTCTGCCAGCGCGCCGCTTTCCGGGTGGTAATAGACCATGAATTTGACGGCGTCCGCGCCAGCCTGGCGGATCTTCTGTGGAGTCCAACTGGGGATAAGCTCGGTTTTGCGATAGCTGGAATCGCCGCTGTAGCCGCTTTTTTCCAAAGCCAGCAGCAAGCCGGCACGCGGACTCATGCGCAGCGCCGCGCCCATGCCATAGGTCGGGTCGGTCAACACAGCGCTGGCCGACTGCGACAAGGCGTCAATGATCTCGGTTTTGACCTGGCAAAGCTGCGCATAACTGGCGTCGGCGCCCATCATTTTGCGATAGCTGCCGCGCTGATCAAAAGCCACGATGCCAAAGGTATCAGCATCGAGCGAGCTGACATTTTTCAAGCCGCGATAACGTCCTGGGCTCAGGCTGATGGGCATGGCGGTCCTTTCCTGTGGCTGGCGAATTCTTGCGCGCCATTTAACCACAGAGCCGCTTCGTTTACCCCCCTCAGTCCCCCCGACTGGTCAGCTGAGGGCTGAACATTTTTTCTACCCCATCCCCGGCCCTTCCGCATATCAATGGAGAAGGGTGACTCGTCGAGAAACCTGTGCGATTATTGCTAATCTGTAAGAAATCGAGCATCAGAATTCATCTTCTCTGAATGCGCTCCCCCTCCCTGATGCTTCGGGGAGGGGGTTGGGGGGTGGGTGTAATGGTCCTATTTTATTGGACACAAAATCTCAGAAACTTTGAGGGAGTTTTGCTGCTGCCACTGCGCCTCGGTTTCTGCCGGCGTCTTGTAGCCTAGAGCGCTATGCGGTCGTAGCTGATTGTAGACTACCTCG
>JAJEBK010000006.1 GCA_022823945.1 Anaerolineae bacterium | reverse complement strand
CTGGGCGCGCTGGCAGGGTGTGGTGGACGCGCTGACGCAGTTGCAGCCGCCGACCAATACGCCAATCCCGCCGCCGACCAATACGCCTGTGCCAACGAATACACCCGTGCCGCCACCGACCAACACGCCAATTCCACCACCGACCAATACGCCAATCCCGCCGCCGACAAACACACTTGTTCCAACAAACACGCCCGTGCCTACGAATACAGCCGTGCCCGCGCCCTACAAAGTGCCGGACAGCTTGATAAACGATATCAAAGGCTACATTAAAGAGCAGGCCGATGGCACGCCGCATGTCGAGCGTTGGGAGCGGGTTTTGCACGCCTTCGGTGGCGACAGCCATGAGGATGGTCCCATGGGCATCAGCGAGGCGGAGGGCTATCGCGACCGGGGCTGGGATCGCTGGATACCGGTGGTCGAGGCGCTGAAGAAGCTGGCGGGGAATTAGCGCGCTCGTCTTCGTCAGCCACTCTCGTGAGCGGCAAAAGTTTGCCAGATTGATATACGCGCTGTGTTTGACGATCATGCTCCGCGATATTCCCACACAGCAATATTTTGACAGGCGTAGCAAATACGCTAGCATATTGTCGACATTCAATTCTGAGGAGGATTTCCCCGATGCAGCAAAAGAAGGTTGCTCTATTACTTGTCCTGCTATTGCTATTGTCTACCGCGCCGGGCTTCGCCCAGGATGTCACCACCATCACCTGGCTCTCGCTGGGTTGGCCCGTTGACGATGTTATCGCCGAGTTTGAAGCGCAGAACCCCGACATCAATGTAGAAGCGGAGCAGGTCGGCTTCAATGACCTCTTCGCGCAGATTCAGGTGCGCTTGGGCGCGCGCTCGCCCCTGCCCGATGTCATCTCTGTCGATGTGCCGCTGGTATCCGCCTATGCCTTCCGCAACTGGCTGCTGCCGCTGGATCCCGTGTTCACTGGCGACGAGGTCGAAGATTGGCTGCCGGCGGCTGTCAATGCTGGCTCTTACGAAGGCACGCTCTATGCTGCGCCTGTCAGCACATCGACTCAGTTGCTTTTCTATAACAGTGGCTGCTTCGAGCGCGCGGGCTTGATGCCGCCGGGCGCAGACGACCGCCTGACCTGGGAAGAGATCGCCGAGATCGCCCAGCAGATGACCTTTGACGACGATGGCGATGGCACGCCCGATGTCTGGGGCTTCATCTGGGAACAGATGGTGCGCATCTATCAGCTGCAAGTCCTGCCCGAATCGCTGGGCGGCGCAGCCATTGGCGAAGATGGCTTGACCGTCGACGGCGTCATCAACTCGCAGGAGTGGATCGATGCTTTCACCTACTATTACGACATGTTCAATGTGTTGAATGTCGCGCCCCAGGGCGAGGAATTTTGGCCCGCCGACATCTTCGAGACGGGCAACATCTGCATGTTCGTGGGCGGACCCTGGAACATCCCGCGCTTTGCCAACAATGCCGACCTGGAAATCGACTGGGGCGTCAGCCGTCATCCCTACTTTGCCGATGGCGTGCCCGCCACACCAACCGGCAGTTGGCACATCGGCGTCAACGCCAATACAGAAAATCGCGATGCCGCCACGCGCTTCGTGCACTGGCTCTCGACTGGCGAGGGCGCTGAAAAATGGTGGCGCGATGGCAGTGGCGACTTCCCCGCCCAGCAATCGGTGCTGGCGCTCTTCGCCACCGAAGCCGAATTCGACGCCCTGCCCATGAGCTATCTGCGCACGGCTGCCGATGAAGCCACGGTCAATCCGCGCCCGCGCGCTGTCACCGTCGGCTTCCTGGAATACGAGCAGATTTTGCAAAATACCTTCCAGGACATCCGCAATGGCGCAGATGTAACCGAGTCGCTGAGCCTGGCTGTCCAGCGCATCGAAAGCGAAATGGCGAAATATCGGGAGTGATTCAACTCCCATCCAATGCGAATCTGTAGGGGCGGCGCTTGTGTGTCGCCCATTTGAATCAAGCGGCGTCTGATATTTTCGCCATGACCATGCGCCAACGCATCGTCCCTTATTTGCTGCTGCTGCCGGCGCTGGTTTTGCTGCTGGTGTTTAACCTGCTGCCGACCATCGCCACCATAGTCGAAAGCACTTTCGTCATTTCCCTGCGCAGCGGCGAGCGGGTTTTTGCCGGTTTCGCCAACTTCGAGCGCATTTTCAACGATCCCATCTTCTGGAAATCGCTGCAAGTGACAGTTGTTTTCAGCCTGGTTGTCAACCCGCTGCAAATCGCGCTGTCGCTGGGTTTGTCGATGTTGATGAACCAGCGCTTGCCGGGCATCGGCATCTTTCGCAGTATTTACCTGCTGCCGGTGGCGGTTTCGCTGAATGTAACGGCGATCGTCTGGCGGCTGTTGCTGGACAAGAACACAGGCATGATTAACGGCATCCTGTTCAATATGGGCATCGAGCGGCAGCCCTTTTTGCATTCGCCCGACCAGGCGTTGTGGTCCATCATCCTGATCGCCTCGTGGATCGGCGTGCCGCTTTGGAGTCTGTTCATTCTGGCTGGCTTGCAGAATATCCCGCCGCCCGTGCTGGAAGCGGCGAAGATCGATGGCGCGAATGCCTGGCAGTCTTTCACGCGGGTTACGCTGCCACTGCTGCGGCGCGTGTTGGCATTTGTGCTGGTGGCCGATACTGTCGCCAACTTTCTGCTCTTCGCGCCCATCTTGCTGACGACGCAAGGCGGTCCGCAGCTATCGACGAACTTGATTCTGTACGAGACCTATCGGCGCGGTTTTTTGTACGGCGATTTGGGCGCGTCGGCGGCTATGCTGTCGGTGATGCTGCTCATCGTCTTTGTGATCGTTGGCGTGGAATTGTATGTGCTGCGCGGGTCGGACTGAGGGAGGGCGCAGGCTGTCATGAATGCTCATGTCACTCGCAGAGCGCGCCGCAACCGCAAACCCCTGCGCGCCTATCTGCTGCCGGCGCTGGTCTACTGCCTGCTCATCATCGGCGTGCTGATCGTCGTCATCCCGCTGATGTGGGCGGCGGCGGCCTCGTTCACGCCCAACCACAAGGTCTTTGAATACGCTTATCCATTCTCCTGGCGGGCGCTGCTGCCGGTCGATTTCACGCTGGAAGCCTACGAGAACATCTTTGCGCGCGGCTTCGGGCAGTCGATCACCAACACACTCTTCCTGGCATTTGTCACAGTTTTCGTGGGCGGCGCTGCCAACGCCCTGGCGGGATTCGCCTTCGGACGCTTTGAGTTCCGCGGCAAAAACGCGCTCTTCATGGTCATCGTCATGTTGACCTTCCTCGTGCCGGTCGACCTGACAGCCATCCCCCGCTATATCCTCATCAACAATTTTGGCTGGATCAACACCTGGCAGGGTTTGCTGGTGCCGGGCTTGGCAAATAGCCTGGTGATCTTCCTATTCCGCCAGTTTTTTGCCGAAATCCCGCAAGAGCTGATCGATGCGGCGCGGGTGGATGGCGCATCGTGGTTGCGCGTGTTGTGGAGCATCGTGCTGCCGATCTCGAAGCCGGTACTGGTGGCGGCGGGTTTGCTGATGTTCATCAGCCAGTGGAATTCGTTTTTCTGGCCGCTGCTGGTGGCGCCGCGGCAAGAGTTGCGCGTCGTACAGGTGGAGATCTCGCTGGCGGTAGGGCAATATGGCACGATTTGGAACGAACTGCTGGCTGGTTCGATGATCGCCGCTATTGTGCCGATTCTGCTGGTGATGCCCTTCCAGCGCTATTATGTGCAGGCGATCACCGGGACGGGGCTGGAGTGACTTGGACTATTTTATGCGCTTGCAGATGTGCAATTAGTTTGCACACTTCGCTTGCCTCGCGCTATCATTCGCGCAGGTGACTTTTTGCAAGGGGTGAGAGAATCGGTTGACCTGTTGCAGAGACAAACTCGCGTTATGGTCAAACCAGCAGACTCAAGGAGGCCATATACGAAAATCCATGCGAAAGTTCTTGCCAACACAAATCGACACGCAATAAGGAGAACCCTATGAAGCACCTCAAGATACTCGCGCTGCTTGCTATTCTACTCTTCGCAATTTCCGCTGCCGGCGCACAGGATGTCACGACTGTGACATTGTGGTTTGCCGAAGGCTCTACGCTGGATTGTTGGGGTCCCATCATGTTGGAATTCAACGACATCGACCCGGCTGTCCAACTGGAAATCGTTCCGCAAGCTGATACCTGGAATGCCACGCGCACGGCAGTGGTCGGCGGTGGCGGACCAGACATCGTGCGCACGCCTGGTCCCTCTTTCGTCTATGAGATGGCGCAGGCGGGCTTGATCCTGCCCATGGACACTTTCGCCGAATCGATGGGTTGGAGCGACTTCTTCTTCGACTGGGCGCTGGATCTGGGCTTGGTCGATGGCCAGCTCTACAGCCTCTCTGATGAGCTGGAAACGCTGGTGATGTACTACAATGTCGATGTCTTCGAGGCGAACGGCTGGACACCGCCAGAAACGATGGACGAATTGAATGCGCTGGGCGAAGAAGTCGCCGCGGCTGGCTATACCGTCTTCTCGCATGGCAATGCCAGCTGGCGCCCTTCGAACGAATGGTTCGTCGGCGAATACATGACGCAAATCGCTGGACCGCACAATGTCTACAAGGCGCTGACCGGGCAGATCCCCTGGACGGACGAGAGCATGGTGGAAGCCATGGAAGTCCTGGACGCGCACATGCAGGCTGGCTGGTACGGCGGCGGCATTGACCTCTACTTCACCAACGAGGGACCGACTCGGCGGGCGATGCTGGCTGATGGCACCGCAGCGATGAACATCGAGGGCAGTTGGGCAATCCGCGATTTGTCCACCTACCACGCTGAATCCGGGCAGGATTGGAACTGGGTATCTGTGCCCAGCAAGACGGGTGCCGATCACTTCACAATCGGCATGGGCAACACCAGCTCCATCAACGCCAACAGCGCGCATCCAGAGGCGGCGGCGCAATTTCTGACCTGGTACTTCTCGCCCGAAACGCAAGGCAAGATGCTGACCAATTGCCTGAAGGGGCCTGCGCCTGTCAGCATTTCCGAAGAAGTCATGGGCGAGCTTGACCCGCGCATCGCCAAGGTCTACGCCGATCTGTCGGACGCATCCGCCAATGATCGCTATGGCTATACCACCTGGACTTTCTGGCCGCCCAAGAGCGATGTCTACATCTACGAAGAGGTAGAGCGCGTGTGGACCGGCGAGATCACCGTCGAGGAGTATCTCGAAGGCTTGAACGAGCTATTTGCTGAAGAGCTTGAAGCCGGGGATATTCCGCCGATTCCGCTCCGCTAGGTATTGGTACGCTGGCGCTGGCTGTTTTGATATGGCAGCCGGCGCCTCCCCACCATCCGCAGTCACCCAGCAAAGGCGAAAACATGGCGGTTCTTACGCAACAAAAGCCAACGACCGTGATCGAAAAGCTCAGCGACGAGATCTGGCGCAAGAAGTTCTTGCGCAATGTGATCATCCCTTGGGTGTTCATAGCGCCGCTGCTGATCATCCACATTTTCGTGGTCGCCATTCCGGCAGTTCAAGGCGTCTATATGTCTATGACAGATTGGGGCGGCATCAACCCCAATGTCAATTTCATCGGCCTGGACAACTACCACGAGCTCTTGTTCGAGGATAAGTCCTTTGGCAAGTCCTTGAACAACAACATCGTGTGGATGCTGTTTTTCTTGACAGTGCCCTTTATTCTCGCGCTGTTCTGCGCGTCCATGCTGGCGCAGATCAAACGCGGCGGCATGCTTTACCGCAGCATTCTTTTCATCCCCTATGTGTTGGCCAGCGTCGTCACCACGACTATCTGGAAGAACCTGCTCAACCCCAAAGATGGCATAGTCGCCGCTTCTGCGCGGGCGCTGGGCATAGAGGGCTTCGAGGTGGCTTTTCTCGGTCGCACGGATACCGCGCTGATGTCCATTGCTTTCATCGACAACTGGCACTTCTGGGGCTTTTTGATGATTTTGTTCCTGGCGGCGATGCAAGCCATCCCGCCGGTGCTCTATGATGCCGCCAAGATCGACGGCGCCAACCGCTGGCAAGAATTCCGCCATGTGACCTTGCCGGGCATCCGACCAATCGTACTCTTCATGTTTATGATGGTGGCGATCTGGTCCTTCCTGGCATTTGACTATATCTGGCTGATCACGCAAGGTGGACCGGGCGGCGCGTCCGAGGTGATCGCCACGCAACTCTACAAAAACGCTTTCCAGCGCTTTGAAGCCGGTTACGCCGCGGCGCAAGGCGTGGTCATCAGCATATTTGCCGGTTTCATCATCATGATATTCGTCATGTTGCGGCGGAGAGGATGGGATATATGACCGCTATCGGCAAAGTTTCGCTGCGCGATACTGTCTTCCAGCGCGGGCGCAGCAAAGAGCGCAGCAAGTTGCTGGTCTTCAACCACACTGTGCTGCTGCTGTTGACCGCCTTCGCCGTCATACCGCTGGCTGTTCTGCTCTTCAATTCGTTGAAGACCGAGCTGGACATCGGGCAGAATCCGCTGGGACCGCCGCGCACGATCGTCATCGAGAACTTCCGCGAGGCTTGGGAAGAGGGCGACTTCGCCATTACCATGCGCAACAGCGTCATCTATGTTGTGGCGACAATCACGGCGGAACTGGTGCTGGGCGGCCTGGCGGCTTATGCCCTGGCGCGCAAGCGACCGCCTGGCTCGGACTTGCTGATGCTGTATTTCCTGGTCGCCTCGACCATCCCGGTGTGGATGTACATTGTGCCGCTCTTTGTGCAGATGCGCATGATGAAGATGCTCGGCACATTCCACGGGCTGATTATTATCTACATCGCTGGCAACGCGCCGCTGACCATCTTCCTGCTGCGCTCCTACATGATTGACTTGCCCAGCGAGCTGGAAGATGCCGCGCGCGTCGATGGCGCCAACGAGTTCCAGGTGCTGACGCGCATCGTGCTGCCCCTGACGAAACCGGGCTTCCTGACCGTGGGCTTGGTCGTCGGCCTGGGCGTCTGGAACGAATACACCCTGGCGCTGACATTCATTCACGACCCGAATCGATTCCCGGTCACGACCAGCTTCGCCAAGTTTGTGGATCGGTTCGACACGAACTGGGCGCTTACAAGCGCCGGCGCAATCATCATCCTGTTCCCGGTGATGGTGCTCTTCCTGGCTTTGCAGCGGCAGTTCATCGAGGGTTTGGCCGAGGGCGGCATCAAGACCTAGGCGGTTCCCCATTACGCGATTCGTCACAGGGGCGAGACCTTTCCTCGCCCATTGGCGCAATTTGAAAACACAAGGCACAATATCTACGATTTGGATGGAAACGGGCGACTTGGTAGCTCGCCCCTACGACAGATCGATTTTGCAAATTCCACAACCATCAGAACAGGAGACAACCATGCCCCTGCCCAAGGACTATATGGAAAGGGTCTATGCCGGCGTTTTGGGCAAGATCATCGGCGTTTACCTCGGCCGCCCCTTTGAAGGCTGGTCTTACGAGGCGATCACGGAACATCTGGGCGAGATCAACTATTATGTGCACGACAAGCTGAATGTCCCGCTGATCGTCACCGATGACGACATCTCTGGCACCTTCACCTTCATCCGCGCGCTGGAAGATTATGGCTACGACCCCGAGATTACGCCGGCGCAAATCGGCCAGACCTGGCTGAACTACCTCATTGAAGAGCAGACCGTGCTTTGGTGGGGCGGCATGGGCAATTCCACCGAGCACACGGCGTACCTGCGGCTCAAACAAGGTTACGAGCCACCGTTCAGCGGCTCGGTTGAGCTTAACGGCAAGGTTGTCGCCGAACAGATAGGTGCCCAAATCTTCATTGACGGCTGGGCGCTGGTCGCCCCTGGCAATCCAGAATTCGCCGCGGATCTGGCGGGACGGGCCGGCAGCGTCAGCCATGGTGGCGAGGCGGTTTATGGCGCGCAATGTCTGGCAGCGATGGAAGCGCAAGCCTTCGTCGAATCCGATATTAACAAGCTGATCGACACCGGCCTGTCGGTGATTCCGGACGATTCAATCATTTACGCCATGATCAACGATATTCGCGAATGGCATGCGGCAGAGCCGGATTGGCGTAAAGGGCGCGAATTGCTGGCCGAGCGCTACGGTTATCATATTTACGGTGGCAACTGCCACATGGTGCCCAACCACGGCCTGATGATTCTGTCGCTGCTTTATGGCGATGACGACTTCCAGAAGACGTTGATGATCGTCAACACCAGCGGCTGGGACACAGACTGCAACAGCGGCAATATCGGCTGCTTGATGGGCATCAAGGACGGGTTGGCAGGGCTATCGACCGGTCCAGATTACCGCGGTCCCGTCGCCGACCGCCTGTATATCCCAACCGCCGATGGTGGCAATTCGATTACGGATGCGGTCACGCAGACCATTCGCCTG
The DNA here is from genome assembly GCA_022823945.1 of Anaerolineae bacterium. Taxonomy (GTDB): domain Bacteria; phylum Chloroflexota; class Anaerolineae; order Aggregatilineales; family Phototrophicaceae; genus UBA6055. Next base: position 51,373 of record JAJEBK010000006.1, on the reverse strand, counting down.
GTCAACACCGGACGCGCGCTGCAGGGCCAAACGCCCATCGCGCCAAAAGGCGGTGCCCGCTATCACTTTGACCTGCCCGGCGCGGTGCAAGGATTTATGAATGACGACTCGGTCGAAGCGCGCGATGTCGTTGAAATCAGCAACGCGCATGCGCCCGAGCTCAGCAATCGTGGCGAGCGTCTGCTGGCGCTGGATTATGCTGCGCTGGCGCCCGGGCGCGTCGGACGCGTTGGCACAGCCGTCTTCGTGCCCTCGGCCGCCGTTTCCGAGCACTTCGAGGGTCCTGGATACAATCTCTTCGCCAGCCCGCAGCTCTATTCGGGCCAGACGATCCGCGCCCGCGTGCTCGCTGACAGCGCGAATGCAAGCGCCGTCGATGTGAGCCTCTATGTGCAGCATTACAATCATGAAGACGGCTTGGATGTTCTGCTCGGCGCATCGGAGAATTTGGGCGCGGGCAAAACCGCTGAGCTGGAATGGCAAGTGCCGGATCTCGAAGGCTATCCTATCGCCAATGTTGGCATTCAAATCAACGGCGATGGCGGCGCGAGCGGCCGCGTTTATCTCGATTGGCTGACTTGGGACGGCGCGCCAAACATCCGCCTGAAACGCCCGCACACGCACGATTTCACCCGCTGGGACCGCAAAATGCGCGGCATGATGTGGAAGAAAGCCTGGGTCAACGGGCTGGATGCAGCCAAGGGCAAGATGGTTTTCATCGATCGGTATCCAGAAACCTATCGGCTGATCCAGAACGAAGGGCGCGGGCTGATGATGCAAGGCTGCCGCGATTGGACCGATTATCAGGTCAGCGCCACCATGACGCCACACATGTGCAAGGCTGGCGGCTTGGGCGCGCGCGTGCAAGGCATGAAGCGCCACTACGCCTTGCTCTGCGATGAGGAGCATACGCGTCTGGTGTCGACGCTCGAAGGCGAAGATACGGTATTGGCTGAGGCCGGCGGCGGCTGGACGCTGGGAAATCCGCATCGGCTTGTGCTCAAGGTCGAGGGCAATACGTTGAGCGGTTATCTTGATGGCACGCTGGTCGTCAAAGCTGAGGATCCCGATGCGCGCTTTGCTGGCGGCGGTATCGCGCTGATCTGCGAAGAAGGCAGAATCGGCTGTGAAGAAGTCGAGGTGGGTCCAATTTAATCCCCGTCTCCGACGAGGTATGCTTGCAGGGGCGATACTTGTATCGCCCATTTTTTATCCGAAATTCAAATTTGCTCTACTCCAGATGCTTGTGGCAGAAAATTTAGTTTTACAGCGCACTATTGTAGTATATTGCGCGTGACGCATAGCCGACAAAATCACGGTGCAACCATGAACCCTCCGCGCATCCTCTGCTATGGCGAAATTGACCTCGACATCTACCTCGCCTTGGATCGCTTGCCAACGCGGGAATTGTCCGCTTGGGTGATCGACGAATTTGAGAATGTGGGTGGCGCGGCCGCCAATAGCGCCTTGTGGTTGGCAAATTGGGGCTTGCCGATTCGCCTGGCTGGGCACGACCTGGGCGCGGACGCCCCGGGCGCGGCTGTGCGCGAAGTCTTTGCGCGCTACCCGCTGCTGGATGTGCGCTTTGTCGCCGAACACGCAGGGTACCGCACCCCCCGCTGCCAATGCCTGGTCTTGCCCGATGGCGAGCGCAGCTTCATCTCGCACTGGCTGGACGACATGCGCATGACGGCGGTTACAGACGCCATGCTGGACGGCATAGACTGGATCAACCTGGATATGTCTGGTCCCGACGAACCGCGTGTGCAGGCGGCGCGGCTGGCGAGCGCAAGAGGCGTTTCGGTGTTGGTCAACGACATTTATCGCGCCGATCATGCTCTGCTGCCGTTTGTTGATGTCTTGGTGATGTCGGCGGCTGTATCGCTCAGCAAAGCGCCCGCCATTGATCCGCTGGACCTGGCGGTGCAGCTGGGCGAGGCGGGAGATTGCGCTGTGATCGTGACGGACAGCAGCGCGACTGTGACGATATTCGATGCCGGTGGCGCGCGCAGCCACATCATGCCGCCAACTGTGGACGCTCTCGATACCACCGGCGCTGGCGATATATTCAAGTCGGGCTTGCTCTATGGCTTGCTGGCTGGATTGTCTCTGCCCGAAGCGGCGCGCTGGGGCGTGGCGGCTGGCAGCGTGTGCTGTAAATATGCGGGCACAACACAGACGCTCGCGCCACTGGCTGAGGTGCGGGCGATGCTGGAGTTCGTTGGCTGATTGTCAAAGAGGCACGGATGGGAAGCCAACAAAATACTGCACATTTTTCAACACAGAGAACACAGAGGGCACTGAGAACACAGAGGTATAAATCACTCGGTGCACTCTTTCAACTCGGTGTACTCGGTGGTTCAGTTTTTTCCACCCAAATCGGCGATGCCCACGCCCACTGCCCATTGCGCTGTCGTACGCGCGCATAATACCAGTCGCGTCCCATGCCAGCGCCGCGGTCGCTGATGGTGAAATTGTGGGTGTATTCGGCTCTCGGCAGGGCGCGATGAAAGACGAAGCTGGGCGAAACAAAGCCGCTGGTATAGAAGCTGCGCGCGCCTTGCAGCAACTCGCGCACGGGCAGGTCGATGTCGATTCCATTGATGCGCGCCTGGATTCGCGTGTTCTCGCTGGCGTTCACGCTCAGGGTGATGGCTTGTGTGGCGGCGCTGCGGACAGTCGCGTTGCGCGGCGTTTGCGTGCGCAGATGGACTCGATTGCCGCCCGCATAATCCAGGTGGCTGAGTACGCAGGGCGTCGCGTCTTCAATCACGGGGATGCCGATATCGTGCCCGCGCAGGTGCGGCTCGATATCCAGCAATTCGCCACCGACGATGCGCAAGTCGACATCCCAATTGGTCAGCGTCTCCAGCTCGCCCCAGCCCATCTCCAGGCGTACTTTCAGCGGCAGGCGGAAATCGGGCTTGGCGACCGGCGGCGATTCGCGATGGATGACGCGGTTGTTGCGCAGGACTTCTATGCTATCCAGCGCCGAAGCGCCTTCGACAGCCACGCTGATTTGGCGGTCATGGGTGAAAGGAAGCACGCTGCCCATGGGCTGGTTGTTGAGTGAAAAAGCCAGCGCCATGCGGTCGCCCGTGATGGCATAACAGCGACGATTTTGCAACGCGTCCCAGATAGCGGCTCGCGACAGGTTTTTCGCCCAGACAGCCACCTGCCCATATCCATAGCTGCCCGGGTGGGCGCTGTGATGATCGCTGGAGCCCACGAATCCGAAGACATGTCCTTGCGCCAGCCCGTATTGCGCTGTGCTGCGCTGGTCTCGCGGACCCATGGCGTGCAGGTATGCTGGCTCGGCAGCGCTGTATTCGCTTGCGCCATGAAAAGACATGATCTCGACCACGGGCGAAAGCTCGGCTGTATACGCATCCCAGTTGATGCCGCGGAAGCCCTGCAAATAGCCGATGTGATGCGGGATGAGCAGGCTGGGGTGAGGATGTTTGCGCAGCCGCTGGCGGAGTTCTTCTACATGCGCGACATGGAAGATCTCTGGCGTGGCCACATCGCGGAACAGGATGCAGTGGTCGCCATAGCGCATGGAATGCCACTCGAAGCTGGGGAAAGTTACGAATTCGCCAGCTCGGTTGGCGGCGTCTGTGGCTTGCAAGTAATCCGCCCAGCTTGCGCGCGCTCGTTGGAAACCCTGCCGATGATAGTCGACCAGGTAGCCAAGTCGCGGATCGTCTTGCGGCATATCGTCCCAGTGCCCGTGCAAGGTCACACTGGCGAAATCCAACTGCAGGCGGGCGTTGTGAAGCGCATCCGCCAGGCTGCCTGCGCCATAGCTCAGGTTGCAGTGGTTGTGGATATCGCCGTAATACAGCTGAAAATCGGCGTAGGCGGAGTCAGGCATCGAATTGGAAGAGCGAGCAGCCGCCATCCAGGGTCAGGATGCTGCCGGTCATGTAGTTGGTTTGCGGGCTGGCCAGGTAGACGACGGCGGATGCGATTTCTTCGGGCGTGCCGGGCGCGCCCAGTGGGATGACTTTGGCGACTCGCGCGGCGTATTGGGGTTCTTCGCGCAATTGCCTTCCCGCCAGGCCTGCGTCCACGATGCCCGGTGCCACCGCGTTGACCAGGATGCCATGCGCCGCCAGTTCGCGCGCCATCTGCTTCACCAACATGTTGACACCCGCTTTGCTGACGGTGTAAGCCGTGATCTCGGGCCAGGGGATCTGCGCGACCCAGCTGGATGTCAAGATGATGCGCCCTTTTGTGCCATCGGCGACCATGCGGCGGGCTGCGCTCTGGCAGACATTGAAGCAGCCGGTCAGGTTGATATCGAGGTGGTTCTGCCAGTTGGCCTGGCTGAGCTCGAGGAAGGGCTGGGCTTCTACGATGCCGGCGTTGGAGCAGACGATATCGACTTGGGGCATGTCGGCGATAGCTGCATCGACGGCGATACGCTCGCGGACATCGACTTCGGCGTATGCGACCGCGGCGTCATGCGCCTGGACGCGCTCTATGGCTTCGGCCGCCTCTGCCCGCGGGACGATATCCCACATGACGACATGGGCACCGCGCTCCGCCAGTTGCCGCGCCATGGCGTTTCCCAGGTCGCCGGCGGCGCCGGTTACGATTGCGGTCTTGCCTGTGAGCATGATGTGTTTTCCTTCCTGTCAGCTATCTGGCGAAGCCTAAGAACCAGGATTTCTCTCTCTATCAAGCCTCTCTTCAAGCGTTTCGGTGACGAGACCGACAGCCGGGCAAGCCAGCAGTTTCATGTTGGGTCCCCATTCGCAGTTTTCGCGAACCCATCGGCAATGGTGAGAGTTTGTCAAGTCGCCGTCGCAATGGGATATGCCAACCATAGTACCGAAGGTGCCGGCTGGTTTTGACGCGGCGACCAGGTCTACCGCGGCATTGTCTTTGGCAACGCAATCTGCCTCTTCGTTCACCTTGGTATAGCCATTGTACGGTCGTCCAGCATAGCGATATTCAGAATGGCAGGCGTAGTGCACGAGCGAAGCTACATAGCTGTACACATTCCACTCATGCACTAAGTACGGGTTCAGGCTATAGGGCCGCAAGCCGCAGACACCCGCGCCGCCGCTATGGCTGCCGGCACCTGGCAGGCTTTCATTGACCGTGTGCAAGTTGCTGGTTACATAGGCATACCATTGTGGCGCGCGGTCGCGAAGGGCATCGAGCGCTTCCGTTATGATGCCATAAAAAAGGAAAGAGCCATTTATCTTCATGGGGTGTCGGCTGGTTGGCGCGGCTGGAACTTGCTGCTGCGGCGCCGGGCATTCGGCGCGCTGGTATGCCCAATAACCGTCGACCCAATCGCGCTGGCTTTGGCATTGCCGGTCCACAAAGCAGCAGTTGTCGATGCCGGATGGTTGCTGCTGATTGGCAGCGGCTTCGGCGGACGGTGGCGCTTGCTGCCCATCCAGGCGGGTGTAGTCCACCCAATCGGCCAACCAGACTATGCTGCCATTTCGGTCGATTTTCAGCCAGCGGTTGAATCTGCCCACGACTTGCAGCACATCGCCGGCCAGCGCCTTTGCCACAACCGGGCTGTCCGCGCTGTGGGACGCGCGCAGCCGCACGGTAAATCTGACGCGGATTTGGTAGCTTTCTGCCAACGTGGCGACAGACGCAAACACCAGTATCGCGATTATAGCAACGCGAAAGCTCTTCATAGACGTTTCCTTGCCGCTGATACGAATTGCCCAAGTGTAACATGGCAGCGCGCCGAGTCGCCTTTTTTTGTGAAGGCAACAATTTGTATGCCCACAGAAGTAAGACCAATAAGGTAATGAAAGAAAAAATGAACCACCGAGTTCACCGAGTTGAAAGAGTGCACCGAGTGACAAATACCTCTGTGCTCTCTGTGTTCTCTGTGTCAAAAAATTCTCAATACTTTATTGATTTCACTGAGGCAAGGATATTCATTATGGCGCGGGCTTGTGTCTAGCCGAGGATCACTCTGGCGCAGGCTACCGATCGTCCTGGCACCTCTAGCGCAATGCCATCAGCGACAACATCCAGTTGCGCGCCGTCATTTTCGATCGGATCGCAGAGGCAGGCCGAGACGATTTCCAGGTCGGGGAAGCATAGCCGCTGTTCGATTGTCTCGCCGCCCAGATGCATGGCTTGCACGATGAGCCCGCGTCCATCGGCGGCGCGTTTGATGTGCAATTCGCATTGTCCCTGTGGCTGTGGCTGCATGAGAGTGCCGCGCCTGCCCAACTCCGCGCCCGGCACCCGCACCAGCAGCGGCGGCAAACAGGCATCCAGGGCGAAGCGCGTGCTGGCAGCCGAGTCATATCTCGCGCCCGATGTCAGGCGATAGCGCTGCAAGATGGCTTGCCCTTGGCTGGCTTTGAAGTTGGTATCCCAATGATTGTGCAGCGCCCAGGCAACCAGCGTGGCTCGCCGCGCATCCAGCTTTTCTGCCCAGCGCCCGGTGGTGATGCCGCCCAACTGCAACAGCGGCGAATCCAGGGGCACAAGCGTGGCCGACGCGCCAGCATCGCCCGCCTCTGCCCAGCGCTGAATGCCATACCAGTCGCGACAAGAACCGGGCAGCTGTTCGCGCTCGGGCTGCAAGGGCACACCATTCAGGTCGAGGTGAAAGGTGTGCTGCTGGAGGTTGAGCGGGAAGGGCACATAGACGGCTTCGGCAGCGGTGACAAATTCTTTGTCGATGAGCATCTCCAGGCAAAGCGCCTTTTGATGATGGGGCAGGCTGAAGCGGGCGCAGATGCTTTTTGCTCCGCGGGCGCGCAGGCGGACTTCGATTTCCAGACGGTCGGGCAATTTCTGCGCGGGCAGGATCTCGACCGATGTGGGACCGCTGCGGCGGAAGGGCGTATCGGTATGACGGATGCCGAAGTCTTCGCGGTCGAAATCCAGGGCGAAGATGGCGCGGCGGTCATCGGGATGGTCGACCCACTCATAGATGTATTGCCCAAAAGCCCAGATTTCGTCCTGAGCGACCAGCTCGCGCTCCAGCTGTTTGTCGTACCAGCTCAACAAGCCGCCAGTTGTTGGGTCAATGCACAGGCGATACCAGCGATTCTCCAAAGTGCCAGCGCCGATTGCGGTGTCGGCTGGGGCTGCAATGCGCGAGGGCGCGATAACCTCGTAGCTGAATGCCGGCAGCCTGGCTTGCAGCATTTGGTCGGCGGGGGCGTCAGCCAGCAGGGGCGGGTCTTCGCGGTAGTTGCCGATGAGAAATTGCTCCAGCATGCCATGTGGCGCAGCACCACCCATATCCGGCGGCAGCGGATAGCGGATTGTCCGCTCCCAGCCGCAGGGATTCAGCGCCAGGTAATGATAATTGTCGGGGGCATCGGCAGGGTTGGCGCTGATGTACTGCCCCCAGCGCCGCCAGGCATGGCCTTCGGGCGTTGCGCCAGTCGTTTTGATTGCCAGGGCGCGGCCCGCTTCTGCCAGCAGCTCGTGCGTCAAGCCATAGCCGCCATAGGCATAGCTGGCTTTGCGATTGAAGCTGGCGCGCGTAAATGGCGAATGCGGCCTGCGGATGCTGGCAAAACCGCCCCAAGTATGTTCATCGTATAGCGATACCAGATGATAGGCTTCGTCAATGAGCGCCTGGTCGGCAAGGTCTACTTGCGTCGCCAGCAAGTCCAGCATGGGCAGCAGTTGCTCGGTTTCGCGGTTGAGGCTGGTTTCATAGATAGACGAACCGACTCCATCCGCCCACCAGTCTGCCCAGTCGCCGCGCCAGTCGCAGAGCGTTTCGCCATAGTCGTCGTGCAGCATCTGGGCGAAGCCGTCAATGGTGGTGAAGGTGATTGGCGGTTGGCGGCCCGCGGCATTCCAGTCGCGCGTGAAATCTGCCATATGCGCCAGGGGAGGTCCGTTGTCAACGCGGGCTGGATGGGTGATCTGGGCGTAGAGGAAGTCGTAAGGGTAATCGTCGCGCGCTTCCAGCTGGGCGATCTGCGCCGGCAGCAGCTCTTCGACGAAGTTCATATCGCTCAAGCCATAGCGGAAGATGCCGTAGAGATAATGCGGACCATTGAAAGTGAGCAGACGGCCCCCAGCTGGACCATGCCACCAAAAAGCGTTCAGGTCGGGGCTGGGGCGCGCGCCGCGGTGCATATTGATGGACATGGTCAGTGTGTCGATGCCGATGGCCGGCAGCAGGTCTGCCCACAGCCAGGCGACGCCGTTGACATCGCATTGCATGGCGGAGCGGATAGTCAGCCCATAGTCATCGCGCAGACGCCGCACCGGCAGCAATGAGCGCAGCATGCCCGCAACAGAAAGCAGGGGCGTCCAGTGATATTGCATGCCGGCCACAGCCAGCTGGCCGCGTTTGTGCAAAGCCAGGAAACGGTCGACCTGGCGCGGCGGCCGTTGCTGGAAGTAGCGCTCGACAAAGGAGCTGACTTCGCAAGTCCACTTGTACTGCGCTTCGGGAGGGTAATGGGCGGTGGCTTCTCCCAGCTCAATGGCGGCGTCGATGAAACCGAGATGCTGCCGGCAGACTGTGTCTTGATGGTCGGTATAGCCGATATCCGTGTGGGTGTGGCTGATGAGGTAGATGCGCTCAATCTTTGGCATGCTCGACGCTCCTTCTGGCGATCAGCGTGCGCAATACCTGGTCGTGCAAGAAGCCGTTGCTGGCGATGATGCCGTCGCCGCTGAGCGGAGGACCGCCGTTCCAAGCGGTGATCTTGCCGCCGGCACCTTCGATAACTGGCACCAGCGCGACAATGTCCCACAAGTTCATTATAGGATCGAGCATGATATCGGCATAGCCAGTTGCCACCAGGAAGTAGCCATGACAATCGCCCCAACTGCGGTTGAAGCGCGTTTTTCCCAATAACTGCTGGAAGGCGATGCCATTTTTATATTTGACGACATCAATGTAATCGGTATAGCAGAGCACAGCCTCGCTCAGTTTCTGCGTCTCCCGCACGCGCACAAGCTCGCCATTCAAGCGCGCCTCTGCGCAATCGCCGACCAGCAAATGGGATGTGACAGGATGGTGAATCGCGCCGACGACAGGTTGCCCCTCGCGCAGCAAGCCGATCAATGTGCCAAACAAGAAGGTGCCGCTGACGAATGACTTCGTGCCGTCAATGGGGTCGAGCACCCACTGGTATTCCGCTTCGGCATTGTGCGCGCCAAATTCCTCGCCGATGATGCCGTGGTCGGGGTATTGCTTCATAATCAACTCGCGCATGAGTTCTTCGGCGCGTTGATCGGCGATGGTGACGGGCGAGTGGTCGGCTTTGGTTTCGACGGCGATATCGCTGCGGAAGTAGCGCATAATCAGCTCGCCGCTGGCTCGGGCGAGCTGCGTGGCAAAGTCGACGAATTCCTGCATGGATGTTTACTCCGTGAGCGTGCCTTTGCTGCTGGGGATGCCGCTGCGCTCGCTGTCGATGGCCACTGCCTGGGCAAGGGCGCGTCCGAAAGCCTTGAAGAGCGCTTCGGCTTTATGGTGGTCGTTGCGTCCATAGATCACAGCCGCATGCAGGTTCATTTTGGCGTGCGCCGCGATCGTCTCCAGCGCGTGAATGACCAGGTCGGTGGGCATCTGCCCCATGAGTGGCGTTTGAAAGTCGGCTTGTATGACGGCATAGGGGCGTCCACTGAGGTCGATGACCACGCGCGCCAGCGCCTCGTCCATCGGCACATAAGCGCTGCCCATGCGCTGGATGCCGCTGCGACCGCCCAGGGCTGCGTCGATTGCCCGCCCCAAACAAATGGCGACATCTTCAATTGTGTGATGGGCGTCGATGTGCAGATCGCCTTGCGCCGCCACTTGCAGGTCGAACTTGCCGTGCAGGGCGATATGCCCCAGCATATGGTCGTAGAAACCGATGCCCGTTTCGATCTCGGCAGTTCCCCCGCCATCCAGATCCAGCCGCAGCCTGATTCTGGTTTCTTTGGTGTTGCGTTGGATCTCGGCGCTTCGCTGGGTCATCATTCGCATCCTTGTTTGTGCGCGGAGTATAGCATAATCGCATCCTCAGCGCGGCGCGCAATTTGCCAGAGCCTCGAGCACGCGTTCCATTTGTGGCGCTGTGCCGGCGCTGATGCGGATGTGGTCGCGCAGGCGCGGCTTGTCATAATGGCGCACGATGATGCCAGCCTGCGCCAGTTGGTCGCGCAGCTGTGAGGCGGGCATGCCTTGTACGCGACAAAGCACAAAATTGGCTTGCGAGGGATAGGGGCACAGGAATGGCAATTTTGCCAGCGTGGCTTCCAGGCGTTTGCGCTGCTGCACCAGTTCGGCGACGCGGGCATGCAGCAAGTTGATGTCATGCAGCGAGGCTTGTCCAGCCACATCAGCCGCGACATTGACATTGTAGGGCTGCTTGATCTTCCACAAATGTGACATCAGCGCTGGCGGGAAGATGCCATAACCCAGCCGCAAGCCCGCCAAGCCCGCCCACTTGCTCAAGGTGCGCAGGACGATCAGGTTTTCGCTCGTTCCGACTTGGCTGGCGAGGCTGTCGGTTTCTGCGAATTCGATATAGGCTTCATCGAGCACCAGCATGGTCGGCAGCGCCAGCAGATGTTCGAATTGCTCGGGCGAGATAAGATTGCCGCTGGGGTTATTGGGCGAACACAAAAAGACCAGTTTGGGGCTATGTTGCTTCACGGCGCGTTCGATCGCTTCCACATCCAGCGAGAAGTCACTCCGCCGCGGGACATCAATGGCGCGGGCGTGGTAGAGTGGCGCATCAAAGCTGTACATGGCGAAGGTGGGCGGCGTGTTGATGATGCAGTCGCCTGGCTCGATAAATAGCTGCAAGATCAGTTCAATCAGTTCATCGGCGCCGGCACCACACAAGATTTGCTCGGTTGGCACGCCACAATAATCTGCCAGCAGTGCGCGCAGACGCCCGGATTCGGGGTCGGGATAGATGTGCGCGCCGGCCAGTTTTGCCAGCGCTTCGTGCACGCGCGGCGAGGGTCCAAAAGGATTTTCGTTGGCGTCCAGCTTGATGAGCGCCTCGGCGCTTTGTCCGAGTCGCTGGGCGAAGACCTCCAGCGAAGTGGTTGGCGTATAGGCGCTCATGGCAGCGATATCGCGGCGGATGCGCGTGGGTTGAGTCATTTTACCCCCCTCAGTCCCCCCGTCGGGTCGGGGGGAGGTTTTCTGCGCGCAAGCGGGCGGCGGCGGCGTGGGCATCCAGCGACTCTGCGCGGGCAAGCACTTGTGCCGGGACGCTGAGTTGGCGGGCGGCACCTTTGTCCAGCGCGATCAAACTGGTGATTTTAACGAAGTTCAGCACATTCAATGGCGAGGCAAAACGCGCTGTGCCGCCGGTGGGCATGACATGGCTGGGACCGGCTACATAATCGCCCAGCACCTCGTAAGAATGTTCGCCCAAGAAGACGCCGCCGGCATTGCGCACATGCCCCAGCCAGGACCAGGCGTCATCTACCAGCAGGCAGAGGTGCTCGGCAGCATAGTCATTGGCCAGCTGGAAAGCCTGCTGGAGGTCGGCAGTGATGATGCAGCCGCTGTTGTTGCTCAGCGTGCCCAGGATGAGTTCGCGGCGTCCCAGCGATTCCAGCTGCCGGTCGATTTCTGCGCCGACTGCGCGCGCCAGTTTTTCGCTGGGTGTCAACAAAATCGCCGAAGCCAGCAGGTCGTGCTCTGCCTGCGCCAGCAAATCGGCCGCCGCCAGCCGCGGATCGGCATATTCATCGGCGATGACGAGCGTTTCGGTGGGACCCAGCAAGCCGTCGATGCCGACATCGCCATAGACCTGCTGCTTTGCCAAAGTGACGAAGAGATTGCCAGCGCCAACGATGCTGGCCACGCGCGGGATGGTCTTTGTGCCATACGCCATTGCCGCGATAGCTTGCGCGCCGCCGACCCGATACACGCGCTCGATGCCCGCCACTGCCGCAGCCGCCAGGATGACCGGGTGAATATCGCTGCCGCCACTGCCGGGTGGCGTACAGACTGCGATGTCTGGCACGCCAGCTATCTGCGCCGGGATGACGCTCATCAGCAGAGACGAGGGCAGGGGCGCGCTGCCGCCGGGCACATAGACACCGACCGAATCGACCGGCCGGATCAACTGCCCCAGCGCGCCATGCTCGCCGCTGTCGATCCAGCTTTGCAGCGGTTGTTGCTGATGAAAGTCGCGGATGCGCCGGGCGGCTGTTTGCATGGATGCGCGCAAATCCGCCGGGATGGAGACCAGCGCTGATTGCAGCTGCTCGGGCGAAACTTGCAAATCTGGATTGTCGTTGTTGTCGAGCTTTCGATTCCACCGCAGGAGGGCTTTGTCGCCATGTTGCCGGACGCTGGCGACGATGCGGCGCACCGCTTCATCAGGCGCGACCGGCTCGCCAAATAGCGCTGCCGTGCGCTCCAGCACAGTTTTCGGCAGTTCGATATCGCGCAAGGAGCGGCGTTTGAGCAGGCTTTCGCGCGCCAGGTCGATATCACGGATGATGCGCCAGGCTCGGTCGCTCATTACGCTGCCTCGTGTGTGAGTCAGGGCGCTATTGTAGGCGCAAGCGCAGATGAATGGCAATACAAAAGGTATTTACAGACTATTCAGTATAAAACGAACAAATGGAATATAGGCAAATTGTGGTAGACTCGTGAGCAGATGCGTTATATTTATCGGACATCTGCAAATGGCGGAGAAAAGGGAGGCTTTATGCGACAACCCGCATTGTGTATCAACTCACATTTCACACCGACTACCCCAAGCGAAAGGACAGTCTAATGCGCAAGCTCTTGCTCGTACTACTTGTGTTGGCTTTGGCGATCCCGGCTGGCGTGGCGCTGGCTGATGGCCATGAATTTGATTGCGGCACCGACGAAGAAGTCACCATCAAGTTCTTTGGCGATCCAGTTGGCAACTATCCAGAGGCGGAAGACCGCATCATCAGCAATTTCAATGAGGTCTGCCCCAATATCACGGTCGAGCGCAACGATGGTGCCGCCAATGTAACTGACCTGATCGCTTTCTACCTGACCGCATTCGAGGCGGAAAGCAGCGACCTGGATGTCATCCGCGTCGATGTCATCTGGCCCGGGCAACTGGCTGAGCATTTGATCGACCTGAATGGCATCGCGCCGCAATCGCATATCGACGCGCAAATGCCTGCGCTGATCGACAACAACACCATCGACGGCCGCCTGGTCGCGCTGCCGCTGCGCATTGGCTTCGGCATGCTCTACTATCGCACCGACCTGGTCGAAAAGTACGGCTACGCTGGACCGCCGGCCACCTGGGACGAACTGGAAGAAATGGCTGCGGCGATCCAGGCTGGCGAGCGCGCCGAAGGCAACGATGAATTTTGGGGCTTTGTCTGGCAAGGCAACGCCTATGAAGGCTTGACCTGCGATGCGCTGGAATGGCATGTATCCGCCACTGGCGAGAACTTCTTGCAGAGCGATGGCACCATCAGCGCGCTCAGCGATGCCGCCGTAGAGATCTATGAGCAGGCAGCCGGCTGGGTGGGCACCATCAGCCCGCCGGGCGTTGTCGGCTATCAGGAAGAAGATTCGCGCGCTGTCTGGCATGCGGGCAACGCGGCTTTCATGCGCAATTGGCCCTACGCCTATTCGCGCAGCCAGGCCAGCGAAGACATTCCGGCCTTTGATGTGGCCGCGCTGCCGGCTGGCGACAGCGGCATGGGCGCATCGACCCTGGGCGGCTGGCATATCGGCGTTTCCAAGTACAGCGAACATCCAGAAGCGGCGGCGGCTTTCGCCATCTTCTTGACCAGCGTCGAGAGCCAGAAAGACTTCGCCGTCTTCACTTCCAACCCGCCTGGCGCGGTCGAATTGTACAGCGATCCGGAAATCATCGAAGCCATGCCCTTCATCCGTCCCGACCTGGCCGACGTCACCACGGCGCGTCCATCGAACTTCTCGAAGGACCGGTACAACGCTGTATCGACGCTCTACTTCAATGCCATCCACTCGATCTTGACCGGCGAGGAAGACGCGGAGGTCGCGCTCGAGCTGCTCGAGCTGGATATCGCGGATCTATTTGACATGTAGGCTGAGTTCTCCCCCCGATTCGTTTGACGGGTCGGGGGACTAACGGAGATTCGTCGCAAAAACACATCTCGATAAGAACGCGTCCGCATCCCTCCCCCCGACCCGACGGGGGGACCGAGGGGGGTCAATGACAGACCGACGGCTGCTTGTCAATGCGCTGAGCATCGTGATGATCTTGATCGGCGCGCTGGCGATTGTCTTCTTCTTCCTGACTGTGCTCAACGACCCCGCCATCCAGTTGGCTTTGAACTGGACGCCCGGCGATGATGATGCGGCTGCTCCATCGCTGTTGCTGATCTTCTTGGAACGGTTTGGCATTATCGTGTCGGCGCTATTTATCGGCGCGGGCGGATTCTTCATTGCCATTGGCTGGCGGCTGCGGCATGGGCATATTCGCACGGCTTATTGGGCGCGTATATTGTTGCTGTGGTTGGCGATCGGCATCGGGGCAACTATCGCGCTGGAGTTATTCAACATCCTCAACAGCGCGGCCATGGACAAAGAAGCTGTCGATTGGGGCGCGCTGGTCAATGCGATCGCGCCGGCGCTGCTGATTTTGTTGGGCGCTGTCGCTTTGTGGCATTGGCTCAACCGCAATATCGACTCGCTCTTCGGCGGCGAAGATTCGCTGATTGGGCGAGAGACGCGCCTGGCCTGGAACCTGCTCATCCCCACGCTGACGATATTTGTGCTGGTGGCGGCGCGCCCGCTGGAGCAGACCTTCATCCGCAGCCTGACCGACAAGCGCTTCGCTGGCAGCGCCGTGCCGCAATTTGTTGGTTTGGAGAATTACGCCAACTTGTTGACAATTCGCGTCGACACCGTGACCTGTCGCAAGAGCGATCCTGATGACCCCTGCAGCACGCGCGCCAATGGCAGCATCCGCTGGGAATCTATCGACCGCGAGCTGCTGCGCGAAGGCTATCGCACAGTGGCGAATATCTCGGTGGGCAATGACCAGTCGGTTGCCATCAGCGGGCTGGACGATGACTTTATCGAAGCGATTGGCACGACCGTGCTTTTCACCATCGTGTCTGTGGCGCTGGAGTTGGTCATCGGCTTGTTCATGGCGATGGTGGTCAATTCCAGGTTCCGTGGGCGCGGGGCGATGCGCGCAATCATGCTGGTGCCGTGGGCCATCCCCACGGTGATTTCGGCGCGACTCTGGGAGCTGATGCTGAAGGACACGACCGCTGGCATCTTCAACAAGATCTTGCTCGACCTGCAACTGATTGCTGCGCCACAAGCCTGGCTTTCCGATCCCAGCCTGCAAATTCCTACCGCTATCATCGTGGATGTTTGGAAGACCGCTCCTTTCATGGCGCTGCTGTTGCTCGCGGGCTTGCAGGTGATCCCCAGCGACTTGTATGAAGCGGCATCGGTGGATGGCGCCAGTCCGGTGCGGCGTTTCTTCTCCATCACACTGCCCTTGCTTCGGCCCGCCGTCGCCATTGCCCTGATCTTCCGCACGTTGGATGCCCTGCGAGTCTTCGACTTGTTCAATGTGCTCTTTGGACGGCAGCAGTTGTCTATGGCCACCTACAATTTTGAAACCCTGGTCAGCAATCAGTTGGATGGGTATGCCTCGGCGATCAGCGTTATCATATTCATATTCATTTCGATATTCGCTTTCATCTATGTGCGCCTGCTGAATGTGGAGTCGTGACATGACATCAAAGCAGTTTCGTCAACGCGCGCAGCAGGTCTTGCTCTATACACTGGTTTTCATCGTCGCTGTCTATGCGCTCTTTCCTTTTTATTGGGCGTTCATGACCTCGTTCAAAACGGAAAACGAGATGTTCCAAAGCGCGAGTTATCTGCCGCGCGAGCCGACGATGAAGAATTACGAATATGTCTTCCGCGACAATACCTTCCTGGATGCGCTGCGCAACTCGGCATTCATCTCGGCAGCAACTTCAATCTTCGCGCTGGTGGCGGGTTCTTTCGCGGCTTATGCCTTGGGCAGGCTGCGCTTTCGCGGGCGGGTGGCGCTGCTTTATGTCGTGCTTTCGATGACGATGTTCCCGGCGATATCGATTCTGTCGGGCTTGTACACCATCGTGCGCGAGTTGGGCTTCTTTGGCACCAGCCTGTCGCTGATCGTAACTTATCCGGTGTTTTCGCTGCCCTTCACTGTCTGGGTGCTGACCAGCTTTTTCAAGGGGCTGCCGGGCGAAATTGAGCAGGCGGCGATTGTCGATGGCGCGACGCCCTTCCAGACATTTCGCTTGATTCTGTTGCCACTAACTGCGCCGGCGCTGGTGACGACCGGTCTGCTGGCGTTCGTACAATCATGGAATGAATATCTGTTTGCGTTGAACTTCACGGCGACCAACCCGTCTGCGCAGACGGTGCCGGTGGCTATCGCGCAATTTTCGGGTCAATTCTCCGAGCAAGAGCCGATCGCGGAGATCATGGCGGCAGCGATGGTGGTGACGATCCCGCTGGTGGCGCTGGTGTTGATCTTCCAAAATCGCATTGTCGAAGGACTGACGGCTGGCGCTGTCAAGGGATAGCAGGCGGCGCATCCCCCCTACAATGACCATGCTGAATCATCCTCTCTTGCCCGCCATCATCGACTGGGCGCGCGAAGAAAATGCCATCCGCGCAGTTGTGGTCACTGGCTCGCTGGCGCGCGAGGATGGCTCCACCGATGCTTTTTCCGATCTGGACGCACAGATCATCACCACCGACACCGCGCGCTATTGTCAAGACGCAAGCTGGCTGGACGCGTTGGGCGAGGTATGGATCCGCTTCCCGCTGGACAAATCTGTGTCCTATCGCCTGGTATGGTTCGCTGGTGGCAGCAAGGTCGACTTTCAGTTCATTCACATCGATGACATAGGCGCTATGATCGACGGTGACCAACTGAGTGACGAATACCTGCGCGGTTATCATGTCGCGCTGGACAAAGACGGTTTATATCCGCAGTTGCCGCCATCGCCACGCATCTTCCCACAGCCGTCCGCGCCCAGCCCCGAGCAGGTGCATGATTGTCTCAACGAGTTTTGGTTCGAAGCCCTGCATGTCGCGCAGTTTATCCGCCGCCGCGAATTTTGGGTGGTCAAATTCCGCGACTGGACGATGAAAACCATGCTGCTGCAAGTGCTGGAATGGCACACCCGCGCCACCGCCACCGCGCCCACAAATACCTGGCTGCTGGGCAAGCGCATTCACGAATGGGCGCGCGCCGAAGACTATGCCGCCATCTCGCGAATCTGGTCGGGTTGGGACGACCAAGCAGGGCTGTGGGATGCGCTGATGACGCATCTTGAATTATTCGCGAAGCTGTCGCGGGAACTCTGCGCCGCGCTGGGATACGAACATCCACTGCCGGCGCAGGCGGATATCATGGCTTACATCCGTTCCTTGCGCGCGGACAAGTTTGTTTGACCCCTCTCCGAAGCATCAGGGAGGGGAGTCGAAGCGGGCGAGTCGCCGCCTCGCCCCTACGCGCGGCTGTCGGGGGGATTACAAAGTCATCTCCCCATCCGGCTCCAGCACGACCGGTTCGGCTTCTGTTTCGGCAGTTACTCGCTCTGCCCAAGCCCCGACATCTTGCTCGATGGGCGGGAAGGTGTTGTAGTGCATGGGCGAAACGATGCGCGGACGAAGCAGCTCCACCGCCTTTATCGAATCGTCTATGCCCATGGTGAAGCAATCGCCGATGGGCAGCAGCGCCACATCCAGCCCTTCGTCGCCGATCAGCCGCATATCGCTGAACAGGCAGGTATCGCCGGCATGATAAATGACAGCGCCGCCGCCGCGAATCACAAAGCCATTGGGCTGCCCGCCATAGGTGCCATCGGGGAAAGACGAACTATGGAAGGCGATCGTCCATTTGGCGCTCATCCAGTCGTTGCGATAGGTGCCGCCGGGATTGCCCTGATACACATTCTGGACGCCGTGCTGGGTGTACCAGTCGCCCATCTCGAAGTTGCAGACGACCAGCGCGCCAGTGCGTTTGGCGATTTCCACCGAATCGCCGACATGATCGCCATGCGCGTGCGTCAACAAGATGACTTCTGCGTCCAGGTCTTTGGCAACCGCCTTGGCCATGGGGTTGCCGCTGACAAAAGGGTCGACCAGGAGTTTGTGCCCATCAATGTTCAGTGCGTAGGCTGAATGACCCAGCCAGCGTATTGTTACCGCCATGTCAGTCTCCTTGCGCTTGGTGTCGGTTGCATCTGTAGAGTGTAGCAATTGCGCGCGCGTATTGCGAATCTGCGTCGCGCCGTCAGCCCGCGCAGCATCTGCAACCAACCTGCCATTTGCCGCGTATGCCTTTTTAATGGGCGCAGGAAACTCAATCATGAGAGGAGCACGCTGATGTCGAACCATTTGAGGATCGCGCTGCTGTTGATCGTTGCGCTGCTGGTGGGCGCTGGTGGCGGCATATTTGGCTATATCTATATTACGGGCGGCAGTGGCGAGCCCAGCATGTCGGTGGAAGATGCGCTGGCGACGCGCCAAGCCAACGAGGCGGTTATCAGTGATGCGGTCGGCACGGCGGTCGCCCAAGCCGCAAACGAAATCATCCCGGCTGCATTGGGCGCGGCTATGCAAGCCGAACGAGCCCGCCAGCCCATCGCGTTCAGCATCGTTTCTGCCGAAAGCCAAGCCAGCTTCACGCTGGATGAAGACCTGCGTGGCGTGCGCACGACTGTAGTGGGCGCAACCAGTGATGTCGGCGGCACGATCCATGTTGTGCTCGGCCAGCCTTCGCAATCGTCCATCGGCGATATTCTCATCAGCGCGCGTACATTGACGACCGACAACGACATGCGCAATCGCGCCGTGCGCAGCCGCATCCTCTTCTCTGCCCAGGACGAAAACGAATTTATCGTCTTCGAGCCGCGCGAACTGAGCAATTTCTCCGCCGATAGCATCGCTGTGGGCGAGACGATCGGCTTCGATATCACCGGCAATTTGACCGTGCGCGGCATTACACAGTCTGTGACCTTCGCGACGCAGGTGACGCTGGACAGCGCGGAGCAAATCAGCGGCAGCGCGGCCACCACCGTGCTCTATGCCGACTTCGGCTTGACCATCCCGGATGTGCCGAGCGTGTCCTGGGTCGCTGACGAAGTCGAGCTGCGCCTGGACTTTGTGGCGCGGGCAGGCTAAAAGGGCACTACAGAGGGCACAGAAAGGGTGGCGCGATGCGTCGCCCCTTTTTCTACACACTCAATCTCCGTATAGTAATGGTTGCCTGGTCCGTGTCGACTCGGTGTAAGGGAGGCTCGCTGGGGCACCCTGTATTTTGTGCGCGTGTAGATAACTGGTACAATGAATTCAGTATTTATGGCGAAAGGTAGCGATTCACCATGGCTATCCGGGAACGATTCATTTCCGCCGACCACTTCCAAGAAATCGTCGACGCGCCCGAAAATCAGGATTGCAACTTGGAACTGGTAGAAGGGGTTGTGGTCGAAATGCCGAAACCAAAGCGCTTACACGGGGTGGTAGTAGCGAACCTTATACTTGAGATTGCATCTTATGTGAGGGCGAACGATTTGGGCGAAGTAAGTTCCAACGACACTGGCTTTGTGCTGGTTCGCAACGGCATCGGTCGCGACACTGTGCGCGGGATAGACATCGCGTTCGTCAGCAAAGCGCGCGTGCCAGAAACACTGGAAGATGTCTGGTATGATGCAGGACCCGACCTCGCCGTTGAAGTCATATCACCCGGTAACCTGGCTGGCGATATTCACTTGAAAGTCATGCAACTGCAGAACGCTGGCACGCGACTGATATGGCTGGTCTATCCCGAGACGCGCACCGTCGAGGCGCATACGGAGGATGGCGCTACGATTTTGCGGGAAGACGATAGTTTGTCTGGCGGTGCCGTCCTCCCCGGTTTCACCATCCGCGTCGGCGATATTTTTCCCCACTAGCTCTCTCCCACAACATTCTATCTTTTCTTTTGCCGTGCTTTTTCCTCCCAATTACTGGGGAACGATTCGGCAGCCGTCTATCCTTGCTCTTGATGCTCGTCGGCAGGCTTAAGCGTGCGGCCGCTATTCAGAGGGCGACAATGCGCCCCCTCGATGTTCTCTGTATAGCCTCGGTGTCCTCAGTAGTTGAGCCTTGTGTTAGCGTCCCAGCGAGACACCGCTACAGATTCTAGCGGCGGCGGCGAATGGGACGTTTCCTGGGCAGCTTCATCGGCAGTTTATGGCGGCGGTTGCCATCAAATTGATAGAGCGCGTTTGCCACTGCGCCGGCTGTCGGCACCAGACCGATCTCTCCCACGCCTTTCGCGCCATAGGGTCCGTATGGATCGGGCACTTCGACGCCGATAATTTCCATCTCGGGCATGTCTTTGGCGCGCAGGATGCCGCATTTGCGCAGCATGGTGCTCTTGGGCACGCCGCCTTCCAGCGGCAAGTCTTCGCTGATGGCATAGCCCAAACCCATGTGAATCGAGCCTTCCAGCTGCCCCTCAAAGAGCGTGGGATTGAAAATGCGCCCGGCATCATGCGCGGCGACGATCTTCTCCACCTGCCCATCATCGTCCAGGATGACCAACTGCGTGGCATAGCTGTAGCTGTAATGCGTGTAGACTTTCTCGACCATGGCACCGGGTTTGGTCGTCCAGTCGACGGTGAATTCGCCCTCGTACTGCCGCCCGACCAACTGCTCCAGCTTGTGATATTCCAGGTCGGCTTTGAAGCGCTTGCAGGCGTCAATGATGGCGTTGCCGACCAGCGATGTCCCGCGCGAGGCGGTCGTCATACCCGTGACCATCTCCGACTCAGTGGCGACGCGCACCTCGATCATGGACGGGTCAATGCCTGTTTCGGTAATCAGCGCTTGCACCGCCATGGTATGCACGCCCTGCCCCATCTCCGTCCAGCCGTGATCGATGATGACCTTGACGGATTCCCCCCATCCCCCGGCCCCTTCCCCCACCTGGAGGGAAGGGGTGTCATTTTGCTTTGAAGTCCCTCCCTCTTTATGGGGGAGGGATTTAGGGTGGGGGTCTGCCACGACAGAAATAGTAACCTTTGACGAGTCGGGCATGCCATTGCCGATGCCGGTATTCTTGATGCCACAGGCGATGCCGGCAAATTTGGCGCTTTGGAATTCGTCCTTGACGGCTTCCAGCGTGGCTTTTGCGCCAGCGCCCGCCTCGATGACCTGTCCGGTCGCAGTCATATCGCCGTCATCCAACGCGTTCTGATAGCGGAATTGCCAGCGATCGAAGCCGCCTTGTTCGCACAGGTCGTCGATGCAGCTTTCCAACGCGAATGCCGTCTGGTTCACGCCAAAACCGCGCATCGCGCCGCAGGGCAGGTTGTTGGTGTAGACAGCCGTGCTGACGATATCAGTGGTGGGGAAGTTGTATGCGCCTGTGGCATGCCCGGCCGAGCGCTCCAGCACTTTCATGCCCACCGAGGCATAAGCGCCGGTATCGCCGACGAAACGGCCTTTGCAGAAGGTCAGCATGCCCGCGTCATCACAGCCGATGGTGTATTCCATCCAGATGGGATGACGTTTGGGGTGCATCAGGATGGATTCGTCGCGCGTGAGCCGCACTTTGACCGGCACACCCATCAAATAGGCTGCCAGCGCCGCATGCCCTTGCACGCTCAGGTCTTCTTTGCCGCCAAATGCGCCGCCATTGGGCACCAGCACGACATTGATCGCTTCTTGCGGCAAGCCCAGCAGCTTGGCGATCTGCACGCGGTCTTCAAACACGCCTTGCCCCTGCGAGAGGACTTCAATGCCGGCCCCCCATCCCCCAGCCCCTTCCCCCACCGGGAGGGTAGGGGAGCTCGAGTAGGCAGAAGTCCCTCCCTCATTTTGGGGGAGGGATTTAGGGTGGGGGCGAGGATACGCGATGCAGGCTTCTGGCTCCATAAAGCCGTGCTCAATCATCTGGGTCTCATAGATGCCGTGGCTGATGTAAGCCGCTTCTTCCATCGCTATTTCCAGATTGCCGCGGTTGGTGATGGATTGCGAGAGGATGTTGCCGCCTTCGTGAAGAGACGGGCTGTCTTCCAGCATGGCCGCGTGCATGTCGGTCACTGGTTCCAGCACTTCGTAATCAACATCTATGAGTGCGACAGCTTCGCGGGCGCATGCATCTGTTTCGGCGACCACGCAGGCCAGCACATCGCCGACATAGCGGGTTGTCTCGCCCACGCCAATCATCAGGGGCCAATCCTGGCGGATCAAGCCGATGTGCCGGTCGCCGGGAATCTCGTCCGCCGTGATGACGCGCAACACGCCCGGATGCGCCAAAGCCGCGCTGGTATCTATTGCCCGCACGACAGCGCGCGGATGATCGCTGAACTTCAATGCGCCGACCACCAGCCCGTCCATGCGGATGTCGTCGACATAACGATGCTGGCCCAGCACCAGGTCTTGCGCGTGATATTTGGGCAGGCGCGTGCCGATGCTGCCATCGACTTCGGGCAGGTCGACTTCTTCTTCGTTGCGGATGGCTTCGGCGGCGCATTGGATGGCATCAACGATCTTCTTGTAGCCGGTGCAGCGGCACAGGTGCGGCGTCAGCGACTTTTCGATATCGGCGCGGCTGGGTTCGGGATTGCGATTGATGAGGTTGTTGGCTTGCATGACGATGCCAGGAATGCAGAAGCCGCATTGCACGCCGCCCTCGCGCACGAAGGCATTGGCAAAGACATTCTGCCGATATTCGCCCAGCCCTTCGGTGGTGGTGATGGACTTGCCAGCCAGCTTGTCCATTTTGGTGACGCAAGCCAGCAGCGCCTTGTCATCGACCTGAACAACGCAGCAGCCACAGGCAGCCTGCGGCGCGCAGCCATCTTTGGGCGAGATGATGCCCATCTCATCGCGCAGCCAGTTCAACAGCGGGAGTTCCGGGTCGCCAGCGTAGTCTATCGCGCGTCCGTTCAAATGAAAGTGAATCATGAGAAGCGTCTCCTATCTGGTTTGGCAGCCAGCCAGGCACTTTTCGATAGGAAAGCCCTAACGCCGTGGGACACGACCTGCGACTGATCAACCCTATTGTGCCGCGCTTCGCAGAGATGTGCAAATGATTCGACCCCGCTCGGTCCCCCGACCCGACAGGGTCAAATTACGCTACAATACCCGCCATGCACACACTCGACCGCGCCACGCAGCGCTTCCAGGCCGAATTCGCCACTTCGCCAGCCGCAATCGTGCGCGCGCCGGGCCGCGTCAATCTCATCGGCGAGCACACCGACTACAACGATGGCTTCGTCTTTCCGCTGGCCATAGACCGCGCCGCCTGGCTCGCCCTGCGCCCCCGCGCCGACAACTGCGTTCGCGTCATTTCCCTGGACATGGCGGATGACCAGTCTTTTGACCTAGATGACCTGCCCCGCCCGGACGCGACTCGCTGGATCGACTACATCATCGGCGTGGCTTGGGCATTGCAGCGAGGCGGCTATCCACTGGCGGGCTGGGAAGGCGTGTTGGCTGGCGATGTGCCTATCGGCAGTGGCTTGTCATCTTCGGCTGCGCTGGAATTGGCGGCGGCGCGAGCCTTCTATTGCGTGAGCGACTTCGATTGGGACGCGGCGCAGATGGCGCAAATCGGACGCGCGGCGGAAAATGAATGGCTGGGCATTCAGACGGGCATCATGGATCAGATGATCTCGGCGGCGGGCGTGGCAGGACGCGCTCTGCTGATCGACTGCCGCAGCCTGGAAACCACTCCCACGCCCCTGCCAGCCACCACTTCCATCGTCATCCTGGATACGGGCACGCGGCGCGGACTGGTCGGTTCGGCTTACAACGAAAGGCGGGCGCAGTGCGAATCGGCTGCGCGGCACTTCGGCATATCAGCCCTGCGCGATATCGACCTGGCGACATTTGCCAAACGAGCTGACGAGCTGGAGCCAGTGATTCGCTGGCGGGCGCGGCATGTTATCAGCGAAAACGAACGCACCCTGCGAGCGCGGGATGCCATGCTGGCGGGCGATGCTGAAGCATTGGGCAAACTTATGATCGCCAGCCACACAAGTTTGCGCGACGACTTTGAAGTATCCAGCCCGGCGTTGGATGCCATCGTCAATTGCGCCAATGCCGACCCCAGCTGCTATGGCGCGCGTATGACCGGCGCGGGATTTGGTGGCTGCGCGGTCGCTCTGGTGCGGAGAGATGACGCGGAGGACTTTTCCCGCAGAGTCGGCGCAGGCTATGAATCGGCGACGGGCAATACGCCGGCTCTCTATGTAACCCGCGCCAGCGCGGGCGCAACGACCATAAAAAGCGAATAGTGGCGAAGATTTGTGCTATGATAGGTGAATTGTGCAGCATGCTACGAGGAGGCAGCGCCTTTGGACTCATTGAAGCTGGCGCATGATATTGTCGACATCATCGAAGACCGCAAGGCAGAAGACATTCTGCTGCTCGACCTGCGCCCCGACCAACTCATCGCCGACTTTTTCATCATCTGCAGCGGCGACAATGAACGGCATCTGCGCGCGCTGATCGAAACGGTGCGCCTGGATGTCAAAGACAAGCATGATGGCAAACTGCCCTTTGCCAACGAAGGCAAGGCGGATAGCGGCTGGGTCGTGATGGATTATGGCGATGTGGTGGCGCACTTCTTCGCGCCCGAAAAACGCAAGTATTATGCGCTGGAAGAGCTCTGGGACGCGGCGGGGCGGGTCATGCTGCGCATCCAGTAACTAGCTGGCACCCTCGGCGAAGCGCTTGAAGCTTTCCATGCCTTTGCGCGTCTGGGCGCGGAAACGCCCTTGCCCCATGAAGAAAGCCATGATGCGCATGAAGCCGCTGAACTGAAACTCGCAGTCCATATGCCACCGCGTCGATCCGCCATCGTCGTGGAAAGTGTTTTTGATGATGTTGTGCACGCCGCTGGCATCGTAAGTGCCGCTGAACTCGTCTGGCATGTCGCGGGTGATGATGGTTTCGATCATCTCCAGCTTGCGCTTGCCCATATCGTAGAGCAGGCGGGTGCGCGCGCCTGGCTGGCCCGGTTCGCCGCTGAGGTGCTCGATTTCGGTCAAGCCTTCGTGCCACTGCTTGAGATTCTCGAAGCTGTCGAAGAGCTCAATGACCCGCTCGCGCGGCAGATTGATGATGATTTCTTCTGTATAGCGCATGCGATTTTTTTACCGCCATGTCAACGATGCGGACGCTTTCGGTGGCAGCCTGTTCAGCTTCGGACTGCCAGTCGATTCACAGCCGACTTTACCGCAAAGACCAATCCAAAGAGCGCGCTGAGCATCAGCACGATGCAAGCGCCGGATGGAATATCCAGATAGTATGACGCATAAAAGCCGGCGATGCCACTGACGATGCCCAGCAGGCTGGCGATGCCCAGCATGTGATGCAAGCGGTTGACCAGCAGCCGCGCTGTGGCCACCGGCGTGATCAAGAGCGCCAGCATCAGCGCGACGCCCACCGCCTGCAAGCTGACGACGATGGTAACAGCCATCAATATCAGCAGCAGCAGGCGCAGCGCTTCGGCCGGCAGCTTCAAACTATGCGCCAGGCTCATATCGAAGCTGATGATGAGGAACTCTTTGTAGAACAAGCCGATGGTGACCAGCACGACGGCGCTCATGGCAGCCATAATCAGCAGGTCCTGGTGGCTGATGCCGTTGATGCTGCCGAAGAGAATGTGCGCCAGGTCGATGGAATAGCTGGATTGCGTGCTGATGATGGCGATGCCCAGCGCAAACATGGTGACGAAGACGATGGCGATGGCGCTGTCTTCTTTCAGCTCTTGATTGCGCGTCAGCCAGGCGATCACCAGCGCCGAGAAGATGCCCGCGCCCAAGCCGCCCAAGAAGAGACTGCTGCCGATGCTGCCGCCGCTGGCTGTGTAGGAAAGGGCGACGCCGGGCAATATCGAATGCGCAAGCGCATCGCCAAAAAATGCCATGCCCCGCACCATCACAAAGCAGCCGACGATCGCGCTGACGCCGCCGACCAAGATCAACGCCAGCATGCCCCGCTGGATGAAGTTGTATTGCAAAGGCTCGGCGAGGAAAGCCACCAGGTCCATATTCAAGAAGACCTTTTTGCTTGACGATGCAACATCAGCAGGTCGTCGCGAACCATGCTGATAGTCCCGCCAAATGCCTGACGCAGCATCTGGGGCACGAGCACTTCGTCCGGCGCGCCCAAAGCCGCGATCTCGCCTTGACGAAGCGCGAGGATTTTGTCGAAGCGCAGCGCCGCATTATCCAGGTGGTGCGTAGACATCATAATGGTGATGCCGTGCTCGGTCATGATGTCCAGCGCCTCGATAATCTCGCCTTCCGCCTGTTGATCGACGCCGCTGAAAGGCTCGTCCAACAGCAGCACGCGGGAATCTTGTGCCAGCGCGCGGGCGATGAAGACGCGCCGGCGTTGCCCACCGCTGAGCTCGCTGATTTGTCGATTGGCCAAGTCGACCAGGCTCAAGCGCTCCAGAACATCGCGGACGGCTTGATGGTCGCTACGGCGCGGCAGCCGAAACCAGCCAATATGGCGGCTGCGCCCCATCATCACGACATCGTAAACTGAAGCCGGGAAGCTCCAGTCGATGAGGTTTTGTTGGGGCACATAACCGACCAGGCTGTGGCTGCTGTAGCAATCTTCGCCAAAGATCGAGATGCTGCCCGAGTTGAACTGCAGCACGCCGACGATGGCTTTGATGAGCGTGCTTTTGCCAGCGCCGTTGGGCCCGATGATGGCGACGCGCTCACCCGCTTCGATTGTGAAGTTGATGTTGCAAAGGGCGTGCCGGTTGCCTGGATAGCCCGTGCCTAGCTGCTGGACGACCAGCGCCGCCTGCACGCCCTGCTTCGCCGCCATTCGGATTATGCCTCTCGTTTATGGCTTTAGCTGCCCAGCGCCACCACTATGGTGGAGAAATTGTAGCGCATGTAGTCCAGGTAGGTGGCGGCGGGACCATCGGCATCGCTAAGCGAATCGGTGTAGAGCGATGCGATTTCTGCGCCTGTTTCCGCGGCGATAACCTGCAAGATCTTGTCGCTGGTGATCGATTCGCCAAAGATGGCTGTCAAATCATGCTCGCGGATGACATCGATGACCGAGGCGACATCGCTCGCGCTCGGCTCGACCACCGTGCTGACGCCGGGGATGACAGTGCTGACGATCTCAAAGCCGAAGGTGCCGGCCAGGTAGCCCAGCGCATCGTGAGCGGTCACCAGCAGCCGCTTTTCTTCGGGCAAATTCTCCAGCGCGGGCCAGATGAAATCTCTTTCCAGCGCGTCCAGTTCCGCGGCATAAGCCAGGGCATGCTCGTGATATTCGCCAGCATGGTCGGGGTCGATTTCGGAGAAGCTGTCGCGAATGGTCAGCGCCCAGCGGATGACATTCTGCGGATCGAACCAGATATGGGGGTCGCAGGTGCCTTCGTCATGACCGTGGTCGTCATGCATGTCACCGTGGTCGTCATGCTCTTCGCCGTGGTCGTCATGCTCTTCGCCGTGGTCGTCATGCTCTTCGCCATGGACGTGGGCTGCGCATTCGATGTCTTCGGCTCTGCCCAGGAAGTTCCCATGGTCGTGAAAGCCGATGGCATAGAACTCGGCATCCTGCTCGTCACAGTCGCTCATTTCGTCATCATGAGCGTGCTCGTCTTCATCATCGTGCGCGTGCTCGTCTTCCTCATCGTGAGCGTGCTCGTCTTCGTCATCGTGCGCGTGCTCGTCTTCATCATCGTGAGCGTGCTCGTCATGGTCGTCATGCGCGCCCGCGGGACGAACATCAATACAGGCGGAGGCCACCCTGATGTTGACATTTGCGCCGGCATTTTCTATGGCTTCCAGCAATGTTTCTTCATAACCGATGCCGTTGATGAGGACGAGATCGGCTTCGGCGATAGCCGCCAGGTCGCTGGGCGTGGGGATGAAGTGGTGCGGGTCGCTGCCCGCCGGGATGAGCGTACGGACATCAAGCAGATCACCGGCGACATTGCGCGCCACATCCGCCAAGATGCTGTGCGACGCGATCACGACCGGTTTGGCAGATTGGGCGCCGACATTGACGCCGAGAAGCAGCGCCAGCATGGCGAGGGCGACTATTCGTTTTGTCATCTTGACAGCTCCTTAGTGATACACGGTATCATTAGGCATGATAGGCGAAGCATATTGCCTGCGCAAGCCTTAATCTCCGTGTACCATTTGTTGTATGAACGCAAACCGGGGCAGACGTATCCTGCTGTTGCTAATCATCGTCTTTTGCTGCTGCGCGCTCTTCTTCACAGGCGGCTTGCTCGCGGCGGCGCTGCTGC
Source organism: Anaerolineae bacterium (assembly GCA_022823945.1). Classification (GTDB taxonomy): domain Bacteria; phylum Chloroflexota; class Anaerolineae; order Aggregatilineales; family Phototrophicaceae; genus UBA6055. The sequence goes on along the minus strand of JAJEBK010000006.1, from coordinate 23,144 downwards.
GCTGGGCGGACGGTGGCGCAATAATAGCAGAGTTGACGCCGGCGGCACAGCGAACAGTCCGCATCATCGACGCTGGGCAAGCCAGCCAGTTGCAGACAGCGCTGCATGAGCCGCTGCCTATCTTGTCCCATGCTGGCATCTCATTGGGCGAGAAGGATAAAGTGTGGGTCAATGGCTCGTTGGCTGATCAAGAAGCGCTGCCCGACTGGACTGTGCCCGCCAGCCAAATCGAGATCCGCCGCGCTGTGCAGCTGCGCATCCGCGATGCTGGCGCTGAGTTGACGCTTGCCTCTGCCGCTGAGACAGTCGGCGAGGCGCTTGACGAAGCGGGCATCAGGTTGGACGCGAGCGATGCGACCAACCTGCCATTGGATACTCGGCTGGACGGGGATATGGATCTGCGCATCACGCGGGGGTTGCGCATCCGGCTGCGGGTGGATGGCGAGGTCATAGAAATGCGCACGCAGGCAAAACGTGTAGCCGACCTGCTGGACGAGCTGGGCTTATCGCTGGGCAGTCTGGATTTCACGCGACCGGCCCTGGATGAATTGCTCGGCGCGGACGCAGAGGTCGAAGTCGTGCGCGTGCGCGTCGAAGAGTTGGTGGAACGCGAAGAAATCCCGGCGGGCAATACCCAATATCGCCCCGACCCGCATACGCTCCTGGACACAACAAATGTGATTCAACAGGCGCAACCCGGCATCCGCGAGACGATCACGCGCGTGCGTTATGAAAATGGCAGCGAGGTCAGCCGCGAGACCAGCGAGTCGCAATTGGTTCAGCAGCCGCAGGAGCGCATCATCGGCTATGGCACGAAGGCGGTGGTGCTGGGCACGGTGAATACGCCGGGTGGACCGCGCGAATATTGGCGCGTGCTGTGCATGTATGCGACAAGTTATAATCCAAGTTCGAACAACGGCAACACCTTGACAGCCATCGGCGAGACATTGCGCACAGGCATCGTCGCTTCCGACCCCGACCTCATCCCGTATCGCAGCGATGTTTTTGTGCCTGGCTATGGAGTCGGCTACATGGCGGATACTGCCGGCTACCGCAGTTCGCCCTATTGGATCGACCTGGGCTTTAGCGATGCCGACTATACGCGAGATTGGCACGAGTATGTGAAGGTGTATCTGCTGACGCCCGTTCCCGCCAAGGTCAACACGTTGCTGCCTGCTTGGACGCCCATTCGCAGTGTTCCTGGAGGCTGCAACTAAGGCGAAGATGCTGCCAAATGCGCCGCCAGCAGGCCAGCGAACTGTCGGGGTTTTTCCAGGTGCGTGTTGTGCCCGGTGCCAGCGATAATTGCCAATCGCGCGTCGGGGATCGCATCGCTCATTGCGGTATTGATGCGCCGAAATTTGCTGTCCAGCGCGCCGACGATGAGCAGAGTCGGCATCTGCATTCCCGGCAGAGACTCCCACAAGCTGGGCTGCGCGCCTGTGCCCAGACCACGCAGGCTGCCCGCCAAGCCCGCCGAGTTGTTGCGCAGCCGCTGGTTTCGCTGCGCCGCCAGGACCTCCGCCGGCAGGTTCGCTTGCGACGCCCACATGGGCAGCGCCTGCCAATACTCGACAAACCAGGCGATTCCGCGCGCTTCAATTTGTTGCGCCAGGCGCTTGTCGCTTTGCTGGCGTGCCATTCTCTCCTTTTCATCGGCGAGGCCGGGCGATGCGCTTTCCAGCGTCAATGACAGGATTCGCCGCGGATAGCGCAGCGCCAGGTAGAGCGCCAGCCTTCCGCCCAGGGAATAGCCGAGCAGGTGGACTCGCGGCAGCTCCAGCGCGTCCAGCAAACTAACGAGGTCGGCAGCGACGCTGGGCATGCGCCAGGCTGTAGCGCATTCGGGCGAGTCGCTGCCGCCATGACCCGGCAGGTCGAGCATGATCAACTGGTTTTTCTCCCTCAATGCTGGCGAGACGGTCTGCCAGGTGCTGTGGTCGCCAGTGAAGCCATGCAGCAGCAGCAGTGGCTGGCCCTCGCCCTGCCGGGTCATGGCGTAGTTGACCCCGCTAGCGGCGCGCAGACGCAGCATGGAAGGCTTTTTGGGCGGCGCTGCGAATGACTTTGCCAGAGGCGCTGCGGGGCAGATCGGCAAAGGCGTATTGGCAGGGGACTTTGTAGCGGGCCAGACGCTGCCGCGCGAAGTCGGTCAGTTCGGTTGCATCGACCATTTTGCCCGGCTTCCGTTGGACGAGGGCGGCGACGCGCTGTCCCCATTGCTCGTCGGGCAGAGCGAAGACCAAGGCATCGTCCAGCGCTGGGTGCAGCCGCAATGTTGCTTCGACCTCGGCAGGATAGATATTCTCGCCGCCACTGATGATGAGGTCGCTGCGCCGCTGCAAGATGAACAAGTCGCCGTCTGCGTCCAGGTAACCGATATCGCCGGTGTGCAGCCAGCCATCGCGCAATGCCCGATCAGTTGCTGCCGCATCGCCATGATAGCGGCGCATGACTGTCGCGCCCTTGACCAGCACTTCGCCCGGCGCATCCGTCGCCAGCGTTCGTCCGTTTTCGTCTGCGATGCGCACTTGCGTGAACGGCAGTGGCTTGCCAACTGTGCCGCTTTTGTCGCGCAACTGCTGTGGCAGAGCTGTCGCCACCTGCGACGAAGCCTCGCTTAGCCCATAGCTGGCGGCCACGGGGATGTCCTCCGCCAGGCAGCGTTCGATCAGGCTGGGACGAGCCGCTTCGCCACCCAGCAGCACCAGCCGCAATTGTGGATTCCAGGCGCGCGTTTTCGCATCCAGCAGGCGCTGCAGCATGGTCGGCACCAGCGAGACGATCGAAATGGGATTCTCGCTCAGTGCCCGATTCACTTCGTTGACATCAAAAGCGGGCAACAGCTCAACAGCCGTGCCATAAATCAGCGAGCGCAGGATGATGCTCAGTCCGCCGACATGGTAGAGCGGCAAGATGCACAGCCAGCGCTCGTCAGGCAGCGTGCCGAGCGTGCGCGCCGATGCCAGGGCGCTGTGGTAGATGTTGCCATAGCTCAGCACAGTCGCTTTGGGGCGACCGCTGGTGCCGGAGGTATGGATGATGGCGAAGTCGTCAGCGATGTGCATCCTGCCGTAATCATCGAAGTCGGAGGGCTGATTCAGCTGGCTATCCGGCGGAATCGGCAGGAACTTGTTCGTGCATTGGGCAGCTTTGTCGCGCGTGTCGCTTGTGCAGATGACGAGCTTGCAGCCGACTTTTTCGATCTGCCATTGCAGTTCGTTGGTGGTCAAACGCAGGTTCAGCGGCACGATGACGACGCGCATGCGCATCAAAGCCAACACGGTCAATACGAAAGACAAACAAGTGGGCATCAATATGCCGACCCTGTCGCCGGGCTGCAGCTGGCTGTGGTCTTGAATCAAGCCGCTGATCATTGATGCCAGGCGGTTGACCTGGGCGAATGTATATTCGTTGCCCTGGTCGACAATAAAAGTCTTGTCGGGCGCACCCCCCTCAGTCCCCCCGAAAAATCGGGGGGAGGCCAGACTTGCGTGGGGTATGCTCACAAACTGCTGTTCGCCATCCACTTGGTGAACTCATTAAACTCGGTGAACTCGGTGGTGAAGCATTGCTTTCACGCCCGCCGCGGGAACTTGCCGAAGTCGGGTTTGCGCCCTTCGAGGAAGGCATTTTTGCCCTCGCTGCCTTCTTCGGTCATATAGAAGAGCATGGTGGCATCGCCAGCCAGCACCTGCACGCCGGTTTGCCCATCCAGCTCGGCATTCAAGCCGGCTTTGATGAAGCGCAGGGCGATGGGGCTTTTGCTGAGGATCTCGCGCGACCATTGCAGGGCTTCTCGCTCCAGCTGGGCCAGCGGCACGACGGTGTTGACCATGCCCATCTCTTGCGCTTGCTCGGCGCTGTATTGACGGCAAAGGAACCAGATTTCGCGGGCTTTTTTCTGCCCGATGTGCGCCGCCAGGAAGGATGAGCCGAAGCCAGCATCGAAGCTGCCGACGATGGGACCGGTCTGCCCATAGATGGCGTTGTCGCTGGAAATGGTCAAGTCGCAGCAAACATGCAAGACATGCCCGCCGCCAATCGCATATCCCGGGACAACCGCAATCACCGGCTTGGGGATATTGCGGATGTAGCGCTGCAGCTGCAAGACATTCAGGCGCGGCACGCCATCATCGCCGACATAACCGGAATGCCCGCGCACCTTCTGGTCGCCGCCGGCGCAGAATGACCAGATGCCGTCTTTCGAGCTGGGTCCATTGGCGGTGATCCACAGCACGCCGATATCGCTATCGTGCCAGGCATGCAAGACCGCTTCGGTCATTTCGTCGATAGTCTTGGGGCGGAAGGCATTGCGGATATCGGGACGATTGAAGGCGATGCGCGCGATACCCTCGGCTTGGTGATAAGTGATATCCTGGTAGGGTGCAATTTCGCGCCAGTCTGCCAGCTGCATGAGGTCGGCGGTGCTGATTTTGGCTTGCTGCTCGGCGCTGGTCATGGTGGTGTCTCCTCTTGCATGGCGATTTGTTGATTTAACCACAGAGGGCGCAACGGACACAGATTCTATTTTGAAACTTGAACTCCCCAATTCATCGTGTGAAGTAGAATCTTCCTGGCGAGGTTGTTTTCGCACGGCCAATTTGCCATTTCTTCTGTGCACCCACTTTTTCTGGTAAGCTCGCAGTTTCATGGCCTACACATTTGAAGTCGCAGTCGCTTCGCTGGATTCTGCGTTGACCGCCCGAGCCTGTGGCGCGCAGCGCATTGAATTGTGCGCCGACTTGCCCAGTGGCGGATTGACTGCCTCGCCAGGCTTGCTTGAATTGGTCTGCCAGCGGCTGGAGATGCCTGTGGCCGCGCTGATCCGTCCACGGCGCGGCGACTTTCTGTATAGCGATGCCGAAATTGCTGTGATGCAGCGCGATATCGACTTTGCCCGCCGAGCCGGCGCAGCAGCAGTGGTCATCGGCTGTTTGACGGCGGACGGATCGGTCGATCGCGAGCGGACGAGGCGGTTGATCGACCAAGCTCAGCCGCTGCCGGTGGTGTTTCATCGCGCTTTTGATATGTGCCGCGATCCATTTGCCGCGCTGGAAACGCTGGCGGGACTGGGCATATCGCGCTTACTGACATCGGGGCAGGCAGCCAGCGCAGAGGACGGCGCTCCTTTGATCGCACAGCTAGTGCAGCGGGCGGCGGGACGATTGATGATTATGCCGGGCGGCGACATCAACGCGGACAACATCCGCCATATCGCCCGGACAACTGGCGCACGCGAATTTCACTTCTCCGGGCGCAGGCAGATCGACAGTCGCATGCATTATCGCAGTTCACGATTGTCGCTGGGCAATGGCGATGATTATGCCCGCTGGGAGGCTTCGGCAGAGCGGATACGGGCGATCATGTCGGCGCTGCCCGATGCCTGACCGGCTACACAAAAAGCGGTGCCATCTCCCATTCGCCGACCATCGTCTGCATATCTGCTTCTGGCGTGCGCCCGGCAAAGCGAGCTGCCGCGTTTAAGACTTTGGGCAAAATGCCAATATCGCCCGCCGTATTCAGATAGACCTGCTCGTTGCCCAGCACCCAGTGCACAGCTTTGTCGATGCTCGCCTGGTCGGTGAGCGGCTCGTACCAGGTGGCATGACTGCGCTTGTCGCTTGGATAAGGCCGTCTCGTGATGCCTTTGATGGTCTGTACGGCTACATTGCGCGCCTGGCAGATCTCCAGCACTTCGTTGAAGCCCGAGCGATAGACGGGGTTCTGCATCATCAGGTAATTGTAGGGCAACAGCACAGAATCGAAATCGAACCGCTCCAGGCTGCGCTGGTGCATGCGAGCGATGGCGACATCGTGCCCGGTGACGCCAATGTATTTGACCAAGCCTTGTTCGCGCGCTTCGATCAGGTATTCCAGGGCACCGCCAGCGCCCATCGCCACTTCCCATTCGTCATTGCCCACCAAGTAATGAAGCTGGATGAGGTCGACTTCGTCCACGCGCAGCCGCCGCAGCGACTTCTCAAATTCGGCTTTTGCGCCGTCGTAGGTGCGCTCGGCTGTCTTGGTCGCCAAGAAGAACTGGTCGCGATACTGTGCCATCCAGGGTCCCAGCCGCAACTCGGAATCGCCATAACTGGCGGCGGTGTCGATGTGGTTGACGCCGTAATCGAGCAGCAACTGCATGCTGCGGTCGGCCTCGTCTTGGGTGACATCGGAAAATGCCGCCGCGCCAAACAATGTCCGTGTGCTGAGATGTCCCGTGCGCCCGAAAACTTTCTTGGGAATTGACATGCTGTTCCTCCTGTGTGTACGCTGTTTTGACGAGGCAGTGCGCAGGATTCTTACGCAGCCGCGCCCGGTGGCGGACAAGATTAACCCGCCGCAGCCAGCGCATCGGCATCCAGCTCCAGCAGGTCGTAGATAGCAACTTCGTCATCTTGATAGACGGTTGGCTGCCCGGCGAGCAATATCATCACCCAGTCGGCTGGTTCTTGACTGGGGTCGCTTTGCGAATGCAGTGGCAGCTTTACATGCAGCACGAGGTAACGAAAACCATCGGCGCTCCAGCGGTCAAGAGCCGCCTGCCATTGCCTGGCAGACAGCAATTGCCCGGCAAAGTCGTCAGCCAGCTCTTGGCGCGAAGAGCGAAACATAGCCAACACAGGGTCGGCGTCAATGTAATCGTAGGCATCGGCGGGCATGCGCGCCATCATCCCCTCGACAATCGGACGTCTGTGCTGGCGCTGCAGCGACATGTAGTATTTGGCGGGCTGCCGACCAAAAGGGACGTCTATCAAAGCGCCGGGTTCGAGCCGATCCAGTTGCGCGACATAGGCCGAGAGCGGCTCTGGGCGCAAGACGACCGGGAAGATGCGCGTATCAATCAGCAAGAGCCCCGCCAGCAAAACCAGCGCTGCCAACCCCCAGCGCCGAGCCTCCAGCCGCCGCATCAGCAAACAAATTCCGCAGCCGATGAGCAGAGAATATGGAAAAACGAATATCCCACTCATGCGCAGTGGATAATTCAAGGCGCGGAAGAAGAAATTGTCGGCGACCAGGCGATAGGGCGTCCAGTGAATCGGCAGCGGTTCGCCGCGAAAATAGATAACCAGCCCCCAGCTTAGCGCATTGAACGCGCCAGCCAGCGCCAGCCAGCCGAGCGCCTCGCGTCGCCAGCTCCAGGCATAGACAATGCCCAGCAAAGCCAGAGCCACGCTGACCAATCCCCAGCGCAACCACTGCCAAAACGCATCGACGCTGAGCCAGGGATTTGTGCGAACCGCCTGTGCCGACGCATGCAAAAAGTCGTCATCGGCCAGCGCTGGCAGCAGCAAGGGCGCGCAAAGCAAGGCAGCGATGATAGAAAATAGCAGCAATGTCAGCCAACAATCCCTCGAGCGCCACAAGTCTCTCGAGGGAAGCAGTAAGATGACAAAGCCGCCGCCTAGCAGCATCGCCAATACGCCAATCTTCAGGTTCATGTACAAGTTCAACGAAAAACAAATCGCCGCGCCCAGCGTCAGCGGCACAACAGTCCGCCAGTCTTCGCCCGCCCGCAGCCTCAGCAGCGCCGCCAGGAAAAACAGCATAAACCAGGGAATCCAGTCCTGTGCCCCCGTGTTTGGCTGTTGCAACGCTGTGGGCAAGCTGTAGACATTGAAGGCATAGAAGCTGGCGGCAGCCAAGGCCGGCGCGCGCCGCTCAAAGAGCAGCATGCCCACCAGGTACATGCCATAGGCTTTGAAGAGGATGCCCAGAGACGCCACCAGATTGAACGCCAGCGGGTCGCCAAACAAGCTAAAGAGCAGTGTCCATAGCGGGAAGCTAGTCCAGCGCCGCGGGTTCAGCGATACATCCAGACCCTGCGGATGAAAAAGATAGTTCGTATAGTTGAGATTCTCGCCATGCATGAGGGTTTCGCGCAGCCACCAGTTTTGCCAAAGCGCCTCGTGCGTGTCGCTCTCGTTGCCTTGCAAGGTATCGCCCATGTGCAGCGCGAATGGGTATGTCATCACGCAGAAGGCGAGCAGTAGGAGCAAGAGCGGGACACGATCCCGCCGCCAAAGGGTGTGCAAACTCTCTCGCCAATTCATGTTATTTGCCGCTGACCGCTTGATCATCAGGCATATTCCGGCTTGATCCCGCAGCCAGGGCATCGGCATCCAGCTCCAGCAGGTCGTAGATAGCAACTTCGTCATCTTGATAGACGGTTGGCTGCCCGGCGAGCAATGTTATCACCCAGTCGGCTGGCTTTTCACGAGGAATTATGAAAAGGCGCGACGGCAGATAATAGTGCAATATCAGATAGCGGAAGCCATCGGCGACCAGGGCGTCCATGCCGGCTTGCCACTGCGCTGCGGTCAGTTCAATCTCGGGCGGAGAGCCTTCTGTCAAATGAAGCGAATAGCGAAGCGGTGCCAGGGCAGGATTGGCATCGATATAAGCGTAGGCGTCAGGCGGCATGCGCGCAGTCATGCCTTCCACGAGCGGGCGCAGGTGGTGGCGCTGCACTGACATATAGTATTTGGAAGTCGGCCGGCCGAAAGGTACATCAATCAACGCGCCTGGCTGCAGATCATCCAGCACATTCACATAATCCGACTGCATCTCGGCGCGCTGGGGCAAGGGGAAGATGCGCGAATCGTAAAGCAGCAGCCCCGCCAGCAGAATTAGCGCGAGGGAGACTCCGCGCCGGTTGCCCAGCCAGCTCCGCAGCAGACAGAATCCATAGCCGATAATCAACGCATAGGGAAATACAAAGATCACGTATACGCGGGGAGGATAATTCAAGGTGCGAAAGAAGAAATTGTCTGCCAGCAGCCGATAGGGCGTCCAATATATCGGCAGCGGCTCGCTGCGAAAATGAATGACGAGGCCCATACTCAACAGGTTGAAGACCAGCGCCAGCGCCAGCCATATCCACGCCCCGCGCTGCCAGCGGACGATATACGCCGTTCCCAGCAGTCCCAGTATCGAGCTTGCTAGACCAGCCTGCCACCATTGCCAATACAGGTCGAAGGCATTGGTGGTGAGCACGGGCCGCGCCGCTGCATCGGCAAAGTTGTCGTCGCCCAGCGTGTGCAATAGCAGAGGCGAGCAAATCACCAGCGCAGTCAGGCTGAACAAAAGCAGTGCAAACCAGCAATCCCGCGAACGCCACAGCCTGGTCGTCCCCAGGTATAGCAGGGCAAAACCGCCGCCCAGCAGCATCGCCAATATGCCGATCTTCAGGTTCATATACAGGTTTAGCGAGAAGCAGATGCCCGCGCCCAGCATCACCGGCGCGACAGCCCGCCAGCCAGCGTCCGCCCGCAGACGAAACAAGGCCAGCAAAAAAAACAGCATAAACCAGGGGATCCACTCGGTCGCTCCCGTATTGGGCTGTTCCAGCGCCACCCGCAGGCTGTAGGAGTTGAAGGCAAAATAGGCGCCCGCCACAAGCGCCGGCAGCCGCTGCTTGAAGAGCAGCAGACCGACGAGGTACATGCCATAGGCTTTGAAGAGGATGCCCAGCGAAGCCACCAGATTGAAAGCCAGCGGGTCGCCAACCAGGCTGTACAGTAATGTCCACAGTGGAAAGGTCGTCCAGCGCTTGGGCTGCAGCGACACATCCAGCCCGGTCGGATGGAATAGCAACTGGCTGTGGTTGATGTCCAGTCCCTGCAGCAATGCCTCGCGCAGCCACCAGTTCTGCCAGAGCGCCGTGTGGGTGTCGACTTCGTCGCCGGGCAGCGTGCGGTGCATCGTCTGGATGAAGGGGTAGGTCATGACCAGGAAAACGAGCACAAGCGCCAGCAATGGAGCTCGGTCTCGCCGCCACAACGCAAGCATTTTTGTTCGCCAGGTTTCTCGCATGTCCGCTGACAGCGCTGTCATCAGGCAAATAGCGCTTTGAACTTGTCTGCTGACGCGCGGAATCCATCGGCGAAGCTGCCACCGCGCGGACGATACACCGATTCCAGCGACACGCTGCCCGCGTAAGCATCGGCAGCCAGTGCCGCGGCGATCTGCTCCAGATAAGGCGTCATCTGCCCGCTGCCCAAAGGCACACAGTCGACGCGGGCTTTGGGCATATCGACCAGGACATCCTTGATGTGGATGTGTCCCAAGGCGCCACGCAAAGCCTCGTAACCCGCGGGCCAGGGACTTTCGGCACAATACAAGCTGTTGGCGGGGTCCCAAAGTGTTTGCAGATGCTCGCTGCCCAACTCGTCGATGAGCTTGCGCGCCAGCCAGGCCGAGTTGATCATGGCGTTGTTGCCCGTCTCGACCACCAGCCGCACTCCGCGCTCAGCCGCGATTTCCAGCGCCGGCATCAGCAAAGCCTTCAGCTTGTCCCAAGCCCCGCGCGATACCACCCATTGCTCTGCGCCCTGGCTGCCGAAGAGGATCATTTCTTTGCGAAAGCTCATGATGCGCACCAAGCGGCAATCCAACGCATTCGCCATGTCAATGCAGCGCCGCAAAGCCGCCAGCTGGTCCAAATAGGCGGGCGAATCTGTCTCTTGCTCGCCCAGCGCCAAACCGCCAAAGATATGCCGCGATATGCACGATACTTCTACACCATGCGCCGCGACCAGACGTTGGGCATGGTCCAACTGGGCATCGGACAAGTCGCCGACTTCGACATCCCACAAGAACTGCAACTCTGCGCAAGCCAGTCCGGTTTCGTTGATGACTGTCAGCGCCTGCTCAAAATCGCGGCTGATGCCATCGGTGATTACGCCTAGTTTTGCCATGCTGCCTCGCCTGTGACGCGATTGCTCATCATTCTAACTGTAATGTACGCAGCCGTAAATCCAACAACCTAATGCGACAATAGTAGGGAACGGCGTAGGGGCGACTCTTGAGTCGCCCACGCGCATAACGGCGATATTGTGGGCGAGACAAGTCTCGCCCCTACAAGGCTTGTCTGCTACTATAGCAAACTCGCCGGATTTCACCCCCCATCCCCCGGCCCCTTGCCCCCATTGAGAGGGAAGGGGAGCTAGAATCGAGCAAAATCGTCGTTATGTCTGGTGTTTTCAGCAGCGCCATACCGAATTTGCATGCGATCATACGGCTTTAAGCCCCTCCCTCTTCATGGGGGCAAGGGGTTTGGGGCGGGGGTTTGCCCAACTGACTTCGGAGCCTGTGAAACTCTCCAAAAACTGCACGATTGCCCAATTGTCGCCTTCGGGGTGCAGGGATATGCCAGCCTGGAACAACTGCTGCGCCGCGCTGGTGGCAAAGAGCGGCAAGCCATTTTCGCGCGCCAGCTGCATGCTGATGCCCAGGTCTTTGACCATGGTGCCGATGTGGCTGCCCGTGTCTTCAAATTGACGGTCGAGGATCAGCCGGGCGCAATTCTTGAAGAAAGGCGTGTTGCCGACATGTGTGCTGCCGAAGACCTCAAAGAGCGTCTGGCCGGGGATGCCCGCCCGCGCGCCCAAGGCCAGCGCTTCGAAGATGCCCACGAAGCTGACGCCGATATAGGCTTGCAGCGCTGCTTTGACCACCTGCCCCATGCCGATGTCTTCGCCGACATGGAAGATCTGCCCGCCGACCGCCTCCAGCGCAGGCCGACACCGTTCCAGCGCCTCGGTTTTGCCCGCCGCCATCATCGTCAATGTGCCCGACTCCGCGCCAAATTGCCCGCCACTGACCGGGCTGTCGATGAGATCGATGCCGCTGCCCGCCAGCGCCGCCGCCGCCCGCCGCATGTCGGCCGGCTCTATGGTGGCTGTGATGATGATGGTCGCGCCGGGAGCCAGGCATTCGCGCAATCCGCCGTCCCCAGCCACGACATCCAGCGCTTGTGCGCCGCTCATCACCATCACAAAGACGATTTCGCTGCCCGCCAGCTGCATCAGATCGTCCGCCGCCTCGCCGCCCAGTTCCTGCAGCAGCTGGGTGCGTTCGGCGCGCAGATCGCAGCCGCGCACAGCGAATCCCGCCGCCAGCAGGTTCTTCGCCATGCCCATGCCCATATTGCCCAGACCGACTACCGCGACCTGTTTTTTGTCTGTCATGGCGACTATGAACCCGCCAGGAACTTCACGCCTTGCAGGACGCCCAATTTTTGCTCGGCTTCAGTGTCATCGTAATAGTGGTCTTCCAGCTCGATGCTGACGCAACCCGCATAGCCGCTGTCGCGCAAGATGCCCAGGATGATCTTCCAATCCGACAGGCCATGCCCGGGGATGGTGTAGCGCCAGTTCATGCCGCCATATTTGTAGCCTTGGGCGAAAGTCGCTTCTTGCAGGTTGCCATACTGGTAGAGGTTCTCGTCGATAATCATGCAATCCTTGCCGTGCACATGGAAGACATGCCCCACAAATTCTTTGAGGAAACGGATGGGGTCGATACCCATGCGCAGCAAATGCGAAGGATCGTAGTTCACGCCCATATTCGCCGAGCCGACTTGCTCGATGAAGGCGCGGTAGGTCTCGGGCGTGCAAACCAGCGAGCCGGGTCCGGGCCAGCCCTCGATGACCAGGTAGGCGTCGTTGGCTTCGAAGCTCGCGCGCAGCTCGCCATAACTTTCCACCATCCAGGCGAAGTTTTCGCTGCGTGGGCGGGCGGGGTCTTGCGGGATCATGCAGATGAAGAAGGTGCTGACGCCAGCATCGACGCAGCGTTGGATGTAGGCTGCGTTCTCGGCGACAGCGTCTTTGCGCTCGCCGGCATCGGGCGACATCATCGCTTGCCAGGTACACAGGTCGGCGCTGCCCACCCGCAAGCCGGCTTCAATGACGGCGCGGGCGTCTTTGTCGGCATCCATGCCCAGGTCGATGACTTCCAGGTCGTTTTCCAACGCCCAGGCGATCATGCTGTCGGTGTCTTGCTCCCAGTTGAAATTGCGGCGTCGCCAGCCCAGTGGAAAGTTGCCAGTTGCAGTTTTCATTTGCGGTTCTCCAAGTGATGTGTTTTCGCGAGCGCATATTGTATAGCCTGGGCGGGGTGTGGGGTAGGGGTGGGCGGGTGATGGAATGATGGGCTGATGAAGCGATGTCTTCAAAATGGAGTATACTAAATCGCAATGATAGCGTAGCCCCTTGTATAACTGCTTGTCTGCGGAGGGAAGGAGTAGTCATGTCTGCCAAGAACATCGTGAGGGTTATTGGTCTTCTACTGATTGTTGCAGTGGTGCTACATATCACCGGAGTGCTCACCGAACTGAATAAGGGCATCCGAGATTTCCTATTTCCAGACAAAGTCATCACAGATCATAAGCAAATCATTGTTACTGGCTTGCAAGGAATGGGGCAGTTGGTTACGGCTAAACATACAGTGAAGAAGCCAGACCTCAAGGTTGAAATCCATAGGGGTGTTCTTAATTACGGCTACTATAGTGCCAATCACATGGCCATAGGCGTGGCCGAGGCTGGCATAGATTTTGACGCAATAGGCGAAAGCAATGTTCGTTTCTCGGAAGGTGTCTATACATTGACATTGCCAGCACCAGTAATCACGAGTTGTCGGATTGAACATATCGATCAAAGTGAGAAGTCCTTTACGCTGTTGGACGCTGACTGGGATTTGATACGACAATTTGCGCAGGCTGAAGCCATGGGCCAGTTCGCCGTAGAAATGATTAAACTTGGCTTGTTGGAAAAAGCTGCAAAAGAGGCAAAGATTCGTATTGGTGATTTTGTCACAAGTCTTACGGAACGCAATGCGACAATTGAGTTTGCCGAGCGAGGCGACGCAATTGAGTTGCCAGATTCCTGCAAACCATATGAGCCAAGCGGATGGGAAAAAACCGACGGCGGTTGGAAGCGGGTTGAATAACGTAGCACACCAAGTTAAAGCCAAAGAACAATCCGCACTGATTTTGGAAGACCTTGTTCGCAGCTTCACTGGCAAACAGGCCATTACCGAATTCGCGACCAGCACCAGAACACCCAGGATGAATGTTTCTTGTAGGCCACGCGCATCAAGCGCTTACTCTTACAACAGGTCGAAGAATACCTGGTCGCGCCACTAGCTGGGTCGTATGCAGTTCGTCCAGGCGAACTGATCGCTACCCACCACCTGTCATCAGCAGACCCAGTTGTTCGACATCGACATTTTCGTTTATTACCTCGCCGACGATGCGCCCCTCGTACATGACGGCGATGCGGTCGGACAAGGCGCGGATCTCGTCGAGGTCTTCGCTGATGAGCAGGATGGCTGTGCCTTTGTCGCGCTCTTCCAGCAGCTGCTTGTGAATATATTCGGTCGCGCCGATATCGACGCCGCGGGTGGGCTGGGCAGCGATGAGCACGCCAGGATCGCGCGAAAGCTCTCTCGCCAGCACCAGCTTTTGGATGTTGCCGCCCGACAAACTCTTGACCAACGTTTCGGTGCTGGGGGTCTTGATTTCAAATAATCTAATCGCGCGCCGGCAGGCTTGGCGGATTTTGTTGAAGAGCATAAAGATGCGGGCGGTGGTGTATTTGGGGTGGCCATGGTCTTGCAGCACATAATTTTCGGCGACGCTGAACTCTTTGATGACGCCGTCGATCATGCGCTCTTCGGGGATGTAGGACAAGCCGATGGCGTGCAGGGCGGCTGGCGGCGCATTGGTGACATCGCTGCCGTCGACTGTCACGCTGCCCGCCGTCACCTCGCGCAGGCCAGTGATGCACTGCGCCAGTTCTTGCTGGCCATTGCCAGAAACGCCGGCGATTCCCACGATCTCGCCGCCATGCAGCCGCAAGGACACCGCATCCAGCCCGGTTGTGCCGCGGTTGCTCAAGGCGCTGACATCGCGCAGAGCCAGCCGTTCGTCGCGCGGGTTGGGCGCGTTCTTCTCGTATTCCAGCAGCACTGGCCGCCCCACCATCATCTCGGCGAGTTTGGGGCGGGTGGCTTCGCTGGTGGGGATGGTGTTGACTCGCCGCCCATCGCGCAGCACCGTGACACGATGGCTGATCTCCAGCACCTCGTGCAGCTTGTGCGAGATGAAGACCAGCCCGTGGCCATCGGCCGCCAGCTGATTCAAAATGCGGAAGAGCCCATCGACTTCCTGTGGCGTGAGCACGGCCGTGGGCTCGTCCAGGATCAACAAGGCGGCACCTTTGTAGAGCGCGCGCAAGATCTCCACGCGCTGCTGCTCGCCAACTGCCAACTGCCAAATCGGCAAGTGGGGATCGACCTTGAGGTTGTAGATATCTGAAAGCTCGAGCACGCGCTGGCTGACGACATCGAGGTCGAGCTGGAAGCCGCGCGACGACTTCATGCCCAGCGCGATATTTTCGGCGACGGTCAACGATGGCACCAGCATGAAGTGTTGGTGGATCATGCCGATGCCGTGCTGAATGGCGTCGATCGGGCTTTTGATGGTGGTGGGCGCGTCATTGATGCGGATCTCGCCCTCATCGGGGTGGTACAGCCCGTAGAGCATCTTCATCAACGTGGATTTACCCGCGCCATTTTCGCCCAGCAGCGCGTGTATCTCGCCAGAGCGGACATCAAAGTCGATCTCGTCAGCCGCCAGCACGCCCGGAAATCGCTTGACGATGCCCGACATGTTCAGGCTCTCGATGCGCGCATGGCCCGTGGGCAGCAGATGTTTGTCGCTCATGTGCCCCCTCGCTCGGTCTACCCCCCTCGGTCCCCCCATATCAATGGGGGGAAGATTTCGCAGTGATTTGCTATTGGGGAAAACACCCCAGACAAATCCTTCGAGTCCGCTCAAGTTTGCTCCCCTCCCTGAAGCATCGGGGAGGGGCCGGGGGTGGGGTTGAACCCGTTACCCATCAAACTCCATGACCAAGCCGCCGTTCGCCAGCGTCAACTCGTAGGATTGTCCGCCCAGGTTGCCCGCCTGGATGTTGGCGACGATATCTGACAAGACGACATCCCACTTGTAGACCTGGAAGGAGACGCCTGCGCCTTGGGCGAGTTCAGCCTGGCTGGCTTGCGTGCCGAACCAGCGCGCGCCGTTCTCAATCGTGATGGCGATGGGACCAACGACCATTTGCGCGGTGCCGGTCAAGATATCCGCGCCATTGGCGATATGCGTTTCCGCAGCTTCGGTAGCCAGCGGGACATCGCTG
Source organism: Anaerolineae bacterium (assembly GCA_022823945.1). Classification (GTDB taxonomy): domain Bacteria; phylum Chloroflexota; class Anaerolineae; order Aggregatilineales; family Phototrophicaceae; genus UBA6055. Next base: position 7,155 of record JAJEBK010000006.1, on the reverse strand, counting down.
AAAGACTGGATGTACACGACATTGACCGTGGCTTCGGGGTTGGATGCGCCGACGCCGGCGACAAAGCCATCCACATACAGCTTGGCATCACCGACTTCGATGGGACCGACAACGCCAATGACGCCCGATTCGGTCATCAAGCCGGCCATAACGCCATTGACGAAACCGCCCTGATCAGCCGCCGCCGTATAGGCAGATACATTGTCCAGCCCAAAGGTGTTGTGGTCGGTGCCCCAGGCAAATGACACTTCCGGGAATTCCGCCGCCAGTTCTTCGACCACCGAGCCAAATTGCGAGCCATGCGCGATGACAAGGTCATAGTCGCCGCTGGCAGCCCACTCGCGCAGGGCAACGGCGGCATCATCGACGATGAATGTGCCATCCTGGAAGTCGAACTGGAAGTTGTCTTCTCCCATTTGCATTTGTATCGCCATCAGCGCGTCGTACATGCTTTGGCTGAAGGCGAGGTCGTTGGTGGCGCTGGGCGCGACTGCCGCGACACGGAACACATCCTGCGCTATCGTCGGCATCACCCCGGCAAACAGAGCGACTATCAAGGTAAGCAGTAGAGCTTTCTTCATGGCGTTGTTCTCCTTTGTTGTTGCCATGCGATCATTGCGGGCAGCTTTTGCCCAATGCAAACTATAACTCATTCGCCGCGCTCATAGGGCTTGGTCAGCGCGGTCGGCTGTTCCTGACGTTTGGTGGCGAAGACCAGGGCGATAATGGTGATGACATAAGGAGCCATAACGGCGAATTCCGATGGGATATCCGCGCCGATGACCTTGATTTGCAGCTGCAGCGCGTTGACAAAGCTGAAGAGCATCGCGCCGGCCGCCACCGTCAGCGGTCTCCAGCCGCCGAAGTAGACCAGCGCAACAGCGATAAAGCCTTGTCCGGCGGTGAGGTTCTGCTGGAACAGGTTGATCAGCGCGATAGACAGTGAAGCGCCCGCCAGGCCAGCCAGCATGCCGCCGATGGTGGTGGTGGCATAGCGAACGCGCGTCACGCTGACGCCCATGGCATCGGCTGCTTCGGGATTCTGTCCCACGGCGCGGATCATCAAGCCAAAGGTCGTCCGATTGAGCACGAATGCCGAAAGCGGCACCAGCGCAAAAGCCACATAGACCAGCAGATTGTGATGGAAGAATATCTCGCCCAGGATGGGAATGTCCGTGAGTATGGGGAAGCTGATGCGCGGGAAGCCCGCCACTGACTTGGGCGTGCCCACCCACTGCTGGAAGAGCAGCTCGCTCAAACCCAGTCCAAACAGGTAGACGCCGATGCCGCTGATGCCTTGTTTGGCTTTCAAGGTTACGCTGACAAAAGCCATCGCCAAGCCCATCAGCCCGCCCACGATCAGCGCCACCAGCACACCCATCAGCAAGCCCAAGGGTTCAGCCATCACGCCGGCCGTCTGCGCCAAATGCACCGCATAGAAGCCGCCAAACGCGCCCATCAACATGATGCCATCTACGCCCAGATTCAACACGCCGCTGCGCTGGGCGAAGGTCTCGCCCAAGGCTGCGAAGATATAGGGGGTCGCCAAGCGAATCGCAGAGGCAAAGACGCTGGCGGTGAAAATATCGTCCAAGCCCATCAGCCGGCCTCCTCCGACCCGGAATCTCTTCTTCCCCCTGACTTGTCGGGGGGATAGAGGGGGGTGTCACTTCCCCCTGTCCCGACGGGGGGATTGAGGGGGGTATCTTCGCTTCCCCCTGACTTGTCGGGGGTATCAATGGGGGTGTTTGTCTCTTGCAGGCTGACCCTCCGTTTGCTGCGCTGCAGAATGAATATCTCGCTGCTGACCACGAAGACGACGATCAAGCCATTGACCGCGGTGATCAAGGAAGCCGGCACGCCGATCTCGCGTTGCATCTTTTGTGCTCCGACCAGCAGACCGCCAAAGAATGCCGAGGCCGGAATCGCCCCGATAGGGTTGAGTCCGCCAAAGAGCGCCGCCACAATGCCATTGAAACCCGCTGCCGCCGTGAAGCCCGCTGGCGAACCATCTGTTTGCAAGCGATATTGCAAGCCCAGCACCTGCACGACGCCCGCCAGGCCAGCGAAACCGCCAGCCAGGAACATCGACAGCATCATCTGCCGCTTGACATGGATGCCGGCATAACTGGACGCTCGTTCATTCTCGCCCACCGCGCGGATGCGGTATCCCAGCGAAGTGCGCCACAAGAAGATATAGATGACGACCGCCAACGCGATGGCGAGGACCAAACCCCAATGCAGGCGCGTGCGGGCAAAGATCCAGGGATCGCCCAGCGGCAGCGCCAGCCGTGGCAACTGCGCCGCGGTGACCAGACGCGCTGTTTTGGGAATGTTGTTGAAGCCCGCCACGGCTGGATCCAGCAAGATGCCATTGAGCAGAAAGTTCATCATCTGCACGGCGATCTGGTTGAGCATGATGGTGCTGAGGATCTCGTTGACGCCGAAGTAGGCTTTCAAAAATCCCGCCAGCCCGCCATAGAGCGCCCCTGCCAGGAAGCCGCCGATCAATGCGCTGGTCACGATGATCAGATCGAATGCGCCGGGTGTCTTCGCCATTTCTGCTGGAACACGCGCATCGCCCAGCACAAGCGCGACGGTCGTGCCAGCCAAGGCGCCCGCGATCATTTGCCCTTCGCCACCGATGTTGATCATGCCGCCGCGGAAGGCGACCGTGATGCCGATGCCCACGAACAATATGGGCGTGGCTTTGACCAGGGTCTCAGCCGTCGCGTTCTCGGTGCCGACAGCGCCCTCGAGCATGAAGCCGAACGCCGCCAGCGGATCGGCATTCAGCGCGACTAGTAGCACAGAAGACACGACCAGCGCCAGCAGCAACGCGATCAGCACAGGCGCAAAGTCGACCAGCCGATTCAGCTGCGCCGCCAGCCTTGTGCCCGCCGCCTGATTCACGCCTGCCACCTTTCGATAACGAATGCCGTTTGATCAGCCACTCGCGTGATTACCTTGCCTTGCCGCTAGTATGCCTTGATTCGATGATTGTTACAAATACCCATCAGAATCTCCGTTGGAATTGAGGGCTTGGCAAATTGTGTACAAGTGGAATGCGCCGGCCGCCTGCCAGAGCGACTTCAGCGTACGGACAACACAGCATTACAGGTATAGTAAAACTATGGCCAAACACACGACCTACGCCTTGGGCGACTTTCAATTTTATCCGGGCAATCCGCTGCCATTTGGCGCGACTCCCGTGCCCGACGGGATCAACTTTGCCATTTTCTCCCGCCATGCTACATCATGCAGCCTGGTTTTGTTTGAGCGCGGCGCAGAAGAACCCATGGTCGAGATCCCTTTTTTGGATACTTGCCGCACCGGCGATGTGTATGCCATGACCGTGCAGGGCATTGACCCCGAGAGAATTGAATATGGATTTCGCCTGGATGGACCTCACGATGCGAGGCGCGGCCACCGTTTTGACGCGCAGCAGATCTTGCTCGATCCCTATGCCAAAGCGATTGGCGGGCTGGAATGCTGGCGCGGCAAACGCTATACCAACGCCGCTTATCGCGCTCGTCCCTATTCCAGCGACTTCGACTGGGGGGACGACCGGCAACTGAATACGCCGCGGCAAGACCTGGTCGTCTATGAGCTGCATGTGCGCGGCTTCACAGCTGGCGCGGATGTGGCTGCGCCGGGCACTTACGCCGGGCTGATTGAGAAAATCCCCTATTTGCAGTCGCTGGGCGTCAATTGCATCGAGCTGATGCCCATCTTTGAATTTGACGAGCTCGACAACCGCAACCATCATCCCGAAACCGGCGAGCGGCTGGTGAATTATTGGGGCTACAACCCGGTCGGTTTCTTCTCGCCCAAAGCCGCCTATGCCGCTGGCGATGACCCGTCCCGCGAACTGAAACAACTGGTCTTGGCTTGTCATCGCGCCGGCATCGAAGTTTGGCTGGATGTGGTCTTTAATCACACAGCGGAAAGCGACGAAAAAGGGCCAACCATCTCTTTCCGCGGCATCGACAACAGCATCTATTACCTGCTCAAGCCCGATGGCGGCTATCACAATTTCAGTGGCACGGGCAATACACTCAACTGCGGGCATCCTATCGTGCGCAAGCTGCTGCTGGACTGTCTGCGCCACTGGGTCAGCGACTATCACATCGATGGTTTCCGCTTCGATCTGGCTTCCAGCCTGGCGCGGGATACCGACGGCAATCCGCATCCCAACCCGCCTTTGCTGGAAGCGCTGGCGAACGACCCACTGCTGGCGCGCACCAAGCTGATCGCCGAAGCCTGGGATGCCGGCGGCTTGTACCAGGTCGGCAGCTTCCCGGATTATGGGCGCTGGGCAGAATGGAACGGGCGCTATCGTGATGACCTGCGGCGCTTTGTCAAAGGCGATGCCGGGCTGGTCGGCGACCTGGCGGCGCGCCTGCAAGGTTCGCCCGATATGTACGGCGAGCGTGGACCCTGCGCTTCCATCAATTTCATCACCGCCCATGACGGCTTCACATTGCGTGACCTGGTCAGCTACAGCCGCAAGCGCAACCTCGCCAATGGCGAAAACAATCGCGATGGGGCGGACGACAACCACAGCTGGCATTGCGGCGCAGAAGGGGACAGCGATGATGCGGCCATCAATGCCTTGCGCGCTCGTCAGCAGAAGAACTTTCTCTGCCTGCTGCTGATCAGCCAAGGCGTGCCCATGTTGTGGATGGGCGATGAATATGGGCACAGCAAAGCCGGCAACAACAACAGTTTCTGCCACGACAGCGCCTTGAATGAGTTTGACTGGACTTGCCTGGCAGAGCAGCCGCCACTTTGGCGATTTGTGAAAAACCTGTTGAAGCTGCGAAAAACACAGCCCCTGCTGCGGCGCGCCGATTATTTGCGGCATCAGCCTGCGCCGAATGCCAAGGGCGGATTCGCGGCTGAAAGCGTGTCCTATCATGGACAGCAGCCCTGGCAGCCCGATTGGTCGCGCGAGAGTCGGCGTCTGGGCGTGTTGTTCTGTGGCGCGAAAGGTCGTCAACTGGTCTACATCATCATGAACGCGCACTGGCTGCCGACGTGCTTCCAACTGCCAAAGCTGCCACGAGGCCTGCGCTGGTATACGGCTGTCAACACCGCGCTGACGCCGCCCGATGACAGCCGTGCGCCCGGCGTTGAGCCGCCACTGCTGGATCAATCGGCGCAGCAGGTCGGCGCAAGGTCGGTGCTCGTGTTGCTGGGTAGATGATCCCCCGTTCCTCTGTGCTCTCTGTGTTATCCGTGTCCTCTGTGTCAAAATACAGGAAGCGCACTGCGATTCGTTTACCTGCAAAGGCCAGCCATGTTCCTCGATGCCATCGCCGAAAATTGCCGAGACCATCCGCACAAAACCGCTATCCAGTTCAGCGGCGGCGAGGCGGTCAGCTATGCGCAGTTGGCGAAGACGGCCAGCCGCACCGCCCACTATCTCCGCGCGCTGGGCACCGAACCTGGCGACCGGGTGGCTGTGCAACTGCCCAAATGCCTGCCCTTCATTTATCTGCATCTGGCGGCGATGCAAATTGGCGCGGTATTTTTGCCCTTGAATCCCGATTATCCGCCTGCCGAATTGCGCTACTTCCTGGCAGATGCGGGCGCTCGCTTGTTATTCGCCGAGATGACGAAACAATCGGCACTTGCCGAGATGATCGCCAGCCTGCCAACGCTGCAAGAGACCATCTTCATCGACGCGGACGCGCCCTGGCTGGATCGCGTCGGCAGCTATTCTTCTAACCCTGTGAGCCCGCCCGGCGAGCCCGACCAAACAGCCATGATGCTGTATACCAGCGGCACAACCAGCCGTCCCAAAGGCGCGCTGATCACGCATGGCAACTTGACTGCCAACATCGAGGCTTTGCATTCAGCCTGGGGCTGGCGCGCGGACGATAGGCTGCTGCATGCGCTGCCCATCTTTCATGTGCACGGGCTGGTGGTGGCGCTGCATGGAGCGCTGCATGCTGGCGCGACCGCCGACCTGCTGCCCGGCTTTGACGCAGAGGCTGTGCTAGGCTTGCTGCAAAGCCGCCGCTACTCGGTCTTCATGGGTGTGCCCACCATGCACCGCCGACTCTATGCGCAAGCGGCCGGGCGGCGCATCGACCTCAGCCATATGCGCCTGTTGACATCCGGCAGCGATCGCCTGCCCGATGATCTCTTCTTTGGCTATCAGCGCAGTTTCGGCGTGACCCTGCTGGAGCGCTATGGCATGACCGAGACCGGCATGAACTTGTCCAATCCACTGCATGGCGAGCGGCGCGTTGGCTCTGTTGGCCTGCCCCTGCCAGGCGTGCAGGCGCGCATCGCCGACCCCGAAACCGATCTGCCCCTGCCCGATGATGCTGTGGGCGAAGTGCAGATTCGCGGCGCGCATGTCTTCGCTGGCTATTGGAATCAGCCCGAAAAGACAGCGCAAGCCTTCACAGCAGACGGCTGGCTGCGCACGGGCGACCTGGGCTCGCGCTCGCATGATGGCTACTTCACCCTCAAGGGGCGCGCCAAAGACCTCATCATCAGCGGCGGCTTGAATGTTTATCCGCCCGAGGTGGAATTGGCGTTGATGACGCATGCGGATGTGGCGGCTTGCGCAGTGATCGGCTGCCCGGATGCGGAGTGGGGCGAGCTGGTCGTGGCGGTCATCGTGCCCAAGCCAGGCGCTGCCCCGGCTGCGGACGAACTATGCGCGCACTGCCGAGAACGGCTGGCTGCCTACAAAACGCCGCGCCGGGTGATCTTCGCCGCCGACCTGCCTCGCAATGCCCTGGGCAAAGTGCAGAAAGCTGCCCTGCGCGGGACGGTCTGCGACTAGTCGGGGTACGCCCCAATCGAGTCGCTTGTAGGGGCGAGGCGGATTGCCGGGAAGTGCTGAACTTGTTGATCTGGTGTTATCCTCCCCCACCCCAAACCCCTCCCCGGCGGTCTGTGTCTACGCGACCCAAAATGAGGGAGGGGCTTTCATTCTGCGGAATCGCTGAAAAAACTCCCCTTCCCTCGTTCTGGGGGCAAGGGGCCGGGGGATGGGTGTAATGGTCCTATTTTATTGGACACAAAATCTCAGAAACTTTGAGGGAGTTTTGCTGCTGCCACTGCGCCTCGGTTTCTGCCGGCGTCTTGTAGCCTAGAGCGCTATGCGGTCGTAGCTGATTGTAGACTACCTCG
>JAJEBK010000003.1 GCA_022823945.1 Anaerolineae bacterium | reverse complement strand
TCGGGAGTGGTGAATATGCGGTTATGATATACTGCGGTTATGAATGCCTGTCCCGATTGTCAAGATACGCAAAAGCAAGTCAAAGCTGGCTTCAATCGTTCTGGCAGCCAGCGTTATCGCTGTAATATCTGCAAGCGTCGTTATACTCCCCAGCCCGCCCGTCTCTACGGCGATGCCATGCGCCAGCAAGCTCTGAAATGGTATGTTGATGGTGCCAGTTATCGCTGGATAGCGCGTCATTTGGGTGTTCATCATGTCACCGTGATGAATTGGGTCAAGGCTCATGCCGACCACCTGCCACCTGCGCCGACCCCGCCAAAAGAGCCGCTGCATATCGTTGAGATGGATGAGTTGCACACTTTTGTCGGGCGAAAAAAAGTAGATGGTACATAACGACTTTCGTTGAGCGAGACAGCAGTTGCGTCATTGGCTTCTTAGTCAGCCAGCAGTGAGACGCAGCCACATTGCCGGGCTTAGTCGATCAAAGCCCACGAGCGCATTGGTATTACAGCGACCTGATGGCTTCCTACAAGAAGTTGATCTATTACCCTGGCAAGCATACGCCGATGCCGAACAAGAGCGAGACATATCGGGTAGAAGGCGTGAATGCGGAGCTTCGTCATTATTTGGCGCGCTTGCATCGGCGTTCCCGTTGCTTTTCTCGTTGCGCTGAGGCGCTTCGTCGGAATGTGAAACTTTTTGTCTATGCCTGGAAGCGGCAACTAGATCTTCGACAGTATCCCAAGTACAAGGCTTTCCCCATGCAATTCATAAATCCTTGAAATTCACCACTCCCTCCAATGGCGTCCAGCAGCGAACCATCCGCCCCACATTGGCACAAAGTACAGCCCTTTACATTATGTGCGGACAACAAACTCTCGGTGGACTCCTTCATCTCGATGTACTCGGTAGCAAAATAATTTGATGCGATTGCCCTGGAGCCCCCACCGCCGCATATACCGCCTGCTTGCTCGCTGTGCTAGAATCAACATCATCAACTCTACACATATTCTTGCCAGCGCAGGGACAAGGAGCGTACCATGAGCCGGACAATCCAGAATTATGTGAACGGCGGCTGGGTCGATGCCCGCCCCAGCAAGAGCATACCCGTGCACGACCCCGCCACCTGCCAACTGCTGGCGCATTGCCCAGACTCGACTGCGGCGGATGTCGATGTGGCGGTGCGGGCGGCGCGGGCTGCTTTTGATGAATGGCGCAGCACGCCGGTCCTGGTGCGCGCGCAGTTCATGCACCATTTCAAAGTGATGGTAGAAGAGCGCTTTGAAGATATCTCGCAGATCGTCGTGCGCGAACACGGCAAGACCATGGACGAAGCCCGCGGCGAGGTGCGGCGCGGCGTTGAAAGCATCGACTTCGCCATGAGCGTGCCCGTGCTGATGCGCAGCGATGGCTTGGAAGACATCAGCAGCGGCATCGACGAGACGACCGTGCGCCAACCGGCCGGGGTCTTCGCCGCGATCACGCCTTTCAATTTTCCTTTCATGGTGCCGCTGTGGTTTTTGCCCACGGCCATCACCTGTGGCAATACATTCATCCTCAAGCCATCGCCACAGACGCCATTGAGCACCGAGCTGCTATTTGAGCTGCTGAACGAGCTGGACTTGCCCGAGGGCGTGGTCAATTTGGTCAACGGTGGCGTGCCCAGCGCGACTGCTCTGATGGAACACCCGGAGGTGACTGGCGTATCTTTCGTTGGCTCCAGCCCGGTGGCAAAGATCATCTATGAGACTTGCACGCGCAATGGCAAGCGGGTGCAGGCGCAGGGCGGCGCCAAGAATTACATCGCTGTCATGCCCGATGCCAATATCGAAGCCAGCGTCAGCAATATCCTGGGCGCGGCTTATGGCTGTGCCGGGCAGCGCTGCCTGGCCGCGGCAGTGGCGGTGGGCGTGGGCGATGCCTATGATCAACTCAAAGACGAGCTCGCCAGGCAGGTATCGGAATTGAAGGTCGGCTATGGCCTGGACGAGACGGCGCAGATGGGCACGGTCATCAGCGATGGCGCAAAGCAGCGAATCGAATCCATGATCGCCCAAAGCCAGGACGAAGGCGCAGACATCGTGGTCGATGGGCGCGGCTTGCAGGTGGCTGGCTACGAGAAGGGTTCGTGGGTTGGCCCCACGCTGATCGCCGATGTGCAGCCCAATACATTGATGGCCACCGAAGAAGTCTTTGGTCCCGTGCTATCTCTGATGAAAGCGGACAACTTTGATGAAGCAGTCGATATCATCAACCAGAGCCATTATGGCAACTCCGCCAGCATCTTCACCAGCAATGGCCGGCATGCGCGCGAATTCAAGTACACCGTCAATGCGGGCAATATCGGCGTGAATATCGGCGTGGCAGCGCCCTCGGCGTCTTTCCCATTCGGCGGCCAAAAAGATTCCTTCTTCGGCGATTTGCACGGGCAGGGCATGGACTCCATTGAGTTCTATACAGAGCGCAAAATCGTCATCGAGCGGTGGATCTGAGCCATGGCGTCACTGAATACTTTCGGCGCGATATTGAGCCATGCCATTGAACTGGAAGCGCGGCTTTGTGAGTGGTATGAGAGCATCGGCGAGGTGGACAAAGCGCGGGCAGCCGACAAACGACGCCGCAAGCTGGAACGCGCGCGCCGCGAGAATGTGGTAGAGATCACGCTGGAGCCGATACGCGGCCTGGACGCAGCCGATTACGCGCTGGAGCTGGATGATGGGGCGGCGGCGAGTCAGACGGCGGTGGCAAAGGTGGCAGCGCGTTTTTATGCCGATGTCGCGCCCAAGATCAACGTCCGGGCGGCACAACGAACGTTGGAACGTTGCGGCAAAGAGCATATTGCGCAGGCGACAGGCTGAGCAGCCCTAGATGAGGAGCGATACCATGCGCACAATCGAGAGTATTGATGTAGTTTGGCGCGATCTCAAGAGGCGCTCCGGCCGTCCATGCCTAATTGGCAGAGCTTTGAAAGTGAAATATGTAGCCCTGAGCCGACTCGACGACAACAAACTCAGCCCGCAAGAAATCGCCGATAGCTATGGGCTCAGCCTGTTTCAGGTCCATTCTGCTCTCGCCTACTATTATCTGCATCAGGCAGAAGTCGACTCTGAAATTGAAGAGGATAGACTCTTCAGCGAGAAACTTGATACCTTGGGCGAAGAAGCGGCGCAAGATTGGTACCTGAGCCGGCCAATTCCTGCAAACGGTCTGCCAAAAGGCGCATCACCCAGAACCGAAAGCATCAACCTGATCTATAGAGACCGCGAAGTCAAAGGTGGACGACCCTGTCTCGTCGACAGCGACATAAGCGTGGCGGATATCGTCTTTCACCAGCAGCGAGTTGCGTTCGACGATGAAGCGACCGCTGCCCGCTATGAGATTGGTTTGGCGGAAGTCCACGTCGCCATGGCCTATTATTATTTGCGTCAAGAGGAAATCGACGCGGACATAGCAGCTAGGACCGGGCAGCTGGAGTACGAGAGGCTTGGCTGAGCAGAAGATACGTCTCTACTTCGACGAAAATATGCCAGAAGCAGTGGCGACGCAACTGGCGAGTCTCGGGATCGATGTCTTGACAACGCAGAAGGCTGAACGGGGCGGCACGGGCGATCTGGCACAGTTGCGCTTTGCGACAAGCCTGGGACGCGTGATTTGTTCACAAGACAAGGATTTCCTGATATTGGCGAGGACACATCCGGTGCATTGCGGCATTGTGTTCGTTCAACACAAGAGTCAAAAATTCGGCACGATGCATAAAGCGCTGCGGGAATTGCATAAGAAAGAGACAGCGGAATCGATGAATAATAGCCTTCGGTTTGTATAGCAAGCGCCAGCACTGAAAGGACAATCCCAACATGAGCGACAGACGAATCGTACGCGCCGCCCTGCTGCAAGCCACTTGGACCGGCGACAAAGACTCTATGATTGACAAGCACATCCGCTACAGCCGCGAAGCCGCCGAGCAAGGCGCGCAGATCATGTGTTATCAAGAGCTCTTCTATGGCCCCTACTTCTGCCAGGTGCAAGACACACAATTCTACAGCTTCACCGAGCCGGTGCCCGATGGACCGACCACGCAGCGCTTCTGCGCCCTGGCCGCCGAACTGAACATGGTGCTGGTCGTGCCGGTCTATGAGCGCGATGGCGTCGGCGTCTATTACAACACAGCTGTCGTCATCGATTCTGATGGCAGCTACCTGGGCAAATATCGCAAGACGCACATCCCGCACTTGCCGGGCTTTTGGGAGAAGTTTTACTTTCGGCCTGGCAACCTGGGTTACCCGGTTTTTGATACCGCCGTGGGCAAGGTGGGCGTCTATATCTGTCACGACCGCCATTTCCCCGAAGGCGCGCGGGCATTGGGTTTGAACGGCGCGGAGATGGTTTTCATCCCTTCGGCGACAACGCGCGGGCTCAGCCAGCATCTTTGGCGCATCGAGCAGACATCGCATGCCATCTTCAATACCTATTATGTAGGCACGATCAACCGCGTGGGCATTGAAGGTCCAGATGAGGGCGACTTCTATGGCGAAAGCTATTTCTGTGACCCGCGCGGAGAATTCATCGGCGAGCTGGGCAGCGCCTATGACGAAGAACTGATCGTGCGCGACCTCGACCTGAGCATGATCCAGGAAGTGCGCGATACCTGGCACTTTTATTTCAACCGCCGCCCCGACCAATATGGCGAGTTGGTGCAGGATACGGTAAGCGCGGTTTAGGGGTGCCCTTTCCCATCATAAATCCCTCTCACATAAGAGAGGGAGGACTTCAAAACTTAGTGACGCTACCCTTCCCTCATTTTGGGGCAAGATCAGCATACCTTTGTTGGACTTACTTCTGCGCTCTCTGTGGTGAAAAAACCTGTGCCCTGTCCGCCAAGAACATGATATGCACGAAAATTACCAACCCCCTTCGCGCTCGATACTTGACAAACCCGCCTCACATTCGCTCTAATCAGCCATCATACTCCATCAGGAGCGAGCCCATGGCACAGGTCAAATTCACGCCCAACCTGCGGCGCTTCTTCCCCGACCTCTGCGATTGCGCGGTCGAGGCGGCCACAGTCGCCGACATCATTGCGGCGGTCGACCAGCGCTGGCGCGGCTTGGGCGACTACATCATCGACGAGCGCGGCTGCCTGCGCAAGCATGTCAATATCTTCGTGGGCGACCAGTTGCTGCATGACAAGACCGGCCTCAGCGATTCGGTCGCTGCCGATACCCGCGTCATTATCGTGCAGGCGCTTTCTGGGGGATAAGCATGCGCGCGCGAATGTCTTCAGCCTTGGGAAAAGGCGGTCATTCGAATCAGGTTCCCCTTCCCTCATTTTGGGGGATGGGGCTGGGGGATGGGGGTAATACTTGCACAACAAATTGCTGGTGGGCACGCGCAAGGGACTGCTAATAATGGCGCGGGATGGCGGCGATTGGCGCATCGAATCGGCGCATTTCGAAGCGATTCCCGTGGTCTATGCCATGCACGATCGGCGCACGGGCACCTTGTGGGCCAGCCTCGATCATGGGCATTGGGGCGGCAAGCTGCAGCGCTCGCATGATGGCGGCGCGAGCTGGCAAGAAGTCGCAGCGCCCAAATATCCTGAAGGCGCGACCTGCCCGCCCGATTTCACGACGCCCGCCACCACCAGCTATATCTGGATCATTGAGCCGGGCGGCGCGGACGAGCCCGATCGCCTCTACATCGGCACAGAGCCGGGCGGCCTCTTCGTCAGCGACGATGGCGGCGACAGCTTCCAACTGGTCGAGTCGCTGTGGAACGATCCCGGCAACTCGCAGTGGTTTGGCGGCGGGCGCGACTATCCGGGCATCTGCGCCATTCAGGTCGACCCGCGAGACAGCCGCCACATCACTGTGGGCATCAGCGTGGGCGGCGTCTATGTGACAGAAGATGGCGGCGAAAGCTGGCAGGCGCGCAACCGCGGCCTCTATGCCGATTATCTGCCCGACCCCTACGCCGAAGTCGGGCAAGACCCGCATATCGTGCTGGCCAGTCCCAGCAATCCCTATGTGCTCTGGCAGCAGAATCATTGCGGCATCTTTCGCAGCGGCGATGCCGGGCGACAATGGCACGATATCTCCGATAAGCAGGGCGGTCCGGCCGGCTTTGGCTTTGCACTGGCGGTGGATGCGCGGGACGAAAATGTGGCTTGGGTCGCGCCGGCGGTGAGCGCCGAATACCGCGTGCCGGTCGAGCGCGCGCTGGTCATCTGCCGCACGGACGATGGCGGGCAAAGCTGGCAGAGCCTGCGCAAAGGCTTGCCGCAGCAGCACTGCTATGACCTGGTCTTTCGGCATGGGCTGGATGCGCAGGACGATTCGCTGGCCTTCGGCACGACAGCCGGTAACTTCTATGTCAGCGACGACCGCGGCGATAGCTGGCGCTGCATCGTGAACAACCTGGCTGTCGTGTATTCCGTGCGTTTCATGTAATTTGTTGAAAACACAGAGGACACAAAGACCACAGAGACCACAGAGTATTCTCGGTGTACTCCTAAAACTCGGTGCCCTCGGTGGTTCATTTCTTGCCCTTGTTCGTTTCATAGACACCTCTGAGGAAAATATAGATATGTCGAACAACGATTTGCTGCTGCAAAAGACGCAAGGCTGCCTCTATGGCGGCGCAATCGGCGATGCCATGGGCGCGCCGGCCGAGTGGCGCATGCCCGCTGAAATACGCGCGCGTTATGGCTATATCACCGACCTGGTCGAAGCCTGGAGCGAAGAAGACACGCGCGGCCGCGGCCATGGACGCTATACCGACGACACGCACATGATCCAACTGCTCTGCGAATGCTACCTCGAGCGTGGCGACCACCTGGACGCGCACGAATTCTTCCGCCGCATCGTGCCGAAGATGGCGCTGGAAGACCGCTGGATACCCGAGCGCGGACGCCACATGCCTTTGGTCGAGCGCCTCTTTTATCCCGAAAAGTGGCTGTACATGCGCTGGCTGGGCAATGCCGACCCGCGCAACGCCGGCCTGGGCAACATGGTCAACTGCGGCGCCGCCATGTATGCCGCGCCTGTCGGCATCGTCAACGCCTGCGACCCCCAACGGGCATACGCCGAAGCCATCGACATCTTCAGCGCGCATCAACACAGCTTCGGGCTGGAAGCGGCGGGGGTGATGGCGGCGGCGGTGGCTGCGGCCTTCGCGCCGGACGCGACGGTCGACTCGGTGATTGACGCGTCGCTGGGCGTGGCAAAAGAAGGTACGCGCGCCTGCATCGAAGCCCTGGTCGAGCGCGCGGCCAGCCTGTCCGACTGGCGCGAGGCGATCGCTCCCCTCCGCGAGGTCATGCGCGAGTATGACACCTCGCCCGATGACGCGAAATCGCATCGCGGCGATGGCAGCAACCACTGGACGGCCAGCAGCGAGCACGCAATCGAAGAAGTGCCCATCGCGCTGGCATTCCTGGTGGTGACGGGCGGCGACTACGAAGGCACGATCTTTGGCGGCACGAATTACGGGCGCGACAACGACAGCATCGCCGGCATGGGCGGGGCGATCGCCGGGGCTATGCACGGCATCGGCGCGTTGCGGGATGACTGGGTGTCCATGATCAACAGCGCCAACGCCATCGACCTGATGCCGCTAGCGGACGACATGGTGGCCTTGACGCGGACATTGCAGGCACGGCAACTGGAAAAAGCGCAGGCGCGAAATGCTGCGTTTGCGGCGCTGGGCTGAGCTCCTACCCCCCTCAGTCCCCCCGAAGCATCATGGAGGGGAGCTAAGACAGGCGGAATCGCGACTCAGTATGAGTTTCACTGTCTATGCACATGCTCGGCGAAACCTTCCCCCCATTGATATGGGGGGACTGAGGGGGGTAGACCACTAGCGGACAAGCATTGCGGATGGTTCGCCGCCTCGTGCCGGCGCGGGTATAATTCGCCTGTGTCAGGTCGGGCGGATCGCAACTCGTTCGGATAACCTTTAGCAGGCAGCCATGCGCGCATTCATTCTCAGCCGCCTCATTCAACTGGTCGTTACCATGTTCATGGTGTCGCTGGTCGTATTCTTTATGGTGCGGCTGCGCGGCGATCCGATCCTGGTGATGGCACCGCCCAACTTTGATGCCGAGCAAATCGCCAAGCTGCGCGCGGCATGGGGCTTCGACAAGCCATTGGGCGAACAGTACATCACTTTCCTCAGCAAAGCGGTGCGTGGCGACTTTGGCAAATCGTTCCAGGCCAATCGCCCGGCGATGGAGTTGGTCATCGAGCGGCTGGGCTATACCTATTTGCTGGCATCGGCGGCGGCGGCCATCGGCATTACCATCGCCATCCCGCTGGGCATTGTCTCGGCATTGAAGCGCAACAGTCTCATCGACTTGTTGAGTACGGCGCTGGCATCGCTGGGCACAGCCATGCCTAGCTTTTGGCTGGGCTTGATGTTGATCATCATCTTTTCGGTGCATTTGCGCATGCTGCCGGCTTTTGGCGCATTAGAGCCGCGCGCCTTGATCATGCCCGCTGTTACGCTAGGCGTCGGCATGGCAGCGCGTCTGTCGCGGCTGACTCGTTCGGCCATGCTGGAGGTGCTCAGCCAGGATTATGTGCGCACGGCTCGCAGCAAGGGGCTGGGGCAAAAGGCGGTGGTGCTGCGGCATGCCCTGCGCAACGCCCTCATCCCTATCGTGACGGTCTTTGGCTTGCAGTTGGGCTGGCTGTTGGGCGGCTCGGTAGTCGTGGAAAGCGTGTTCAGCTGGCCCGGGCTGGGCAGACAGATGATCGACAGCATCAATGTGCGCGATATCGCCATGGTGCAAGCGGGTCTGTTTTTCTTCGCGCTGTCATTCATATTGATCAATTACGCGATTGATGTCATCTACATTCTCATTGACCCGCGCATCCGTTTTGACTAGGGGCCGCCATGACAGCCGATATCGCCAGCCTGCCACCGCGCCGCAACGCTTTGTTGCGCGCCATTGCCACGATGCTGCAAAGCCCGGTCGGCGCGACCGGCACATGTATCGTGACCGTGGTTGTGCTGCTGGCGCTCTTTGGCCCGCAGGTTTCGCCGCACGATCCCATCAAAGGCAACTTGCGCGCGCGCTTCAAAGAACCGGGTTACAGCGATGCCAGTGGAATCTATCGCCTGGGCAGTGACCAATTGGGGCGCGATATCTTCAGCCGCATCATCGCTGGCAGCCGCGTTTCGGTGCTGGTTGGCGTGGTGTCTGTATTGATATCGGGCACGATCGGCGTATTATACGGGCTGGTTAGCGGCTTCGTGGGCGGCCGTCTGGACAGCTTGATGATGCGCATCGTCGATGGCTTGCTGGCTGTGCCTTTCATTATCTTGGTGGTGGCGATATCGGGCGTCGTCGGCGCGGGGCTGGGCACATTGATCCTCATCCTCGGTTTGACAGGCTGGGTCACCTATGCGCGCGTGATTCGTGGCGAGGTGTTGAAAGTGCGCGAACAAGAATATGTCATCGCCGCCTACGCCTTGGGCCAGCGGCGCCTGGTGGTCATGTTGCGCCACATCTTGCCCAATGTCATCTCGTCGGCGATCGTGCTGGCGGCTGTGCAAGTCGGCGTGACTGTGCTGGCCGAATCTTCATTGAGCTTCCTGGGCTTGGGCGTAAAGCCGCCGACTGTCACCTGGGGGCTGATGCTCTCGGATGGACGACAATACATCAACAGCGCCTGGTGGATGACGACCTTCCCGGGCATCGCCATCACCGTGACGGTGCTGGGCGTCGTATTCCTGGGCGACTGGCTGCGCGACTTCCTCGACCCGAATGTGCGCGGGCGGGGGTAGCGAACACCCAGATGCCCCGCCGGTCAACCCCCCTCAGTCCCCCCGTCAAGACAGGGGGAAGCTAAGCGATGTTTATGCGCCAATTTCGCTTGAGCACGCGGGCCACCGCATTGGTCCTGGCGTTGCTGATGGCGCTGCTGGCGATCGTCATTGCCGTCAATAGCCCCATCCCGACCATAGACGAGCAATATGGCGAAACCACCCTGCATTTCGCCGCTGACCGTGCCTGGGCGCTGGTTCCTGGTGATTGCGTGACTATCGAATGGCATACGGAAGGCATCGAATCGCTGCATGTCGAGGGACGCGGCGTGATCGGCTGGGGAGAAAAAACTTTTTGCCCGCAGCTCAACGACACAGCAGCGCGCTTTGCCGTGCGCACGCCGGGCGGGCTGCACCGCGAATTTCAATTGCGCGTTCACTTCTTGCCTGACTTGCTCGTGTATTTGGCGGGATTCGTCGGCGTAGCCGGCTCGCTTGGCCTGGCGGTCTATTTTTTGTGGACGAATCGGCTGGAGCGCTCGTTGAACCCCCGTTGGCTGCTGGTCGCCGGGGCGCTGTTGGTCGTGGCGGGGACGGCAACACGGCTCGCGCCCGCCGACCCAGTTGTGATCGACTACGCTGACGAACAGGTCGCCTTGCGCTTTTGGACCAAAAAGCCAAGTTTGATCTTTCCACGCGAATGTCTCACAGCCCATTGGTCGGTGCTGGGCGCAGAGTCGGTCGGCTTCAACGGCGACAATGTTTATGCCACGGATGACCGCCGCAGCCAGGGGCGTTATTGCATCGATTTTGGTAGCGTGCCCACACTAACCCTGCAGCTTGCCGATGGCGCGACATCTTCGCACAGCCTGCCTGTGCAGATTATTCTGCCTGGCGCGGGGGACGAATCGGCTTTTGTCAGCTTTCAGTCGCTGGGGCTTGCGCTGGCTGGGCTGGTCTTTATACCGCTGCTGGTTATGGCAGCGCGTGATGCCTGGCGCTTGCGCAAATGGCGCGACCTCTGCGCATTGGCGGGTTTCTTCGCGCTTGTGCTGTTGCTCTACCTGCCCTTCGGTTTTGATGGCGCCGGGCATTGGGAATTGTGGGTGAACAACGCGGCTATCCAGGGTCTTTACGATGTGAAACACCGCGGCGAAGAGGTCAGTCGCTTCTTCGCTCTCATGCCGCATATTTTGGCGACCCGGCTCGACAGCGATTCTTTTATCGGCTTCAACCTGAACCATTTTGCGCTGCACTTCGGCAAAGTGTCTTTGTTCTACATCATCCTTCGGCAGATAGGCGCGCGTCCGCTCCCCGCTTTTTTGACCGCCGTTCTCTTCTTCGCCTATCCCGTCAATTCGGGATTGATGTCTCTGCGCTCGCTGCCCTTGAATCACAGCATGTTTTGGCTGCTGGTCGGCATGTGTTTGCTGTTGGATTGGCTGCGAAACCCGCGCCGACACAGCCTGCTGGGCGCGCTGCTGGCGCTGCTCTACCATGTGGCCACCAATGAAAGCGGCTATGCGCTGATTTTGGTCTTGCCGGCGCTTTGGTGGTTGCGCGCGGGGCATTCGCGGCGGCTGAAGCTGGCTGCCACTGCCCTGTGGTATTTGTCGCCCGCTTTCAAGGTCGCCTGGCTGCTGCTGCTGGAATTGACAGACCGTCCCTTGTACGGACAGGCAGGTTTGGGCGGCGTTGAAAATTCACTGGTCGCTGCGGCGGACACACTGGGCTGGGTTTATCAGCAGACTTTCCTTGACGGCTGGCGAGAGGCAATTGCATCGCTGGCGGATAACCACTGGCTGCTGCCGACGCTGCTGGGCTTGGCGCTGGTAGCTGGCGTGGCGCTCTACCTGGCGCGCCGAGATTCGCCTGCGCATCCGCTGTCATACCGACAGATCGGCGCGGGCTTATTGGGCGGAACGCTGCTCATCATACCGGCTGTCGGCGTGCTGATGTGGTTCGTCAGCTACCGAGACGATACCTGGCGCATGTTCTTTTATGTGCCGATCGGCGCGGCTGTGGCGGTCTTTTGCTTGCTGATGCTGCTCACGGCGAAAATAAGCGACCAGCGCGCGCGTGATTATGCGTTGATTTCGCTGTGCTTGCTGCTGCTGTTGCCGGCGCTGTCGCGGCTCTTCATCCAGCATGACTCGACAATCGCCGCCGCCGACCGCAAAGCGCGCATCTTGCACGAGATTGTGTCGCTCGTGCCTGCGCCACATGCACAAACGCAACTGCTGGCCATGACAACCGTGTCTGGGCAGTCTATGCGAGAGCGCGGCATCTGGGAGCTGGCTGAAGGCGCCATGTTCGACAGCGCTTTGTGGCTGGTTTATGACGAGCGCGCGCCGGACGGGGCGACATTTTGCCTGACGCAGACGGCTTGCAGTCGACATCATAGCCAGGACATGGTCTTTAACTCCCCAGACCGCGAGTCCGCCCTGCAAAAGACACTCTTGCTGCATGTGGATGACGATTTGCATGTTTCGCTCGTTGACGATCCCGCCGCGTATTTGGGCTGGGATCTTGATGTTGACTACGACCCGGTCCGTCTCCATGCTGCCGATGCGTCGCTGCCGCCCCGCGCCAACAGCCTGCTTGCGTCGGCTTTGCGCCGCCAGTAGCTTGCGCGCGGGGTGAACAACCCCTCCCCCCAGCCCCTCCCCGTCGGGACGGAGAGGGTAGCCAAGGCTTTCCTCCCCCTGACCTGTCGGGGGGACCGAGGGGGGTGCCGCCTCCCCCTGGCCTGTCGCGGGGACCGAGGGGGGTACCAGTAGCCCTGTGCCGCATTGGCTATCTGTGGTAAACCAGTAGCAGCGTCAGCCAGCCTCGGCGGAGAGCCATGTCAAGAACGCCTATAATGTTGATCATCCTGGATGGCTGGGGCATCCGCGAGGCGCGCGCGGGCAATGCAATCGCGCTGGCCGATACGCCCAATATCGATCGCTGGCTGGCTCAAAACGAGCGTAGCATCATCCACAGCTCGGGTGAGCATGTCGGCTTGACGCCGGGGCAGATGGGCAATTCCGAAGTCGGACATCTGAATCTGGGCGCGGGACGCATCGTCTATCAGGATATCTCGCGCATTGCCAATGCGATAAGCGCTGGCAAGCTCGCGCGGCATCCCGTCTTGCACGATGCCTTTGCTTCGTTGAAATGCGCCGGCAAGAAGCTGCATTTGACTGGTTTGCTGGGCAATGGCGGCGTGCACAGCCACAGCGACCACTTGCTTGCGCTGCTGGAAATCGCCAGGTCGGCGGGCATCGACCCCGTGCTGCATCTGATCACCGATGGGCGCGACACGCCAACCCAACAAGCCCAGCATTTCTGCGCCGATCTCTGCGAGCGGCTGGCGGATTTGGGTGTGGGGCGCATCGCCACAATCAGCGGACGCTATTATGCCATGGACCGCGACCAGCGCTGGGAACGCACACAGCGCGCCTATGCCGCCATGGTCGAGCGCAACAGCGATCGGCACGCGCCCGATGCCATCACTGCCATCCGCGAGTCGTATGCCGCTGGCTTTACCGACGAGTTCCTCCCGCCGACGGTCATCACTGGCGAGGGACTGGCGATAGAAGCCGGCGATGCCCTGCTCTGTTTCAACTTTCGTGCCGACCGCATGCGCCAGTTGTGTCGGGCATTTAACAAACGCGACTTCCCCACTGCCGAGAGCTTCGCGCCGGTCGCCGATCTGCGCTTGATCACCATGACAGCCTATCAGGACGGGCTCACCGATGATGTGCTCTTTCCGGTCGAGCTGCTGGGCGACACATTGGCAGAGACGATCAGCCGCGCCGGAAAAACGCAGTATCACAGCGCCGAAACGGAGAAGTATCCGCATGTAACTTTCTTTTTTAATGGACGTGCAGAAGCGCCATTCCCCGGCGAAACCCGCCATATCGTGCCTTCGCCCAAGGTCGCCACCTACGACCTGCAGCCCGAAATGAGCGCGCGCCAGTTGACCGATGCGACCTTGGCGCGGCTGGACGAAGCGGATGATGACTTTCTGCTGGTCAACTTCGCCAACCCGGACATGGTCGGGCATACGGGTTCGCTGGAAGCCGCGGTCAAAGCTGTGTCGGTGGTCGATGACTGCGCTGGTCAATTGGTGGCGGCGGTCACAGGCAAGGGCGGCGCTGCGATAGTGACCGCCGATCATGGCAATTGCGAGCGCATGCGCGACCCGTTGACCGGCGCGGCGCACACCTATCACACCGTTGCGCCCGTGCCGCTCTTCGTGCTGGACGCCAAGTGTTTTTATGATCTGCGCAGCTGGGGGCGGCTGGCTGATGTTGCGCCGACTGTGCTGGACTTGCTGGGCATCGCTGCGCCACCCGCCATGACTGGCCGCAGCTTGATTCTGGGCGCGCGGACGACATGATGGCCGGGCAAAAAACGCGCCCTAAGCAGCGGGCATAAAGCGTCCGGTTTTCCAAAGCCACTCCTGGCTCTCCCGTTAATTCCAATCAGAGCGGCGGCGAGGATGTTGCCTGTCGCTTTCACGCGCCTGCTGCAGCTGACGACGCGCCTTTTGCACATCGCTTTCATGCTTGAGCAGGACAGTCAAGGTAGTTTCCAGGGTTTTCTGGTCGATGTTGTCGGCGTTGAGCATGACCAGCGCTTTCGCCCAGTCGATCGTCTCGGAAACGCTGGGATTTTTCTTCAGGTCGAGCCGGCGCATGCCTTGCACGACTTCTACAGTCTGCCGCGCCAGCTTGTCGCTCAGATCGGGCACGCGCAGCTTGACGATGTTCAACTCGGCTTCGTGGCTGGGATAATCGACAAACAGGTAGAGGCAGCGGCGTTTGAGCGCTTCGGACAATTCGCGCGTATTGTTGCTGGTGAGCACGACGCTGGGGTGGTGGCGCGCGCTAATGGTGCCGAGCTCGGGGATAGACACCTGGAAGTCGCTGAGGATTTCCAGCAGAAAAGCCTCGAATTCGGCATCGGCGCGGTCGATCTCGTCTATCAGCAGCACGACGGGTTCATCGGATGTCAGCGCCGCCAGCAGGGGCCTCGCCAGCAGAAAGCGCTCGCTGAAAAAAACATCATCTTCTTCGCCCAGGCGGTCGGCGGCTTGTCGCAATGTGTCGGCCGCAGCCAACAGGTCGCTGAGCTTGTCGCGCAGCAGTTGGGTATAGAGCATTTGCTTGGCATATTCCCATTCATAGAGCGCCTTGCTTTCGTCCAGACCTTCGTAACACTGCAGGCGGATGAGAGGACGGCTCGAAGCTCCCGACCAGGCTTTTGCCAATTCGGTTTTGCCGACGCCGGCCGGTCCTTCCACCAGCAGCGGTTTGCCCAGCTTTTCCGCCAGGAAGGCGACAGTCGCGATTTCGTCTGTGGCGATATACTGCTGCTCTCGCAGGGCGGCGGAGACTTGCTGCGGATCTTTCAACATATTGGGGGCTTCCGTTTCGCTTCGGCGCAAGGAAAGATGCTTGCAGTGTAACCAAGATGCATTATGAGAGACAAGGTAGACACTTCCGGAGGATGAGAGGTGAAAATATTCATTGTCGATATAGCCGATATAATCGAAGTGCATCTGCCACTTGCATGAGAGGACACATAATGCACGACCGCCCTGGCTTCACCACAATTTTCGGCCGCAACTTGATCGCCGAGCTGCCCAATATCGCTCATCAGCCCTATCTGGTTGTGACCATGGACGATCTGTGGGAGCTCTTCGCACACAATTTTGATGACAACCTGGCTGGTCCCTACATCGTCACGACCATAGACGGCGACGAACTAAAGGGCGAGCTGGCCAAGCTGCCCCACTGTCGCAGCATCATCGGCTTGGGCGGCGGGCAGGCGCTGGATGTCGCCAAGTACTTCGCCTGGGCGCTGGGGCTGCCGCTCTTCCAGGCGCCGACTTCCATGTCGGTCAACGCTGCCTTTGGTCATCGTTGTGGGTTGCGCTTCGCTGGCAATGTCCGTTATGTCTACTGGGCGGTGCCCGAGGCGGTTTATGTGGACTTTGATGTGATTCAAAGCGCGCCGCCGGTCGTGAACCGCAGCGGCATCTGCGAGATCCTCTGCTATCACACCGCCCATGCCGATTGGCGTTATGCCCAGGCGCAGGGACATGTCGAAGACAAATGGCCCTACGACCAGGTCCTGGTCGACGAAGCCCAGGCGGTGCTGGCGAGCGTGATGCAGGCGCTGGACGATATCCGCGAGGTCAACGAGAAAGGCATCCGCACCTTGATGCTGGCGAATCGCTGGGGCGGGGCGGCATTTCATAATCTGGGCTGGAATCCACGCCCGATCGAAGGCGCAGACCACTTCCTGTTTTATGCGCTGGAATACCACACGGGGGTGAAGTTCATCCATGGGCAGCCGGTTTGCCTAGGCATCTATGTCGGCTCGCTGCTGCACGCTGACCACGCCGAACAGATGCTGGCGGCGATTGTGCGCGCTGGCGTCGATATCCGCCCGCAAGCCATGGGCATCAGCTGGGACGATGTCTCGCATGCCCTGCTGAATATGCGGGATTTCGTGCGCGCTGCTGGCTTGTGGTACGGCATCTATCACGACGCCGTCATCGACCAGGCATTCTGCGACCAGGTGCGCGACAATGTCGAAGCGGCTTATGCCGGTGTCGTGTTGTAGCGGGACGATTGCTCTTTGCTGGACAATACTCATTTTGACAGATTAGCATTGTAAATGCTAAGATAGACTTCATATAGTCAGTTTCCGCTGCTAAGTTATGTAGTGGAGAATGCGGGAGAATCAGGCGATGTACATTGCGTCTTCGAAAATGAGCAAACAAGATTGGCTAGTCAACCACGACGCTTGGTATCGAGGGACAGAAATTGCGATGACAGCCATGTCGGAAGTGGCAAAGCCGGCTAGCATAGCCGATCTCGTTTATGTGCAAAATGAAGCCATTCGTAACTGTTGGCTGGCCACAGGAGATTACATCCGATCAGCCATGTTGGAGTTGACATTGTCAACTGGAGTTAACCCTGCTGAAAAATAGGAATATGCGATATGTCAGAAGAGTCTGGCGAAAGGGAATTGCAAAGCGTTGAGTTTGAAGCGTACGCTGGAATAGTTCCGCATCATTCAATAATCAAAGGTTACCAGGAATCCATTCCCGATGGTGGCAGAGAAGTTATCAACATTGTAAAACGTCAACAAACATTCACATTCATATACAATATGACCAGTCTGGTCACTTCAAACACCATCCCGCTGTTGCTAGTACTGCCAATTTTGTTTGCCATTTCGGCTGGCGCGTTAATTGAGATCAGCTTGATATCGAGCGTTCCTATTGGCGTTTTTACCGCCGGTGCGGCAATCAGCCGAGTTAGAACCGCGTGGCGTGTGAGCGCTGCCCCAGCGCCTGCAATCGGTCCAGGAGAGACAGCCACGCCAGTCCAGCGTCAATTGCCAACTGATACAGAGCAAACGCAACCCTAATCACGAAGGATCTGAAAGGGGAGTGCATTTTCCGCGCTAGGCCGGCACGGCATCCAGCGCTTGCAGGCTGTCTTCGCGCGCTTCGAGCCACTGGATGGCCGCCATGGCCGCTGATGTGCCTTGTCCGACCGATGTCGCCACCTGCCGCCAAATCTCGTCCTGGATTTCGCCCGCGGCGAAGACGCCATCGACATTGGTGCGATAGCGCTGGTCGGTGATGATATAGCCATTTTCGTTCAGCGCGATCTGGTCGCCAAAGACGGCGTTGTTGGGGTCGTGCCCGATGAAGATGAAGACGCCATCGGTCGGGTGCAGCGTCTGCTCGCCCGTTTGCGTATTGCGCAGGCGCACCGCGTTGACGCCGCCGCTATCGCCGATGATCTCTTCGACCACGCTGTTCCAGGTGAAGCTGATTTTGTCGTTGTTGAACGCCCGCTGCTGCAGTTGGACGCCGGCGCGCAGGGCATCGCGGCGATGGATGATGTTGACGCTGTTGGCGAAGCGCGTCAAAAAGATGCCCTCTTCCAGCGCAGAATCGCCGCCGCCGACCACGACAATATCTTTGCCGCGGAAGAAGAAGCCATCGCAGGTGCCGCAATAGCTGACGCCCGTGCCGGTGAATTCTGCCTCGCCGGGCACACCTAGCTTGCGCGGGTCTGCGCCGATCGTCACGATGACCGAGTCGGCCAGGAACTCTTCGCCATAAGTCTTGACGGCAAAGGGCGAGCCGCGGCTGAAATCGACGCTTTCTACCAGGTCGAATTCGACCTTCGCGCCGAAGTTCTCCGCGTGCTGCTTCATGCGTTCGACCAGCTCGGGACCGCTAAGCCCATCGGGGAAGCCGGGATAATTCTCGATTTCGTGCGTGATAGCGACTTGCCCGCCCAGTTGTTCGCCAGCGATGACGACAGGCGCCAGTTGCGCGCGGGCGGTGTAGAGCGCGGCGGTCAAGCCGGCTGGTCCGCTGCCAATGATAACGACCCGTTCTTTTTTCATTGTTCCCCCATCCCCAGCCCTTCCCCCCAAAATGAGGGAAGGGAGTGCTAACTTGACTATGTACCCTGGTCAAACTTTGATGATTGTATTGGCGCAAGGTCGACAAAAAATGGCTAGCAATGAAGATTATTCCAATGCCGAAAAGTCGAAGCCGCCCAGCGCCTTTTCTGCTTGCAGCACCGCCACCAGCGCTTCAAATTCTTCGCGGCAATCGTCCCAATAGCGCATGAACTTCTGCATCTCGGGCCAGATTTCGTTCAGGTCGGCACCATTGGCCACCTGCTCCGCCAACTGCGTGATTTTTTCGCAGCAGTCATTGCAGTCCATCTTGATCAGCGATTCGTCGGCGGGCGCATTGGCCACGAAGTCAAAGAGTCGCTGCATTGGGTCGCCATTGTGCTGTTCGTGCATGGCGTCTCTCCCGATGTCCACCTCTTGCACATACTGGACGAGGGGCGGGGCGGGATTCTTACATGGTGGCTATTCGCCTAGGATTTCGCGTTCTACATGCCGCTTCAATTCGTCGACATTCGTAAAATACTCGTAGTCCGAGTGATTGACGATTTCGAGCGTGTCGGGTGTCTCATCAATCAGCAGGGCGGCTTTTCGACTGAACCCTACTTGGATGCCATTGGGCCAGGCGAGGTCAAGTACGATGGTGTCGCCGTTTTCTGCCAGAGGTAATTCGTATCCCATTTCCCCGCTGGGCAGCCCCTTGTCTTTCATCCAGTCCATCACTTGCAGCAGGGCAGCTTCTTCTTCGTCGCTGGCGATGCTGCTTGGGCGGGGCACGTCTATCTGGACTGGAGCAAGTGTTGGCGCTTCGGTTTCGGGAATCTCGCCATGATAGAGTTGGTCGAGGAAGCCGTTGGCGGCTTTTGCCAGGAGCTCGCGTCGGGCAGCAAGAAATTCGCGGTAGTTTTCGATTTTCCATAGTTCGGGGTTGTCAGGTATCCAATGGGAGGCGAGGACATCTGCGTTCATGGATTTGTATTTGGGAAAGTAGTCTTCTGGCGAAGTATCACCAATATATCGGTTGGTCTTCTTGAAAAGGAAGGTGAAGTTGGCTAGAGCATTAACCTCTTTGCGCTGATAGCCATGCTTGTACAGTTTCGCTTTGGGGAAGATGTGATGGAGTTCAAGCTGGTGATCTTCGCCTGGCAGACCTTGCATTATGCCGAATCCTTCTCTGAAGTCGAGTGTATCGGATACTCGAGTCAGCAAATATAGGAAAGGATAAAACCGGCTGCCTCGTGATGAGCCTTCAAAATCCTGTGCGTAAACTGCGAGATGCCCGCGATTAAATCGCAGCCTTTCAATTAACGCTGCTACAGCGTCATCATTGTCGTCAACCGCCATAATGTCTTGACGAATTACTGTCTCTACTGGGCCCGAATATCGTCCCCATAGCATGGCATGAATATACCAATACAAGAGCCTGTCTTGTGTTCGCGTGTCTGGCGGCGTTTGTAACTTATCAAAGAATCGAACGATTGCTGGAAGAGAGTTGGGACTGCCCAGAACATGGCTATGATCCAATCCGAGCCGCACTTTGAACATCGCTAGTGCCTTGTCGACATGTTGTTCCGCTCGTTGCAAGCCATTGTGGATATCTTCGGCCCTAAAGTTATGTCGGTCGAGTTCTGCGAAGTCCGAATGCCCGGTCAATACGGCGTTGATGCAACGAAGCATCCAGTCAAGATTGAAGTGATAGCCCGTACCTGCCCATTTCTCTAGACGAGCTTGCATTTCTTCCCGAGCTTGGGGCCAGTAAGAGCATATTTTAGCTAGCGCCAAATCACCCTTAGACAGTTTTGTACCGCCACTGTTCACATGGTTAAAGATATCGACAACTGTGTCCATATCTTTGTCGCTGCCAACTAATTCGATATGTAAATCCTTGGATTTGATACTCGATATCCTGGTAATTCGGCTGATATATTTTGTAAGGTTCGGATCCGTTACAAATCGCTGGATAATCTCGCCCGAATCCCTTTGCATCATTTCTGTAACTGAGACCCAACGATGGTTATGCTGCATCTTTGTTTTGCCGTAAAACTCGAATTCTTCTGTATCCACATTGAAATACAGATTCTTGAATGCGTGCGTGTTGCTGTCAGAGAATACCGGAACCTTATCCTTTATGATGCCATAAAGCGAAGTCACACGCTGCTGCCCATCTAGAAGCAATTCGTAAGTGCCTAAATCCGCTCTTAGTTCACCTCTGACATCTTGATGACCAGCACTCGTCTTCCACACAAGTAGGCTGCCAATGGGGTAGTCCTTGTAGAGAGATTGGATCAATTTGCGGACTTGAGTGCGATTCCAGACGTACCCTCTTTGAAATCGCGGAAGTGTGATAATACCCTGGTCGATATGGTCAATTATCGTAGAAAGTTTCATCATCTGTCTCCTAATCCAACCTCGTCACTATACCACAGCGCCGCCCCTACACATATCTGTGCCCTCTGCGGCTATTTCCGCTTCACCCCTCTTGCAGCATCCAGCAATTCCCGCGCGGACAGCAGGCCCGCCAAACCCCCTGCGCCTAGCATATCGGCAAGCTCGCTCACCCGCTCGTCATCATCCGCCAGCTGCCGCACCTGCGTGGCCGCATGCGCCGTTTGTAGATCTTTCTGCGCTTGATAATGCGCATCGGCGTAGCTCGCCAATTGCGGCAAATGCGTCACGCACAGCACTTGATGCTCGTTGGAAAGCGACCATAGCTTTTCGCCCACCACCGCGCCCAGCCGTCCACCGATGCCCTGGTCGACCTCGTCGAAGATCAGGATGGGCGTCTGGTCGGCTGCGGTCAGCACCCGCTTCAGCGCCAGCATGATGCGCGCCGCCTCGCCGCCGGAGGCCACTTTCGCCAGCGGACGCAGCGGTTCGCCTGGATTGGCGCTGAGCAGAAACTCGACATCGTCCAGGCCTTTGGCGTCAAACTTGTAGCGCGCATCGCCCACGATGCAGCCGGCCGGATGCTCAGCCTGCGCCAGCCGCACATCAAAGCGCGTCCGTTCCATGCGCAGGTCGGTCAATTCACGCACGACAGCCGCGCTCAAGTCCGCCCCGGCTTGCGCCCGCGCCTGGCTCAAGCGCCAACTGATGTCGCCGATCTGCCGCAGCAGCCGCTCTTCCTGTACGCCCAGTTCCTGCAGCCGCTCATCGCTGTGGTCGATGCTTTCCAGCTCGGTTTGGGCGCGCCGCGCATAGTCCAATATGTCGCGCACGCTGTCGACGTTGTGGCGGCGTTTCAGCCCTTTGATTAGCTCCAGCCGCTCTTCCAGTTCGTTGAGCCGCAGCGGGTCGTATTCGGCGTCGCCGGCATAGCGCGCCAACTCCAGCGCCAATTCCTGCGCTCCCTGCGCTAGCGTCTCGGCCAGGTCATACTGCTCGTTCATCTGCGGGTCGATCTGCGCCAGCTTCATCAGCGCTCCAGCCACTTCCATCAATTTGTCGACTGCGCCACGGTCGTCATCGTCCAGCAGCCGCGCCGCCTCGCCTGCCAATTGCGCCAGTTGCTCGCTGTTGGCCAGTCGGTTGCGCTCTTTTTGCAACGTATCTTCTTCGGCGGGGTCGAGGTCGGCCGCCTGGATTTCGTCCAATTCGTGCCGCAGCAGTTCGGCTTGCTGCGCCAATGCCACGCTGTCATCAGCCAGGGCGCGCATCTCGGCTTGCGCCTCAGCCAGGTCGGCGACCAAAGTGGCCAGCCCAGCGCGTTCATCCAGAATGCCCGCATAGCGATCGAGCAGGTCGATATGACGGCGAGGGCGAAACAGCGACAAGTGCTGGCTCTGCCCGTGGATGTCGAATAGCTCGCCGCCGATTTCTGCCAGCAGCTCGCTGCGAACGGGCACGCCATTGATGCGCGCCGATGATCGTCCGCGCCGGCGAATCTCGCGGCGGATCGTCAGGTAATCCGGGTCGTCGGGGTCGAGCAGCTCTTCGCGTTCCAGCGCTGGCTGCAGCAGGCTCTTGACGCGTTTGTCCAGGCGGATGACCCCTTCGATGATGCTGCGTTCGCTGCCCGCGCGCACAAATGCCGGGTCGGCGCGAGCGCCCAGCAGCAACTCCACGGCATCGATGAGGATGGACTTGCCCGCGCCGGTCTCGCCAGTGATAACATGGAAGCCGGCGCGAAAATGCAGCTCGAGCCGGTCTATCACTGCAAAGTTGTGGATGCGCAATTCTTCCAGCATGGTCTGATCGAAATGCCCTTATATCGAGACTTTGAAGCGCGTATAGGCTGCCGAAGCCGCCAGCGCCAGATAGAGCAGGGTGAACAAGCCCGCGCCGCCGAAGATCGCCAGGCTTCCCGCCAACCCGCCCGCCATCACGCCGCCCGCGCAGACCAGTCCGCTATGCCGCCCTCGCCGCCGACCTGTCAGCTGCAGCGCGAATTGGGCAAGCGCCCCGCCCAGCGCCGGCGCCAGCAGCAATCCCACGATGAAGAAGCCGCCGACCAGCATGGTCAGCAAGACGGTCAATGCGCCGCCAGCCGCGCCGACCGCAGCCACCAGCGCATAATCGGTCATCGTGCCGGCGTAGAACTTGTCTTCGTGCCCGCGCACACATTCACGACAGGTATACCCGATGGGCGTGCGCACGGCGCATTCGACGCACATATACCGCTCGCAGCGATTGCAGCGCAAGCCCGTATCGCGGTCGGGATGTCGCGCGCAATAAGTGATCTCGTCCTCAAATGCGCTCAAGCTGTCGTCCATGCTGGCCACTTTGGTCTACCCCTCCCCAGCCCCTCCCCGTCAGGACGGAGAGGGTAGCCAAAGCCTGCCTCCCCCTGACCTGTCGGGGGGACTGAGGGGGTGACATTTGCTGCCGCAGTTCATTTGTCAAATGTCATGCGCCGCGGTCCATGTCGGTTGATGCGCGGCTCCAGGCGATCCAGCAACGAACGATAGAAGTAATTGCGCTCGCGCAGGCGCACAAACTGGCTGACTGGCTGGGCGGAGGTCACGCGCACATGCTGGTTTTCGCCCAGGTCAGCCACGACTTTGCCGTCAATCGTCAGCACGACCTTACCACGATTTTCGCGCGTTGGCTCGACATCGACAACGGCTCCGCGCGCCAGCACGATAGGTCTGTCCATGCTCAAATGCGGCGCCATGGGCAACATCAGGATATTGCGCAATTCGGGCGGCAGGATGGGTCCACCAGTCGCCAGCGCATAGGCGGTCGAGCCAGTTGGCGTGGACAGAATCAGGGCATCGGCATTGTAGGTGGTCGCCCAGTGATTGTCGATATAAGCCGCCAGCTGCACCATGCGCCCAAATACACTGCCGCTGATGACAACATCGTTCAACGCGTGAAACTCGCCCAGCGCCCGTTGCCGGTCTTCCAGCAGGGTGGCTTGCAGCATCATGCGCTGTTCAATCCAGTATTCGCCGGCCAGCAATTGATCCAGGCTCCCGGCGCAGTCTTGCGGCTGCTGGATCTCGGTGAGGAAGCCCAGCCAGCCCATGTTGACGCCCAGCACGGGCACGCCATGCTCCGCGCAGACACGCCCGGCTCGCAGCATCGCGCCATCGCCGCCTATGGCAATCACCAGGTCGGCATTGGGCACATCGCCGCCGACCTTGCTCTCGTCCCATTCGGCATGCAGCCAGTGCGCTATGCCGCGCCGACACAGCAAAGCCGCAATATCCCGGGCGACCGGGTGGGTATCGGGGCGGGTGGGATGCGCCAATACGCCGATGCGCTGGATCTCGGTCAACTCAGCCTCTTTCCCTCTTATCACACCAACATCATTATGCTGCAGATTCGCCGGCAATCCCATATCGGAAGGCTGTAGCTTCGCGTCGATTTGCTCGCTAAATTGAGCAGCTTACTTGTCTAGTAGTATAAAAGTGTGCAAACGCTCTTCGTACCCGTCCAGTTGGTAAAGGGAAAGTTGATATGCGCAAGAATTGCTCAATGATTGTCATTGTATTCGCGCTTTTGCTTGCGTCGGTGACGATGGCGCAGGATGCCGGAAACCCGACCATCGCCATTTTGCGTTTTGGACCCTTGCCCGACATGGAGATTACCGAAGGCGCGATTCTGGATATGCTGCAATCGTATGGTTTCATCTCGGCCGACGAGAACCGCATGCTGGAAGAGAGCTCCGTCTTGGCCCTGGCCGGAGAACATATCAACATCCTCTGGGGCGATGCCGGTTTCAGCCTGCCCAACGCCAACCTGCTGGTACGAAACGCGGTTGACGAAGATGTCGATGTAATCATGACGCTTGGCGCGCAGATTACGCTGGCGGCTGTCTCTATCACCCAGGATATGGACACGCCCATTCCCGTGCTGTTTAGCGCGGTGCCTTCGCCCAATCAATACGGCATCGGCGCTGCGCCCTGCATCAAACCAGACCATGTAACGGGCGCGGGCAGCGCTTTGGACTACGCCTATGTTTTGTCGGCTTTGCGACTGCAAGACCCGGATATTGCCTCGGTGGGCACGCTTTATGGCACCGGGGAGCCTGGTGGCGCATATGGCGTGGAGCAGTTGACCGCGCTTGGCGAAGAACAAGGCATTGCGGTCGAAGTGGTGGGTGTAGCCGCTTTGACCGATCTGCGCGCGGCTGCCAACCGACTGGTTGAAAGTGACATAGGGGCGATCATCCTGCCGATGAATGACATCACTACTTCGGGATTGCCCATCATCACGACTGTGGCCAACGAGGCGGGCATCCCGGTCTTCCATCCGAGCTTCAGCGCGATCTACTATGGCGCGACCATCGGCGCGGGAGCATCGCCCTTCTATGAGCAGGGCAGCAATGTTGGGCGCATCCTGGTGGCGCATTTGAACGGCGAACTCGATATCGCCAGAACGGCGATCAGCACCAGTGGCCAGCGTGGCATCGGCGTAAACCTGGACTCGGCTGATGCGCAGGGCGTCGAAATCAGCGACGAAGTGATGGCTGAAGCTATCGCGGTGATCAACGGCGGCCGGCCGAGCAAGCTGAGTCCAGGCATCCTGGCGGCGATCGCCCGGCGCGGCATCATCGTGCCCATGGAAGAGCGCAGCGAAGAAGACAGAGCCTGGCTGGA
This sequence comes from Anaerolineae bacterium, assembly GCA_022823945.1. Taxonomy (GTDB): domain Bacteria; phylum Chloroflexota; class Anaerolineae; order Aggregatilineales; family Phototrophicaceae; genus UBA6055. The sequence goes on along the minus strand of JAJEBK010000003.1, from coordinate 71,200 downwards.
AAGCCTGCACTGCAGCGACGAGATGATCGCCGAGCAGCAAGCGGCGCTGGACGCGGCGGGCTAAACGTTGTAGCGCCAATGCCTGGCGCAGGGGAGGCTGGCGAGCTTCGTCGGCCTCTTTTGAATTGTAGTGTCAAGTCGTGTATGATTTAGGCAATAAATCTACGCATTGGAGGATGCTGATGAATAAACAAATTGCGCTCGCCTTGCTATTTTGCTTGCTGCTCGCGCCATTTACGGCGGCGCAGGACAATGACAACCCCACAGTCGTCATTATTCGTTATGGACCCTATATCTCCGACCCCATTATGGAAAGCGGCCTGCTGGATACGCTGCAGGTGTATGAATGGATCAGCGCGGAAGAACGCGGCCTGCTGAACGCCGGGCAGGACATCCAAGGCGAAAAGATCAACATTTTCTGGTCCGCCGCCAATTTCGACCTGCCCACAGTCAACATCCTGGTCGAAGACGCGCTGGACCGCGGCGCGGACATCCTGGTCACCTCTGGCGCACCTGTCACGCAGATCGCCATCAGCCTTACGCAAGATCAAGACGAGCCGACGCCTGTACTGTTCCACGGCGTCAATCATTCCACGGAATACGGGATCAGCGACTCGGCCTGCCTCAAGCCAGCTCATGTCACCGGCTCGGAGTACACGCCCCCATACGATGAGGTATTTGAGGTGTTTTTGCTGCAGAACCCGGCTCTCCAGCGGGTTGGCACGATCCACACCTCAGCGGACGCGGCCGGGATTTTTGGCGCGGCGCGGATCCAGTCGATTGGCGAAGCGAAGGGCATTGAAGTGGAAAGCGCGGCCGTAACCGACTTCAACGATTTGCGCGCCGCCACGCAAAGCCTGGTGAGCAAAGGCGTCGAGGCGATTATGCTGCCGATTGACTTCACGGTCGGCAGCGGATTGCCCGTTATCGTATCCGCCGCCAAAGAAGAGCAGATACCGGTCTTCTACCCGGTTCCAGGCACAGTGATGTTGGGCGTGACTGTCGGGGTTGGTTTCTTCGACTATTACGCGCAAGGCATTGATACGGGCCTGGTCTTGAACGCGCGTTTTACGGACGGGATCGACTTCAACACGCTGGCTGTCAACAGCCTGACAGGCTCCTCAGTCGGCATCAATGTCGATGTTGCGAATGAGATGGAGATGGAAGTTGCGCAAGAACTGCGTGAAATAGCGGATATTACCGTTCACGATGGCGCCATGCTGCTGTCCCAAGCGGTCTTGGAGCGCCAGATGGAGATGTTGGGCGCCGATGACACCATCAGGCAGATGGTCCTCTCGCTTGGGGATGAAATGGATTGGAGTATGCTGATGCAGCCGGGCGCGGGGGGAGGGACTGACCCGATGGTGGCGCAAATGTTCCAGATGCTGATTGAGTTGCGCAGATCCCCGGAGAATCTGGCGGCTGACGCGGCTCTATTGGAGATCCGGCATTGCAGCGACGAGATGATCGCCGAGCAGCAAGCGGACCTGGATGCGGCGAACGAATAGCCTGTCCCTGTTGGAAATCACCCCCATCCCCCCACCCCAAACCCCTCCCCCAAAATGAGGGAGGGGCTTTTAACAGCTCATTTGCAGTGATTTTGCTTCCCTTCCCTCTTGATGGGGGCAAGGGGCTGGGGGCTGGGGGTGAGGGGGCAAGCTCCCGCTAGCCAAAACGCCCGGCGATGTAATCGGCAGTTTCTTGCTGGGCGGGGCTGGCAAACACCTTGGTGGTATCGGCGTATTCGACCAGTTCTCCCCAACGGACTTCATGACCGTCTTCCAGCCGCTTGCGCATATTGTAAAAAGCCGTGAAATCCGAAGCGCGCTGTGCCTGCTGCATATTGTGCGTGACGATGACGATGGTGTAGTCGCGCTGCATTTGCCGCATCAGCTCTTCAATGCGCTGGGTGGCGATCGGGTCGAGCGCGCTGCAAGGCTCGTCCATCAGGATGACATCTGGTTCGACGGCGATGGTGCGCGCGATGCACAGGCGCTGCTGCTGTCCGCCCGATAGCGCCAAGCCCGACTTGTTGAGGTCGCCGCTGACCTCGTCCCACAATGACGCGCCGCGCAGGCTGCGTTCGACGATTTCGTCCAGGATAGCTTTCTTTTTCACGCCCAGCAGGCGCGGCCCATAAGCGACATTGTCGAAGATGCTCTTGGGGAAGGGGTTGGGCTTTTGGAAGACCATGCCGATGCGCCGGCGCACTTCCACGGGGTCGACCTGGGCATCGTAGAGATTCTTGTCGCGGTAGATGATCTCGCCATCGACGCGCGCGCCAGGCACTAGATCGAGCATGCGGTTGATGCCGCGCAGCACCGTGCTCTTGCCACAGCCCGAAGGACCGATGAACGCGGTGATCTTGTTCTTGTAAACGGGTAGGCTGACACCCGCCACCGCGCAGTAACTGCCATAAAAGAAGCTGCAATCGCGCAGCTCTATCACCAGCTCGCCGTTTGCTTTGCCATTTGCGTTGTCTGCCATCTTAATACCTTATCGAATATCGGTTGCGCAGGACGATGGCCACGGCATTCAGCGACAGCATCAACGCTAGCAGCACAATGATGGCGGCCGCGGCGATATCGGCGAATTGCCCCTGTGGCCGCGCTGTCCATTGAAAGATCTGAATGGGCATGGCGGTGAATTGCGAGAAGGGACTGGTCGGGTCGGTGAGCAGGAAGGTGGCTGCGCCGACCACGATCAGCGGCGCGGTTTCTCCGACAGCGCGCGAAACCGACAGAATCGTGCCGGTCATAATGCCGGGCAGGGCGGCGGGCAAAACGCTGTGCCAAATCGTCTGCCAGCGGGTCGCGCCCAGACCATACGATGCCTCGCGGATGGTATTGGGCACGGCGCGGATCGCTTCCTGAGCGTTGATGATAATGATGGGCAAGATCAGCAGCACCAGGGTCAAGCCGGCGCTGATCAAGGTGCGCCCATTGGGCGAGAAGCTGTTGATGCGCACGAGACTTGCCATGAGCGCGTCGAACTTTTCGTCAGCAATGTTGCCATTCGCCACATCAAAGCGCCAGGTCTTGCCGCGCACCTCAATATCATGTGGCTCGCTGGCGCGCGTGGCGACCACATCCACGGTCATGTTCAGCGCGTCTGCCAGCGAATCGGCCATCTCTGCCACGCTCGAGTTGCCCTGCATGGTCAGGCTGGGCGTGCCATAGCGCAAAAAGACATCGACCACCTGCTGCGCCGCTTCTTCGTCCAGTTGGGCGCCTTCGCTGCGGATCGCGCCATTTTCGTAATGAAGCGCGCCAGCAAAATTTGGGGCGATGCGCTCGACCACGCTTTCGATCGTGGGCGCCTCGAAGTTAATGTGGAAGATCAAGCCGCTGGAAAAAGGCGCCAGCGCGCGCACGAAGATCGCCAAGCCCAGCATGCCGTAGATGATGGAGGGCACGCCGGCCAGATTGCGCACATTCGTCTCGATGAGGCGGTTGATCAAGCCGTGATGCGCGTATTCTTCCAGGTAGATGGCCGCGCCAACGCCGATGGGCAGCGCCACCAGCACCACCACAATCATCAAGCCGGCCGAGCCAATCAGCGCCGTGCGGACGCCTGCCAGCGCTGGCGTGCTCGACATGGGCGTGGACAGAAATTCGCTGTCCAGCCAGCTGTAGAAGCGGATGACAGCCACCTCGGCTTCGTCCAGGCGCTCGCGTTTCTTGTAATCGTCCAGGATAGGTCCTTCGATCTTCGCCTTGATGGCCTCGAAGTTGAAGATCGTGTCGCTCAGGGTGAAGCTGGCGATAACCTGCTGCTCGACTACTTCTTCCAGCGTCAGCCGCCGCAGGGTGGCCTTGTCGGCATACTTCGCCAGCAAGGCCGCCTGGTCTTCGAGGCTGACGCTTTTTAACAGTTCGTCCGCAATTGACGGGTCGACATCGGGGTCGCCGACGATTTCCGCCACATTTGATTTGGTGAAGACTTCGTTGGGCACCTGGCTGATGGTATCGCGGATGAGCACGCGCAGCCGTTTGCCGACATGCTCCAGCAAGATGGCGGCCAGTTCTTCGTTTTTCAACGATTCCAGCGGACGCCCATCGGTCAGCGCGGCTGGTTCGATCGTGTTGACGACGCCGATCGTGCCAAAAGCCTCGTTGGCGACATTCAAAAACAGCGCAATCAGCGCCAGGCCAGCCACAGACACGGAAAACAGGTTGAAGAGCCGCCCAATCCGCCCGCGCTGATGCCGCTTCTCAAGTCGCTGGAAGAAGGCTTTCTCGCCGGGCATGTAGCGTTTGCCTTCCACCCGACCCGACGGGGGCACCGAGGGGGGTCTATTCATTAATAAGCCTCGCGGAAACGGCTGATGACGACGCGGCTGAGCACATTGAGCAAGAAAGTCATGGCGAATAAGGTCAAACCGATGGCAAAGATGCTGTTGTAATCAATGCTGTCATAGCTGAGGTCGCCGCCACTGATGCGCGCGATATGCCCGGTCATGGTCTCTGCCGAGTCAAATGGATTGAAGCTGAAATTGGGTCCTGCGCCCGCCGCGATCGCCACGATCATGGTCTCGCCGATAGCGCGCGAAACCGCCACGATAAAAGCCGCCAGAATGCCACTGAGCGCTGCTGGCATCACCACCTGGATGACTGTCTCCAGCTTGGTCGCCCCCAAGCCATAAGAAGCCTCGCGCAGGGCTTGCGGCACAGCATGTAGCGCATCTTCACTCATCGAGCTGATCAGCGGGATGATCAAAATGCCCACCACGATGCCCGCCGAGCCGGTGTTGTAGATATTGACTATCTCCACGCCAAAGAGCGCCCGCAGCAAGGGCGTCATAAAAGTCAGCGCGAAATAGCCATAGACCACGGTGGGGATGCCCGCCAGGATCTCCAGCACCGGCTTGAGCGTACTGCGCACCCGTGGCGAGGCATATTCGCTCAGGTAGACAGCCGCGCCGATGCCCAGTGGCAAGGCGACCAACATGGCGATCGTGCTGGTCATCAAGGTGGCGTTGATCAGCGGAATGACGCCGAATTCACCGATAGCGGGGATCCAACTGGTATTGGTGAAGAATTCAATGAGCGTGGGCTGGTCGTTGTATTCGACAGCCAGTCCAGCGCTGTGGGGCGAGATGGTGTTTTCGCCACGAACGCCACGCCGCACTTCTATTTGTGGCAGATAGCCTGCGTCTGTGAACAGCTCGGCGATGCGCTGTGACAGCGGATAGATAGTCGAGCTGCCCGCCATGGTCAGCTCGCCAAAGACAGTTGCCGGGTCTATTGCCGGGGCCTGGCTGGCACCGGTCGCGCGGATCCATTGGTTGCGCGCCGCAGCCAGCGTTTCCACCGATGCCTGGAAGTAGCCGACATCGACGATGACCGAGTTCACATTGGTGAGGTAATAACTGATGAAATCAGCCACTTGTGACTCTGCGCGCATGATTTCGGTATCGCTATAAAGAAAGAGCGGACGCGAGAGCGCATAGCTGCCAGCTTCGACCGTGCTGGCTGAGGGCGCGACGCCATCCAGCGACAGAATGCGCAAATCGTCGGCGCTGGCCAGGTAATAGGCATATCCAAAAAAGCCGATCGCATACGGATTGCGCTTGATGCTGCCGACCAGTTGGTTGTCATTCTCGGACATGATGGGCTGGCGCGCCAAGATCGGCTCGATTTCATAATCAAATACAGCTTCGACAAAATAGTCGAATGTGCCGCTGTCGGTGCCGGGGATGACCAACTGGATCGGCTCGTCGGGATATTCGGGGCGCACATCCGACCAGCGCTCTGCCTCGCCAAAAATCTGCCGCAGCTCGGCGAATGTCAGCTCGCTGATGAAATCGTTGTCGGTGCTGACTGTGATCGCCAGCGCATCGGTGCCGACGCGGAATCCAAGCGGGCTAATCCCGACTTCGGCGCAGGCGGTCTCTTCGGTGGATTTGATAGTGCGGCTGGCATTGACGATCTGCGGGCGCCGCAGTCCCGCTTCTGCCAGCGCGGCGTCGCTTGCGCAAAAGCGATCAAAACCGCCACCCGTACCCAAGACCGCGATATCGACATGGTTGTTGTGAAACTCGCGGATCTCCATGACTTCTTGCCCGATGCGGATGACGCCGCTTTCCGCGACCGCCTCGAGGGCTTTGCCGGGCTGGATGCGCACGCTGGTGGCGCTTTCATCCATGTCGCCGAGGATGGCGCGGTTGGAATTGACCCACTGGTCGCGCGTGAAGAAAGAGATCGACTCGTTGCCCAGCACCAGGATGATGCCGATGGTCGTGAAGATCGACAGCAAACCACACGCGAATAGCGAAAGTTGGATGAGGGCTTCGTGCCACTTGAACTTGTGGCGCAGGTCGAGCGGTCCGGATTGCTGCTGGACGAGGTGCTCGGTGAGCTGCGGTCTGTCGTTATTGGCCATTGGGTCGCTCGTGGCGCTTTGCGCTGCCGGCCTGGGAGATAGTTCAAAGAGGATACGATACCCTTTATAGGATACCGTATCCCTGCGAAATTGCCTATTGTGGCGGACTTATTCGGACGCTTCTTCGTCTTCGTCCATGTCGTCCATGTCGTGCATATGCAGCGCTTCCAGGCCATTGGCGACGCGCCAGGCATCGATCGCGCCGTCAAAGGCGCTTTCCGAAGCCGGGAAGTAGCCAACATCCACAACCTCGTCATTGACATAGGTCAGGTAGAAGTTGATGAAGGCGTTGACCTGGGCGTTTTCTGCCATGATGCCGGCATCGCTGTAGATGTAGAGCGGGCGCGCCAACGGGTAGCTGCCATCATCGGTGGTTTCGGCGTTGGCTTCGATGCCCTCGATGTTGAGGATGTTCAGCACATCGGCATTCTCTACATAGTAGGCATAGCCGAAGAAGCCGATGGCGTAGGGGCTGCCGGTGATGCCCTGTACCAGCACATTGTCGTCCTCGGACAGCTGCGGATTGGCGCTGAGGATGGGCTCTTCATCTTCGTCGAATACTTCTTCGACAAAATAGTCGAATGTGCCGCTGTCGGTGCCGGGAATAAATCGTTGGATGGCTTCGCTGGGCCATTCGGCGCGGACATCTGCCCAGGTTTCGGCGCTGCTGAAGATCATCGCCAGTTCTTCCAGCGTGACATCGCTGACGAAGTCATTTTCGGCGGAGACGGTGACAGCCAAGGCATCGGTGCCGACGCGGAATTCGATCGGTTCGCGGCCGATGGCGGCGCAAGATTCGACTTCGCTGTCTTTGATAGCGCGCGAGGCGTTGCTGATATCGGTTTCGCCCTCGACACAGAAGCGCTCAAAACCGGCACCCGAGCCAATGGAAGCGATCGACGGCGCGACGCCGCCTTCATCCGTCCACAATTCAGCCATGCGTTCGCTCAGCGGAAAAACGGTGGAGCTGCCGGCGGTGATGATGGAGCCTTCGGCGTGGTCAAGCGGGTCGACCTCGGGCAGCCCATGGTCCATCGCCAGCGCGGGGACCAAAAGCAGGATTGCGGCGAGCAGAATGGAAAGCAAGCGTACGGTTTTCATGTGTGATGCGTCCTCCCTAGACCAGAAGAGTTTGTCGATGCGGGCGGCTCATCCACCCGTGAATCATGTTAGCTGGCAGTCTGTTAAAGAGGACAACGAATAGGTTAAGCGGCAGCTATGATTTCATTAAGTGGCTGTGCGCGCCAGCCGACCAGCCCGTTTTGGTCGCGCCTGCTGTTTGCGTTACAATTCGCTTGCGCGCAGCCGCTGGACAGCCAGGCATGATTAAGTATTTCCAACGCCGCATCCTGCAAGCCATCCCCACCTTCTTTGGTGTGACGATCTTGTCGTTCCTGATCATTTTGTCTGCGCCGGGCGATCCGGTCGCCATGATCACCTGGGGACCGAATATGCAAAGCGATACCAACGAAGCCATGCGCCGCCAACTGGGCTTGGACCAGCCGCCGCTGGTACAGTATGTGTATTGGCTGGTTGGCAACGACTGGACCTTGATCGACATTGATGGCGATGGCGTGGGCGAAACGCCGGGCGAGCGTCTGGGTTTGCTGCGCGGCGACTTTGGTAAATCCATCAAAAACAAGCGCCCGGTCATGCAGCAGATCGCGCAGCGCATCCCGGCGACTTTGCGGCTGGGCGTGTCGGCGCTGGCGCTGGGATATTTGCTGGGCGTGTCTCTGGGCGTGCTGGCGGCGGTCTTTCACCGAACCTGGGTCGATCAGGTCATTCGCATCATCTCGGTGCTTGGCAATGCGGTGCCACAATTTTGGCTGGGCTTGCTGCTTATCATCATCTTCAGCGTTCAGCTCGACCTGTTGCCGATGAGCGGCATGCAGAATATCACGCGACGCGGCGGCTTCGACCTGGCTGATGAGCTGCGGCACATGGTCTTGCCGGTCTTTGTCTTGTCGTTGAACTGGATCGCCTTTATCTCGCGCTTTACCCGTACGCAGATTTTGGAAGTTTTGCAGCAGGATTATGTGCGCACCGCCTATGCCAAGGGCTTGCAGACGCGGGTGGTTTGGCTGCGGCATGCCTTGCGCAATGGCTTGCTGCCGGTGGCGACATTTCTCGGTCCATCCATCGGCACGCTGCTAGCGGGCGCGGTGATTATTGAGCAGGTCTTCCAATGGCCCGGGCTGGGCAAGCTGATCATAGACGCCGTCTTCGCGCGGGATTATCCGGTGGTCATGGGTTCGGTGGTCATCGCCTCCGTCATGTTTATCGTGGGCGTCCTGCTGTCCGATGTCATGTATGTGATCCTCGATCCGCGCATTCGCCTGGAGTGAGCCGCCCATGGGCAGCCAAGCCGAGATAGCCGAACTCAGCCAACTGGAAGACCGTCCGCGCTCGCGATCTTTCTGGCGCGATGCATTTCAATTTATCCTGCGCGACCGTCTGACCATGTTGGCAATCGGCGTGCTGCTCATCTTTACCTTTATCTGCACGCTGATGCCCGTGGTGATCGAGCGAGTCTTCGAGCTGGATGTCAACAGCACCAGCATTCCCAACCGTTTTCGGCAGCCGGGGGAGGCTGGCTATCTGCTGGGCAGCGATCAACTGGGGCGCGACCAGTTGCTGCGCCTGATTTATGGCGGGCGCGTCTCGTTGACCATCGCCTATCTGGCCAGTATCTTGACGGTCTTCATCGGCATTACTTTGGGCTTGCTGGCTGGCTATTATGGGCGCGGCATTGATGATGCGATCTCGTGGGCGATCAATACGCTCAGCGCGATCCCGCCGCTATTTCTGTTGTTGATCGCCTCAGCTGTCTGGGAGCCATCGACTGAGGTGCTGGTGGTGGTGCTGGCGGCGCTGGGCTGGGTGGGGACGAGCCGGCTGGTGCGCGGAGAAGTGCTGTCATTGAAAGAGCGGGATTATGTGTTGGCGGCGCGGGCATTGGGCGCGAGCGACTTGCGCATTTTGATCTCGCATATCTTGCCCAATGTGTTTTCCATCGTGATGGTCACCATGACCATCATCGCCGGTAATTTGATATTGATCGAATCGGGCTTGAGCTATTTGGGCGTGGGCATCCAGCCGCCGACGCCGACCTGGGGCAACATGTTGACCGATTCGCGCAGCTACTTCGTGACGGGCGTGCACCTGGTCTTCACGCCGGGCATTCTGATTATGATTACCGTGCTGTGCTTCTACCTGGTGGGCGATGGCTTGCGCGATGCCTTGGATCCAAGAAGGTATCAGCAGTAAAGCTCAGCCACTATAGGGTACGGCCACGATCCTCACCACTCCCGCAATTCTTTGCGAGACTTCGCTGCCCTGCGCCGCTGCATCCAGATAGATCGCTATGTCAAAGCTGCCCGTTCAAATGCCCAGCCCGGCAACCGCCAGCGCATATTCATCCAGCTTGTCGCAAAGCTCAGCGAAGACTTCGCGCGCGCCCTGGGGCGGAGCGAAATCGGCGCTGTCCACCGACTCGAAGAGCGCATTCAGTTTCTCGTGCAAGCCACTGGCATACAGCTGCGACTCCGTATAGCCGACATTCATCATCAGCGGCAGCAGCGCTTCGACGCCAGCATCGCCACGCCGCTTCGCCAGTTGGTTGACCAGGCCATTGTTCTGGGAAATGCGCTCGCAGATCTCCAGCAGCATATCCCGCTGGGCGACAAGGTCGGCGGCGCTGGTCGTCACGCGTGGATCGAGCAGCAAGCGAAAAGGCTGGCTGCTGCATTGGTCGCCCGCGACCAGTTCGGCAGTATATTCGCCCGGCACAATCATGGGTCCATCTGCGCGCTCCCAAGCCCCGTCGATGCCCTCCACTGAAAGCGCGCCAGGATAGCGCAGATTCCAATGAAAGCGATTGATGCCGGCTGCGGATGGCAGGGCATCGCCGCTATAGCTGCGCACAGTATCGCCATTCGCATCGCGGATATGCAGCGCCGCCTCGCAGTCGGCCGCCAGCCAATAGTGAAAGACGATGCCAGCCGCTGGATTTTGCCCGGCATTCAAAAAGGTCGGCTCTTCATCGCCCTCGCTGCTGACGAAGCCGGCATTGCTCGTGCCCACGCCGCCATAATTGACCATGCCATCACCAAAATGCGCGTCCCAGTTGCCAAAGCCGGGATAAGTCCGCATGCGCACTTTTGGCGCTGGGGCGAACAAATGACAGCCCCCCGCCGCCAGCCCGTCCGCCAACTGCTGCAAGGGGCGCAGATCATCCAATATCCAAAAAGAACGCCCATGGGTGGCCACCACCAGCTCATGATCTTTGATAACGAAGTCGTGAATGGGTACGATAGGCAAGTTGCCGCCCAGCCGCTGCCAAGACGCGCCATCATCAAAGGATACATAAATGCCCGTCTCTGTGCCCGCATACAGCAGACCGCGCCGATTTGGATCTTCGCGGATGACGCGCGTGAATTCGTGCTCGGGGATGCCAGCCGTAATCAATCGCCAGGTCGCGCCATAATCGCTCGTCTTGTAGAGGTAGGGGCGCGTATCGTCCAGCTTGTAGCGAGTCGCGGCCAAGTAGGCTGCGCCGGGCTGATGCGGCGATGGCTCGATGATGCTGATCAGCGCCCAATCAGGCAGATCGGGCGGGGTGATCTCGCGCCAGTTGCGTCCGCCATCTCGCGACAGATGCACCAGCCCGTCGTCCGTGCCCGCCCACAGCACATCTGCCTCGTGCGGGCATTCCGCTAGCGCGAAGATCGTACAATAGACCTCTGCGCCCGTGTTGTCGCGTGTGATGGGTCCGCCCGATGCCCGCAGCTTGTCGGGGTCATTGCGCGTCAAGTCGGGGCTTAGCACTTCAAAGCTCGCGCCCAGGTCGGCAGAGCGGTGCAGATGCTGACTGCACACATAGAGCGTATCGTGGTTGTGCCGAGAAAAATGAATGGGAAATGTCCACTGAAAGCGGTACTTCAGCTTCTCTGCGCCGACGCCCCAGCCATAGAGTTCAGGCCAAGGCGTGATAATCCACTTTTGCCCGGTGCGGTCGTTGTACTGCGTCATCAGGTCGTTGTAGGCGCGCTGCCCGATGGGACCCGAAGCGACCACAATGGCGGGATCGTCGGGCTTGATGGCGATATAGCCGCTTTCGCCGCCGCCGGGCGCATACCAGTCGCGTTCATGTATCGCGCCATCGACCGAGGCGCTAGGCACACTGATGGCGGTGTTGTCTTGCTGGCTGCCATATACGCGGTATGGAAAACCGTCATCGGTGCAGACATGGTAGAGTTGGGCGGTGGGCTGATTGTAGATGGATGACCAGCTTGCGCCGCCATTGAAGGACACGCATGCGCCGCCGTCATTGCCTTTGACGATGCGCTGGTTGTCGGTCGGGTCAATCCACATGGCATGTTCATCGCCGTGCGGCGTGGGCATTTGCTCGAAGCTGTCGCCGGCATCGGTCGATTTCCAGCAGCCATAATTCTGCACATAGACGGTGTCGACGTCCTGCGTATCGGCGGTGATGTGCATGTAATACCAGGGTCGCGTGCGCAAAAGTGATTGTTCGCTGCCGCGCGTCCAGCTTTCGCCATAATCATCAGAGCGAAAGACCGCGCCATCCTCGGCTTCGACCGCTGCCCAGACGCGGCCCGACTTCGCCGGTGACACCGCCACGCCGATTTTGCCCAGCAGACCGGTCGGCAAGCCAGGTCTGCGCGAGATATCTTGCCAGCTTGCGCCGCCGTCCAGGCTGCGCCACAAGCCACAGTCCTCGCCGCCGCTGTCCAGTTTGTGCGGATACCGTTGCGCCTGCCAGACCGCCGCAAACAGAATACGCGGATCTTGTGGGTCCAGCGAGACATCGTGGCTGCCAGCCCGGGCGCTCTTGTGCAAGACCAACTGCCAGCTTGCGCCGCCGTTTTGGCTGCGATAGACGCCGCGCTCATCACTTTGCCCAAAGGCGCGTCCAAATGCCGCCACATAGAGCGTATCCGGGTCTTGCGGATGGATGACTATCTTGCCGATATGCCGCGTTTCTCGCAAACCGATATGCTGCCAGCTGCGTCCGCCATCGCTGGATTTGTAAACGCCATCGCCATGCGAGACATTGCCGCGGATGGTGCTTTCGCCCGTGCCGGCATAGAGTATCCGGGGGTCGGATGGCGCGACAGCCAATGCGCCCACCGCCGCCGTGCCAAAATAGCCATCGCTGATATTGCGCCAGTACAAGCCGCCATCGCTGGTCTTCCATACGCCGCCCGCGCAAGCGCCAAAATAAAAGGTATGTTTGTGCTGTGGATCGCCCGCCACCGCCACGACGCGCCCACCACGATGCGGTCCGATGCAGCGGAACTTGAGCTTGGCAAGCAGGTCGTCTCTGATTTTGTCGCTCATGAATCACTCCCCGTTCACGCGCCGTCATCTGGGTGGATTGTGTTTCATTTGCGGTGTGATGGCAAGTATGTGGCAGCCCCTCCCAAAAGAGACAGCGTAGGGGCGAGGCGGTGACTCGCCCATTTAACCCCTCCCAAAAGAGACGGCGTAGGGACGACTCTTGAGTCGCCCACATTTCTGGCATTGGACAATTGGGCGATACAAGTATCGCCCCTACACGCGGCCGTCTGGTGTGTTGGCGGGCGACCCAATGGCTCGCCCCTACAAGCGGCTGTCGGGGGGATTGAGGGGGAATAAGAAGCCCCTCCCTCATTTTGGGGGAGGGGTTTGGGGTGGGGGTCTAGCCTCCCCCCTGACCTGTCGGGGGGACCGAGGGGGTTTGCCTCGCCCCTACGCGCAGCTCGGAGGGGCTGAGGGGGTCTAGTTCCTCGCCGCTCGTACCGCCACGAAAGTGAAAGCCAGCAAGCTGCCGAAGTACAATATCGCCCCCGCCCAGGTCAATGAGTTGCCGCCGCCTGCGTACATCATGAAAGCCGCCGCCACCGTCAGCACGCCGATGACCATCACCACCGGCTGCTTGATCGACGATTTCAAGGTGCCGACAGCCGATGTCGCGGCGCGTTCGATATAGCCGTGCTCCTCCAGCCGCTGGCGCGATTCCGGGTCGACCTCGCGATAGCCGCCGCGCAGATAGTCGAAGGTCTGCTGCAAGCCAAATTCAATAGAGCTGGTCTCGGGATGCAGCAACAGCACGGGCGTATCGGTGCGCTCGGCGATAATCATAGAGGTGTTGCCACCGGTGAAACGTTGGCTCACGCGTGTCTCGCGCGTCGCCCCCAGCACCACATAATCATAATCCTTCGCCGCCTGCACAATCGCGTCGATGCGGTCGGGGCTTTGTTCCATCAGCAGGTTGACCTGCTTGCCAGCCACCCTGACGGCATCGATTTGGCGCTGCAAGGCGCGCGTTGTGCGCTCACGTTGGGCGGAAGTCGCGTCTGCCGAAAATACATGCAACAGGTCCAGCTGCAAGTCGGCGGAGAATTGCTGGACAAGCCCCAGCGAGTAGGCTACCTGGCGCGGTTCGGCCACGGGCAGCAGGATGCGCGTTGCGGCGGCGCTGTCACCGGGCTGCAGCATCATCACATCGCAGTTGATCTCGGACAGCACACGGTCGATATTGGGTCCCAGCGTGGTTTTGCCTTCTACATTCATGGTGCCTCGCCAGCCAATGACCACCAGATCGGCATGTTGTTCGCGCGCAGTGTCGATGATAGCGGGGGCGATGCGGCGCGCCACCCTCACGATGTATTCCACCGCCACATCTTCATCGGCGACCATGGCGATGGCTTGCTTTTGCAGCGCATCGCTGGCTTGCAGATAGCGGTAGCCGGACGAAAGCGGCGTCGGCGAAGGCACCGTGACAATATGCAGCAAGGTCACCTTGCCATCGTGCAGCTTGGCGGCGTGCACAGCCGGCGGCAGCAACGTCGTCAGTGAATCGGGATTGGCGACCGGCACCAGCACGCGATAGGGCGCATCCAGCACCGGCGTCAGCAGCTCGGTTTGCTGGACGACTGGTGTGCGATGGGCGCGCTCTTGACGCGGATGCGCATAGAAAAAGTAGATCAAAAACCCACTGCCGATCCACACCGCCGCGAAGACCCAGGCGATGATCGACACATTGAAGAGCGACAAAACCAGCAGAAATTGCATGCCGATGGCGATCATGGGCAAGATCGGGAAGAAAGGCAGCAAGAAACCATACTTCAAGTCCTTGCCATACTTGCCGCGGATGGTGATGACCGCCAGGTTGACCTGCAAAAATAGCAGAATGAACATGATATCTGCCGAAGCCGCCACATCTTCAATGGGCAACGTCAAAGCCACGAACAAAATCAACACGCCCGACCAGCCCAGCGCCACATGCGGTGTGCGCGTTGACGAGCTCACCGAGCTGAAGCTGTCTGGCAGCGCCCGGTCGCGCCCCATGGCAAAGCTGACGCGGGTCGAGGAAAAAGTCGTCGCGTTCAAAGCGCTCATGGTGGAAAGCAAGCCGCCAATCATGATCAGAAAGGTGCCAAAAGGCATAAACTGGGCTGCGGCGCGCGCAATGCCGATCTCGCCCAGATCTCCCAGCCACTCAAAGATGGGCACGCCCTCGGGCGGGTCGACAGCGCCGATGATGACAACCGCCACCAACATATAAATCGGCACGACGATAGCCAGCGACAAGAATACGGCTCGCGGGATATTCTTGCGCGGCTCGCGCACTTCTTCGCCGGCTTGTACGATGATCTCATAGCCTTCAAAAGCGATGAATGTCAAGCCCATGGCGCTGACAATGCCGATGATGCCGTTGGGGTCGAAAGGCTGGAATGCCTCCAAACGCGCTGGCTCGCCAAAGATGACAAACAAGCCGCTGACGATGAAGATGCCGATAATGATGACCTTGAGCACCGTCACGATATTGCCGACAGCGCCCGTCTCGGATGTGCCTCGATAGTTGATGTATAAAAACAGCAGGATGATCAGCACAGCGAAGAGCTTTTGCACCACCTCCGCTTCGGTCAATGCGATGCCAAAAGGCAACTGCAGCGAACCCTGAAAAAAGATGCCGGCATGCTCATCATGATGCGCCGCGGGATCAAGCAGCAAGATGCGCATCAGCTCGTAAATGAAGCCGCCAAAGCCCACGCCATACAAGCTGCCCGCCACAGCATGCGCGAACCAGCTCATCCAGCCCGCCAAAAAACCGTTGGGACCCGGCAAGCCTTCTTTCACCCACAGATAGCCGCCGCCCGCCTCGGGGATGGCAGAGCCAAGCTCGGCATAGACCATCGCCGTCAGTACCGTGATGACGCCATTCAGCGCGAATGCCAAGATCAGCGCCGGACCAGCTGTGCCAGCGGCGATGCCCGTCAGCACAAAGATGCCAGCGCCGATCATCGCGCCGACGCCGATCATGGTGATGTCGAACAAGCCCAGACTGCGGACTAAGCCGACATGCTGCGAACTATCTGTTGCCGATGCCATACGCGCGTTCCTTCGTCCGATGTCAACACAGCGAGCCGGCCTGCGCCCCTAGTGTTCAATGTACAGCAAAGGCTGGGCGAATGTAAAGTGTTGACGAAAGTGAGAGCAGCGAATTGTGTGGATATGATAAGATACCCCACCCCAAACCCCTCCCCCAAAATGAGGGAGGGACTTAAAAGACGGCGAATCGCTGGCAGAACACCCCTTATCTCGCGCTGGGGAAGGGGTCCAGGGATGGGGGGCAGAAATAGCCCCTAGCCCTCAACCGTCCATTTGTGGATGTCGGCTGTGTAGCCATAGAACACCCAGAAGGCGGCTGGCTCGAAACCAGACACGCGCGCGTTGGCTGTCTGCCAGATATTGGGCACGAATGACCAATCGTACGCCACATCTTCGTGGGCGATACGTTGGATCTCGCGGTAAATTTCGCCACGCGCCGCGGTATCACAGCCTGGCACAGCCCGCGCCTGGTCGATCAAAGCGTCAATCTCCGGATTGACATAAGACGCCAGGTTGTTGCCGCTGCCAGGCACATCTTGCGGACCATAGAGCAAGGTCATGAAGTCGTTGGGGTCGGGCGCGCCACCCGTGCCGCCACTGTTGCTCATGGAAGTCGCGTCATACTTCTGCCCGAGATAAATGTCGCTGATGTAATTCGCCCATTCCACCTTCTCCAGCTGGACATCAAAGCCGATGTCTTTGAGCTGATCCTGGGCGACCAGGACATGCGTCTCGAACATCAGCAGGATATCGCTGTAGGAGATCAGGAATTCAAGGCGCTGGCCGTCTTTCTCGCGCACACCATCGCCATCGCTGTCGACCCAGCCCGCTTCTTCAAGGAGCTGCCTGGCCGCGTCCGGGTCATAAGGATAGGGTTGCAAGTCGTGGTTGTATGCCCAGCCAATCGCCGGATTGACCGCGCCGATCAGCCGGGTGCCGCCATCATCGCCGCCCATCGTCGCCAGGACATCGCCCTTGTTGTAGCCCATAGCCACTGCTTTGCGCACAGCCGGGTCGCTGAAGATGGGGTGCGGCACCTGCTCGACCGGGTTGCCATCTTCGTCATAGGCGCGTTCGGGATGGTTGGGATCGACCCAGTTCAGCGACATGAACTTGACTGACATCTGCGGGTAGATCTCCCACTGCAAGTTGCTGGTATCGGGTATCTGGGTGAAGAGATCGCCGTGCAAATAGGTATAGTCGACTTCGCCCGCCTGGATAGATTGCAGCGCCACCGCTTGCTCTTTGATGTTGCGGTTGACCAGGTAGGGGATGCCGACATCGCCGCCCCACCAGTTCGGGTTGGCGTGGTAGCTCTGGTACTCATCGGGCGCCCACTCGTCCAGAATATACGGACCGCCGCTGATGCCGACCGGCTCTGTGGAAACCATGTTGTCTTCGAAGTCGCTGAAGTCGGCGGCAAACAAGTGTGATGGCAAGAAGCGAATGCCACCCAACTGACTGAAAGCTGCGCAGTCCAGGTTGTTCAACACCACCTCATAGGTTTTGTCGTCCACGACGCGAACTTCGTCGACCGCGGCGACTTCGTTCTCCTGGATAGACGCGACTTCATCCGACTTGATGGCATCAATGACGAACTTCATATCATGCGCGGAGATGGGCATGCCGTCCGACCAATTGGCGTCTTCGCGGATGTGGAAGGTATAGGACAAGCCGTCATCCGAGATTTCCCAACTGGTGAGGCCGGGCACGGGCGCGGATGTAGCCGAGTCGATCTCGTAAGGCTTGGGCCAGAGCACACTGAAAGCCTGGAAGGACGCGCCATCGCTGCTCATGGCCGGGTTGAATGTGCTGATGTTGCCGAAGCCGCGAATGACGATGGTTTCGGCATCCTGCGACATCACCAGCGCCACCGACACAACAAGCAGCACGAGGAACAAAATCTTGAGCACTCTCATGGGAATCTCCTTTAGTCTGGCATGGATGTTGAGTCCCAGCGGGCTGCGACTCAACGCGACTATATCAGCTTTGGACAGGCAATGCGAAAAGCGCCAAAAATCACCCCCCTCAATCATCCCGACAGGTCAGGAGGAGGCAAATCACGCGCGGATTCTGTCGTCATGTCGTGAGACAGCTCTCGAAACTCCCCTGTCCGACTCGTCGGGGAGGGGCCGGGGGTGGGGTAAATAACCTGTCCTGTCCTCAGTCATTTTAGGGGCAAGGGGCTGGGAGATGGAGGCAGGGTTGCCAACCCCACTACAATCACCACCCCCGCGCGAGCAGGCTACTCGCCTTCGCCCTCGCCGCATTCTCCGCCCGTGATGGTCACCCAATCGCGGTGTACCCAGCCTTCTTGCTCTTCGAATATTACTTTGAAGAACTCGTCGCTGGCTTCAGAAGCGGTCAGCTCCGTTTCATACGGGATGATATTCAGTACATCGCCCCATTCTTCGGCGCGCAGGTTGACCATGTCGCGCGTGATCAACTGGCAGTCTTCCAGCGCAACAGGACCAAACACCAGTTCGTTGGGGTCGGGCGTTGGCGTGGCTGGCTCTTGCCAGGGGTCGGCGCGCAGCAGCACAACGGTGCCCGGCGTCTCGATATAGGTGCAAGCCATGCCTTCAATATGTGGCGCGGCGGGCCAGGTTACGGCTTCGCGCGGCATGCCGGCCGCATCCAGGAAGACGAAGTTGCCATTGCTGTAGTCGGTGTGGCAAGCTGTCACGCCCCAGCCGACCTCGCTCCAGATATCGAGGGCGGTCAAAAAGCCCATCTCGACGATATGCGCGACACCGACTCCCGAAGCATCCACTTCGTTGGATTTGATGTCAGCGCGGTCGCTGAAAAGCACCCAGCCTTTGACTGGCTCAACAGCCGGCGTGGGCTGATCGGGCACGAGCGTCGGCGTGGGAATCGCTGTCGCTGCCGGCGCAGAGATGCGCGGTCCCGAGCCTTGCTGGTAAGTGGAATGCGCGCCCAGATCGCATGGATTAGGGCCGAAAGGCTGCCCCCACTGGTCGAGAAATTCGCAGTCAACGCCTACACCAGCCGCGTCCGCATCTTCTTCCAGCGGGTAGAGACCAGAACGAGAAGGACCAAATCGCAGGTCGTCATCAATGTCGGGGCTGGCTCCGGTGAAAGTTCTAGTGCCGCCTGTGCAATTGCCGTTGCCGATCCAGTTGACGCCGGTGAGCGCGGAAGCTTCGCAGTCTGCCCCTCCATTATCGTACAAGATGCTGTTTTTGATTGTGCCACCCGTGACGCCCCCGCCAACGTTCTGGGAGACTGTAACATTGAACAATCTGCCGCCGCTGACAGCGAAAGAGTCACCGCGATTTTCGCCGATGGTGCTGGAGCGTATCGTCGCGCCATTGACCACATAGCCGCTGCCGCTGCCATGGTTCTCGTAAAAGCTGCTGCGATAGATGTTGACAGCGCCAGTCACAACGTTGTCAGAGGGCAAACGATTGTTTCTGAAGACGCCTTCGCGTACCTTTACATCATCTCCTGTCGCTTCCAGATGAACGCCAGCGCCCTCTCCCGCCGAGTTGTAGAAATCCACCTTCCGAAAGGTCACATCGCCACTCGCGGTGATCGTGACCACTGAGCCGGCTCCTGAGTTGGTGAATCGGGCATTGTCAATCGTTAAACTGCCATCTGTCCCTGTCGCATCGAATTCAAAGCCATTGCTGTCTACGCCAACAAAAGCGTGCCCGCGGCCATCAATGAAAATCTCACTTGAAACCGAATAGTCGGTGTCGTTTGTACCAATTGAGCGAATATCGCGAGTCAGCACGATGGTGTCTGCGCCATTGCCGTCTTCACAACCACTACCTGCGGCACTGTCAGCATCCGCGCTATTGATCGCCTGCGTCAGCGTGCAATTCCCATCGACATTGATGGTCGCCGCCAGCGCCGGCAACGGCAGCAAGATCAGCAGCGCCAGCGCCATAGCCAGGCGGCGTATCGTCCCCGCGTCTATGATCCGTTTCATGCCGCTGTCCTTTCGCTGCGCGCTTGCAGGTAAGTCAATGCTAGCGTGTTTTATGGCGCGTTGCAAGGTTGTGGCCGCCGCCTCGCTACCCATCAAAAAGCCGGGAGGCAAAGCATGCGCACTGGTGGGGTCAATATTACTCAAATAGCTCGCGAGGCAGTCTCGACTGGCGAATAATTGAGGACAATGTGCCAGCTCGCAATTCCTTATGATTCGGCACAATTAAGTGCTGGTCGTGTGATTGCCATTTGGCTCTATGGACTTCTTCTGCATTACGATGTGACTGCCGCGTTGGCGAACTTCGACAAATCCATTCAATAGCAGAATCTTGCAGACTGCGGATGCTGACAGAATCTTGCGTCTAGGCACGATCCAGGCTCAGCGTTTCGACACGGCCGCGCCTTGCGAGTCTGCGCTTGATTTCCTCTGGCGAAGCGACTTCCAAGAATAGCGAAACCGCCTCTGTAACATTGTCAAGCGCTTCCTGCTGGTTTTTGCCCTGGCTGGCGATATCGTACTCCAGACAATGAGATATGAAGCAGTCTTCGTCTTGCACGATGCTCACATTAATGATGTCCATCGGCGCGCCCCCTAACTTCCTAGCAATTTCTACAGTAGTTGACAAGTCTCGTCATGTCAACAAATGGACCAATTGGTGAGTGACAGGGGGATTCTTGCGGAATTATGGCAACAATTCGAGGCGCTGGCAGTGGCGGGGCTGGAAGAAGCTGAAGTCGCGCCGGTCAAAGGTGGCGATGCGGGCGATCTTGCGCCGCTCGGCAATCGCCATGATGCAGCAGTCTACCAGATCGAAGTTGGCGGTTGGGTACTGTCGGGTGATTTCGTCAATCCTTGCCAGGTCGTCCTTTAGAACTGGCTCGAGGTCGACTTTGGCGCGATTGATGAATTCAAAGAAGATGAAATTCTTTGGATACTTGAATCGACGGCGGAGTATGTAGCTCACTTCCGGCAAGACAACATCCGGCACGACAATTGTCTCCCTGCTTCCAATGGACAGATCAAGAGCCGGCTTGTGGTTAATATCCTTGTTATTGAACAGAGCTATCAGGAAACTGCTGTCTGTAATGAACGTCACGGCTGGGTGCGGCTGATGAGGTAATCGGCAAACTCAGCATTCAGGATTTCACGGCTCCGCGCGGAGTCATCCACCATTTCCGAAGGTGAATCGTCGTTCATGCGCTTCCGAGCTTCTCTGGCAAAGAGCTCCAAATCCCCCAATGTCGCCCACGGTCGGTCATCCGATTGACTCTCAATCATTTCGCCCACCGACTTGGCGAGCTCGGTGTCTTCCCGCTCGGCAATGGCATGCAGCTGCCGCGCCACCTCTTCCGGGATGCGTATGTAGTTGGTCATGTTGCCCTCCCTGCCGCGATTGTAGCATGAAACAGGCGGCGAAACCCGCCTGAGTCACGAATCCGCCAGCAGGCGATCGACAGCTTCCGCCAGTTGTCGCAGGCTGCGCACCAGAAAGACGCGGTCGGCAACCATATTGTATTCCCACATATCGCTGTCGCCACTGCCCCACAGCTGGCGCGGCTCGGGGCAGAACCAGAGCAGGCGGCGGCTTTTGCGCTGCAGATCCTGGGCGATATCCAGGCGCGGGTCGTTGTAATTGTTGCGCCCGTCGCCAAAAACGATGATGCTGCTGCGGCTGTCGACCAGATGCAGATGCTCTTGCTGGAAGCTATGCAAGCTGTTGCCCAGGTCGGTGCTGTAATAGCCGGGCGGGTTCTGCGCCATGATCTGCGCCACCGCCTCGCGCGGGGGCAGTTGTGCCAGGTCGGTGCTGACATCGACCAGGTCGTGAATGAAGATGAAGCTGTGCGTGCGCCGCACCTGATCGCTCAGCTCATAGACCAATGTCAGCAGAAACTCCACGGCATAGCGCATGGAAGTGCTGAGGTCGCAGATGAGGATGAGGCTGGGTTTTTTGTGGCGGATGCGGAATTGCGCTTCCATGGGCACGCCGCCATAACGCATATTTTTGCGGATGGTTTTGCGCGGGTCGAATGTGCCGCTTTTTGCCCGTTTTTGCCGCAGGGCTGCTCGCGTTCGCAAACGCGCCGCCAACCGCCGCACTTCGTCGCGCACATCATCCATATCGCCGCTGCTCAACCGCTGCAAGGGAGTATCCAGCAGGTCGGGTTTTTCGCGAGGGGGCTGCTTCGCCATCTGTTCCGCCAGCGATGCGCCGACATGCTTAGAGATTTGCTCGCGCAGCCCACGCATATTTTCGCGCAGCTTTTGTTCCAGCTCATTCAGCGCTGCTTCGTCCATGCCCAGCGCCGCCAGTTCGTCCAGCAACTCGTCCAGCATGCGCTCCAACTGTGACAAGCCGGCCGCGCGCTCCATGCGCCGCTCGAACCAGGGTCGCATATACATGTCGTCGCCCTGGGGCAAGCCGGCCATTTCCGCCATTTGCTGCAGCTCTTCTTCGCTGAATTCGCGCCCTTCCAGCAAGCGCTGCAAAAGATCGCGCAGGGCATCCAGATCGCTCAACATATTTTGCATGGCTGCTTGCAGCAGTTGTTCTTCGTCCGCGCCCAGCTGCTCGAGGATATTCTCCAGGGGCGGCTTGTTGTCCGTGAAGAAGAGCGGGAAGAAATAATCAAAGACGGGCTGGTGCCGCCGGTCTTTGACGAGCGCGGCTTTGAGCGTGCTTTTGAAGATGCTGCCATCGCTCACGCCGGCCGCATCCACGCCAAACATGGCATCCTGGCTTTCGGCGAGGGAAATGCGCACGCCCGCAGCGCGCAAGGCACGGATGAACTCGACCATTCGCTGCTGCATAGGAGTGCCTCATAATGCGCCTGCGCTCAACCTGATGGTAGCGCAGATTTGGCAACCGGGGCAAATGCCCGAGAAAAAAGGTCGTGCCGAAAGAACGGGTGCCGACGCTCCTGGATGAAGCGCGGGCTGTCATGGGCGAATTGCTAGAGCCGAATCGTGGCGTCGCTTTTGTCGTACCTCGTGACAAGACGATCGGCGTCTGCCTGCCCGAGAACGGGAGCGGCTAAAGCTCACTACTCAGGCGCCGCCAGGTGGAAAGACCGCGTATGGCACATTTCTCCAGTCGCTTTCCAGTTTTTGAAGCGTCGGACAAAACAGATCTGCTCTATACCCTGCAGAGCAGTAACGTCTGATCTTGCTCAATATGTCTTCTTTTTCAAAGTAAAGCGTCCCGCGGTTCGGGTCAAGACCAACCGCAAGGGCGCCGCCAAAGAGACCAGCTACGCTACCATTGAATTTATTGCACTCCTCTTCCTCGTGGTTAGCTGACGCAAAATATTTGCCCTCTTCATGTGTATGGATATGGCAAGCCTCATGTGCGAGCATCGCAGCGATGCTGGCTTGATCGAACTCGACGGGCCAGTTCCCGCCTAAAGTCCGCCGCATCCAGCAAGTTTCCACGCTGATCTTTCTTTCGTGATAATTCGCGTACGCGGTGCACGTGTGCACGCCATCCCCTGAGGAGACGGGGACGGGAAGTTCAACGATTAAGTCCATTCCGGTTATGACGTAGTTGTACCAGTCGGGAGCTAGGCTCTTCAACCACTTGAGCGACGCTGTGACGGTGCTAACAAATAGACTCGAGCCCTCTATCCTGGGCACGGGTCCCGTAAGCGTGATCGCGGAAATCTGCGGGAGGCCAGCGCACTGATTAATCTGATAAGCCCAATAACCCTGCACCCTTTCCTCTTCGAACCGGCACTGCCAAACAGAGTCACAGCAATTGCCACCGTTTGTTGGCGCGCTGGCTGCGGGCAAGGCGAGCGTCGTTGACTGATGCTGGCCGGGCGCGGCGCAATGCCCGACTTGATATGCCCAGTAGCCGCGTCGCCATTCAAAGTCGGTAACACAGTTTAGATTATCGATGATGCAGCAGTTGTCTACATTTGCCGACGTGTTTGCTGCGAATTGGGCGGGTGTCGCTGGCTGCGGCTGAGCGGACGCGGGGCACTTCCCGTTCCGAAACGCATAGAAGCCGACAATCCAATCCTGGTCGCTTTGGCATTGCCGATCAACATGGCAGCAGTTGTCTACATTCGCCGGCGCGCTGGCCACAGGTTGCGCGGGCGTCACTGGCTGAGGTTGGGCGGACGCGGGGCACTGCCCGTTCTGATACGCCCAATAGCCGGCCTCCCATTCCGCCTCGCTTTGGCATTGTCGGTCGATGCCACAGCAGTTGTCGACAGGTGTTGTCGGCTGCTGAGCTTCCGTCGCCTCGCTGCTGTCGACACGGCTGAAATCGGTCCAATCCGCCAGCCAAACCTCCCTGCCATTGCGGTCGATCTTCAGCCAGCGATGTAACTTGCCCACGACTTGCAGAATGCTGCCCGATGGCACAGTGTCCGCGATTTCGGCATTGAGGCTGGGCGCGGCCCGCAGGTTCAAGCCTCTGTTGGCGTGAATAGAAAAAGGCTGCGCGGAGGCGACGCCCAATAGCAACATACACACGACAAACAAAGCAAGGCATTTGGCGTACATTGGTCAGCACCTTCTTGGCAACAAATTGACTGGCTAGCCATTCAATTGATGTTACCATGACATACGAAAAAAGTAAGGAATGTCGAATGCTGTGGCTGCTGTAGAATATAGAGTTGAGCCAATGTCCGTACTGCCAATCCACAGACCAGCAAAGCAAGGCGGGCTTAAAAAAGACCTAAGCAGGCGCGATCTTCACCACCAGCCCATTGCTCCAGCCGTATTTGGCAGCCATTTTGGCTTTGACGGCGGCGATCAGCGCAGGATCATCGGCGATGCTGGCATGCGCGGCGCGGCTGGACTCGTTGCTCAGATGGAAGTGGACAGCTGGCTGGGCGCGCAGGTTCTGCACCCAGTGGGCGGCCTCCCGCTTCTCGGATACGATATAATAGGCGTCGTCATATTCGACAAACCAGATTTCGATTTCATGTGGCTTGCCACTGCGGTGTCCGCGCGTGGTGAGATACAGGAAGACTTCGGGGCTTGTCATGGCATTAGAACATTCCAGGCTCGCGGCGGATCTGCCCAATCTGCGCATTCGCCCGGAAGAGCCGCGCGATATCCCACGGCTGCACGCACTGGTGCAGGCGGCATTTGGGCGCGCTGACGAAGCCCGCCTTCTCGACCGTCTGCGCGCTGAGGGCGCTCTGCTGCTTTCGCATGCCGCGCTGCTGGACGATGAACTGGTTGGGCAAGCCGCCTACAGCCTGGCCCATGTTGATGATGGCGCGCGGGTGTGTCGCTTCCCGGCGCTGGGACCGATCGCGGTTTTGCCGGCGCGACAAAGGCAGGGCATAGGCTCGGCGCTGGTCTGGGCGGGCTTGGCTGCCATGCGCGCGGCGGGATATGGCTTGCTGTTTTTGGTCGGGCATCGCAGCTATTATCCGCGTTTTGGATTTGTGCCGGCGCTGCCATTGGGCTTCGGCAGCGATTATGTGCAGCCGGGCGGCGCTCACGAGCACTTCATGGTGGCGGTCCTGGATGATGAGACTTTGGGGTCGGCGCGCGGTCATGTTCGTTTTCACAATGCCTTCGCAGAAATTTGAAGCCGCTTTCATTCGCCAGCCAGGATTGACTCGATAGCTTCGCTGGCTTTCTGGGCGGCGAAGAGCGCATGCGCCAGGCTGGCATCTTTTTCGATGAGCGCGGCCAGCCAGGCTTCGCCACTTTTGCAGCAAAGCAAAGTGCCATGTTCGGCATCCAGCAGCAGGCGCGCCAGTCTGCCCTGCGCCAGCCGTTTCATCGCGCCGTCGGCGGTGAAAGCCAGGTTCGCGCAAATCGCGGAGAGCTGCGCGGCATCATCGCCCGCGTCGGGATGCGCGGCGATGGCAAAGCCCTCGGCAGCGAAGACAGCGCAGGCAGCGATGCCTTCTGCCACCGAAGTCAAGCGGCGCAGCGTTTCTTGCAGGGCGGGGCTGCGGTCTGGGCTTTGCATCGTGCCTCGCAGAATTCAGGGGAATGGTTGTCGCGGCGGAGTATAGACGATGTGGGCGCGCCGCTCAAGCCTGCCCTGCCGGTCACCCTGGCCAAGCGCAGACTATATCGTTTCAAATTAGAAGGTAATGCAAGCAAGTTGTGCAACATCCAATTGCCACAGAGGCACAAAGGCACAGAGAAAAACCCAACTTATAATCTCTGTGTACTCTCTCAGACTCGGTGTACTCGGTGGTTACGCTTTTTCAATCACCGACTTGGATTTACTTCAGTGGCAGATTAATTGGCAGCGACTGCCTGTCGCCCAGCGCCACTGCTATAATGTTTTTTCGGCTGCCGAATTGGAAAACCACCCGTCCCATGCCACGCCCCCCGCAAATCCGCTTCTGTCAGGCTGCATTCTGGCTTTTGATCGCTGCCAGCATCGGCGTGAAGCTGGTTGCGGCGCAATTGCTGGTGTGGGAAGCCGATTATGTGCCGCTGATCGCGCGTGGCTCTGCCTGGCTGGATGGCGGCGCATTCCCGGTGGTCGGCACTTTGTCCAGCGTCGCCGCCTATAATCTGCCTTTCCTGGTCTGGCTGCAGCTGCCGGCTCTGCTGTTGACGCGCCATGTGCCGACGGTGCTGATCGGCACGCAGTTGGCATTCAACCTGCTGGCGACATTTGCGGCTTATCGACTGGGGGTGGAATTCATCGACGAGCGAGCGGGCATGATCGCCGCCACCCTCTTCACCTATAGCCAGATCGGCATCAGCAGCGCCTACACCGCTTGGGCGCAATTGCTGCTGCCCGGCTTCGGCGTGTTTTTTGTCTACTACCTCTATCGCTGGAAAGTCACTGGACGCGCCGGCTTCGTCGCGTTGACCTGGCTGGTGGCGACAGCGGCTTTCATGACGCATTTTTCGGCGGTGCTGTTCTTTGGCGTGCTGGCGGCGCTGTGGCTGATCCTGCGCTTGCCCTGGAATGCGCGTGGCGTGGCGGCAGGCGCGCTGCTTTCGGTTGCCATGCTGACGCCCTATCTGGTCTTTGAAGTCGGGCAGGAATTCGCCGATTTGCGCGCATTCTTCACGCGCAGCCACCGCATTGACACGCAGACGTTGGCGCAATATGCCCATCTCAAGCCAGAAGCGCCGAGCAGCCAGGCCGATGCCCCGCATGCCGCTGAAGCGCCCCCGCCCGAACCAGCGCTGCCCGAGGGGCGGTTACAGAGCGGCATCCATTATGCGCTGAGCTTGCCCGGGCATGCGCTGATCGCCCTGCGTCTGCCCTTCCAGGGCGAGCTTCTTAGCCTGCGCGCCCAGCTGCCCTCGTTAGTCCCGCTGGAAGTCGCGTTGCAAGTGGCGCTGGAAGCCTGTTTCTGGATCGGCTGCGGCTTTGCTCTCGTCCGCTGCCGGAGGAATTGGCGCAGCATAACGGCGATTCCCGCGCTTTTATGCGAGTCGGCCGCCGGCCGCACGCTGCTGGCGATGCTGGTGATGCTGGGCTTGTTGGCTGGCTTGCTCGTGGTGCGGGCGACGCCGGACGAAAATGCCAGCTATTATACGAGCCTGCTCTGCCTGCAATACCTGGTCTGCGCCTATGGCCTGCGCTGTCTGGTGGGAGAACGGCGGCAGATCATGCGCGTGTGCCTGGCGCTCGTTTTGATTTGGGCGAGCCTCAACAGCCTCGACCGCGTGCTGCGCGTTGCCGGGCACGATGCCAGCCTGCATTCGGCGCACAACATGAGCCTCTACCACAGCATCGAGGCGGCCACAGCCTTTATCGGCGACGATTGGGATGGGGGCGCGGCGCTCACCATCAGCTACGATATGCTGCCCGAGCTGGCGCAGCAGTGGTGGATCGTGCCCTGGCACAGCATCGACCCCATGTATGGCATGGGCATGGCTTACGACTTTCTGCTGGAGTCGCAACATGGCTTGCGCAACCGCAATGATCACCCGCTGGGTTTGGCGGCGGACGCGGATTATGTGGTCACTTCGCAGCCCGGTTCTGCTCGGTATGACACGACAAGCTATCATGTCAAGCGATTCGGCGCGATCGTCGTGTTGAAGCGGCTGTCATGATACTCCTGCGCAGCAACTCGCCGGCGGCAACTTCGCGATTGGGCAGAAAACTGGGTGCCTTGCTGACGGCGGGGGATGTCGTATGTTTGTCGGGCGGGCTGGGCGCGGGCAAGACATGCTTGTGCCGCGGCATCGGCGTCGGTTATGGCGCGCAGACACAGTTGACCAGCCCCAGCTACAACCTCGTGCATGAACATCGGCGCGCGCAGTACGAAACGCGGCTCTATCATCTGGATTGCTACCGCCTGGGCAATCCACAAGCAGCGCAAAGCCTGGGCATAGACGACATTCTGGATGGCAGCGGCGCTGTCATCATTGAGTGGGCGGAACGCATCGAGCCATTCTTGCCCAGCGAGCGCTTGTGGATTGACTTCGATATTCGCGGCGAATCCAGGCGCGACCTGCATTGCCAGGCAATGGGCGATCGGCATATCTCGCTGCTGGCGGATTTTTTGCGCGCGCTGGAAAGTGATGCTGCATGAGCTTGCTGGCCATCGACACAGCCACGCAAATAATGAGCATTGCCCTGCACGATGGTGACAGGCTGCTGGCAGAATGCACGCAATTGGCGGGGCGCAGACACAATGCCCAACTGGCGCCATTGATCGCCCAGACCATTCGGCAGATCGGCATCACATCGGAGGACCTGACGGCGCTGGCAGTTGCGGCTGGACCAGGTTCGTATACCGGCGTGCGCATCGGCGTGGCTGTGGCAAAGGGCTTGGCAGCCGCCCGCGACCTGCCGCTTGTGCCAGTGACAACAATGGAAACGCTGGTTGCCGCCGTCCCCCACTATCGAGAATCGCCGTCCATGCTCGTTGTGTTGCCAGCGGGCAGAAAGCGCATCATCTATGCCGAGTATTGGCCGATGGGCAATCGCTGGGCAGAAAGCCAGCCAGCAAAAATCGGCGATTGGCAGCAGGTGCTCGCGGATTATGCGAGACCAATGCTCTTCACCGGCGAGATTTCGGCGGAAGGCTTGGCGATGATCCGCGCGAATCCCGATCATACAATTGTGCCAGCGCCATTGCGATTGCGGCGGGCGGGGCACATGGCGCAGATTGCCTGGGCGCGTCTGCGTGAAAAAGGCGCGCATTCCTTCTCCGCCGGGCGCGTCGTCCCGATATATCTGCAAGGACCCTGAAGCTGGCAACAATTTTCCGTCCAAATAATCCGAACGCAAGGAAGCGAGAAAGATATGATGAACGACATTCTGAACGCGCTGGGCATCAAAGCGATCAACCCCGGCACCTGCACAGGGACAGATGGCTGGACAGGCGGCGGTGAGCAGTTGGTTTCGCTGAATCCCGCCACCAACGCGCCGATCGGGACAGTTGCCCAGGCGACCAGCGCCGATTATGAGCGAGTCGTTTCTGAAGCTGTGTCGGCTTTTCGCAGTTGGCGCATGCGGCCGGCGCCCAAACGCGGCGAAGTCATCCGCGAGTTGGGCAATGAATTGCGGCGCTACAAACAAGCGTTGGGCGAGCTGATTGCGCTGGAAAATGGCAAAATCCGCAGCGAAGGCTTGGGCGAAGTCCAGGAGATGATCGACATCTGCGATTTCGCTGTGGGCTTGTCGCGCCAGCTCTATGGTTTGGCCATGCACAGCGAGCGAGCGAGTCATCGCATGATCGAGCAGTGGCATCCGCTGGGCGCAATCGGCATCATCACGGCTTTCAACTTCCCGCTGGCGGTGTGGTCGTGGAATGCGGCGATCGCGGCGGTTTGCGGCGATACCATGATCTGGAAACCGTCGCCGACTACACCACTGACAGCTATCGCCGTCCAGCATATTTGCAACCGCGTGATGGCGCGACACGGCTGTGCAGGCGTCTTCAATCTGGTCATCGGCGGGGACGAGAGCGTCGGTGAACGTCTGGTCGATGACGCGCGCCTGCCCTTGATCAGCTTCACGGGTTCGACCGCGGTGGGCAGGCAGGTGGCTGGGCGCGTCGCGGGGCGGCTGGGGCGCAGCATACTGGAACTGGGCGGCAACAATGCCATCATTGTTAGCGACGATGCCGATCTGGACTTGGCCACGCGAGCTATCGTCTTCGGCGCAGTTGGCACGGCTGGACAGCGCTGCACCAGCACCCGCCGCTTGATCGTTCAAAGTGGCATCGCCGACGAGCTTTGCGAGCGACTCGCGGGGGCTTATCGGTCGGTGCGCGTTGGCGATCCCATGCAGCCCGGCGTGCTGATGGGTCCATTGATCAATCAAGGCGCTGTCGCAGCCATGCTGGACGCAGTCGAACTGGCGAAGTCACAGGGCGGGGAAATCCTGGCCGGTGGCGGCAGGCTGCCAGATCTGGGCGAAAACTTCGTGCAGCCGACCATTATCCTCATGCCAGGCCAGACTCCGCTGGTCTGCCACGAGACTTTCGCGCCGATCTTGTATGTTATGACGGTCGACACATTGGACGAAGCCATCGCCATGCACAATGCTGTGCCACACGGTTTGTCCAGCGCC
Source organism: Anaerolineae bacterium (assembly GCA_022823945.1). Lineage (GTDB taxonomy): Bacteria > Chloroflexota > Anaerolineae > Aggregatilineales > Phototrophicaceae > UBA6055. Next base: position 40,985 of record JAJEBK010000003.1, on the reverse strand, counting down.
ATCTTCACCAGCGACCTGGCGCGTTCGGAGCAATTCTTGTCCCAGGCAGGCTCGGATTGCGGCATCGCCAATGTCAACATCGGCACCAGCGGCGCAGAGATCGGCGGCGCATTCGGTGGCGAGAAAGAGACGGGCGGCGGTCGCGAATCGGGCTCGGATGCCTGGAAAGGGTATATGCGCCGGCAGACCAACACCATCAACTATTCACGCGAGTTGCCGCTGGCGCAGGGTGTGGAGTTTGATGTATAGGCTCAACGGCGGTTGCCACCACCGAAGAATGCGCGCAGCGCGATAAGCAGCAGGCGCAGCAACAACAGCAACGCAGCGACGGTGGCGAGCTGACGGGCCGGCTGGCTGAAGAGAGGCACTGGCGGCAATTCCAACTCATCATCGCTGGGCTCGATGCGCACAACGGTGAATTCCGCGGCGACTTCTGTCAGGGTGTTCAGGTCGGCGGCATTGGCAGAACTCATGCGCGCGAAGAGCGATTCGTAGAGCCAGGAATTGCGGCTGAAAGCATAGAGCGCGCGCAAAGCTTCGGCTGGATCATCGACGCGGACGGCGCGGGCAGCATAGAGCTTCGCGCCCTGCTGGATGGTCACGCCCGGCTCGGCCTCGATATCCTGGTACCAGTCGGTTGCTTCGCCCAAGCCACAGACCAGGTAGAGCTTGCTGCCATGCCGTCGGAATTCCAGCGCGGTATGACGCGGCGCGCCCGTGTCGCAATCGCGTGTCGTCAAAGCCAACAGCGGCAGCCAATCCAGCACAGACGCCCAGCCGAGCTGATAGAGCAGCAGCGGTGCGCGTGCCAATGATTGCACGAATCCGTGAGTCGGGGCGACATCGTTCATGCCAACAGTCTAGCCGACATAGACCAGGATGTACAGCGCTTCCAAGTGGGTCAATACCCCGGAAATTCCAGGAAAGTGATGCAAAATATGCTGAATGGTTGTATGGGGGCGAGGCTTTTTGAGGGGGTTGCCCAAGCCCTCTCTGCTGTATAATGCGCTTGTGATGAAACTTCTGCACAGGAACCGGGACCGCTTGCGTTCATGCTGGATACGTTGAGAAAATTGCGCCGGCTGGTTGGCAGCTTGTTCGGTCAGAATGTGCCGCTGGTTGGCGAATGGGAAGGCATCGCGCCCGAGCGCATGACGCCGCGTCAACGCCGTTTGCAGCGCTGTTCGCTGATTCTGCTCTGGGGCGCTTTGTTGAACTTCCTGGCGGTTGTGGCGATTTGCGCCGCCGCCATCCATGCCGGCAATCAAGACAGCAGTTTGTTCAGCGCGATCCAGGTGGCTTTGTTGCCGGGGCTGGTCATCAGCGCCGATGCGGCTGTGTTGTTGCTGGCTGCGGGGACGGGCGTCAATGTGGCGCTGTTGCTGCTGCTGTCGGTGGTTATTTTGGCTCAGGAGATGTGGTCGGTGGTCTGCTGTTGGCTGGCGATCGCGCTGAATCTGGCTGCGCTGGTCTGGCTGGGCTTTGCGCCGTCCGTGCTGGCGGTTGCGCCGTTGTTGGCGGCCGGCGTCTTGACATTGGGCGATCTGCGCGCTTATCGCATCAATCCGGTGATGCTGAAAGAGCTGCGTGGACGCATGCGTGGCGCGCGCGGTTTTGCCATCATCACAATCTTCCTCACGCTGATGGGCTTCTTCACCCTGCTGATCTACTTGCTGCAGATCCCCCAGGGTGGCGTGGTCGTGACCGGCGAGCTGGGGCGCGAGTTGTTTATCGGCGTGCTCTTCATCGAACTCATGCTGATTATTTTCATCGTGCCAGCGCTGACAGCTGGCGCAATCACCAACGAACGCGAACGCAAGACCTATGACCTGCTGCAAACCACTTTGATCACCAAGGCGACCTTCGTGGTGGGCAAGCTGCAGTCGGCGCTGGGCTATATCGTGCTGCTGCTACTTTCCGCTGTGCCGCTGCAGAGCATTGCTTTTCTCTTCGGGGGTGTCAGCGAGGCAGAATTGCTGCTGGCGCTGCTGGTGCTGCTGGTATCGGCGCTGACCCTGGGCGCATTTGGCATGTTTTTCTCGTCTATCACGGAACGCACATTGGCCGCCACCATCCGCAGTTACACAGTCGCCATCGGCATCACCATCGGTCTGCCAGTGGTCGCGGCGATCCTCTTTCAAAATGCCTATGGCAATGTGGTGAACAATATCGGCGCGGGCGTGAGCAACAATCCGACTGTCGAATCGGCTATGATTTACCTGGACATGATCGCCACCAGCCTCAACCCGATCATGGCGACCCTGCGCAGCCAGCAAATGCTCATCGACCATCAGCAACTGATCACCATGCGCGTGACGCTACAGAGCAACGGCGCGTCTATCCCGGTGCTTTCGCCCTGGGTGCTGCTGACCTTGTGCTATCTGTCGTTGACTGCCCTGTTGGTGCGCTATGCCATCCGGCGCATGGAGCGGCAGGCCGGCTGACTGCCTCGCGATGCCACGCCAAAGCCGCAGCATCCGCACCCAGGCCATCATTTTGAGTCGCCGCGACTTTGGTGAAGCCGACCGCCTGCTGACCCTGCTGACGCCGTCACGCGGCAAGCTGCGCGCAATCGCCAAGGGCGCGCGCAAACCCAATGCCAAGCTCAGCGGACATGTCGAACTCTTCGCTCGCAGCGACTGCCTGCTGCACCAAGGACGCAATCTCGCCATTTTGACGCAAGCCGAATTGATCGAGCCTTATCTGGGCCTGCGCGATGATTTGCAACGGGGCGCGTATGCCAATTATGCCGCCGAACTGCTCGACCGCTTCACTGCCGATGACGAAGAAGACGCCGGCGGGCTCTTCGCCTTGCTGGATGACACACTGAAGCGCATTGCCAATGCTCGCGACCCGCGCCTGGCGACGCGCTTCTATGAGCTGGCGCTGCTTGATGTGGTCGGCTTTAAGCCCGAGCTGAGTGAATGCGTGATCACGCGAATGCCCTTGTTGCCCGAAGCGCAATTTTTCAGCAGCGACGAAGGTGGCGTAGTTAGCCGCGCCGGGCTATCGCTCTCCCAATCGCGCTTGCTGCCCATAGAGCTTGATTCACTGAAACTGCTGCGTCACTTGCAGCGCAATGCCAATACCTATGCTGAGGTGGAAAGCCTGCGTCTGAGCGCCGACGAACACGGGCGCGCCGAGCGGCTCATGCTGGCTTATATCGCGCATCTGCTGGAACGCCGGCTGGTTAGCGCCGCATTCCTGGAGCGCCTGCGGGGCGGGTAGACCCCCACCCCAAACCCCTCCCCCAAGATGAGGGAGGGGCTTTTTGTCCCACCCCGGCGGTCTGTGTCTACGCGACCCAAGATGAGGGAGGGGCTTTTCTGCATTAATCTCGGATTTCTTTGCTCCCCTTCCCTCCTGGTGGGGGAAGGGGCCGGGGGATGGGGGTAGGCGAGCGACTCACATAATCCCGTAGGTCTTGAACGCCTGCACAGCGCTCATGCCGCCTTCGATCGCTTTGCGCACCAGTTGTTCGCCGCGGGCTTTTTCCAGCGCTGCCACAAACACCTCGCGCTCGGCTGTTTGCGGCACGATCAGCACACCGTCCACATCGCCAAATACAATATCGCCCGGCTCGATTCGTACGCCGCCGACCTCGATGGGCAAGCGAAAGTCCAACACCTTTCCGCGCGGTCCCTGGTCTTGCGCGTAGGATCCATGCGCAAAGGCGGGGAATCCTTGCACCAGCACGCCGTGTGTATCACGCAGGTAGCCATCGACCACTGCGCCAGCCGCCCCCAAATGCCGCGCGCGTATCGTCATCAACTCGCCCCACAGCGCATATCGCCGCGATGCGCCGCTGCAAATATAGACTTCGTCCTTTTGCAAGTTATCCAGCGCTTCCAGCATCAAGCCGAACGGTTTGTCCATGAGCGTGTTGTTGTCTGCCGAGCCGCGCTCTTGATACACATCCGCTTCCAGGACGGGCATGGCGCGCCCGATGAGCACCATGTCGCTGCGCAAGGGGCGGATCTGTGGCGGCAAAAATTGATGCAGCAAGCCCAGCTTGTCCATGCAATCGCCGACCACTGCCGTGAAAAGCTCGCGCCGCGCCAAGCTGAATAAATCGGTGTCTGTCTGCCAATGATCAGATTGCATGCGCGCCTCCGCAAAGATTCAACACAGAGACACTGAAGTACAGAGGGGAGGGATGGGGCGGGATATTCATGCTTGCATTCTCTTGTTGCGGATAATTATTCGCATAGAAGTGAATTTGCCACGGCGCGTCTCTGCTAGTGTGCACGCATATCGACGCATTTATAGTATACAGCATACCCTCTGCGCCCACAGTAAGTCCAACAAAGTAATGCAACAAAATGAAGCAAAGTCGTAGGGGCGACTCTTGAGGCGTCCAAACAAATTATTGCGGTGTTGTGGGCGAGGCAAGTCTCTCCCCTACCGGTCTCGAAATTGAGTAGCATCTTTTTTTCAAACCACCGGAATCCCAAGGTCGTCAGCCTCGACGCTCCCCATCATCGCGTCTGGCGCATGTCGTCTTATGATGCCCATGACCAGGGCCGCCCGCCGCACGCGCTCTTTCGCCAGTTTGATGGCTGTGTCGTCCAGGTGCGCGCCGCTGGGATAGATATTCGGGGCGTTGCGCACACCAAGCTTCACATATACGGGCGCGCCAATGCGGATGAGTCGTGGCGTTTCGTAATGGCGAACGAAGCCGCCGAAGTCGTCTGGCGCTTCGACATAGATATCCAGCGGCAGGTCGACAACTGCGCGCACAGCGGCGATCTGCGGGGCGGTCAGGTCGGTCGGCACATTATAAGTGCCCGCGCCCAGCTGCTCCAGCAGTTTGATGGCGACAGGATTGGCCGCGCCCATCTGCACAGAGATTTTGACCACCAGATCGGCCGGCAGCTCGCCGGCTTTTTTCATCTGGTCGACCAGCCACAGCTGCCCTTCGTCCGCCACCAACACGGAGCGCAACCCCAGTTCGCAGCCGCGCAGGATATCTTCGGTGGCGTAGACGACTTCGTCCATGCCCCGCAGGCGCGCGCCCAGATTCTTGCCGGCGCGGGCCCGCACTTGCGCGCTGGTGCCCCAAGCCGCTCGTGGACCGACAAACAAGCTGACTTCAATGCCCGCCGCTGCGCCTAGCCGACACATCTCGCGGATTTCAGCATCGGTCAGCATCCAGATGCCGCTGCCCTGTGATACGCGGTGGATGGTGATGCCGTGTTGTTGCGCTGCCTCCAGCACAGCCGCCAGAGCGCGCGGTCCCTCGACGCTGGGGATCTCAATGCGGTACTGCGCGCCATCGGGGAAGCGCTTGGGGGAGCTGGGCAATTCATATAGCTCGCCGGGCGGATAGCCGCGCCGCTGCAAAAAGTCGCGTGTGATGTGCATATTCAGTCCGTTTGCGCTACATAAGTATTGATGCGCAGTCTAGCGCAAACACCGTTTATTGCCACAGGTTGCCCGCAGGCAAAAAGGACGCGGGGCGGTCGACTTGAGCGCAGGCTAGATTCGTGGTATAGTGAAACACAAGATAGAAGTCTTGTCTCAAGAGGAGAAGCATGGCGGAAGCAAGCGCGAGCTTGACGCAGCGTGTCGAGGCTTTGGAGCAGATTTCGCACGCTCGCGTAGTAGAGCGAGTCGGACAGGTTGAACAGCGAGTTTCGGGCATCGAAAGCGCTCGTGAAGCCGAAGAGCCGCATTTGGCGACGAAAGCCGATATGGCGCGCCTGGAACGGCTTGTGGTCGAAACACGCTCGAGCTTGCAAGAGCAGATTAGCGACTCTAACGCGACAACCGAAAAGCGCCTGCGTGAGCTCATCATGTGGATGATCGGCGCGGCGATCGCTATGATCGGCGTAGTAATCGCTGCGGCCGCATTCATTGTCGGGCAACTGTCTTGAATTATAGAGAATGCAGATAATGTGAGAGATTGGCGGCGCTGCTTAAGGCGCTAGCATTTGCTTTGATCGCAATGGCCCGAATGCCCACAGAAGCCCCTGTCTGCGCTGCCTCCAGGTCAATATCAAATCACAAATAATTCTTGTTCTTCGCATCATGCAAACGGCGCGGGTTGATTTTACCATCGCGGTTGACGACTGTCTGATAGCGCTGCAATCGCTGCCGATTCAAGCCCGGCGAACCGAATCGCGCGCTGTTGACGCCGCTGACCGTGCCCGGGCGCGTGCTGGTAATCAGCCATTCCAGCAGTTCTGCCCGCAGTTCGCGCACTTTGTCTTGATAATCAGCTTCAAAATACAAGTTGCGCATCTCCCAGGGATCGCTCTCCAGGTCATATAGCTCGCCAAAACCATCGGAATATTGTTCGGGAAACATGGCGCGCGGATAATGAACCAGACGGAAGCGACCTTTGCGCAGGCTCTTGCTCCAGGCAAATTCGGTTATGCCGAGTCGCTCCGCATCACCAGCCGCCCCATGCAGCAGACCCGAGATATCGCGTCCATCGCTGGTTTCCATGCTGTCGATGCCCGACAACGCACACAGGGTATTGCCAATATCGACCAATTCAACCACGCATTCGACCGTCCCGCCGGCGGGGATGCGCTGGGGCGACCAGAAGATCAGCGGCACGCGCGTGATGGCGTCGCTGCAAATGCCCGGCGCTTTTTCCATGATGCCGTGCTCAGTCGCATAATCGCCGTGATCGGATGTGTAGACGACGATGGTGTCATCGGCTAGGCCCGCCGAGCGCAAATGGTCCAGCAGTTTTCCCACAGCGGCATCCACCTGGCTGACCGCGCCCAGATAGCCGTGCAGCTTGCGGCGGCGAGCGGCTTCGAAAGTGTGCGGCGGGAAGAGCGCCCAATCCGCTTTGCGCCAGCGCGCGGCCGAGGCGATGAAATGCGGCGCTTTGCCGGCGGCGGCCAGGTCATAATCGGCATTTAGTGGCAGGCTGAGCGCATCGCCAGCGTAGATATCCCAAAACTCCTGGCAGGGCGTGGTGCATTGATGCGGCCGCGGGAAGCTGACATGCAGCAAGAAAGGCTGTCCGCGGCGGGCGGCGGTCTGCATGGTTTCGATTGCTGTATTTGCCAGCCAGCCTTCTTGTGATTCGTCAAATGCCAGCGGGCTGGGGCGACCTTCTACCGACTGACGTCCGCGTTCGCCAAATTCTGGCAGCAGAATGTGGTCTTCCAGCTTTTCGACACCGCGCTCGCGCAGGAAGCTCGTATAGGCAGCCGACCGCCCAACCACGCTGCCCGCCCGGTAGGAATTGCTCTCGTGAAAGATGTCGCATTCATCTTCCACCCAATATTCCGGGCAGTGGATCTTGCCCATCGCCGCCGTGAAATAACCGGCAGCGCGGAAGTGCCCGAAGATATTGGGCAGCCCGCCGGGATTGCGCCCGCTCAAACTGTAATAGCCGTGATTGTGCGGATATTGCCCGCTGAGGAAAGAGACGCGGCTGGGCGTGCAGATGGGATTTTGGGTGATGGCCGCGTTGCAACGGACGCCTTCGCGCGCCATGCGGTCGAGGTGGGGAGTGCGCGCATCGGGATGCCCGGCAAAGCCCAGCGCTTTGGCGTTGTGCTGGTCGGACACGATGAAGAGGATATTGGGTTGAGTCATCGTTCCCCCCACCCCCATCCCCTTCCCCTTCCCCCAAAATGAGGGAAGGGGGAACTTTCAGTGAAGTCACTCCCTCTCGATGGGGGAGGGATTTAGGGTGGGGGCGCGAAGCCTACCCGCCGTACTGCGCGTCATCGGCGGCTTGATAAATCTCCGCCATCCGGTTGATGCCCAGGGCATCGAGCGTGGCGACATAATTGTCCCAGCCGGCGTCCAGATCTTGCCGACCCAGCACGAACTCCGCCATCATCTGCGCCACATAGTCATCAATGCCCAAGCGCAACTCGGTAACTTCTGCCGCTTGCGCCGTGGTGTAGGCCAATGGCGGGATCACATCGGCGATATCGCGGGCATAAGGTTCCACCTTGGCGTTGGTTTCTTCAAAGAGCACGACCTCCAAGCCAGCGGCATCATCACGCCGCGCCTCGCCCAAGCGCAAGTGATTGGGACGATAGCTCGGTCCGCGCTGCGCCCAGTGCACATTTTGCAAAGTGCCAAAGGTAGATAGACGGCGCCAGATAGAGGGGAATTCCTCGCCGCCCAGTGATGGCTCGCCCTCCTCCGCCCATTTCCATTGTCCGTCTTCGCCCTCAGCCGCTTCCCACTGTGGGATGCCGAAGACCGAGCGCAGAGTTGTCTCGCGGTCGTACAAGCCATCACACCACTTAAATGCCGCTTCCGGGTGCTCCGTCTGGCTGTTGATGACGCATTGCCCCGAGCCGACGCCCCAAGGGTTGTATGGCGACTGCCGCAAACCTGTGGGTCCTTCCAGCGGCGGAATGGCGACATAATCCAGCCAGCGCTCTTGCCCCAATATCGCAAATTGCCCGGGGTGACCAGCGACAACCGAACCCAGTATGCTGACATCGCCGCCCTCAACCAATTGCCTCAACTGTTCTTGAGGCTGGGTGAAGCTCTCCTCGCCAAAAAGGCCAGCGTCATACATCCGTTTGAGGAAGCGCAGACCTTCGCGCCAGCCCTCGGTATTGGCGACGGCGGAGATGACACCATCGTTCATTTCCAGGTAACGGTTGCTGCCGAGGAATTCGGTATAGGCGAAGGGGTTCATCAGGAAGCCATCGATATTGGTATTCCAACCGGTCGCGGCGGCGGCGAAGGGTATCTCGTCATCCGGGTCGCCATTGCCATTGGCATCCTGCTCTTTGAAGGCGGTCAGCACATCGAAGAATTCTTCGGTGGTCTGCGGCAATTCCAAGCCAAGATTGTCCAGCCAGGCCTGGTTGATCCAGGCGCGCTGGGCATGGAAGCAATGGTAGCATTCGTTAACTTGGGGCAAGCCGTAAATTGTGCCATCGGGCGAGGTGATGAGCGGGCGCACCTGCGGCGAGCCTGCAAAGACATCGTTGATGAAATGCCCATGCTCTTCGATCAAATCGTTGAGCGGCAGGAACAGCCCTTGCGGGCCAAAGAGCGCCAATGTCGAGGGGTCCACCGTGAAGCCGACCATGATATCCGGCAGGTCGCCACTGGCGATGGTCAGGTTGAGCACTTCCTGCCCTTCGTTGGGCGGCGCGATATCAAAATTGAGGTTGATGCCGGTGCGCTCGCTGTACCAGTTGGTGAAAGTATTCGTCGGGAAATCTTCCACAATCGCATGCCCCAGCATCAAAATGTCGAGCGTTATCGGCTCTTCTACGATGGGGAATTCGCCCGGTCCCGATACCATATCCTGCCCCGCGGCCGTCAGTGGCAGCGCCACCAGCAGCAAAAGCAGTATCAGCCTGGATAGCTTCTTCATAGTCCTTTGTCCTTTCAGTCTACATGTCTGCAAAGCTGTTCGTCAGATCGCGCTATTGAGTGTCGATAGGCGCTCCTTTCGACAGGCTATTCCCGCTCATTTGATTGCGCCAATCGTCATGCCTTTGACAAAATGCCGCTGCACGAAGGGATACATCGCCATGACGGGCACGCTCGCCACCACAATCAAGGCATATTTCAGCAACTCGCGCAGCCCTTCGCGAGCGACCATATCTTCCACATCCACCAGCATGGAAGCGTCGACCGAGTTTTCTATCAAGATCTCGCGCAGGACCAGTTGCAGCGGGAAAAGCTCTTGATCTTTCAAATATATCAGCGCCATGAAATAGGTATTCCAATGCGTGTTGACGGCATAGAAGAGCGCCAGCACCGCGATGATGGGACGAGCCAGCGGCAAGACGATGCTGCCAAAGATGCGGAAGTCGCTGGCACCGTCTATGCGCGCCGCTTCTATCAGCTCCGATGGGATGGTTGTGCGGAAGAAGGTGATGGTAATCAACAAGTTGAAAGGTCCGATGCCCGTCGGCAAGATCATCGCCCAGCGCGTATTCAGCAAGCCGAGATCGCGCACGACCATATAAGTCGGTATCAAGCCGCCGCTGAAAAGCATGGTGAAGATGAAGGCGAAAGTGATGAAACGCCGCCCGACCAAATCCATGCGCGACAGGGGATATGCGGCGATTATCGTCATCACCACATTAAATATCGTGCCGAAGAAGGTATAGAACAGCGAATTGGCGAAGCCGTCCCAGACCTTCTTGTGCTCGAATATCGTCTGATAGCCCTGCAAGCTGAAGTCCACGGGCCACAGAGTAACCTTGCCCGCCATCACCGCCTCGGAGGAGCTGAAAGACGCGCTGACGATGAATATCAGCGGCAGCAGGACGATGACCGTAATCACCAGCAGGATCGAACTGTTGAAGAACATGAAGATGCGGTCAATCGCCGATTCGTTGACCTTGTTGATGTTGCTCTCGTAGCTCTTCATCGCTGCCATAGTCTGCCCCGGGCGCTTACCAAACGCCGTGATCTGTCAGCCGCCGCGCCGCATGGTTGACGGCAATCAACAACAGCAAGCCGACAATGCCTTTCAGCAAGCCAATCGCCGTGGAATAGGAAAAGTCGAGGATGGGCGAAAGCAAGCCCACTTTATACACATAGGTGTTGATGACTTCCGCAACGCTGAGGTTGAGCGGGCTTTGCATCAGATACACTTTCTCGAAGGCGACTTCCAACACGCGCCCGGTCGAAAGCACCAGCAGCACCATCGCCGTTGGCAGCAGCCCGGGCATATCGATATAGCGGATGCGCTGCAGCCGGTTGGCACCATCGACCACCGCCGCCTCGTGTAGCGATGGGTCAATTGTCGAGAGCACCGCCAGATAGATAATCGAGGAAAAGCCCATCTCTTGCCAAATGCCCGACCAAACAAATATATGGCGGAAGGCACCGGGGTCGCCCATCCAATTGGGCGAGGGCTGGTCTAGCACTCCCGCCAGCACCGCCGTGAAGCCCACCCGTGGGTGCAAGAATTGGAAGAGCATGCCGACGATGACCACAGTCGAGATGAAATGCGGCGCATAAGTTACCATTTGCACGCTGTTGCGGAAGAAACGGTTCTTGACCTGGTTGAGGCTGAGCGCCAGCAAAATCGGTATCGGGAAGCCGGCCAGCAAAGAATAGAAGCTGATGACCAGCGTATTGACGATGACCGGCTCAAACTTGGGCGAATTGACGAAGCGCTCGAAGTTCGCCAGTCCCACCCAGGGGCTGCCCTCGATGCCAAATGCGGGCGAATACTGGCGGAAAGCGATCTGCGCGCCATACATGGGCGCATAGCGGAAGACCGCCAGCCAAATCAGCGGCAATATCAGCAGTACATAGAGCTGCCAGTTGCGCCGAATGCGCAGCCAAAGCTTGCCACCGCGCACGCCCCGGCTCCACCTAAAGCTATACATCGCTTCTCACTTTCGCCGCGAAGCCGCAATTGGAATAGAATGGTTGCGCCCAGTATAACACGACGACAGCAAATGTCGAAAATCTGCGTGATGAAGAGAGCACAGAGTTTCTCCCTTTGTGACCTTTGTGCCTTTGAGGTGAATACACGCGGTGTCCTCGGTGTACTCGGTGGTTAATTGAGCGCTGGGATTTATTCCGGCGTGTCAAACAGGCGGAAGCCGGCGATGACGATTGCCACGCCGACCAAGCACATCAACGCGCAGATGGCGAAAAATGCGCCCGCGCCCAGATTGTCGAAGGCCCAGCCAAAGAGCGAGCCCGTCAGCACCAGCGCAATTGATGGCATGGTTACTTGCAGCAGCGCTTGATTGGTCGCCACATTGCCCGGATGGCTGATGGCGTTGACTAGGGTAAATGACGACAGATAGAAGCCGGGCCAGGTCAAACCGCGAAACACCAGCAGCAGCGCAAGGGCAGGCAGGCTAGGCACGAATCCCATCGCCAGTGTAAACACCGCGATGCCCAACACGCTGACGATATAGGCGCTACGCATGCGGAATTTGGGCAAGACCGAGTCCATGAGCATGGTAAAGGGCACTTCTACGCCGCCCAGTATCGCCGCCCACAAGCCGATATCTGCCGAAGCCACCCCCAAATTCTGATTGAAGTGGATGAACATAAAGGCATAGGCGTTGTAGGTGCCCATAGAGATGAAGAATTGGCTGGCAGCCAGCACAAAAAAACCACGATTGCGCGGTTGCCGCTTGGCATCCTCGGCGCTGTGCTTTTGCAGCGGTTTGGCGGGGAAGACAGTCGCCACCTGGATGCTTATCAATGCGAGAGCCGCGCCCACCCAAAATAGCAACGGATAGCCACCCAGCGCGAAAAGCTGCCCGGCCAGCAGACTCGCCGCTGCAAAGCCCAGCGATGCGAAGGAGCGGATCTGCCCCAGGATGGCTTTGCCGCTGCGGATCAACTGCGTGATGGTCAGCTGCATGCCCAGGGTCAGGCTGGGGCTGGTGGTGATGCGGAAGAGCAGCACAGCCGTCATGATCAGCGCCGGGATATTGGAGGTGGCGAAGATCACATTGGCGATGGCAAAACCGCCCAGATAGAGCATGAAGAGGCGGCGATGCGCATTGCGACGATCGGCGATCTGGTTGAGCAGCGGCGTCAGCACCAGCGAAAGCACGGCGCCGCCACTGCCCAGCGTGCCGATAACCGTGCCCGAAAAGCCGACATCGGTCAGGTAGACATTGACATAGGGCCAAGCGACGCCAATGCCAGCCAGGCTCAGAAATTGCAGCGCCATCAAGCGGATCGTGCCGAAATGATTGCGCAAGGCGAGCAGTCGGGTCATGGGGTACGGCTCCATCAAAAAGCTGGCCAAATGCAATGATACGCGTCTGTACGCGGGAATCCCACAGATTGGTTCGTAAAATATTTGGGGGCCTGCGCCGTGTGCAACAGTCAGGTTAGCGGAATGATCTTGACCCATGCGACAAGTTTCGCATATAGTACAGACAGAAATATCGTCAAAAGATGCGACATTTTCTATGACAGAAATCGGGCAGAATGAGTATACACGAGTTCATCAAGTTTCCGCCTTCATATAAGCTTGGCGCGCGTGAATGGCTTCTTTTAGGTGCGATTCAGGCGCGCATTGAGCAGATCATTCGCATCCCGATACCTGCGCATGTTAGCCAGAAATTCAGGACAATCTACCTGTCAAAAGGTGTGCATAGCACGACGGCTATAGAGGGCAATTCTTTCTCCGAAGAAGAAGTCGCCAGGATAATCGCTGATGACTTTCAGGTTCCGCCATCGCGGGACTATCAGCGACAGCAGATCATCAACATGGTCGCCGCCTTAAACCATGTCGCGCACGAAATAGCTGCCGGCGATAGCCCAACGTACTCCTTGAGTCGTTTGAATGGCTGGCACATGCTGGTGCTGGATGGTTTTGGTAACGATACTGTCAGGGTTGGCGAAATCCGCCAGCATCGCGTGACAGTCGGGCGTTATCTTGCTGTCCCGCCATGGGAACTGGAACGGCTGCTAAATCAGTTCTGCGCCTGGCTGAATGACGCCGAGTTTGCTCCAGCGGGATACGAGATGGCGGCGCAGCTTCTCAAGGCGATCGCAGCCCATGTCTATTTTGCCTGGATTCACCCCTATGGTGATGGCAACGGGCGCATGGCGCGCTTAATTGAGTTCGCCATCTTGCTACAGGCTGGCGTTCCGGATATTGCAGCACACCTGCCCAGCGACCATTATCACAAGACTCGCGACCGCTATTACTACTTTCTGCAAGAATCGCATGGCGAATGGAGCGATGGCGGCTACACGGCTGAGGCATCTCTGGAGGGCTTCTTGCATTATGCGCTGGAGGGCTTTCGCGATGGCTTGGACGAGCAGTTGACGATAATCGAAGCCATGCAAATGCGGTCAATCTGGCGTGATGAAATTGATGCCACCTTTGTTGGCGAGTTTGGCAACAAGTTATCGCCCGCGCGGCAGCGTCAAAAACGACTGCTGCTCGATCTGAGCGACAAGCTGACCGACAAGCCGGTCACAAAGCAGGAAGTCGCTATGCTTTCGGCTGCGCAAGCACGGGCCTATGTGGGCAAGTCGCTGCGAACCATTGCGCGCGACCTGAACGCTTTGGAGCAGTTGAATCTGTTGAAGCGTGTGGAGGGCGGCCACCTGCCCAACTATGGCATCCTGCGCGGCTTTCGAGCTCGCGCGCGCGAATGACGACTAAGGCAGGATCCGCCTTCGTGCTTTTGTGTTCTCTGTGGTTTCAAATAAAGAGCGCGCCGTTGTGGACGCGCCCTTCGCTTCTTGCGGCTTGCCTCGCGCATTCAGCCTAGGCGTCGTCCATCATGTCAATCAGGTTCGCGCCCATGTCGACGCCGGCCAGCGCTGCCACGCCCAGCTGGCCATTGATGCGTGTGGGCTCGTCAGAATCCCAGCGCGTCATGTATTCGGCCACGAAGGCGGCCGCTTCGTCGTTGGCGGCCAAGGCGTTGGCTTCGGTATCGAAGACGCTGAACGCGCTCAACTTGTCCACGCCATCGTTCATCGAAAAGTAGCCGAAGAAGCCCGTCATCTGCTGCTGGATTGGCACGAAGATCGTGCGCACCAGCTCGGCGGCTTCGGGTCTATCGGTCAAATCAAAGTAGTCGTAGTTGCGCAGCGAAGCATAGAGCACCGTCACATCGCTGGCATCCAGCATGCCATCGAGCGGCGCGAAGAAGCGCACATCGGCTTGTCCCTGCAAGATGCTGGGCGCGTTGGGCAGCAGCGGCGCAATGTTCTCAGCGACAAAGTCGGCGGCGGCGGCGTTGGCAGCATCGGCTGCTTCGGCAGTTTCGAAGATGTTGATGGCCGCCAGCGTGTCGTCGGCCGGCAGCAGGAAGTAGGCGATGAAGCCGTCGGCTGCGCTGATGATGGGCAAGAATCCTTCGTTGACCGATTGCACGATCGCAGCCATGTCAGCCAGGTTCACGCCTGTATAGACGCGGATGCCCACATAGGGATCGGCGGACATGGCTTCGTCCACCAGGTTCGCGCCTTCATGCAGATCGGCCAGCGCCGCCACCCGCACTTGCGCCCTGTAGCTGGTCGGCGCACCGGGCAGGATTTCGGTCAGATGCTCGGCAGAAAATGCCCGGCCAGCCTCGTCGGCGGCATCGGCTGCTGCCGCGGTGCGGGTGACAGAAAGCGCGAATGTCATGCCAGTCTCGCTGTGCAGGGTGTGCTGGGCGAAGAAGCCGTCTATGTCCTGGAATTGCGGCAGCAGAATCTCTTCGGCGAGCTCGTTGGCGGCATCGACGCCCGAATTATCCACATCGGAGTAAATGCGCACGGTGGCGAAACTTGGACTCGGCGTGTCCATGCCCTCGGACAGAACGACCATCTGCAGGCCGACGGGTCCCTGAATAATGAGTGGACTTTCTGGCAGCAGGCTGGCGATATGTTCGGCGACGGAGTCGCTGGCGATTTCATTGGATGCCGATGCCTGCTCGGCCGACTCAAACAGGCTCACCGACATCAGGCTGTCGTCGGTGGTGAGCACATAATAGCCGATGAAGCCATCGCTTGCTTGAAAGATGGGCAGGACGCCTTCCAGGGCGTGCCGCGCGATCTCGTCCATATCGGCGGGGTCGACATGGGAATAGATGCGCGCGCTGGCAAAGACGCTCGCGTCCATTGCGTCCTGGGCTTGCAGCGGAAGCGCCGTCAGCGCCAACAAGCACAGCAGCGGGATGATCCTGACAGCAGCTTTGATCTTGTGCATTGTTTCTCCCAAATTGGTTGTGTGTAAGAGACACTTGCCTACAATCATCGTAAAGAAACGATGCTGGCGTGTCAAGCACTGGCGAGCGACCGCGACTGCTACAACAGCGAGACCAGGCTACCGTTGCGGCTGCTTTCCAGCGCGGCATCCACGATGCGCATATTGACGAGTCCTTCGGCGGCACCGGGCACTGGCGTCTTGTCGGCGCGTATGCAGTTGATGAAATGCGCCAACTGCCGATCGTACATGATCTGCGGGCAGTGGTCTTCGCGCACGGGTGGAAAACCGGGGTCTATTGTCGACACTGTCGCTGCCTCGCGATCGGGGATTTCCAGCCGGGTGGGGAAGAGCTGCCCCCAGCCGCGCCTGCCATAAAGCTGCGTGCTGGCTTCGGGACCATCGGCATGGGGCCACCACCAGCCCGATTCGATGATGGAACTGGCACCATTCGCCCAGTTGATCCAGATGGTGCCGCTGTCATCGACATCGCCCTGTGTGTAATCGGTGGAAATGCGGGCATAAACGCTGGTCGGCTGCGGATCGCCCAGCAAGCAGCGCGCCACATCAATGGCATGGATGCCCATATCGGCCAGCGCCCCGCCGCCAGCATAACGCGCGTCGGTGAACCAACCGCCTGGACCCCAATTGACATGCACGCCGTGCCCCTTGGTGCGCAGGATATCGCCCAGTTGCCCGCTTTTGACTTGCGCTCGCAGCCAACTGACCTCTTCGTCAAAACGCCAGCAGTGCGCCACCATCAGCTTTGCGCCCGAGGCTTGGCTGGCGCGCTGCATGGCGAGCGCTTCTTCCGCATTCAGCGCCATGGGCTTTTCCACCATAACATGTACGCCAGCTTGCAATGCGGCGATAGATTGCGGCGCGTGCAGGTAATTGGGCGTATTGACGCTGAGGGCATCCACCCCGCCATCAGCCAGCAACGCCTCGATATTGGGATATTGCCTCGCGATATGGAATTGCGCCGCAAAATCAGCCATGGACTCTTCGCGGTGGTTGACGATCGCCACCAGTTCCACATCCTCTTGTGCTTGTGCCGCCCGCGCATGCACCCGCGAGATATGCCCTGTGCCAGTGAATGCCATGCGAATCGTCATCTGCCGCCTCCTCTTGTCCGCAAATGTGGCCTGGATTCTACCACCCTTCCCGGATGCCGGATCTGAGGGGCCGCGGGCGGGGTAGGCATCAACGCCAGGCGCTGAAATTGTAGCTGTAATCGACAGTGGGCGTGCGCAACTGGGCATCCATGCCGCCATCGACCACGATGCGCGCGCCAGTGATGTAGGCGGCGTCGTCAGATGCCAGGAAGGCTACCGCAGCCGCGATATCAGCTGGCGTGCCCTGTCGTGAAAGCGGGATGACATCGCTGGGTTGCACTGGCGAATCGCCGACCGCTGTGCCATGGTCGACGCGAGTGCTGCCAGGCACGACGCAGTTGACGCGGATATTCACGGGGGCGAGGTCCAGCGCCATGGAGCGCGTGGCCGCTTCGATGCCGCCCTTGCTGGTGTCATAGCCGAACATATGCCGATGCGCGCGAGTTGCGCCGCCGCTGCTGATGTTGATGATGCTGCCGCCTGTCTCGCGCTGCGCCATCAAACGCGCCGCCGACTGCGAGCAATAAAACAAGCCCGACAGATTGACTTCCAAAGTGCGCTGCCAGGCTTCATCGCTGTATTCGAGGAAGTTTTCCACCACACCCGTTTTGTGCACAAAGGCGGCATTGTTCACCAGCACATCGACCGATCCGCAGCTTTCAAGCGCCGCCATCATCAGCGCTTCGACCGCCGCTCGCTGCGATACATCCGTCCGCACATAATGCGCGCTTTTACCCAACTGCGCCGCCAGCGCCGCGCCACCAGCCTCGTCAATATCGGCGATGAAGACCTGAGCGCCCTCTGCCGCCAGCCTGCGCGCGCAGCCCGCGCCGATGCCGTTGCCGCCACCCGTGACGATGGCGCATTTGCCCATGAGTCGCATTTCTGTGCCCCTCTGTCAAACTGAAATAAACAATGCAAAATACTTTACCACCGAGTGCCTCAAGTATGTTGAGTGTACCGAGCGCTTTGCCTTCCTCTGACTGTCAGGAGGGACCGAGGGGTCATTTCATAGTCTCGAAATCGCAAAACCGTCAACATTCAGTTCTGCCCCGCCATCCAGCGCCATTTGCGCCAGAGCCTCGCCGATAGCCGCCGAGTGTTTGAAACCGTGCCCGCTGCAGGGCGATGCCATCACCACGCGGCGACTTTGTGGGTGGAAATCGATGATGAAATGCTCGTCGCGCGTGACAGTGTACAGGCACACATCGGCGCGCACCGTCCGTCCTGTTGTGCCGCGCAGCCGCTGCACGGTCAGGCGCTGGTGCATATCGGCGATCTCGGCTGGTGTCACTTCGCGGCTGATGGCGTGGACTTCTGCGCTGGTATGGTACTGCTCGCTGAGCACCTTGACGCCGGGCACGCCATCGGGCGGGGCGGGAAATGTCGACCAGAAGTCTTCGGGCGCATCGCCAATCCAAATGACATACGGGAAAACTGACGGGTCGAACAAGCGCAGGTTGCGCGCTTCGTACCAATAGATGACCTGGCGGCAGACGCGCAGGTCGCCGCGGTTTGGGGCGGGCAGCAATTCGCTCATCCAGGCACCGGCGCACAGGATCAATTTGCCGGCTCGATACCTGTCCTTGTCGGTCCACACAGTGACGCCGTCCGCGTCCGCCCGATAATCCACGACCACTTCGCAGGTGCGGATGTCTGCGTGGCCGGCAAGCGCCAATTCCAGCTGGGTTTGAATGCAACGTTCGGGACGCAGCACGCCACTTTCGGGTTCATAATAAGCGTGGTCGCAGTCTCGTGGTGTCAAGAGAGGGAAACGTTGGGCGATCTGCGCGGCATCCAGGATCTCGTGCGCAATGCCAAACTTGCTGGCGATGCGCGCGGATATTTCTACGAAGTCGCCTTCGGCATGGAACTTGGCGGCTCCTTTCTCTGGCGCGATGATCAGTCCACCACTCTGATGAAATAACTCACAACCTCTCTTGGCTTCCAGCTCAGCCCAGATTTGGTTGGCGCGCTGGATGAATGGCATGTACATCTCGCCTTCGCCGATCGCCAGACGGGTGATGCGCGTGTCGCCGTGACTGCTGCCCAGGGTGTGCGGCGGGTCGTAGCGGTCTATGCCCAGAGCCCGCGCGCCTCGCTGGCTGGCTTGGTAGAGCGCTGCCGCCCCCATCGCGCCCAAGCCGACGACGATGATGTCAACCTGATTTGCTGCCATAAGCCCGTTCTTCTATCGGGCGACCCATTGGCTCGCCCCTACACATTTTCCGCGTCAATCGCAGAGATTATAGGTACAACGACGCACAGTGTAATCCCTCTCCGTCTTGACACGGAGGGAGTAAAACTAAATACGCTTGGATTCTGTAGATAAGCCGGGGGCTTGGGGGCAAGCGCTCAGCCCTTCAACGATCCCGAAAGCAAGCCGCTGATGATGTAGCGCTGGAAGATCAACGCGAAGACAATCGGCGGGATCACCGAAACCACGCCCGCGGTGATGATGCTGACGAAGCTGACATCGACATCGGTGGCGAAGAGCGAAACGACAACCGTGCTGGTGTAAGAAGCCGGCGTTTCGGACAGCAGCAGCGCAAAGAGAAATTCGCCCCAAGCCACCAGAAAAGCGAGAATGGCCGCCGATGTCAAGCCGGGGCGAGCCAGCGGCAAGATAATCCTGATGACGACTTGCAAGCGGCTGCAGCCATCAATGCGCCCGGCATCTTCCAATTCCATCGGAATCGTCTTGAAATAGGACTGCAAGAGCCATATCACATAGGGCAAGACGAAAGACAGGTTGATGAAGACCAGCGTGATGAGCCGGTCGCTCATGCCGATCTGCTTGGCGACCAAAACGATGGGAATCGCCAGGGACAGCGCTGGTATCAGGCGGCTGGCGAGGATGCCGAAGAGCAAGACGTTGCGCCCGCGGAAGTTCAATCGCGCCAAAGGGTAAGCGGCGAGCGAGCCAACCACGACCGCTATCACCGCCACGCTGCCGGCGATGGCGAAGCTGTTGCCAAAAGAGCCAAGAAAAATGCGCGATTGGTAGGGCACGCCCGATTCTTCGCCCAAAACAGCGCCTTCAAAAATCTCGCGATAGCTGTTGAGCACAATCGGATTGGGCAGCCATTGCGGCGGCCGGTTCAGCAACTGCCGCTCGTATTGGAAGCTGGAGCTGACCAGCCAAAGGAAGGGTCCCACCGTGCCAATCAGCAGCACTGCGGCGAAGAAATAAATGATAGTCAGTCGCAAGCGGGAATGTTGGTGCATTATTGCTCCACCCCTCTGTCCAAAAAGACATAGAACAGGATGGCCATGCCCAGTGTGATCGCGCCCAATAACATGGCGATGGAACTGCCCGCGCCGAAATCCAACTTGCGGAAAGTCTCGGTATAAATCGTCCAGCCCAGCACATTGGTGGCGTCAGCCGGTCCGCCCGCCGTCAGCACGAAGATAATATCAAATACTTTTAAGGCGAAGATCATCTCAAAAATGATGACGATGGACAGCATCGAGCGAAGCATGGGCAGGGTGATATAGAGGAAGCGCTGAAAGAGGCCAGCGCCATCGACAATGGCGGATTCATAAATATCGCCGGGGATGGTCTGCAAGCCGGAGAGCAAGAGCAGGGTCGCCAGCGGGATATGAATCCACGAATAGGCGATGACCAGCCAAATCATCACGCTGGGCATGCTGCCAAGCACATTCTGGTACTCGGTGATAATGCCCAGATCGTACCAGATCGCGTTGAACAAGCCGTATTGCGGGTTCAGCAGCCACTTCCACAGCAGCGCGTTGACGACAGAGGGAATCGCCCAGGGCACCAGCAGCAGCGCCCGCAATATGCCTCGGCCCGGGAATTTCTCGTTGAGCAGCAGCGCCACCAATAGCGAGATGATGACGATGACCAGGACCGCCCCGATAGCGAAGGTGAAAGTGGTTTGCAGCGGCTGCCAAAAGTCGCTGTCGGTGAGCCAGTCGGTGTAATTCTCCAACCCGATGAAGCGCTCGCGCCCCGGGCGTTTGAGGTTCCAGTTGTGCAGGCTGAGGAAGACCGCAATGCCAAAAGGCACCAGGATGGTGGCGGCGATGATGAGCACGGCCGGCGCGCTGAAGATCAGGGCTAATGCGCCCTGGGACATCTCCTTGCGTGTTGCGGCATGTTCAGATTGCACGATGGCGAGTCCTTTTCCCCCACCCTACGCTCCCTCCCCCATGAAGAGGGAGGGACTTTCACTAACCCGGCTCCCCCGTTCTAGGTCCCCTTCCCTCCGCAGTGGGGGAAGGGGTTGGGGGATGGGGGCGGCGAGGCTCTAGTAGCCCCAATCGTCTTTCAGCTCGTTCCATTCGTCAGCCAGCTCGGCGAGGACATCGCCCTTGTCGGCGTCGCCCAGAATGGCTGCTTGCAGTGGACCCCAGCTGCCGATCTCCCAATCGGAGAAGAAAGGCACAAAGCGATAGGGGCGGGAAATGGCGTATTCCGATTGCTCGCTGAGCAGGTCGGGGTCAATCCAGCCAGAGATGGAATTGCGCACCTCTTCGTCTTCATAGAGCGGCGCGGGCGAGAAGCCCAAGCCAAACTCCAGCGCCCAGCGCTTGGGCACATAATAAACGCCGGTGGCATCCTTGCCGCCCAGGAATTGCACCAACTGCCAAGCGGCATCTTTGTCGCTGGCATTGTTGGTGATGGAGTAGAGGCGCACATAGCCCCAAGTGCCGCTGCGCACTTCGTCGGTGCCGGGAATCAAAGCATTTTTGATGTCGCCGGCGGCATTCGACTGCTCGGGGTCGTTCATCGCCTTCAGGGTATAGTCGGTGGTGGTCATGAAGGAAGTCGTGCCCGCCATCATCAACAAGGTGCCGTCATCATCGGTGATGGAAGCAGGGTCAATCACGCCCATGTCCAAGCCTTGGGTCAGCCAATCCAAAGCCTGCCAAGCGGCGCTGCCTTCTTCCTGGAAAAGCGGGTTGAAGTCGTCATCGAAGAGGCGGCCACCGCGGGCGGCTGTCAAGGTCTCCCATTCGCGCAGCAGATAATTCTCGCCACTGCGCAACTGCATCAAGATGGGGTAGTCGACGACGCCGGCGTCTTTGATCATCTGCGCTTGCTCGAGCATTTCATCCCAAGTCGCGGGTGGGCTTTCGATGCCAGCGGCTGCCAGGTGCGCAGCGTTATAGGCCATGGTCTGTACGCCAGAATAATAGGGCAGCCCATAGACTTCGCCTTCATAAGA
Source organism: Anaerolineae bacterium (assembly GCA_022823945.1). Lineage (GTDB taxonomy): Bacteria > Chloroflexota > Anaerolineae > Aggregatilineales > Phototrophicaceae > UBA6055. Next base: position 19,077 of record JAJEBK010000003.1, on the reverse strand, counting down.
CATCTGCTCGATGATGCCGGCCGGCAGGTCAGCCAGCAGTTCATCAGCGCCTTCCAGGCCGCTTATCGGCAGGATCCAACCAGCCGCCGCCCATTCCGCCAGGTAGCTGTCGCGCACATAGGCGACATCAAATTCCGTGCCCGCCACGAAGCTGGCGACCATTTTGTCGCGGTATTCGTTGCTGGGGAAGGGCAGGAAGACGGCATCATGCCCCGATTGATCGGTGAACCGCCCGAGGTTCTCGGTGACGACATCCACTTCATAGGGCCAGCCGGTGAGCTTCAAGCCATCGTCCTGCGCCAGCGCGACCGAACCAATCAGCAGCATAAACAGGGCGAGCAGCACGATCAGTTTTTTGCTGGAAAGCATGTTGCACCTCGATTCTTTTGATTCTCGTGAGTTTGAATGCGAAAAGCAGAAGCTGATTATATCGCCTCCCTTCTGTATTCCAGTTTGGATTGAGTGTAACACGAAACATAGCGCCGCACAAAATATTCGGAGTCGAGCAGGGAGAGGGAGCGAGTTACTGCGCGCTTTCCAGGCTCCGCTGCAGCAAGCCCACCGCATAAAACTCGTAGCTGGCGGCTTGGTCGGGCACATCGACCACATGTACGGTGAAACGGGCGGGAACCCCACTGGTCGGACAATTCTGCTTGAACCAGTCGCGATAGGCGCGGGCATAGGCGCTGCGCAAACGTCCCAGCTCGGCCTGGAAGCCGGCCGCGTCCAGCAGCGGGTTGGGCGCTTTGGGCTGCGTGCCAAATACATGCATTTCAATAAAGTCGACCTGCGCTATCGAATCGCAGATGCCCGCCTCGCGCAGCCACAACTCCCAGCATTGGAAAACCAGCGGTATCTCTGTTTCCGGATCCATGTGCGGCACATTTTCCAGCCCCAGGATGCCCGCCGCCGAATAGCCGCCTGTCAGCCCGCTGAAGCAGATGCGCAGGTCGCCATCGGGCAGGGTTTCGACGACCAGGCTGGAAAGCAGCGGATCATCGCCTTCATAGTAGTAGCTTAGTTTGCCGCGCTGCTTGATGTTGAAAGGCATGTCGCTTTCTCCTTGTTCTCAGTAAGTCCAATAAAGTAATGAAAGAAAAATGAACCACCGAGTGCACCGAGTTGAAAGAGTACACCGAGTGATTAAAACCTCTGTGCGCTCTGTGTTAAGTGTTTGCCTTTTCAATTTGCCGCGCCTAGACCGAGCTGCGCCGCACCAATGGGCAGGGCAGCGCAACTTGCACGGGCTGCAGCGCCGAACCGCGATTCTGCATCAGATAGCGCGCCGCCCACCTGCCCATCTCATAATGCGGCAGTTGCATGGTCGTCAGCGGCGGCAGCAAGCCTTCGCTGATATGCGCGATGTTGTCGAAGCCGATGACGGCTACATCGTCGGGCACGCGCAAGCCCAGCTCGGACAGGGCGCTGTAACAATTCATAGCGACTTTGTCGTTGCCGCAAAATATGGCGCTGGGCGGCTCGGGCAAGGCCATCAGTTCGCGGGTGTGGCGATAATTCTCGCGTGGTGTCTGGTTCGAGAAGCGCAGGAGCGCCTCGTTGAACGGCAGGTCTCGGTCAGCCAGCGCCTGTTTATAGCCGCGCAGCCGTCCATAGATAGCCGGGTAGGGCGGTATTTTTGATTCGTCTTCTTCCCACAAATTGATAAAGCCGATGCGTTTGTGCCCGGCTTCGATGGCTGCGCAGGCCGCGTGATAGCCGCCGTCGAATTCGTCGGGCACCACCGACGGGGCGCTGCCATCTTCCAGGTAGCAATTCGCCAACACGGTGGGCAAGCCACTCAGCCCGCGCGGCAATGTGACCGGCCGGTGATACATGGCGGCATAGATGATGCCTTCGACAGCGCGCTCGTGGAAGACAGATACAGCTGCTTCGGCAACCCGTTCGTCGCCGCCGCTGTCGGTCACCAGCAGCACCATGTTATGCGCCCAGGCGACATCTTGCGCGCCGCGGATGATATCGACAGCGTAGGGCGTTGTGGCCACATCATCGGTCAAGAAGCCCAGCAAGCCAGAGGGGCTGCCACGCAGATGCCGGGCGGTTTGCGAGGGGTGATAATCCAGGGCGGCGATGGCTGCTTCTACGCGCTGCCGTTTGTCGGCGCTGACATAAGGGTGGTCGTTGAGCACGCGGCTCACGGTGGTGGTGCCGACTCCCGCGCGCCGGGCGATTTCCTTGATCGTAACTTTGCTGCTCATCGGCTTGGGTTGGGCTAGACCTCCACATACACGGCGTCTTCGCGCAACACAACAGGAAAGCGGCGCAGCTTGCGACGGTCGGTCAGGCATTCGCCCGTGTGCAGATCAAATTCCCAGCCGTGCCAGGGACAACGCAGGATCTCGTTTTCCCGCCCCCAGATGAATTCGCCGGGCTTGCTGGGCAGGGTTGTGCCACCCAGCTGTCCCTTGCAGACCGGCGCAAATTCGTGCGGGCACAAATTCAGTACCGCGACGATCTGCGCGCCCGTATTAAATACGCCGATCGACTTGCCCGCCGCTTCAACGATTCGCCGGCCGCCCACCGGCAATTCGCTTTTTTTCGCGACATAGACTTGCGCTTTAGCTGCCATTTGCGCGCGCCTCCAATCCAAAGACTTCCAGCGCATTGCCGTACATCACAGCATCGCGCAGCTCGGGCGCGATCTGGCGCAGGGCAAAGTCGGGCGTATCGCCGTCCCAGTGCGGATAATCGCTGGAAAACAGCAACATGCGCTCGGCGGCGAACATGTCCAGGGTCTGGTGAAAGTGGCGTCTGTCTTCGGGCTCTTCAATTGGCTGCGTGGTCAACCAGATATGCTCCTGGATGATCTCGCTGGGCTTGCGCGTGAGCCAGGGCGTTGTCGAACGCAGCGCCTTCCAGTTCTTGTCCAGTCGCCACATCAGCGCGGGCAGCCAAGCCACGCCACCTTCGACAAAGACAAAGCGCAATGTGGGATAGGTCTCAAAGACGCCTTCGACCACCAGGCTGACCAACTGTGTCATGTACGAAGTCGCCAGCAAGGTGTGCCATTCCAGGTAATTGGCGACCAACCCCGCTGTGCCGCCACTCCCGGCGATGCCCACGCCTTCCAAGCCAGGATGAATGGCGAGGGGCAGGTCGTGCTCGGCGGCGGCGGCATAGATGGGATGAAAGTAGCTGTGCCCCAGCGGGAATGGCGAGGCGCTGGCCATCAGCACCTGGACGACGCGCGGATGCTCGCCCAGGCGGTGGATCTCTTGCACAGCCAGCTCGATATTGCTGAAAGCGATGGTGATAGAAGCCAGATAGCGCGGGTCGGCGGGCAGCCACTCGTGCACGAAGTGGTCGTTGACAGCGGACAAGGCGGCGGCGGAATAATGGGCATCGGGCGAAACGCAGTGCTCCATGGCTTCGGCGGGATTCATGATGGCATAGTCGATATCGTATACATCCAGGAAATAGCGCGCCATGGTATCGGGCGCTTTTTCGATGCGCCGGCCATCTTCGGTGAGGGCATCGCCGCGCATAACGCCGTTGGGATTAAAATAGTTGGGATGCCCGGCGCCATGATCGCCGCGCAGATAACGCGATCGCCAAGGCTCGGCCAGGTAGTTCGCCACCTGGTCATGCACCGGAACGGGATGAATATCGGTGTCGATGATCATATTCGCGCTCGCCGCTTCGCATGCTGCTGTTGCGCGGACTATAACACATTGCGGGATTGCGTGCGTTTCTGCGGGCAATCGCAGCAAATCTTTTTCACCACCGAGTACACCGAGTTGAAGGAGTTCACCGAGAGTTTGTTGTACAGACATGCTCAAAATGATTGCAGTATGTGCACTTGTGGCGGGGGCGTATCGTCGATAGACGCAACCAGATCCCTGATGGAACTCATCGGCATTGCGAGTGTGTAGACACATAGCGCCGACACATCGCAAAGCCTTTACTTTCCTCTCGGTGTGCTCGGTGGTAAAGCATTATGGGCCTGGGCACGTTTCGGGTAGTGCTGAAACTGTTGATATGGCGCTATAGACCCCTCCCCCAAAATGAGGGAGGGGCTTATATTCCGCGGAATCGTTGGGAAAACTCCCCTTCCCTCATTCTGGGGGCAAGGGGCCGGGGGATGGGGGGCTTGTTGAGATATCAATGAATTACCATTACCCGTTTCGGGATGATGGCGGTCGGAGAGCTTGAGATATGCTAAACTAGGCGGCGATGAACTTCTTCCGCTATCTTGTGCGCCGATTGTTGCTGATCATCCCGCTGCTGCTGGGCATCACGATCGTCGCCTTCATCATCGCCAACGCGGTGCCCGCCGATCCCATCAACGCCAACCTGCCGCAAAATGCGCTGGGCAATCAGGAATTGGTCGATGCCTTCCGCAAAAAATGGGGCCTGGACAAACCGCTGCACGAACAATACCTGACCTATCTGGGCAATCTGTTGCAGGGCGATATGGGCACATCGATCAAGACGCGAAAGCCCATCCGCGAAGATATCGCCCGTTTCTTGCCCGCCACGATCGAGCTGGCGACGCTGTCGGCGCTGTTAGGTGCCGGGCTGGGCGTTGGCTTGGGGCTGGTTTCGGCGATATGGAAAGACACCTTGGCGGATTATGTCGCGCGCATCGTCGCCTTGATCGGAGTCAGTTTTCCAGTGTTTCTGTTAGGATTGGTTTTGTTGACGATCTTTTACAAGGAGTTGGACATTGCCGCGGGACCCGGCCGGCTGGACTTTAAACTGCGCGCGCCGCCCACCGTCACCGGCATGTTCACCATTGATGCGCTGCTGGCGGGCGACTGGAAGACTTTCAACAACGCCCTGGCGCACCTCGTCTTGCCGTCGACGACTTTGGCGCTCTACATCAGCGGCATCATTTCGCGCATTACCCGTTCGTCGCTGCTGGAAGTGCTGAATAAAGATTATATGCGCACCGCCCGCGCCAAGGGGCTGCGCGAGCGCAAGGTCATCGGCACGCATGGCATGCGCAACGCGCTCATCCCAGTCGTGACGGTGATTGGCCTGGCTTATGGCAACCTGCTGGTCGGCTCGATTTTGATCGAGTCGATCTTCGCCTATCCGGGCATCGGGCGTTATATGTTCCGCGCCAGCACATCGCAAGACTTCCCCGCCATCATGGGCGTCAGCCTGCTCATCGCCGTGATTTATGTCGGAGTCAACTTTGTCGTCGATATCGCCTATTACTTTCTCGACCCCCGTATCCGCATCGCCTAGTTTGTGGCGGCGGCTGCGTTATCACCTGCGGCGCAATCCGCTGGTTTTGGCTGGCGCGATCATCGTGGCGCTGTGGCTGGTCATCGCGCTGCAAGTGCCCAATATCGCCCCCTACCAGCCGCTGGCCCAAGACCTGGTCAACCGCAAGCTGACGCCCAACCCGACCTTCCTCTTTGGCACGGACGAGCTGGGTCGCGATATTTTCAGCCGGGTGCTGTGGGGCGCGCGCATCACCATTCCGGCCGGGTTGGCTGTCATCACCATCGGCAGCGCGCTGGGCGTGATTATCGGCGCAGTGGCGGGTTATGTGGGTGGCGTCGGCGATGAATTGCTGATGCGTCTGACCGAGCTGTTCATGGCATTCCCGACCATCATTTTGGCTATGGCGGTTACGGCGGCGCTGGGACCCGATATCCGCAATGCGGTGCTGGCGCTGGTGGTGGTGTGGTGGCCCCGCTATGCGCGTGTGTTGCGTGGGCTGGTGCTGGAGGTGAAGGCGCAGGAATATGTCGAGGCGGCGCGCAGCGTGGGCGCGGGCGGCGGCTATATCCTGTTTCGCACGATTTTGCCCAACTGCATCGCCCCGGCGGTGATTTTGGCGACTCTGGATATCGGCACAGCCATCATCGTTTTTGCCTCGCTGAGCTTCATCGGTTTGGGACCCGATCCCTCATCGCCGGAATGGGGACGGATGGTCAGCATCGGCATTGATTTCTTCGACCAATGGTGGATGTGGCTCTTCCCGGGTTTGGCGATCGCCAGCCTGGTCATGGCTTTCAATTTCATCGGCGATGGTCTGCGCGATATCCTGGATCCGCGGCTGCGCGGGGAATGATGTTTTTCGAACTCCCAAAGTACGATAGATTGAGCCTCAGGATTTGCGACTAAGAAGCAATGACGTGCTGCAGCTCAGCCATGTCAAGCTGCGCTTCGACAATATCGGCTATTCGATCGATATTCTGGTCCAAAGATCGCTGTACGCCGCCATGCGCCTGCCAACCCAGCGAGCCAAGCCATGCCTGACGGAACGCCCTGTTGTGAAAGAGTCCATGGATATAGCAGCCCCAAACGCGCCCATCAGAGCGCATCGCTCCATCCAAACGCCCGGCGCGATCCAGCTTGAGCCAAGGCGAGTGGCTTGTACTTTGTCCACAATGAATCTCATACCCGCTGACCACGCTATCTCGCAATGATGCCAGCCAAGCGCTTCCACTTGTGATCCGCGCCGAAATCCGCGAAGTCACTTTGGCTGGAAAGAATGTGGTTTCCAAAGGCAACAGATCGAGCGCCGTCAAAACCCCTTCTGTAGATTCGACTTCTTGTGGATCGTGAATGCGCCGACCCAACATCTGATAGCCGCCACAAATGCCCACAACCGACCCTCCCCGTTCGGCAAATTTGCGAATGCAGACATCAAAGCCCTGGTCTGCCAACCAGCGATAATCCGCCAGCGTATTCTTCGTCCCCGGAATCACAATTGCGCTCGGTCTTTCTAGCTGCTGCGGATCCACCACATAACGCACGCTGACTCCGGGTTCCGCTCTGAGAGGATCAAAATCATCAAAGTTTGCAATCCTCGGCAAGGCGATTACCGCAATGTCTATCGCTTCTCGAGGGCTTTGCAGGTGAGATGGCGCTTCGACCGGTACGCTGTCTTCGTCGGGGATAAAATGATTGAAAATGTAGGGAATCGTGCCCAGAACTGGTACATTGCCGCGTCGCTGCAAAATGTTGATGCCTTCGTCAAACAAACTAGGATCTCCGCGAAACTTGTTGACGATTACTCCTTGAACCAATGCCCGCTCTGTCGGCGCGAGCAGCATCAAAGTACCCAACAACTGCGCGAAGATCCCCCCGCGGTCAATGTCTCCGACCAAAATGACAGCAGCCTGGCAATATTCTGCGACCGCCATATTCACCAAATCGCTCTGCCGCAGGTTCAATTCCGCCGGGCTGCCAGCCCCTTCGATAAGGACCAGTTGGTTGTCGCTCAGCAGCTTGTCGATCGCCTCGGTGACTTTTGACCACAAGAAAGGTTTGTGCTCGTAGTAGCTGCGCGCCGACAAGGTCTTCCACACGCGCCCTTGGACGATTACCTGTGAGCGTGCATCTGCCTTTGGCTTGAGCAAAATCGGATTCATGTTCACATTTGCTTCAATGCCACAAGCTTGCGCCTGTGTAAATTGCGCTCGGCCGATTTCCCCGCCATCCGCGCATACTGCGGCGTTGTTGCTCATGTTCTGCGCTTTGAATGGGGCAACCTTGACGCCCATCCTCGCAAATATCCGACACAGTGCAGTCACCAGAAAGCTTTTGCCCACTGAAGACATGGTGCCTTGAATCATGAGCGCTTTTGCCGCCACCACCCCACCACCTTTGGGAGAATACATTCTGCAGATGGTATTTAGGACTTGCTTGCAATCGAGATTCCCTGTCAGTATAGTCGATTGACCTGCTGAGTAACATCTAACTGACTGCCTCTGAATATCTTCACCAAAAGCAGCGAAAGACTGGCAGTTTGGGTATGGTCAGCCCCATTCGAGCGCCTATAATCCTCGCATTGTCACGCAAACGAGTTTAGTTCTTCTGGAGGAAGTCACATGTCAATTGATGACAAAATCAAAGCAATGGGCATTGATCTCAGCGACTTCACCCCTTCCGCCACCCTCGCTCCTGCCACGCGCATCGGCGATACAATTTATGTCTCCGGGCATGTCTCCACCGGCTATATCGGCAAGCTGGGGCGCGACCTGGATGTCGAGGCCGGCAAAGCGGCCGCTCGCGTCTGCGCCATCGACCTGCTCAAAGCTGCCTATACCATCACCGGCACACTCGACAACCTGCGTCCGCGCAAGTTGCTGGGCGCTGTCAACTCCATGCCCGAATTCACCGACCAGCATCTGGTCATCAATGGTGCCAGCGAATTGTTCTGGGAGTTGTATGATGGCGAGCTGCACGCCCGCAGCGCCTTGGGTTTTGCCTCGCTGCCCAACGGATTCGCAGTCGAGATCGAAGCTATATTTGAGGCGCTCGACTAGACGCCTCTGCCATGGTATCCGCCGGTGATCAGACGCGCGCTCCACACAATTGGACAGCTTAATCCGCAGGCGCGACTCTACTTCCTGGTCCTTGTTGGCATGTCATCGGTCATTGATGGTGTCTACAACGTCCTGCTCAATCTGTACCTGCTGCGCCTCGATTACGGCACAGAATTCATTGGCTTGGTCAATGCAGTTGGCTTGCTGACTTTTGGCTGTGCCAGTTTGCCGGCTGGCATTCTCGGCTCGCGCTATTCTAATACATTGTTGATGAAAGGCGGCTGTGCGCTAAGTGTCGCCGGCGGCTTGTTGCTGCCACAAGTCCAACTGCTGCCGCCCGGCCTGCGAGAAGGCAGCCTCGTTATCCTCTATGCCATGATGTTGATCGGCTTCTCTTTCTTCTTCGTCAATAGCGCGCCCTACTTGATCAATGTGGTCGATCCGGAACACAAGCATCTCGCCTTCTCGCTGAATACGGCGCATTGGGCATTGGCGAGTTTTGGCGGCAGCCTGTTGGGCGGTGTGCTGCCTGGCGTCTTTGCCGATCTGCAAGCCACCACCCTCGCCGACTCCGCGCCATACCGCCTCACCTTGACGCTTGCCGGGTTCATCATGGTATTCGCGCTGCTCTTGCTGTTGCGTTTGCGTCCGCTGCCGGTCGCTACCCAGCCGGTCAAGGCAGAGGCATCCACCGAGCCAGCTGACACGCGGTTATGGACAGCCGCCTTTGTCAGCCTCATCGCCGTCATGACCTTGATTCGTCTTTTTCAAGTTGCCGGCTCGGCGACTGTGCTCGTCTATTTCAATGTCTATATGGACAGACAGCTGGCGATCTCCACCGCCGTTATCGGAGCCATTGCCGCGGTCGGCCGCTTGACCGGCGTCCCCACCGCGCTTCTCACACCCGCTCTGGTCAAGCGCATCGGCATCGTGAATGTGGTGCTATGGTCCTCGCTGCTCACCACGGTCTTCCTGTTGCCGATGGCGCTGATCGAACATTGGCTGGCGGCCGCCATCGGTTTCATCGGCGCGCTCGCGGTCATGTCCGTCCGCTTCACAGCCATGACCGTCTTCATCCTCGATCTCGTGTCCAAATCCCAGCAATCAATCATGGCGGGCAGCGGCGAGATGGCAGCCGGCTTGAGCTTCGCCATCATGTCTCTCGGCGGCGGCATCCTGCTTGCCTTCTTTGGCTTTCGCGAACTGTTCCTGCTGGGCGCGTTGCTTTCTTTCATCGGTGCCCTGCTCTTCTGGCTCTATGCCCGCGGCACCAAGTCCAAGCGCGAGTTCAAGCCAGCGCTCTAAAGCCATCACGAACAAGGCCACGCTTTCTTGAAGAGACCAATGGTCGCCTCCGTCAGGGCGCTCGTACTCGTTTTTCAAAAGGACCTGGCGCGCTCGGGGTCAGCCGGTCGCTGACCTGTCACTCTCGGTTCGCCGCAGTTCCGCCGCTTCAAGCAGGGCGATCACATCACTGCGGTCGGTCTCGTCTTCAAAGGCAGATTGCGAAAGCTCCAATGGCGTTCGACCGTGTTCGCCTTCGCGCGCCCCCAAGTCTGCGCCTCGCTCAATCAAGAAACGCGGCGTCTCGGTCAGCAAACGGTAAACGCCGATGTCCTGCGCCGCCTCGCGCAAGTCTGGAAGCGGATCCAGGAATTGCTTGGGACCAAAACAAATGGCGAAGTGCAGAGGCGTATAGCCATCGACATCGCCCGCGTTCACATCCGCGCCCCCACCCAGCAGCGCCTCCATCACTTCGATATGGCCGCCCAGAGCCGCCAGGTGCAAGGGGCTCAAGCCGCTGCCCAAGACATGATCTTCAGCGGTGGCGACTTGTGTCAGCCCTCTATCTTCGGCAAGCAGGGCGCGGATTTGGGTCAGGTCGCCCATGATGCTCGCCCAGAAGATATCGACCTGCCAGCCCAAATGCCGCAGAATATGCCGGGTCGCTTCGTAGTTGCCGCGATAGGCGATATCACGCAGTGGCGTCGTCCGTCCGCATTTTCCCGTCCGTTCATAAACGCGCAGCGGGTCAGCGCCATAATCAAGGTAGAACTGAATCGTTTCCACATCGCGACAGAAGGAAAGCAGGGTGCTGGGACCAGGACCGATCTCGTTCACCAGCGCCGGATTCGCATCCAGCCGTTCCTTGACTCCTGCCTTATCGCCCATCCAGGCGCAAGCCCAAACATCCAGCTCGGCACCCCGCTCCAGCAGAAAGTCGACCATGCCCAGCGCGGCGTATTCTGGCATGAAGTCGGCCAGGTCAATGGCGTGAATCAAGGCGTTGAAATGGTATTTGTCGTCGCGCGCGTTGATATCCGCGCCATGCGCCAGCAGCAAATCGACGATATCTTTTCGCCCGTGCATCACGGCTACATGCAGCGCCAGCGCGTCCGAGCCCCAAAGCGATGTGCGAACATGCCCGCTGGCCTTCGCCAAGCGACTGTCTTCAACGAGCATCCGCTTGACGACTGCGCTGTCGCCCGTTTTGGCGGCATCAAACAGCCGCATGACTTTCTCGACAAAGTCGCTGTCTCGCGAGGGGCGTTGTGTTGTTAATTCGCTCAAAACTCTCATCCTTTCTTTCATCATTTGGCGAGCGTGATACAAGCGCGATTTGACCGTGCCGATCGGGATTTCCAAAAATGCTGCGATCTCGCGCTGCCGAAAGTCGTTCATGTAATGCAACAGGATGACTGTGCGTTGCGCCTCAGGCAAGGCTTCTAACGCGGCTGCGATCGCTTCGGTCATGGGCGCGAGCTCTGCGCGACCTGTTCCATCGGCAACAGCAATCTCAGCGGCTTGTTCGAGAGAGACCGGCAGCGGCTCCTTCACCCGCAAACGCCGATGCGACTGCGTATGCACAATCCGTCTGAACCAGCCAGGGAAGGCGGCTGTGTCCCGCAAGTGGTCCAAGCCAAGCCAGGCTGCGATGAACGCCTCTTGCGCCGCGTCTTCTGCTTCCTGCCAATCGCCCAGCGTCGCGTAGGCATATCCCACCGCCATGTCCTGAAAGCGCCGCACCACTTCTTCAAAGGCATCGCTATCGCCTTTGCGCGCTGCCACGACCAGCTCATTCAAATCTCCCATACGCGCTCCTGTCTCTGGGCTTACACTAGAAAGAGTCATTCCAGCGCAGGAAGGTTCAATTCAATTGTCGTCTCGCGCCAGATTATCTTTCCAGTAAGTCCAAAAAAGTATTGCAACAATCAAGTGGAATCGCGTAGGGGGACAACTCTTGAGTCGCCCACATGTACAATGGCGGCATGGTGGACGATACAAATATCGCCCTGCCGATCTCAAAATTGAGCAGCATCGTCCTTTTTCGCATGGCTTACTTGGCGCTATTTGTGTACCTGCGCCGAAAAAGACTTGATGCGATTGCCCTGCGCTGGCGCGCAAGGTATCGTTTTATCTTATCGTCAAAACTGGTATAGTCCGGCGAATGCCAAATGGAGATGCTGATGGTGCTCTCGCTGCTGATGCTGCTCTCGCTCGTTCTGCTTTGGTTGCCGGCGAGCGCCGCTGACGATGACAGTCCAGCCTGCGCCGACCGCACGCTCAGCGTGGGCTTTTATGCTTTTTTTGATCCCATCAGCTACAGCGCCGATGCCGACCCCGATTCGCCCGATTTTGACGCGCATCGGGGCTACGAAGCCGATTTGCTCAGCGCGCTGGAAGCCATGAATGGTGCCGGGTTGTCATTCGCGCGTCACGGTATCACGGTTTGGGATGAGGTTTGGCTGCGCTCTGCCACGGCCGACTATGATCTGGTGGGCGGCGGCATCACCATTCTGGACTCGCGGCGTCATGCTGCCGATGGCGAAGAGCAGATCGCCTTCACAGACGGACACATAACTTTCCAACAGTCGCTGCTGGTCCGCGCAGAAGATGCCGAAAGCCTGGACAGCTATGCCTCGCTCGGTAGTCAGGTGCGGGCTGGCGCTCTGGTCGGCACGACGGGCGAATTCCGCCTGCTGGAGTTGACCGGGCTGGTCGATGCCAATGGCGTGCTGGCGGCGGGCGCGCGCGTGCATACTCCACAAGGCAGCCTAATCGCCGATGGCAGCGCAGATTTTGTCATCACGCCAGCTCATGAAACCGCCAGCCTGGCGCAGCGCACCAGCATAGAGCCGCCCGACGACAGCATGCCCCAGGTTATCTATATGGGTGGCGATACAGGAGAAAGCGAGCTTATAACCGCTCTGCGAGACGGGCGGATTGATGTGGTCGCGCGCGGGCAGATCGGCAACAGCACAGCCGCTGTCAATCCCGATGGCGCTCTGGTGATAAGCGCGGTGGACGACTCGGTTGAATATGGTGGCTTCAGCCTGGATGTGGATGAGGTCGACTTGCTGGCTTGCCTGAATGACAAGATCAACTGGCTAACCGACAATCAGCGCATCGGCTTCGAAAGCTGGGCAGCCAACCAGACTGTGTTTATGGAGCGCGCCGACCTGTGGAATACGCGGGCAGAAGACGCCTAGACACAAAACGGATTGCGCAAGTTTCGCCAAGATCAATACGGAGGAAACAGATGCCAGTGGGAACGAAGAATCAGCTCGCGCCCGGTTTGGGCAGCCACCACATCGCCATCCAGACGCGCGATTATGAGGCGTCAAAAGCCTTTTACATTGATGTGCTGGGCATGAGCCAGACGGTCGAATGGGACGGCGGCGGACGGCGCATCTGTCTGCTGGATATCGGCGATGGCAGCCACCTCGAGCTGTTTGAGCCGCAGCCCGGGCAAACGCTTGCCGGAGACGCCAAGGGCAATATCGTCTTTCATTTCGCGCTCGCCTGCACCGATATCGCGGCAACTTTGCAACGGGTGCGGGCGGCTGGCAGAAGAGTGACAGTGGAGTTGAAAGATGTGCAGTTGGGGCATTTGCCCGTGACCATCGCCTTTTTTGAGGGTCCTGGCGGCGAAGTGGTCGAGCTTTTCCAGGTGAACGGGTGATTCGCCTGCGGCTCAGTCTACCCCTCCCCCGACCCCTCCCCGAAGCATCAAGGAGGGGAGCTGAGGCAGGCGAGATCGCCACTCAAATGGATATCAATATCTATGCGAATACCCGGCGAAACCTTCCTCCCATTGATACGAAGGGGCCGAGGGGGATAGACCAGCAGCGGGCAAGCCCTCTCTGTCTTCTCTGCGTTAACGAGTTTTTCAAGACTTACACGGACTTGCATGTGTGCTAAAATGCCCGACTTACCCGCTGCTGCGCATGCATAAGGAAACCGCTTGACAATCGCCGCCTTGCCTTTTGTGGCGCTGCTGGGCTTATTTTTTGGCTCGTCGTTGGTCGCCTCGCGCTTCAGCGTCGGACAATTCGATCCCTCAACCTACATCGCCTTGCGCATGCTCTTTGCCAGCGCGCTGTGCCTTGTCGTCTATTTTCTGGCGGGCAAGCGATTGCCGCGCGACCGGACCTTGTGGTGGCGGGCGGGCTTGCTGGGCGTGTTTGGCACGGCTGTGCCTATGTACTGCGTCATTTCGTCCCTGCAATATCAATCCAGCGGCGTGTCATCGCTGCTGCTGGCGACCGGGCCGGCGCTGACAATCTGCCTGGCGCATTTCGTCTTGCCCGACGAGCTGCTGACGCGGCGCAAGGCATTGGGCGTTGGCTTGGCGCTGGGCGGCGCGCTGTTGTTGGCGTTGAGTGGCGAAGACGGCTTGCCCGATGTCCAGCAGACACTACCGATCGGTTATCTGCTGGTGGGCACGGGCATGGCTTTCACCTCGGTGATGGTGATATATGCGCGCAAAAACCTGCGCGGTTATGACGCCTGGGATGTGGGCAGCATCCGCATGTTCACGACCGGGCTGGTGATGCTGCCGCTGTCGCTGCTGACGGTGGGCTATGATGTAAGCGCGGTAGATGGCGCGGGCGTGATGGCGCTGGGCTATGCGGCACTGGTGGGCACATTTCTGGGCTTTATGCTGTCTTTCTACAATATCAAGCGATTCGGCGCGACAGCGGCTGTCATGGCATCGTACATCATCCCGATTGTGGCGGGCTTGGGCGGAGTCGCGGTGCTCAACGAGGAGTTTACCGAACCCATGCTAATCGGCATGGCGGTGATCGTGGCGGGCATCGCGCTGCTGCAAGAGGTCAAGAAACCGGCTGGCATCTGGCGACGCTTCCCGCATCGTGGCTCGTATTAAGCGCAAGAAATCGGTTTTGTTGAATCGCCCTCACACACTGCAGATTTTGAAAGCCTCGCGCAGGGCGGACCGCCAGTCGCCGGTCGGCACAAATTCTTGCCCGAGATACCCGGTAAAGCCCGTCTCGGCAATGGCGCGGCAGATGGCGGGATAATAGAGTTCCTGCGCATCATCAATTTCGTTGCGTCCGGGCACGCCAGCCGTATGGTAATAATCAATCCACTGATAATTGTCGCGTATGGTCTGGATGATGTCGCCTTCCATCACTTGCATGTGATAAATGTCATACAGCAGGCGCGCGCACGGCGAGTTCACTGCCGATACCACCTGCACGCCCCAGGCTGTTTTGTCGCACTGGTAGTCGGGATGATTGACCTTGCTGTTGAGCAGCTCCAGGATGAGGGTGATGCCGGCGCTTTCAGCCGACTTCGCCAGTTGCGAGAGATGGCGGATGGCATTTTCTGCCCCGCGCTGGTCATCCAGCCCCTCGCGATTGCCACTGAAACAAATGAGGAATGGGATATCCCATTCCTGCGCCATTTTCAACGATTCGTCCGCCTGGCGCTGAATATCGCTCCAGTATTTTGTGTGGCTTATGCCCTGCTCCAGCGGCACATGCAATTGATGGGCGGCGATGCGCAAGCCATGATCGCGGACCAGCGAAAATTTGTGGCGTGGCACTAGCTCGACAGCGCTGTATCCGATAGCTTTAATTTCGCGCAGCAAGTCGTTCTCATCTATGCCGCGTCGCTCATAGCACCACCAGGATACGGATTGCTCAAAAGACATATCAGGTAACCCCCAGGCTGTTTGCGGCGGATTGTATCATGTTCGCCCCCGCCTCGGTTGTCAGGCTTTTCGCTGGCTGTCGGTCAGCTCTTCCAGCGCATGCAGCCGCCAATAATCCCGGTAGGCGCGTGTCTCGCGCAGGATCAGGTTCAAGCGCGCCCGCCATTTGTCACATAGCTTCTCATCCGCTCCTACATGCATCATCCGCAGCCGCAGCTTGCCATCCGCCCCCCTGTCATGCGCCAGCAAGCCCCGCGCGCGCAACAAATGCAATCCAGCCTGCACCGCCAGCGCCCGGCCCCCCAGCGCCGCCGCCAGCGCTTGCACATCCGCAACCCCATCTCGCTGGGCGACCGCATATTTTGCCATGCCATAGAGGCGCGTCAGAAAGGCATTGGGATGTCCCCAGGCTGGGCGAGCCGCAAATACGATCAAGCGCGCTGGATTGACTGTGTCCAGAGCCGCCCGCCAGATCGCGCTCGCAGCCGGTATCGTCCAGACGATCAAGGTCTCGCCAGGCGCAAGCTGTAAGCGCGTAACACAAGCTGGCATTTGCGCGCCTTCTGCCCAGACCTGCGCGGCGGGATACTGCTCGCGAACGCGCGCCAGATCGGCTCGGGCATTTGCACTGTATCTATAGTCTATGGATAGCAGGCTGGGTGGTTCCGATCGCAATTCGGGGGGTGTTCGTGGGCTTTCGCGCCAGTCCAGCCATTCGACCAGGTTTTCGCGCCGCCCCCGATAGTGGCTGCTGCGCAAGGTATAAGCCAGGTCGAAGGCTCCGCTGGGCAGCGCCTTGCCCGCGCCGCGCCACCAGATGACCCGTTGGCGGTTGTCGGCTTGGTCGGCGACGATCAGCTGCAGGTGATCGCCGCGCCGCCCCAGGCCCCGCTGGCTGGCCAGAGTTAGCCCGCGCGTCAGCAGGGTTATGGGTGGGTTGCCCGGGCCAAATGGTGCCAGACTTTCGATTTCATCCGTCAGCCCAAAGGTGATTTCGGGCAAGCCCAGGCAGCCGTCGATGGGCAGAGGCGGAGCAGCTGGCGCGCCACCCAGGTCACGCACCGCTCTGGAAAGCGCGCGTCGAAAGTCGCTGATGGCTTGCGCGCGCAGGCTCATCCCGGCGGCCATGCTGTGCCCGCCATAAGTGTGCAGCAGGTTTTGCGTCTGTCGCAGCACCGCCATGATATCCAGCCCGGCTACCGACCGCGCCGAGCCTCGCGCCAGCTCGTCCGCGGGCGCAGACAGCAGCACGGTGGGCAAGGCGAATTCTTCTACCAGGCGACTGGCCACGATGCCGATGACGCCACTGTGCCATTCGGGGTGATGCAAGACCAGCGCGGCATATTCCAGCAGATGCGGTTCGGCTTCGATCTGGCTGATGGCGGCGGCATACACCTGGTTGGACAAGAATCGCCGGCGGGCGTTGGCGTCTTCCAGGCTGCCCGCCAGACTCGTGGCGCGGCTGAAGTCGTCGGTGGTCAGCAGCTCGATGGCCGGGTTGGCGTCTTCGACCCGCCCCAGGGCGTTCAAACGGGGCGCGATAGCAAAACCGATGTGCCCCTCGTTGAGCGCGGCGGCTTCAATTTGAGCGCGTTGCAAGATGGCGCGGATGCCCATGCGCGGAGCAGATCGCAATTGCGCCAGTCCGAGTTGTAGCAGGTAGCGGTTTTCGCCCAGCAGCGGCATGACATCGGCGACCATGCCCAGCGCGACCAGATCGACATGCGCGGCGGCGATTTCCGGTTCCAACGCCTGGATGAGCTTGTAGGCTACGCCGACGCCGGGCAAATCTCGCAAAGGGTGGCCGGCTGGCAGGCGGCGCGGATTGACGACAGCCAGTGCCGCGGGCAGCCGCTCTGGCAAAGCATGATGGTCGGTGATGATGGTATCGACGCCCTGTTGCCCAGCCAGCTCGACCGCAGCGTGCGCGTCAACGCCCGTATCGCAGGTCAGCAGCAGGTCAAAGCCGTTTTTCAAGTGGTGCTCCAGGGTCGGCAGATGAATGCCATGCCCTTCGCGGAATCGGTTGGGCAGGTGCACGGTGACGCGCGCGCCCAGCTGGCTGAGAGACGCGCATAGCAAAGCGGAAGCGGTCTGTCCATCGACATCAAAGTCGCCCCAGACCAGGATGCGCTGTCGCAGGCGGATGGCTTGTCGCAGGCGCGCCACAGCCGGCTCGATATCGGGCAGGTCCCTGGAAGGCGTTGGACTGTAGTGCGCGGGGTCGAGGAATTGTCGGGCGGCAACAGGGTCGCTGATGTCCAGGCGCGTCAACCGACTGGACACGATCGGGTGCCCGCCGATAGCCGAAAAGAGCGCAGGGGGCGGCTCGGTTTGCGGAGGAAGTTGCCAGGCGCGAGGCAAAGATGTCACCGTCCAGCCAGCACACTTTCTTCCAGCAAATCCAGCCCGTCTGCCATATCCATGCTGAGACCGGGCGCGCTCGGCAGGTGAATATGACCATCGACCGGCACGAGCTTGTGCTTGTAAAAAACATTGTCGGGTCGGCCTGCCAGGAAGAGCCATTCTTGCATGGGACAGGTGGCGATGGCTTGCGAGGCGATCAAATGCGTGGATGCCCAGCCACCATGGTGCGGGATGACAGGAATGGCATAAGCCGATGCCAGCGCGCAAATCTTGGTCATTTCGCTGAGGCCGCCCGCCCAGGTCACATCGGGCTGCAAGATATGCACGGCTTGCGCATCCAGCAGCGCCTTGATGCCCCAGCGCGTATATTCATGCTCGCCGCCGCTGATGAAGACGCCACGCGCCCCGCGCCGCAGCTCGGCATATTGCGGGATGAGGTCGGCCAGCACCGGCTCTTCGAACCAGGTCGGGCGATAGGGGGCGGATTGCTCGATCATGCGCTGGGTGAAAGGCACATTCCAACTGCTCCAGGCATCAAACATGAGGTCGGCATCTGGTCCCGCGGCTTCGCGAGCGGCACGGATGATAGCCAGGTTGCGGCGAATGCCCGCTTCGCCATCGTGTGGCACGCCCGGCAAAAACCACTTGAAGGCGGTGAAACCCTGTGCGGCAAACTGTCGGGTGCGCTCGATGACCTTGCTGGGCTCTACCGAATAACCCAGCATGGACGCGTATGCCTTGATTTTGCTGCGCGTCGGTCCGCCCAGCAGTTGATAGACCGGCGCGCCCAGCAGCTTGCCTTTGAGATCCCACAAAGCCAGGTCGACCTTGCTCAGCGCCATCATGGCAGCGCCTTTGCGGCCGTGGATGGCATGGCGATACATCTTGTCCCAGATGCGCTCGACAGCATGCGGGTCTTCGCCGATCAGCAGATCAGCAAAGGTGCGTTTGATGATGGCGCAGTCTTCGTCGCCGAGCGCGCCACAGACGCCCGTTATGCCCTGGTCGGTATCAATCAGCAGAAAGCGCCGTTTGATTGCATAGGGCGGTCCGCCAGCTGGGTCGACGGGCCAGTTGACTTTGCCCGCCAGCTCGGGATAGATGGCGGCTGGGCTGGCGAGGTGGGCTTCGGCGACAGGCTCGTGATAATCCCACTGCGCGCGGACATGGATGGCGCGAACACGGTCGATTCTCATGTGGTGGATCCTGTGTTAGCTGTCGGCTGCATTTGACCACAAAGCGCGCGCCTGCGCAAAACCCCCACCCCAAACCCCTCCCCCAAAATGAGGGAGGGGCTTTTTTGCAAAAATATCGGATTGCTTAGCTCCCCTTCCCTCCTTGTGGAGGAAGGGGCCGGGGGATGGGGTGTAATGGTCCTATTTTATTGGACACAAAATCTCAGAAACTTTGAGGGAGTTTTGCTGCTGCCACTGCGCCTCGGTTTCTGCCGGCGTCTTGTAGCCTAGAGCGCTATGCGGTCGTAGCTGATTGTAGACTACCTCG
>JAJEBK010000012.1 GCA_022823945.1 Anaerolineae bacterium | reverse complement strand
TGCAGGCATACAATTTTGGCAAAAGACTGAAGACCCTGAAGGGGCGAAGTCCCTATGAATTCATCTGTGATCGTTGGCGAGAAACACCGGAACGATTTCATCAAAAACCACACCATCTCAATATGGGACTATACAGGTAGTGTCTCGACGGTGGATCGTCGCTTGGCAGTTCCTAGCGACCTATACGCATGGATAAGATCGACACAGTCCGTAAAGCCTATGTTGAAGGTTGAGTCAGTGCCAATTGCGGACACAAAGAACATGAATTCATGAATCTCAACTCTCTTCAGCGCGAATTGCTTATTTCGCAGCAACAACAACAAAATAGTGATGTAGCCCTCGAGCAGCTTGTCAAGGCCACTCGAATAAATGTAGTATTTCTCGTCAATGCCGTCTGCTCGCAAGAGTCGAAATCCCTGCTTACTTAGCGCGACAAACTTGACAGGTTGTGATCTATAGGGATCCGTGGGCTGTTGGTTGCCCCCATAACGTACAATTAATCCCATGCGATGCCAGTCGGGAAAGTGATTCTTACGCATCGCGTCCTGCGTGCCGCTGCCTGTCGATCGCTTCGCTTCATCGCAAAATCGGGCGTATGCAGCTTCGCCGGGGATGTTATGCGGCCGCTTTGACATGTCCATTGTGCGAATCTGCATCAATTCGCGATTAGGCGCATACTTGTCAAGGAGATTCAAGATTGTGATGACTTTGTCCATCGAGAAGCGGTTGTGCTGTGACGACCTACTTCCTCGATACTTGTCATCGGCCAGACGACGGTCTATGAACTCAAGCGCTTCATTGCCTGGATTGATACTGCTCACATATTTTCTCATTGCTTAGGATTCCACCACTTCCGATTGCAGTCGCTCGCGAGCCATGTTAACATATTCTGCGCTCTGATCCCCGCACATAAAGTTTCTGCCCAGCCGCTTGGCCGCTATTGCAGTGGTGCCTGTGCCGGCAAAGCAGTCGAGAACCAAGTCACCCTTGTTGGAACTTGCCTTGATGATACGCTCAATCATGTCAAGCGGTTTTGGAGTCGCGTGCCCTAGCGAGCGTACCCTGCCATTGAGCTTGTTCTTGTGCCGAGCGCTGCTGTAGTGCCATACTTCTCCACATAACCTCCCATTGGGATTCGGAAACCATCGCTTGCCATTTTTTAGGATACCTTTGGTTTTCGCATGATTGATTCTGTTAGTAGACTGGTAAGGGACGCGAATATCATCGTAGTTGAAAGTGTGATGCTTATTCTTGGTAAAGAATAGTATCGTTTCTTGACCATTGCTGTAGCGACGGCGCGCCCCACCCATGCCATCTCGCTTATCCCAGGTTATCCAGTTTTGGAACAGCATGCCCCTGGCAACCAGGTGCTGCAGAATGAAAGCACTGTTGTAAGGCGTATTGAAAATATAGAGGCTTCCATCATCGTGCAACTTCGGAAGTAAGGCATCTATCCAAGAAAAGGTGAAGTCGAAGAAGTCCTGTTCGGTTGCAAAGCTATCCCATTCCGCCTTTTTCAGATTATATGGTGGATCCACGACCGCCAAGTCGACGACGCTATCGTCAACAAGGTTCAGCAACTCGAAGCAGTCAAGACAATGTATCTCGTTTACTTTCAACCTCGTGTTCATATCAATTTTTCAATCGTCTATAGCGTGCGTGATTGAGTTTCTTGTCAATTATTGGTCTGTAGCTTTCCATGATCTCGTAACCAATGAAATTGCGCCCGTTCTGTTTGGCAACTTTGAGTGTTGTGCCGCTGCCCGCAAAGGGATCCAACACTGTGTCGCCTACATATGAAAACAAGCGTACGCAGCGATAGGCAATCTCCTCTGGCATAATCGCGCTGTGTTCACCAAAAGCAAGGTCATCCTTGCCCGGAATCGGAATTCTCCAGACCTGCTTGGTGTATTCCACCCATTCATCTTGAGATAAACGACTCAACTCCTTGTAATGCGGCGGAACATCATTTTGGGGGCGGCCATCCTTCACATACACCGTTATGAACTCGCTGGTATTCTGCGCGTAGAAGTTGCGTGGATATGGGTAACTTCCAAACATCAGTCGCTTGCTCGAATTAGAACGGTCCCATATGAACACATCGTACAGGTAGAGGTCTGTGCTATTCTGATACAAGATGGAGTGCTGTATGTCGGCATTCAAGTCAAAAATGTGTCGGTTATAATGTGTTCGGTATTCGGACTTCTTCATCGGCATCAGCGGCGAGTTTATAACCAACTTGCCGTTTGGCTTTAGCACCCTCTCGCACTCTCGCCAAACCACAAGAAGCTCGGAAATGAACTCTGGGTAATAGTGCAAGTCACCCAACTGTCCCGAGCGCTTTGCACTGTGACTATTGCGTTGAAAGCCGTCCAAAGCGTAGTTTTTGACATTGAAGTAAGGAGGGGAAGTGACGATCAGGTCAACTGCTTCGTCCGGTACTTCATCCATAGCCTGCGCGTTCTTATAGAATACACAGTTCAGATAGGATGGTTCACTCATTGAGACGAGCCTCTCTGAACCATACCACAACTATCGTAGTTCGCCACAATACGAACATCTGTTTGTATTGTAACATCAATTTTACAGTATGAAAGCCCTTGACACAAGCAATTGCCCAAATTGAGGCATTTGCAGAAGCACTAGCCTCTAATCGCCAAACAAGTTCATCATGTAGTCGGTCGACATGCCCTGCTCTTCCAGGTGCGCTTTCAGCTTGCGGCGGGCATCATGAATCAGCTTGTAGAGCGCGTTGCGGTTGCTGTCCATTCGCTGGGCCAGCACATCCATGGGCACGCCTTTCAGCGCCACAGCCACCAGCGCCTGATACTGCCGCTCGGTCAGCGCCTCTCGCAGCGCCAGCTCGATCTTCTGCAGCACATCGTCGCGTTCGGCGGCTCGTTCGGGCGTGGGCGCAGACGGACTGGTCAAACGGGCACGGCCTGGCAGCAGCTCGCCATCGACGGTCAGTTGCTCGAGGCTGAAGTCTTTATACCGGGCGCGGCGCAGATCGCTGATGGCCAGGCGGATGGCGATCTTGGTCGCCCAGGTGGTAAAGCGGCTTTCTCCGCGGAACTTGTGCAGATTGTCCATCACGCGCAGGGTGGCGTCTTGCGCCAGGTCTTCCGCCATCTGCGTCAATTCCTGCGCTGCCAATCCGCGCAAGTCGCTGCGGTCTTGGCTGAGGTAGAAATAGATGCTGCGTTGCAGACGCGCCCGCAGGTCGCCGAGTGCAGCCGTTTGCGCTGTCGGGTCGTGGAGGGCTGCCAGCCAGTCGTCGTTGCTGCGCTCGCTCATGCAGAATCTTCAAGTTGCTATGGGAAGCTTGGCCGCCAATCATAGCGAAAGCGGGGCAGAAAATCAGTGGCGAAGGCATTAAGATGGCATAAGATTTATCACCTGTTGCGCCGCGATTGGGTCATTGTTATTGAAGCGGTGTGTATAATGCCCGCGCGCGCAGACGGAGCCTAACCCATGAACAATCGACAAGAGCCACCTCGGCATGTTTCGGAAGGCGGCAAAGACAGCAAGAGGAACGACGATGGCGGCAAGTCGCCTTTTGGCAGCCCCAATCAGCGCATCTGGATCGTGGTTGGCGTGGTCGTGTTGGCGATGTTCTTGCTGGCTTTCAACAGCCGCGCGGCGGTGCAATTTGGCAACAACACGCCTATGAATCGGCTGGTAGACGATATTCGGCGCGGCAGTGTCGAGCGCGTTATCGAAAGAGGCGGCATGGAGCTGCAAGTGACCTATACCGATGGTCGCAGCGAAGTCGTCTACAAGAACCCGACATCGGACTTTTTCACTGTCATGGAGACCCTGGGCGTTTCTGCCAGCACGCGCGACCGCATCGACTATTATTATGAGCCGGCTGATGAGACCACCAGCATCATTTTTCAGATCTTGCTGGGCGTGGTGCCAATTCTGATCATCGTCTGGTTCTTGTGGCGTATGATGCGTTCCATGCGCGCCGGACAAGACCAGGCTATGAGCTTTGGGCGCAGCAAACCACGCGTCGCCCGCGATATGGAACGCCCGCAGGTTACTTTCAAAGATGTCGCCGGCGCAGACGAAGCCAAAGAAGACCTCAAGGAAATCGTCGAGTTCCTCAAAGAGCCAGAGAAGTTCATTCGCCTGGGCGCGCGCGTGCCCAAAGGCGTGCTGATGGTCGGACCACCCGGCACTGGCAAGACCTTGATGGCTCGCGCTGTAGCTGGCGAGGCGGGTGTGCCATTCTTCAGCATCTCCGGTTCAGAGTTTGTTGAAATGTTCGTTGGCGTGGGCGCCAGCCGTGTGCGTGACTTGTTCGAGCGCGCCAAAGCCGAAGCGCCGGCTATCGTCTTCGTGGATGAGATCGACGCGGTCGGGCGGCATCGTGGCGCTGGGCTGGGCGGGGGCCACGATGAACGCGAGCAGACGCTCAACCAGATCCTGGTGGAAATGGACGGCTTCGACAACGATACCAACATCATCATCATCGCGGCCACCAACCGCCCGGATATTCTGGACCCGGCGTTGCTGCGTCCGGGGCGCTTCGACCGCAAGGTGGTGATGGACAATCCCGATGTTCGCGGACGGCAAGACATCCTCAAGGTGCATTCGCGCGGCAAACCGCTGGCTGGCGATGTTGATGTAGAAGCGCTGGCGAAGATCACCGCGGGCTTCAGCGGCGCAGACCTGGAGAATCTGGTCAACGAGGCGGCTATCCTGGCTGCGCGGCGCGACCAGAACAAGATCGCCATGACCGAGATGCAAGAGGCGATGGAGCGCGTGGTCATGGGTCCTGAACGCCGCAGCCGTGTCATCACGCCCGAAGAAAAAGAGAAGGTCGCCTATCATGAAGCCGGGCACGCCTTGCTCTTTCATCTGCTGGAAAACACCAACCCGGTGCACAAGATCACCATCGTGTCACGCGGGCGGGCCGGTGGATATGTCATGCCGCTGCCCGATGGCGATGACATGTTGATCACACGCGAAAAGTTTGAGGACGACATCGTGGCGGCTATGGGCGGGCGCGCAGCCGAAGAGATCATCTACAATCAGTTCACCACGGGCGCCAGCAACGACCTGCAACAGGCGACGCGGATGGCGAGGGCGATGGTGACGCAGTTTGGCATGAGCGACCTGTTGGGACCGCGAGCGTATGGCAATGGTGGCGGGGCGGTCTTCCTCGGGCGCGAAATCAGCGAACAGCGCGATTATAGCGAGCACTATGCCCAGCAGATTGATGACGAAGTGAAGCGCATCTTGCAGCAAGCCTACCAACGCGCGAAGGATCTACTGACCGCGCGGCGCGAGAAAATGGAAGAGCTGGTGGCGGTGCTGATCGAGCAAGAGACGCTCAACGCCGATGAGTTCGTGGCGATCGTGGATGGGGCTGTGGCGGGTTGATCTCCGCACGATGCACGGTGTAGGGGTGAGGCGGCAACTCGCCCAACTGCTGACAGAAATGTGATAGCATATAATGCGCGTGATGATGGCGCGAAAGGGGCGCAAGTATGCCTCCACATGCGTTGCTTGAAGAACTTCACACGCTAGACCGTGAGAACAAACTGAAGGTCATCCAATTCCTGGTAGATGATTTGTCAGCGGAAGACGCTGGCAGCTTGTCACCTGGGGCAGTCTATGAGATCGCTACGCCCTACGGCAATGAAGCTGCCGCGCAGCAGCTCTTTCAGCACCTGCAGGCGTACAAGACCAAATGCCGGACCGAGACTGATTAGTGGCGCGTTTTCCGTACGTCGCAAAAGACAAACTTCCAACCAGCCTAATGCCCAGTCTGCCCATAACGATTTCATTGGGAAATCGCTCGGTAGAGGTGGTCAGTGTCGTCAAGTACGCGATTCGTTTGCTGTCACACGATTTGTAAAGCCCATTCCTTCCAGCAAACCGGCCATTCGAGCCTGTTCCTTCTCAACCGTACGCAAACGTTCGTCCATATCTTTACGAAGTTGCTGAATATCATTTCTAAGCCAAAGGAATAACCCAGCCTGTGTAGCGATCAATATCGCAATTGTAGCAATTTGTTCCCAATCCATGGCATTTGCCTATTTGTCCGAATTGACCAGGCGGGGGCGTATCCGCAATACCTCACATCCCGATAGCCAGTATAACACAAATTGGATCGCCTAAGTCACCCGATGACAGCTCACGAAGTGGTTGGGCAGCACCTCGACCAGCGGCGGATCGGGCTCTTGGTAGCAGAGGTCAAAAGCCACTGGGCAGCGCGTGTTAAAGTTGCAGCCGGTCGGTGGATTCGCCGGGCTGGGCAGGTCGCCACTGATGATGATGCGCTGGCGGCTTTCTTCGACGCCTGGGTCGGGCACGGGCACAGCCGACAGCAGCGCTTGCGTGTAGGGGTGCTGCGGATTGTCATAGACAGCGTCTACGGGACCCAGCTCGACGATTTTGCCCAGGTACATCACAGCCACGCGGTCGCAGATATGCCGCACCATGCTCAAGTCATGGGCGATGAAGAGGTAAGTCAGGTTTAGTTCGTCTTGCAGTTCTTCCATCAGGTTGACGACTTGCGCCTGGATTGATACATCCAGCGCCGAGATAGGCTCGTCGGCGACGATGAAGCTGGGCTCCAGAGCCAGCGCGCGCGCGATGCCGATGCGTTGCCGCTGACCGCCGCTGAATTCGTGCGGATAGCGATTGATGAAGTAGGGGTTCAGCCCCACCTTTTCCATCAACTGCTCGACATATTGCTGCCGCTCTTTTTTGTTGCTGTAGATGTTGTGGATTTGCAGCGGTTCGCTGACGATGCTGCCCACGGTCATGCGCGGGTTGAGCGAGGCAAACGGGTCTTGAAAGATAATCTGCATCCGCCGGCGCATCTGCCGCAGGTCGTTGCCGGCCATGGTGGAAAGTTCTTGCCCTTCAAACTTGACGCTGCCTTCGGTCGGGCGGTAGAGCTGCAAAATGGTGCGCCCGGTTGTGCTTTTACCACAGCCAGATTCGCCGACCAAGCCCAGTGTCTCGCCACGCACGACATCGAAGCTGATGCCATCAACAGCGCGCACTGCCCCGACCTGGCGCTGGAAAACGATGCCAGACGAGATGGGGAAGTGCTTCTTCAAGCCTTTGACTTCCAGGATGATATCGCCATCGGCCTGGCTTTTGCGCGTTGTGTGTTCCATCACTTGACTAGACATGTTCGGCTACCCCTTCGCGGATATCTGCCCAGCAGGACATGACATGTTGAACAATGCCAGAGGAATCGGGAACGATCTCCAGCGGCGGACGTTGATCCCAGCATTTGTCCAGCTGCAGCAACTCGCGCGTGTCGCAGCGCGGCGCAAACGGACAGCCTTCGGGTTCGTTGCGCATATCGGGCGGCGAACCTTCGATCTGCGTCAGTTTCTCTTCTCCGCTGGAATCCAGGCGCGGCAGCGAGCCCAGCAGCCCGACTGTATAGGGGTGGCGGCTGTCGCCAAACACCTCGTGCGAAGAGCCAGACTCCATGATGCGCCCGCCATACATCACCTGAATGCGGTCGGCGATGCCAGCGACCACGCCCAGATCGTGGGTGATCCAGATCATCGCCATGTTGAATTCGTCTTTTAGCTGCTTGACCAATTCAATAATCTGCGCCTGGATGGTTACATCAAGGGCGGTGGTGGGCTCGTCGGCGATCAGCAATTTGGGATTGCAGGACAAGCCCATGGCGATCATGACGCGCTGGCGCATGCCCCCGGAGAATTGATGCGGATAATCATCCAGGCGGCGATAGGCATCGGGAATGCCCACCATGTCCAGCAGGTCGGCCGCGCGCTTGCGAGATTGCGAGGTGTTCATACCCTCGTGCAGCTTCAGCGATTCGGTAATCTGCGTACCGATCGTCAAGACCGGATTCAGCGAGGTCATCGGGTCCTGGAAGATCATGGCGATCTCCTTGCCACGGATGAGGCGCATTTGATCCGGCTTTAGCTGCAGCAAGTCGCGCCCTTCAAATATGACCGTGCCGCTTTCGACCTTGCCAGGCGGGCTGGGGATCAAGCCCATCAGCGCGAGCGAGCTGACACTTTTGCCGCTGCCGCTTTCGCCAACGATGCCCAGCGTCTCGCCTTCTTCCAGGTCGAATGACACGCCATTGACCGCAAAGACAGTGCCTTCTTGCGTATAGAACCTGACGACCAGATCCTTGACTTCCAATAGCACGCTCAAAGTGTCACCCCCTTGCGCGACAGTGGCGCTCGACTACAGTTGGTCGCAGACGCGATGAACAAATAGTAGCAGATGTGATGCAAGTATAGCAAATAACGCCCAAATTGACCAAAATGGCGCAATGGGAACTTGGCAGCGAGATATTCGTTATGCCTGCGCAGGTTAGCTATCCGCAACTTCTCGATTGGCACGATACCAGGCTATCGTCTCGCGCAAGCCCTCGCGGAAGTCAGTGCGCGCCACAAACCCGAAGTCTCGCTCGGCGCGCGATACATCCAGCTTGCGGCGCGGCTGGCCGTTGGGTTTGCTTGTGTCCCAAAATAGCTCGCCGCGGAAGTCGACTTCCTCCGCAATCAACCGTACCAGCTCGCGGATGCTGATTTCGCAGGCGCTGCCCAGGTTGACTGGCTCGGACCCGTTGTAGCGCTGCGCTGCCAGCACGATGCCCTCGGCCGCGTCGCGCACGAAGAGAAACTCGCGCGTCGGGCTGCCATCGCCAAAAAGTGTCACACAGGAAGCGCCGCTTTCTTGTGCAGCGACCATCTTGCGGATGACGGCTGGGATAACATGCGAAGCGCGCAAGTCGAACTTGTCGTGCGGTCCATACAAGTTGACCGGCAGCAGGTGAATGGCGTTGTAGCCGTATTCCTGACGGTAGGCTTGGCTTTGTACCAGCAGCATCTTTTTCGCCAGGCCATAAGGCGCGTTGGTTTCTTCGGGGTAGCCATTCCAGATGTCATCTTCGCGGAAGGGGATGGGCGCGAACTTGGGGTAGCTGCAAATCGTGCCGATGCCCACGAATTTACCCACGCCAGCCCGCCGGGCGTATTCCAGCATCAGCGTTCCCATCATCAGATTTTCATAAAAGAACAAGCCAGGATGTTCGCGGTTGATGCCGATGCCGCCGACATTGGCCGCCAGATGAATGACCATGCTAGCGGCGGGATGGTCGGCAACCAGCTGCGCGACCGACGCTTGCTGGCGCAGGTCATAATCGGCGCTGCGCACGATGATGACAGCTTCCGCCCCCCGCGCCCGCAGCTCTTCGACAACATGCCGCCCCAAAAAACCTGCGCCGCCCGTGACGATGACGACCTGGTCCGCCCAAAAATCCGCGCTCATGCTTTTTCCTTTCCCTGCCCGCGCATCATAGCAGAGCGTGCGCCGATGTGTCAGGCTGACGCTGGCGAGGCTGTGCATACACATTTCGCGCGCGCCACAGTATGATTAGCGGGCATCAACAGCATCTACAGCGACAGAAAGGCAATCTCTTGGAACGCACACTGATCATCGTCAAACCGGATGCCATGCAGCGCGGTCTGACTGGCGAAGTCATCAAGCGCTTTGAACAACGCGGCTTGAAAATCATCGGCATGAAGCTGCTGCAAATCTCGCGCGAATTGGCGGAGCGGCATTATGCTGTCCACCGCGAGCGGCCTTTCTTCGGCGGGCTGGTGGGCTATATCATCTCGGCACCAGTGGTTGTGATGGCGCTGGAAGGCACAGACGCAGTTTCGGCAGCGCGCATGACTATCGGCGCGACCAAGCCATCGGCAGCGGCGGCCGGCACGATACGCGGCGATTATGGGCTGGAGATCGGACGCAACCTGGTGCATGGCAGCGACAGCGTCGAAAATGGCGAGATCGAAGTGGCGAACTTCTTTGCGGATAGCGAGTTGTACAGCGGCTGGTCGCGCGATGTGGATGGCTGGGTGTTTGAGTAGGGGTGTTTGACCTTGGCAGATGCTAATGCTACTATCGCCATGGACTGATATGGTACCGAGAGTAGCGTATTGCTTCTGGTGAACACAAGAGGCTGAGTCGCAATAATGCCAGTGAATGCTGACATCATAGCTTGGGCGCGGCAGCGAGCAGGTTTTCAGCCTAACGACGAACGCATCCTAAAACAGTTTCCTCGTTTAGCAGAATGGGAGGCCGGTACATCGCGCCCATCGTACCCGCAGTTGGAACGGCTATCTGAAAAGCTGAAAGTTCCGCTTGTGGTCTTTTACTTTCCAGAAATTCCGATAGTTCCAGACGCGAGGGAGTCGTTTCGCACATTACATACGAGCCATTTTGATGCGATCCCACCCAAGATTCGCTTGCTAATTCGCAAAGGTCAAGCGTTTCAAATCAGCCTTTCAGAATTGAACGGCGGGCGCAATCCTGCCTCGCGACTTATCACGCGAGAAGCATCAGTATCCGCAACGGACTCGGTCGATAAGGTGGCGACAGAGGCTCGAAGGTTGCTCGGTATCGACTTTGAAGAGCAGTTTAGCTGGAGGAAACCCGATGATGCCTTCAAGGCATGGCGCCGGGCGTTCTACAAGTCAGGCATTTATGTCTTCAAAGATGCCTTCGGAAAAGAAAATGAAGAGTATTCAGGGTTCAGTCTGCATGACCCCGAATTTCCTATCATTTTTGTGAACAATTCCACGACTGCCACTCGGCAGATATTCACGCTCTTTCACGAACTTGCTCACTTACTGCTTGATACCAGCGGAATCGATACGCGTGAAGATGACTTCCTGGACGACTTAATCGGTGCGCCGCGCCGCATTGAAGTCTTGTGTAATGCCATGGCTGCCGAAACTCTCGCGCCCGATCGCGTCTTTGACGAAGTGTTTGACGAGTTGGATGGATCGGCGCTTGTTCAAAGTGCGTCCCGCAAGCTCGCGATACGGATGGCGGCAATGTTTAGTGTGAGCCGAGAAGTGATGTACAGAAAAATGCTAAGACGCGGAATGATCACGCAGGAAGAATATCAGCTCGCGTCTGATGAATGGAAGGCGCAGCGCAAAGCAGGTGGCAGCGGAGGCAACAAGTACTACTCGTGGACATCGTACTTGGGTCGCGAATACATTTCGCTGGCGTTTGAACGATACTATCAGAATGCAATCACATGGGAAGAACTTGGAGAATACCTGGATATAAAACCAGGCAACCTGGAACGCCTTGAAGATTATCTAATCAGGAGCAGCGCGTAGTGTATGTTCTTGATACGAATGTTTGGTCCCAGTTATTTCGGTTCTACTACATTGAAACCTTTCCTACACTTTGGGCGGCCTTCGACAATCTTGTTCTTGAGAATCGCGTTACATCGACAAGAGAAGTAAGGAGGGAATTGCAAGCGTACAGAAATTCATTGATAGCCGATGGAATGAGCAGGTACAAGAAACTGTTCGAGATACCTTCTGCGCAAGAAGAGGATTTTGTTACTACCATATTCTCCAATCAACATTTCCAACACAATATCTCAAGACAAACCCTACTGAAAGGCGGCATCAATGCAGATGCCTTGGTCATTGCCCGCGCCAAGATTCTGAATTGGTCCGTGGTAACAGAGGAAGTTGAGAAACCAAATGCGGCAAAGATACCCAATATCTGCAAGGAATTCGGAATCCAATTCATGAACTTAGCGACGCTGATGAAGAACGAAGGCTGGGTATTCTGACGAGGCAGTCATGAGTGACCAGCCTACAGATGCGGGCGCTGCCCCCTCACCAACCCTGCTCGTCCTGCTGATTCTGCCGCTGCTGGCGATCCTCGTGGCCCTGATGATGCTCGCGCTGGAGATCCGCCCGGGTGCGACCCCGACCCCGACTTTTGCGCCTGCTCCACCGCGCAGCGTGCTCGACTTTCCCGCGCCGGACTTTCGACTGCCGCGGCTGGCTGGCACGACCCTGGTTTCGCCAGGCGACTATGCCGGGCGGCCACTCTTCCTGAATTTCTGGGCGACCTGGTGCGCGCCTTGCGTCCGCGAGCTGCCCGCCCTGGCAGAATTCGCCGCCGAGCACAGCGCCAACCCGGCTGGACCCGCCCTGCTCACCATCAATCTGGGTGAAACAGGCGCGCAGGTCGAAGGCTTCTTGCGCGAAATCGGCTTGCAAAATCTGCCCGTGGCGCTGGATATCAACCAGGTCGTCAAGCGCGATTATGGTGTGCAAAACCTGCCGACCACTTTTGTCATTGATGGCGAAGGCACAGTGCGGCACATGAAACTGGGCGAAATGCGCTACGATGAAATGGGCGTCTACCTGGATGCCCTAGCGGACGCAGGTTAATTCGGAAGGTGCTGCCATGCAAGTCGATTTGAGCGGCAAGGTGGTTCTGGTTACTGGCGCGGCGCATCGTGTCGGGCGGGCGATCGCAGTCGAGCTGGCGCGGCAGGGCGCAGACATCCTGGTGCACTATCACAGCGCCGGCGACGAACTGGCGCGCGATGCCGTGCGAGAAATCAAGTCCAGCGGCGTGGCGGCACACAGCGTGCGCGCTGACCTTGCCAAACCCGCCGAGATCGAGGCCTTGTTTGTAGCGCTTCGAGAACGTTTTGGGCGGCTGGATATTGTGGTCAACAGTGCTGCCGTCTTTCAAGCGCGGGACCTGCTGGAGGTGTCGCTGGCAGATTGGGACACGACAATGGCGGTTAATCTGCGCGCGCCCTTCCTGGTCACGCAGCATGCGGCGCGTCTGATGGCACAGAATGCCCTGCCCGGCGGCGTCATCATCAATATCTGCGATGCCGGTGCCAATGATCCCTGGCAGCAATATCCTCATCATGGCATTAGCAAATCGGCATTGTGGATGCTGACTCAGGTTAGCGCGCTTTCGCTGGGTCCTTCCATCCGCGTCAATGCCATCGCGCCGGGACCAGTCATGAAAACAGCCGGGCGCGATATCAGCGATGAAGACTGGGCTCGCGTCGGACAGCGCAGCGTTTTGCAGAAGACCGGCACGCCAGAAGATGTGGCGCGAGCGGTGGCTTATTTGTGTCGCGAAGACTACATCACCGGCACATTGCTGCAAGTAAACGCCGGCGAACACCTGCGCTGAGCCAGGCGCGCGGCCGCCGCACCACCTGCCCCAAGCATAGTATACGCCTGCGCATCTGCTATACTGCTCCCCGAACCAGCGTTGCATGTTACCAGGAGTGGCTCATGCCTTTGGTCGCCCACACGCCCTTGCCCAGCTTCGACCGCCTGCGCCAACGCGGGCAAGAAGTGCTGACATTGCGCCGCGCGCTAAGCCAGGATATCCGCGAACTGCATATCGGCTTGCTGAATATGATGCCCGATGCCGCGCTGCAGATCACCGAGCGCCAGTTCATGCGCCTGGTCGGCAATTGCAACCAGATCGCCCAATTTTATGTGCATGTATTTTCTGTGCCGGGCTTGGGACGCAGCGCCGATACGCAAGCCTATATCGACCGGTATTACACGACTTTCGAGCAGGTCAAACGAGAAGGCTTGGACGCGCTGATCATCACCGGTGCCAATGTCGCCAACCCCAGCCTCGACCAGGAAGCCTTTTGGCAGCCCTTGACCGAGGTGATTGGCTGGGCGCGCCAGCATGTAACTTCGACCCTGTGCAGTTGTTTGGCCACGCACGCGCTGTTGAAATACCTGCACTCAATTGACCGCGTCAAACGCCCTGACAAAAAGTGGGGCGTGTTTGAGCATCGCGTAACCCAGCCCAGTCACCCGCTGCTGCGCGAGATTAACACGCGCTTTGATGTGCCGCATTCGCGCTGGAACGACATCAGCCGCGCGCAGATCGAAGCGGCTGGCTTGACTGTGCTGATCCAAAGCTTCAATGGCGATGTGCACATGGCGGTCAGCCCCGATCAGCTGCGCATGGTCTACTTTCAGGGGCATCCCGAATACGACATCAACAGCCTGCTCAAGGAATACAAGCGCGACTTGTTGGACTATCTGAACGGGAAAAATGCCCAACCGCCCTACCCTGACAATTACTTCTCGCTGCCAGCCCGAGAAATCGCCGAGCGATACCTCGTGCGCGCCCAGCTGGCTCTGGAAAACAACGAGCCCCTGCCCGACTTCCCCGAAGAGCAATTTCTGCCTCATCTGGACAACACCTGGGGCGATACCGCCAGAGCCATCTTCAACAACTGGCTGGGCTCGGTATACCAGGTGACCAATGTGGTTCGGCATCTCCCCTTCGACGAAGACATCGACCCGCGCGACCCGCTGAATATCTTGTGAGCGAGCTGCTGAGCGCTGAAGATTATCTGCGTTTCCCGCAGCAGGCAGGTGACTTTCGCTATGCCTATGGCGCGCATCCCCTGCAATTCGCTGAACTGAGCCTGCCAGAATCTCTGCCGCCCCACCCGGTCATCAGCTTGATCCATGGTGGCTGCTATCGCGAGCTCTACGATTTGCGGCCCTTGAGCTCGCTTGTCGCGGATCTGGTCGGCAGGGGTTACGCCGTTTGGAATATCGAATATCGGCGGCATGGCTGCGATGGCGGCTTCCCGCGCATGTTTCTGGATGCGGCTGCGGCGGTCGACTTTTTGCGGCAGATCGCGGTGGAGCATGAACTTGATCTGGACCGTGTCATCAGCGCCGGGCATTCGGCGGGCGGACACCTGGCGCTGTGGCTGGCCGGGCGAATGCGCATTCCAGCTGACAACCCCTTGTACAGCGCAGATCCCACCCCGATACAGGCCGTGCTGGCATTGGCACCGCTGACCGATATCGCGAGCGGCTGGCGGAGGGGTGCTTGTGGCGAGGCGCTGCTGGATGTCATGGGCGGCTCTCCGGAAGAGGCTGCCGCGAATTACCGAGCTGGTTCACCTGCGCAACTGCTGCCGCTGGGCGCGCGACAGATGATCCTGGTTGGCGAGCATGACAGCGACATCCTGCAAGAAGCCCGCCAATATACCGAGGCGGCGGCGCAACATGGCGACCAGGCGCAGTTGCTGGTCGTGCCCGAGGCCGGTCATTTTGAAGTCGTCGCCGTGAGGTCAGCAGCATGGCGAATGGTTTGCGGCGCACTGCAACAGCTTGCGACTGCGGGCGCAACAGGTTAGGATTTAATCAGACAGGAGGCAAAACAATATGTTCACACGATTGGCGCATGTCTGCATCGGGGCGACCGACTTGGCTGCGTCCGAGCGCTTCTATGTCGAGGGGTTGGGCATGGAAAAAGCCTTTGACTTCATCCGCAGGGACGAGCGCTTCGGCTTCTATGTCAAAGCTGGCGAAACCACTTTCATCGAGATCTTCGCAGAAGGCGCAGCGCCCAATCATGAACGACCCATCATGAAGCATTTCTGTCTGGAAGTCGCCGATATCGACCAAACGATCGCGGCATTGACGGCTCGCGGCGTTGCTGTCGAGCCAAAGAAAATGGGTGCCGACAACAATTGGCAAGCCTGGCTGACCGACCCCAGCGGCGTGCGTATCGAACTCATGCAATACAGCGAAAACAGCACGCAATTCACGGGAGAGCCGGTCATCCTCGATTGAGCGCTGCTGTGGCAAGGAGCGCGGACCACACAGCAGCCTCCTGAATTGCGCTGCCCACAGCCGGCAAGGTCCGCCAAGGTTCTCAATTATGAGCGCCACGCCGGAAACTCCTCTGCCCGTCCACAATTATTATGCGCGCACGGTGGTTGTTCCGCTGGGACGACCCGATACAGCCGTGAACATGCTGCGCATCGCCGGCGAAATCGTGCATCCCGGCGAGGGACTGGTCATCGCTTTGGTGATCTCTCTGGGCAATGTCGAACATACCGCCACGGTAAGCGACGAGTTGCAAGAAATCATTGATGAATTCAGCCACACGGGGGGAGAGCGCCGCGTCGAGCTGGTTACTGAAATGGCCGACAGCGTATCCCGCGGCATCCTGGATATTGCGCGTGAACGCGGGTCGGATGTCATTATCCTGGGCGTGCAACAGTCGACTCAAGGGCAGGTCAAGCTGGGCACAGTCGTCGAGAATGTCATCGCGACAGCGCCCTGCGGCGTCTTGATCTATCGGCAGTCGCACTCTCCCGGTTATGACCAGGTGGTCGTCCCGGTCGATGGCCGGCTAGCTGCCGCTCATGCGGTGCGGCTGGGCGTCAGCCTGGCCATCCAGCACGGCATACCGCTGAAGCAGTTGAATGTGCAGCACGATTATCATTACAACCCCGTACACGAAGCCGCCATCACCAGCTACGAGGCGCGTTTGCCCCATCAACGCGACCTGAGCAAACGCATCATCACCAGCAGCCAGCCCGCGCAAGAAATCCTGGGCTTGGTCACTGCCGATGACCTGCTGGTGCTGGGTTTTTCACAGAAAAGCGACTTTGAACGGCAGATCACCAACGATGTAAGCAACCAACTGCTGAATCAGGTGCCGGGACCCGTCATTTTGATCTCGCAGATCGAGTGGCATCGCGGACTTCGCGGCACGATCGAGCACGGCATCGCCCGTTTCAATCCACGACTCACGCAGGTGGAACAGACCGAGATGATCTGGAGCGCGCAAAAGAACGCCAGCTCCAACCTGGATTATCTGGTGATGATCGTGCTTTCGGCGGCATTGGCCACGCTGGGTTTGCTGACCAACAGCGCGGCGGTCATTATCGGAGCGATGCTGGTTGCGCCCTTGATGTCGCCCTTGTCCAGTTTTTCCACCGGGATGGCCAGCGGCATCTTGCAGCTGACTCGGCGCGCCAGTGTGTCGCTCTTCCAAGGGGTGACGCTGGCGCTGCTGATTTCGCTGGTGATGGGCGTGGCGCTGCCCATTGATACGCCAACAGAAGAGATGCTGGTGCGTGGCAGCCCCAACCTGCTGGATGCGGCTATCGCGCTGGTATCAGGCTGGGTGGCGGCTTATGCCACAGCGCGCAAAGGCATCCCGGCTGCTTTGGCTGGCGTGGCGATCGCGGCTGCGCTGATGCCGCCAATCTGCACCATTGGGCTGGGTTTGGCGCTGAGCGATATCGACCTGGCTTTTGGCGCGAACCTGCTCTTCCTGGCAAATATCGCCTTCATCATCGCGGCGCAATACATCACATTTTTGTGGATGGGCATGCACCCCAGCCAAGAGCGCGAGGGCGCAAGTCGCCGGCATTTGCGGATTTGGCGGCTGATGCTCGCGGTGATCGCCCTGCTGGTGCTGCTGGTTTTTGGCAGGCTCGGCTCGCAAGCCATTGATCAGGCGCATATCCGCGCGCGGCTCGAGGCAGAGGCATTCCACGGCGCAACAGTGGTGGAATACCATGTCATCAGGAGCTTGCCGCTGGGTGTGCAGCTGTTGGTGCAAGCCGACCACACTATCACGCCAGACGAGGTCAGCGCCGCACAAGAGTTGCTGGATGCGCTGTATCAGCAGCATATCCAACTGACGGTGGTCTCGCGGCAGATTGTGCGCCCACTGGATGCCATGACAGCTGCTATGGTGACCGCGCTGCAGGATACCTTGCGCGGCGCAAGCATCAGCGAGTTCCATATCGACCCTGGCGAGCCACTGGTGGTGCATGCCGCTGCGCGCGCGCTCGCCCCGCCCAGTCAAACACAGCTCGAGCAGCTCCGCCTGGAAATGAGCGCGTTGGCTGGCGCGCCGGTGGAATTGCGTATCGCCTGGCAGCAATTATTGGCAGCCGAAGCGCCGACCCCGACGCAGCCTGCCACCCCCACGGCTCCCTCATCAGAGTAAGGGCGGGGGTTCAACATCGAGAGAAAATCATAGCGCCGGCCGCAACAGAGCGTCAATCTCATCATCGCCCGTTGGCAGCCACTGCGCGCGCACTTCGCTGCCCGCATCGACAAGCAGTTTGATCGCGGCCGGGTAATCGTCACCTTTGCTCCAGCTATGTTGCCGGCCATACAGCGCGGTGTCGAGGGGCGTGGCACCATAGCCATTCTGCCAATCCAGCGGCGGGGCAGCATCGGCAGCCAACAGGACGGCGATGACATCGGAGAAGCCATGAAAGGCGGCGCTGTCCAAGGGCGTCATCTTGTCGTCATCGCGGATATGCAGGTCGAAGCCCAACTCCGCCATAAACGCGACAACTTTCGCATTGTCCGTCCAGGCGGCGTGAATGAGCTGGCGCTGGTCGGATTCGGGCAAGCTGCCGACCAAGCCCGGGTTGGCTTGCGCGATGCGCCGGGCCGCTTCGACATCCCCGCGCGCGCAATGGGCCAGCAGCCGCGTTTCGAGAGGCGCTCGCTCCAGCAACCAGTCGAAGATTGCGTCTTGCTCGCATGCCAGCGCGGCCTGAAAAGGCGACATGCCAGCGGCTTCAAAGGCATAGACATATTGATGCGAGCCATCGGACTGGGGCACAAGCTCATAACCAGCCTGGTTGATGCGCGCGCGAATCGCCTGCGGATGCAGCGCCAATGCCCGCTGCGCCATGTCCAGCTCGCCCAGCATGATCGCCGCGAAGAGATCGACCTGGGCACCTCGTTCGGCCAGAGCCTGCGCCGCGCTGCGATTGCCCGCCGCCAGCTGCCACTGCAGGGGCGTCGAGGCATGGTCGATATCGCGCGCTTCCCGGTCTGCGCCACGTTCCAGCAACCAGTCCATGACCGCCGGTTCTGCCGCGTAATGCAGCGGGGTCTTGCCATCGCCGCCACGCGCATGAATGACGGAGCGGTCGCTTTGGTAGGCAGCATCCAGCCAGTCCAACCAGCCTTGTTCGGCAGCGGCATGCGCTGTGATGATCGCGCCGCGCTCGATCAGCTGACTTGCCGCATTGGCAGAAGCGCCTTCCAGCACAGAAAAGTCGCCAGCCCACCATTGCGACCTCGCATTGATATCCGCGCCGTGCTTCAACAGGGTATCGACCAGAGCGAGATTGTGCTTGGCGATGATGATGGCGGTGGAGCCGAAGTCAAAATGCGGGTCGTCCAGCGTCTCGCGCAGACGCGGCTCTTCAACCAGCAGCGCAGCGACACCATCGGCGTCGCCAGCAGTAACCAGCGCTTTGAATTGTCCCAGCGCCTCGCCATAATCGGCCATTTGCAGCTTGAAGAGCAGTCGCAGCTCGCCCCAGCTTTTCACGCCGTGCTCGCGGGCGATGATAGTTTGGGCGGCGCCCAGAGACAGCGGAAAGTCGCGCGCCGCTTCCAGCGAGCCATATTTGACTTGCGGCAGCTGCGCATGGGCGCGTTGGACAGCCGCGTCTTCGCCCGCCTGAAAGGCCTGCAGCAGCGCCCGGGCGTTGTCTTCCATTGTGATGAAATTGTGGCTCATGATTGTAGCACCCCTCGTAGCACTGACAGATCGACATTGCCGCCGCTGACCACCACGACGGTCGCCCCGTCCACAGGTGGCAGAGAACCGCCCAACAAAGCCGCAACCCCCACCGCGCCACCGCCTTCCACCACCCAGCCAGCCGCCAGCATTGCGCGCATGGCTTCGGCGATGCGTTCTTCGCTCACCAGCGCGATGTCATCCATGCGCCGCAGACAGATGGGCAAGGTGATCGAGCCGGCTTCAATATCGCCAGACAGCGCATCCGCCAGCGTATCCCAGACCTGAGGCAGCTGGCGGGAATGAAACGCGTTGTACATGGCCGGGGCGGAACGCGCGTTTACGCCGATGACCTCGATTTCGGGGTCCCGCAATTTGAGCGCCGTTGCCACGCCAGCCAGCAAGCCCCCGCCACTGACGGGCACGATGACGCGCGCGACATCCGGCAACTGGTCGAGGATTTCCAAGCCTATCGTACCGGCACCAGCGATAACAGCCCGGTCGTTATAGGGCGATATCCAGGTGCGCGGATTGCCAGCCCGCCGCAGCGCTTCGCTTTCGGCTTCGTCATAATTGTCGCCAAAGAGGATGGCTTCCGCGCCGCAGCGCCGCACATTGGCGATCTTCTTCTGCGGAGTCGTTTTGGGCATGAGTATCTGCGCCGAAACGCCGCTCATCTGGGCAGCATAAGCCAGCGCGCCAGCGTGATTGCCCGATGATACCGCGATGACGCCGCGTCTTCGCGCCGCTTCGTCCAGCGCCAGCAGGGCATTCAATGCGCCGCGAATCTTGAATGAATGGGTCTTGTTGGCGTTCTCCAGCTTGAGCCAGACATCTTCGCCCAGCGCAGCAGTCGTTTCGATTGGGGTTGGCGTCAAATGGGGCGCGATCCGTGCCTGCGCCTGTGTGATCTCGTCAAGCCCGATCACGAATCAAATGCCGATGCTGCGCAGGTATTGGCGGTTGCGCCGGGCAGATGCCAGCGGCGCGCCCAAGCCGGGCAGCACATCCTGCTCGACCACGATCCAGCCCGTATAGTCGATCTCTTGCAGCGCTTGCAGCACAGCGGGGAAGTCCACATCGCCCACCCCCAGCTCGGGGAAGATGCCTTTGCCCACCGATGTCGGCCCGTCCCATTCCTGCTGGCGCGATTTCGCAGCCACAGCCGGGTCATGATCTTTGAAATGGACATACCAGATGCGCTCGGCGTGATCGCGTATGCCTTGCAGGGGATCGCCGCCGCCAAAAGACCAATGCCCGGTATCGAATACCAAGCCGACCAGCCTGGGGTCGGTCATCTCCAGCAAGCGCGCGGTTTCGGTGGGCGTTTCGACCCAGGTGCCGGTGTGATGATGCAAGACGCAGCGCAAGCCGGTCTCGTCGCGAACCCGCTGTGCGGCCAGCGTCGTGCCAGCTGCGAAAGTGCGCCAGCCCTCGGCATCCAGGCTCATCTCGGGTTTGATGCGCCCGGAATGCAGGCTGCGCATGGGGTCGGTGTACGGATCGGGTCCCAGCACGACCATGGCCTGGGGACCGCCGACTGCCGCCAGCAATTTTGCCGTGCGCACGCATGCCTCGGTGCTTTCGGCATGACGGGCTGGGTCTTCAAAGCTGACATTCACCCAAGACCCCAACAGTTGCAGATCGCGCTGCCCCAACTCGTCGCGGAGTTGGGCGGGATCGGTGGGCATAAAGCCCCAATCGCCCAATTCTGTTCCCGCATAGCCACTGGCTGCGATTTCGTCGAGGACGCGCGCATAATCATACCGTTCGCCTTCGATATTTTCGATTATGCCCCAGGAGCAGGGCGCGTTCGCCACCTGAAACATGGGCACCTCCACAAAAAAGAAACTGGGCGAAAGCATAACAGATTTAGCGCAATGTCCATAGTCTGCGCCCTCGCTCCTTCGACGGGTTGGAGGGATCGTTCGCATCGGATCTGCTTAGCATGTTGTCGGGGACGATCCAGCGAGTCGCCCGCTATATGGCTAACGCGCCGAACGAGACACGAACGCATTGCCCCTGTTACTCGCCGCTGCCCATCATTACAATCGCGGCGACAAATCGCGCCCAAGAGGAGCCGCCGTCAATGAGCCGAGCCGACCACAAGCGCCTGTTTCTGCCCGGTCCTGTCGAAGTGCGCCAGGAGATTCTGCGCGCGCAGACCACGCCCATGATCGGGCATCGCATGCCGGAATTCGCCGCGCTTTTCGCCCGCTTGCAAGACAAGCTGAAGAGCGCATTCTTCACGCAGAACCGCGTTTACATCTGCGGGTCTTCTGGCTCGGGCTTGTGGGAAGGCGCGTCTCGCTGTGGCATCCGCGATAATCAGAAGGTCCTGCACCTGGTGGGTGGCGCATTCAGTGAACGTTGGGCGCTGGTCAGCCGCGTCAACGGCAAGCAAGTCGACTGCCTGGAGGTGTCCTGGGGCTGCGCGCACAGGCCGGACATGGTGGCAGAGGCGCTGGGCAAGCAGGCTTATGATGCCGTTTGCGCCGTGCACAACGAAACCAGCACAGGCGTAACCAACCCCATCCGCGAAATCGCCCAGGTTGTGCGGCAGCATGCAGACACGCTCTTCTTCGTCGACAGCGTCAGCGGCTTCTTGGGCACAGAGTTGCGCGTGGACGACTGGGGCATTGATGTCGGGCTGACATCCAGCCAGAAAGCCTTCGCTTTGCCGCCTGGCATCGCCTTCGCCGCCGTCAGCGACCGCGTTTTGGAACGGGCGCATACAATCGAAAATCGCGGCTATTATTTCGACTTCCTCACATTGGAGAAGTCGCTGCAGAAGAACAACACGCCAGCGACGCCGCCGATCGCGCTGATGTTTGCGGCTGACGCCCAACTGGATGCCATCCTGGAAGAAGGCATCGAAAATCGCTGGGCGCGCCACCGGCAAATGCGAGACCACACGCACGAATGGGCGCTATCGCGAGGCTTTGGCTTGTACGCGCAGGCCGGCTATCGCAGCGATACCGTGACCACAGTCGCCAACACGCGCGGCATTGATGTAGCCGCCATGGACGAATTTATGCAGCGTGAATGCGGCATCGCCATGGACACAGGCTATGGGAAGATCAAAGGGCAGACCTTTCGCCTGCCGCACATGGGCGATGTCGATATGGACATGCTGAACGAAGTGCTGGGCGGGTTGGATGCTTTCCTGGAGTGGGCGCAATGAGCTTCCATGTGCTGGTGCCGGACAATGTTCATCAGAGCGCCATAGACCGCCTGCGCGCACAGAAAGGCATTCGTGTAAGCGCGCCCGGCAAATTGGAACGCGCCGACCTGTTGAGCGCGGTCGCCGATGTTCATGCGCTGATCATCCGCAGTGGCGTGGCAGCCGATGCCGAGTTGCTGGATGCGGCTAATGAGCTGCGTGCCATTGCGCGGGCGGGCGTGGGCGTCGACAATGTCGACCTGGCGGCTGCAACTGCGCGCGGCGTGGTGGTGATGAATACGCCAGGCGGCAACACCATCTCCACAGCCGAATATACGCTTGGTTTGATGCTGGCGCTGGCCAGGCACATTCCGCAAGGGCATGCCTCGCTGGCGGCTGGTCGCTGGGATCGCAAGCGCTTTGGCGGCGTCGAGCTGCGCGGCAAAACACTGGGAATCATCGGTTTGGGGCGCATCGGACAGGCGATTGCGCTGCGTGCCCAAGCCTTCGAGATGAGCGTGGTGGCGCACGACCCCTACCTGCCGCCAGAAATTGCGCAGGGGTTGGCTGTGCCGCTGCTAGGGCTGGAAGAGGTCTATGCCCAAGCCGACTTTTTGTCCCTGCACGCGCTGATCAGCCATGAAACCCGCGGCATGATCAATGCGGGCAGCATCGCGCGGATGAAAGATGACGTGCGCATCATCAATGCGGCTCGTGGCGCGCTAATCAACGAGGCCGACCTGGCGGATGCGCTGCAAAGTGGCAGGGTGGCTGGCGCAGCGCTGGATGTCTACGCGCAAGAACCGCCGCCGCCCGACAATCCGCTGCTGGGGCTGCCCAATGTGATCCACACGCCGCACCTGGCCGCCAGCACAGCCGACGCGCAGGTGACTGTCGCGGTGGAAGCGGCGCAGTTGATCCTCGATTTTCTGCTCGACGGCAAAGTGGCAAACACCTGCAATTGATTCATCACAGAGACGCACCTGGCAGGATTGATCATGGTTCTCGTCTGTTATTAATTCTGTGGTATACTGCTTTTGCCAAGATTTGCCATGAAAAGATAGGGTTGCGACAAAATGGAAATCGTAATCAGCACAGTCGCATCGGTGGCTGCCACGATTATCACTGTCTTGGGCGCGATATACTATCTTGACCGCAAGATTGAGGCGAATCGACGCGAACTCATGGGGGTTATCGAAGCGAACCGCAGCGAACTTACAGGGGTTATCGAAGCGAACCGCCGCGAACACTCTGCCGAAATTAAAGAAGTGCGGGCAGCGTCAGAAGCCGCGCATGTAGCGATCCGCGCCGATTTGTCCGATATCAAAGTGCAACTGGCAGCGCACAACGAACGGCTGAAGTGCATTGAAAGCCACCTCCAGGTCAGTCGTCCCGAAGACTAGAGCCGGTTTCCCTCTGCATTTTCGTATTGATAAGGCATTATGGACGAACGGGCGTGCCATCGGGCAGGCGCGCTTGCGTCCATTCTTCCACGATGTCCTGGCAGGGATACTTCGCCGCCAGCCGCTCATCAAGGTCGATGCCCAGCCCCGGCTCGTCATTGGGATACAGGTAGCCGTCTTCCACAACCGGCAAACCGGGAAACATTTCATAATCCAGACTCGAAGGCTGATACCATTCCTGTATACCGAAGTTGGGATGCCACAAATCCAGCTGCAAGTTGGCGGCATGCCCGACTGGCGAGGTATCGCCGGGACCATGCCAGGCGGTGCGCACGCCATACATATCGGCGAAGATGGCGACATTGCGCGCCGGCGTGATGCCACCCATCTGGCTGATGTGCATGCGGATGAAATCGATCAGCCGCTCTTGAATCAGCAACTGCCACTCATGCGGGTTGTTGAATAACTCGCCCATGGCCAGGGGCGTGGCGCACTGTCCGCGAATATGTCGGAACCAGTGAATGTCCTCTGGCGCAAGCGCATCCTCGAGGAAGAAGAGCTTGAACCCCTCGACATCTTTGGCGAATTCGAGGGCATGGATAGGCGCGAGCCGCTCGTGGATATCGTGCAGCAGCTCGACTTCCTCTCCAACTTGGTCGCGCACATGGGCGATCATTTCCAGCATGTTGCGGCAATAATCGCGCGGGTCGTAATAAGCGCCGGGCGGAGCGTTGCGCGGCTTGATTAGCTGGCTTGCCTGCCCGCCATAACCGCCCAGCTGTACACGAATGTAGCGAAAGCCCTGTTCCATATAGGCGAGCGCCTTATCAGCGACTTCTTCTTTGCTGCCGCCATCGGCATGCACATACACATTGGCGCCTTCGCGCAGTTTCCCGCCCAGCAGGACGCAGACGGGCATGCCAGCGC
Organism: Anaerolineae bacterium; assembly: GCA_022823945.1. Taxonomy (GTDB): domain Bacteria; phylum Chloroflexota; class Anaerolineae; order Aggregatilineales; family Phototrophicaceae; genus UBA6055. The sequence goes on along the minus strand of JAJEBK010000012.1, from coordinate 41,431 downwards.
GCTTGCCCTTGATATCCCACAGCGCCTGGTCGACGCCGCTGATGGCATTGTTCAGCACGGGACCATTGCGCCAGTAACCATGTACCATGGACATTCGCCAGATTTCTTCGATGCGCTCGACATCTCTGCCCAGCAGGAAAGGCTTCAGGTGGCGCTCGATAGCTGCTGCGACCGCGAAGATGCGCTGCGTGAAAGTGGCGCAGCCCAAGCCATACAGCCCCGGCTCGGAAGTGATGACCTTGACGATGCACAAGCGCGATTTGCCCGGCTGGGTCAGGATGACTTTGATGTCTTCTATCGTGATTGGTTTTGGCATGGGGGTGATTCTAACACAGAGGGCGCAGAGACCACAGAGAGCACAGAGAGTATCACAAACTCAGCATCGCGCCGCGTCGCTTATAGCCATACAGCGGCAGGTCCAGCTGTCCATCGCTCAGCAGACTCTCAACACTGAAGCCTTGAATGACCGGGTAGCTGCCCCAGGCATCCTTGAAGGTGGCTTTGACACGCTGGTTTTCGACCGTGCCCAGCTGATCTCCGAAGCAGACCATGACGCCGGCGCTGGCTTCGTAGCGGCGCACTGTTTCATGCAACGCCTTGACCGAATCCGCTGTCACATTGCCGCCTTTCACCTGCACGATGGCGTATTCGGGCTTGACCTTGCGCCCCTCGCGCACGGGGTAGAACTTGAGCACGCCATCGACGCCGCCATCCGCGCCTTTTTCGCCGGGCTCGCGGAACATGCCCTCGGCGCCGATGAATCCGCAGACCCACTTCTCAAACTCGAACGGGTCCTGCCGCGCCAAATGACGAGCTTCCGCCACCGATTCGGGCGTGCCGCGCAGGTCGATATCGTCGGCGTTGAGGTATTTGAAATTGTGCAGGATGCGGTCGCGGATGAGCCCGGCGCTGAACTTCGAGATGTCGATGCCGATCCATTTTCGCCCCAGCGCTTCGGCGGCGTGCGCGGTCGTGCCACAGCCACAGAAGGGGTCGAGCACGGTATCGCCTTCGTTGCTGCTGGCTTTGATGATGCGCTCCATCAGGGCGAGCGGTTTTTGTGTTGGGTAGCCGAGATTCTCTTTCTTCTGAGTACCTGGAAACCACCCGGATTGACCGTACAAAGCCATTATGTCTGTCCATGTGTCAGACAGGGGAACGCCAGGGCTTTGGTCTAGATACTGACGGATAATCTTGCCTTTTCTTGACCTAGTTCGATATTTTCGACCATCTTCATCAACATGACGAAACCAGTTGGTCATATATTTTTTCGAATAGGGTGTGAACTGCCGATTGTAAACATGATCTCCATACTTCATTGCATACGCGAATATATTTTCATGTGTTTTCACTGGTTTCTTACCACTGGTTCTTCCACCAGATGGCGTACCATAATTGTAGATTATTTCGGAAATCATATTTTTCTGCCCAAACACCGCATCCATCAGCAGTTTCAAATAGTGTCCCGCAGAAGGATCACAGTGCAGATAAATCGAGCTTGTAGGCTTCAAAACGCGCCGCATAGCCCGCAGGCGCAGCGCCATATTCAGCAGGTAGGAGGCTAAACTCGTACCCTTCCTGCCCCCCCCCGCTCATTTGTTCTATATCCTGGGCGAATTTGATGATGGTGGCGAGGGAGCGGGTGCGCGGGTCGCGCTGCAGGTCGTCCAGGGTCTCGGCGTCCTGGTCGCTCCATTTCCAGATATCGACGAAGGCTTCGACCGGCTTGTGCTCTTTGCGTTTGCCTTTGAAAGGCAGGTTGTATTTGGAGTTGGAATTGAAAGGCGGGTCGAGGTAGATGAGGTCGATGGAAGCGTCTGGCAGCGCGGCGCTGTCGTTCAGGATATCCAGGCAGTCGGCGGCAAAAAGCGTGCGGTTCATGGGGAAATGCGCATTCGAGGCGATTGATTAAGCTATCGCGCGTAGTTCAGGAACAAGGCAACAGCAATGCCAAACAGTGTAATCATCATGCCGACAACCGCAATCTGAGTCGCAATCACCCACATCACAATAAGGCGCGTCTGCCGCTCCATATCTGCTTTGGTGGCAAAGTGCGGCAGGACTTTTTCGTCGGTCATTTCCAGCCTGGTCACCCTTTCAAGCAGCGATGCCTCCTGGTGCATGGTATTCCCCGCGCTAGCCATTGCTTGTCCCTCATCTTTCGGCTTGCGCCAATTATAACACGCGGCAGGGATTGGTCAATTTGCCGATTCCCGCGATGCTGATGCTGACTTCGCTGCCGGTGGTCAGGAATTGCGGCGACAGCGACTTACCCAAGTTACCGCAGGACGGAATACAGGAAAGCAGCCAATGCAAGCTGAGTTGCTATCATCCACATCACGAGAAGGCGCGTCTGCCGCTCGAGGTCGGCCTTGGTGGTAAAGTGCTGCAATATGCCTTCTACCTGAGTTTCCACCTTCGTCAGCCGTTCCCTGATGGCCGGCTCATTGCCCAGTACGTTCTGCTGACTCGCCATGTTATCTTGTCCCCAGGGTAGATTCTGTCACCAATTATAACACGCGGCAGGGATTGGTCAATTTGCCGATTTCCGCGATGCTGATGCTGACTTCGCTGCCGGTGGTCAGGAATTGTGGCGGCTTCTGCGCCTTGCCCACGCCCGATGGGGTGCCGGTCAGGATGATGTCGCCGGGATTCAGCGTGAAAGCGCGCGACAAATGCGCAATCAGCCGGCGCACACTGAAGATCATGTCGGCTGTGCGACCATTTTGTTTTTCAACCCCGTCGACCATCGTCACGATTTGCAGCGCCTGCGGGTCGGAGATGTCATCGGTGGTCACGACACAGGGACCCAGCGGGCAGAAGGTGTCCATGCCTTTGGCGCGCGTCCATTGTTTGTCGCGCGTCTGCAAATCCCGCGCCGAAACATCGTTGGCGATCGTGTAGCCGAAGACGACATCCAGCGCGTCGGCCTCGCTGAGCTTGCGCGCCGTCGCCCCGATGACGACCGCCAGCTCGCCTTCCCAATCGACCTGCTGGGTGATTGCCCGCTCCCATTCGATCGTATCGCCATGCCCGATGACCGCGCTGGGCATGACTGCGAAGACCAGCGGCTCTTGCGGGACTTCATTGTCCAGCTCGCGCGCGTGTTCGGCGTAATTGCGGCCGATCGCCAAGATCTTGCCGGGCAGCAGCGGCGGCAGAATCTTCACGGTGCCTGGCTCGTCGGTATCGCCAGTGGTTTGCGGCGCGCCAGACATTAGTTCGCGCATGTCGCTTGTCCGCAGTCGCTGAATTGTCTCGCCGTTCAGGATGCCGATATGCACTTCGCCATCAATTTCATAACGCAGCAGCTTCATTTGTCTTCGCTCGCTTCCGCCGGGCAGATTCTGGCGGATAGTGTAGCACATTGCATCTGGGCGGGGTGCCCCCACCAAGATCAGCTTACAAGCTACAGAATCGCTAGCGAAGCCTCCCCTTCTCTCATTTTGGGGGCAAGGGGCCGGGGGATGGGGGCATACAGAAGACAAATCTGCTACAATGCGCTTGTTGGCATTCGCGCCTGGCATAGGGAGGAGACCGGCTGTTGAAACCGCTACACCTGTTCGCGTTGCTGTGCCTGCTGCTGCCCATGCTGTCGGCTTGCAGCGAGACGGGCAATGTCGCCAACGATGCCACATCGGCGCAACGTCTGCTGCCCAATCTGGCGGCATACAGCGCCACAGATGTCGACACGACCATTGATGGCGCGTTCGCGGCGGTGGGCGGGGCGGCGTTGGTCGGCGGGCAAATCGGCGTAACAGCCGCGATCGCCAAGCTGGAGCAGATCTTGCAGTGCTTCCAGGATCGAGGCGCGATCGCCGCTCGTTTTTATCAAGAAGACAGCTCCAACCTGTTGACGCCGCGCGTCGGCGCAGCCTTGGTGATCAACCAGTCGCGCATCAACCAGGAGCTCATCAACTGCGCGTTGGGCGGGCAAGAAGGCAATGCCAGCGCCCAGAATGTGAGCATTGATCCCTGCGCAGAAGCCGGCTCGTTGACCTATATGGGCGACACAATCAGCTATGTCTATGTCGGCTCGCACAGCGATGTCTGCACGGTATTTCAGCTGCATTTCGATAACCTGGCGGCGACCCCCACCCCATCCCCATAAAGTGGGAGGGGCAAATGAGCATAGAAAGGTAAACCATGACCAGCTTCAACGGACTCGGCATGCACCTGGGCAATCTGTCGCGCCTCTCGCATGCGCAGACTCGCTCGCTCAGCGCGGAGAATTTCTCTGGCGCGAAAGGGGCGGGCGGCAGAGCAGACGCTGGCACGGGGGAACAGGCAGCGCGCGATCTGGGGCATGGCTGGAAAGTGTCGCCGTCGGTGCGCATCGCGGCTGGCGAGACCTTCACCATGGCGGATATCGATGGTCCGGGTGCCATTCAGCAGATGTGGATGACGCCATCCGGCAACAATTGGCGCTTCATCATCCTGCGCATCTATTGGGATGGCAGCGACATTCCCTCTGTGGAATGCCCGCTGGGCGACTTCTTCGCGGTGGGCTGGGGGCAGTACGCCCAGGTGTCATCACTGCCCATCTGCGTCAATCCGGGCAGCGCTTTCAACTCCTATTGGGAGATGCCTTTCCGTCGTCACTGCCGAATGACCATCAGCAACATCGCCGAAGAAGACCTGACCCTCTATTACCAAGTCAATTATACGCTGACCGAAGTGCCGGATGACGCGGCATACTTTCATGCGCAATTCCGGCGCGTCAATCCCCTGCCCTACAAGGAAGTGTATACGATCGTCGATGGCATTCGCGGGCGCGGGCATTATGTAGGCACTTATGTGGCGTGGGGCGCGAACAACAACGGCTGGTGGGGCGAAGGCGAGTTGAAGTTCTACCTGGATGGCGATGAATATCCGACCATCTGCGGCACGGGCACAGAAGATTATTTCTGCGGCTCGTACAACTTCGACCCCAGCCCTCGCCACAACGAAGGCTATGTGACCTTCACGACGCCCTACGCCGGCTTTCACCAGGTCATTCGCGGCGCTGGCGATTACCAAACACAGCTGCGCATGGGCATGTATCGCTGGCACATTACCGACCCCATCCGCTTCGAGGCGGACTTGCGCGTCACCATGCAAGCGTTGGGCTGGGGCTACAATCGGCGCTATCTGCCTTTGCAAGACGACATCGCGTCGGTCGCCTATTGGTATCAGACCTTGCCGCACGCGCCTTTTCCACAATTGCCCGCCCGCGACCAGTTGATGATCGTCTGAGGCGGCAGCCGCTCGCACCCCCATCCCCCGGCCCCTTCCCCCACGAGGAGGAAAGAGGAGCTAAGGAACCCGAGATTGTAGAATGATTCTCCTCCCTCATCTTGGGTCGCGTAGACACAGAGCGCTGGGGAGGGGTTTGAGGTGGTGGCAAAAAGCCCCTCCCTCTTTATGGGGAAGGGGTTTGGGGTGGGAGTCTGTTGAGACAGATCTTGCTATACAGACGCTCGTAGGCATCCGCTGTCCGCGCCCAGGTATAGCTGGTTTCAATCAGTCGCCTGCCGTTTTGTGACAATTTGGCAGCCAACGCCTCGTCGCCCAGCAGGCGAATCACCGCCTCCGCCAGTTGATCGACCGGCGCAATCAAAGCCGACTCTTGGTGATGGACTGCGATGCCATCGACGCTCAGCTGCGTGGCGGCGACCGGCGTGCCCATAGCCAGCGCTTCCAGCACTTTGTTCTTCAAGCCCGCGCCGATGCGCAACGGGCACACAAATACAGCAGCGCCAGCCAGATAGGGGGCGACGTCGGGTACGCGGCCGGTGACTTCGATGTGCTCATTCGCCAGCGCGCGCATCCAGTCGGGCGGGTTTGCGCCGACCAGCTGCAATCGCGCCTCGGGCAGCTTCTCGCGCACCGCTGGCAGAATCTGCGCTGTCAACAAACGAGCCGCATCCTGATTGGGCGCATAACCAAAGTTGCCCACAAAGATCAATGTGTTGCTATCGCGGTCGGGCGCGGTCGGGCGGAATTGAGCGAGTTCAATGCCATTGGGAATGACCTCCACTCGCAAAGCCGGTTGCAAGTCGCGCAACATAGCGGCGTCAACATCAGAAATGACAATCGTGCGGTCGAAGGGCGTGAACATGAAGCGCTCAAAGCGCCGAACCAGCGGCAGCATGATACGCGCGCGAAAGTCACCCTGTTGCGCGGCAGAACGCAGATAGAGGCTGTGGGACTCGTAAGGCGTGATCAGCCTGGGCAAGTGGGCGAAAAGTGGCAGGAACTCATACACGGTGACGCTGCCGAAGCAATGCACAAGATCATATTCATTGCGGCTGAGACGGTTGGCGATTGCCTGCCAAAGCGCTGGGCAAAAACTCGACACGGACGAGGAAGCAAAGCGCGCGCCCGGCAAGAACAAGCGGCGCAAATAGTCCAGGTTGCTGCGAGGCGTCTCGCGAATAAGCTGGATATAACGGAAGAACCCGCAGTAATGGTGGATGTTTTGCAGATCTTCGGCGCAGTCGTGCAGCGCCAGCAAGTCGATGATGATGCCGCGTTTGTGCAGCTCGCGCGCCAAATGCCAGATGATGAGTCGATCGCCAAGATGCGCAGGATAGGGCGGGCAACGCGAGATGAGCAGGAGGGTCCGCATGACTCAATTAAACCACAGATGAATCACGGCAGTTTGTGGGCGATACAAGGGGAGTGGTGAGAATCGTGGATATGCCCCCCCCCCACCCTAAATCCCTCCCCCAAAGTGAGGGAGGGACTTCAAAACGTAGTAGTGCTCCCCTTCCCTCATTTTGGGGGCAAGGGGCTGGGGGATGGGGGCAGGGTTGTAAACTCCACTACAATCACCACTCCCGATACAAGTACCGCCTAAAGATTTCGAACTGGCAAATGCCGAATGGACAGGCGGACCGCTTGTGTGCCGAGACCCAGACTTGAACTGGGGACACCCGCATTTTCAGTGCGATGCTCTACCAACTGAGCTATCTCGGCAGAATGTCATTGAATTTGGCAGTGTAGCGAGGCTAGAGCGCGCTGTCAAGGGATCCGGCATTTCGCCAGCCACTTTGCAATAACCTGCGCAGTCAATTCGGGCACCGCCAGGGGGAAGAGATGCCCCTGTCCGTCCAGGTTTATGAAGTCCGCCGCAGGCAGCATGTCTTGTGCCTGCCCAAGCACGGAGTCGGGGAAAGAATCGCTGCCCCGCGCGCGCACCAACAGTGTGGGCGCAATGCCATTCAGCCTGGGTAGATCCTGCCAGGTACGCCGATACACCGTGGCAAAATAATGCGCCTCCCAATCTCCGCTCCAAACCAACTCAATGCCGGTCCCGTCCGCGCTCGCTTGCGTGCCCTGCCGCACATAGAGCCACAGCGCTTCGTCTGTCCAATCTGCGAAAATTGGCTTGTCACGAAAACGGCGAAAAGCATCGGCCTGGTTGTCAAACTTGCGGCGGCGGCGGCGAGCTCCTTGAACCAGCGGGTTCATTTCTATCATGTCGTGCTTCCAGGCGTGGTCGAACATGTCCACCATGTGTTGAGGCAGAAAGACGGGGTCGAGCATGATCAAAGCGCGGAAACGCCCAGGCTGCTTCATCAGCGCCAGCATGGAAACAATGCCGCCCAGCGAATGCCCAATCGCCACGCTGCCATGGATATCGTGCGCTTCCAGGCCAGCCAGCAAATCATCGGCTGCTTCGTCCCAGCCGCGGTAGCCATCGGGTGCGGCTTGGTCACCCCACAAGGCGCGCGGCGGCAAGCAGAAGGCGCGATAACCCGGCAGCGCTCGCGCCAGCGGCAAATAGCACTGTGGCGGGAAGCCATTGGCTGGCATCAGATGCAGCGGCGGCGCATCGGCCGCTCCACACAGGTGGATAATCGGCTGGGGCATGGGTGGCTTTTGCAGTGCAAACAGATTGGCAAGCGCCATAGTACAAGCGGTTAGGCGGCACGTAGAGGGCGAATATGCAATGGCTGTGGCGGCGCAGCGATTCTGCCGGCTATTCCAGGCGGCAGCTTGGCGATTATGCGCTACAGTTTGGGTGGATGCGCGGGCAAGGCGAGGGACAGAAACCATGATCGACCGCTCGATGATTTTCACAGTGGGCGCGGCGCTGGTAGCGTTGCTGGTCGTGCTGGAGCTGGTTCGACGACGGCATCTGAGCGAGGAGTATTCGCTGCTGTGGCTGGGCACAGCGGTGGTGATGCTGTTGCTGGGCATCTGGCGCGACCTGCTGCATCAGCTGGCGGCGGTTCTGAATATCTACGACCCGACCAACCTGCTCTTTTTGTTGGCGCTGCTCTTTCTGCTATTCATCCAGTTGTACTTTTCCATGGTCATCACGCGGTTGACACGCGAAAACAAGGAAGCGGCGCAGCAAATCGCCTTGTTGCGCTATCAGATATCGCAGTCAGGCAGCGCGAACGAAGATGACCAGCGCGGTGAGAGCGATTAGTCCGCCGCAATAGAGCAAGACGAACGGCGCTTGCAAACGCAGCGAATTCGTATCGGTGCGCGCCAGGTCTTGCAGCGAGCGCAGGGGCAGCGCCAACGGAGGAAAGCGCGGCGCAATCCGCCAGGCCAGCAATAGTCCGCCCAGCATGCCGCCGATATGTCCCCAGTTGTCGATGCGCGAACCGGGCATGAAGCCCAGGACCAGATTGATGCCGATGATAAATAGCATGTGACGCAGCTTGCCGCTCACATTGACATACAGGGCGCGATGCTGGTGAAGATGCAGCGCCTGTGCCGTAAACAGGGCGAAGACCGCCCCCGACGCGCCCACCGACCAGCCGCCCTGCCCGCCCAGCGCCAGACTCATCAGCGAGCCGCTCATGCCGCCCAGCAAATAGATCAGCAGCAGCCGTGCCCGTCCGAAGAGCGGTTCCATCCCGCTGCCGAAAATATAGAGGGCATAGGCGTTGAAAAAGATGTGTCCCGGGCTGGCATGCAAAAACATGGCGGTGAACAAGCGATACACCTGACCGCCTTCTATGACAGCAGCGGGGATCAGCGCGCCAGCCACGAGCAACCGCGTTCCCAGCTCGGGCAACAGCCAGCCCGCCAGATAGATCGCAACCAACAGGACGACCAGCAGATAGGTCAACAGCGGTTTTTGCCCGCGCAGTTGTGGCGGCGGTTTGCGCGCAGTTGCGGGTTGCGGGCGCTGCTGATACAAGGGATGATCGTGCTTGCCTTCGGACATGGGGCTGCCTCGCCGGGTATTCTGCTGGCTTATCTTATGCCAGACGCACAAGAATCGTATAGGCAAATCCGCGCTACCAGGCGGCGTAACTTTGTGAAATAATTTGCAAGCGTCCGTTACAATGTGCTATGCTGAATCGCATACGCGCATCGTTGCCTTCACTATAGAAACAGTGCTTGTTGAGACGGGATAGAAATGATGCCAGCCGACGCAATTGAAAAGATCATGATTGTGCCCGACGAGGTCTTTTGCGAGCCGCTCGAAGACGGTGACGCTTGCGATGTCCTTGTGCGCATGGAAGATGGCACGGTCTATACCGCGCTCTTCGCCACTGTCGCCTATATTCATCGCCAGCTGCAGCTGACCTGGATGGTCACCGGTTCCATCCCCGAGACGCCACCCGTGCGTTATGCCGTGCTGGATACGCCACATATCATCGTCGAGCAGCTACGGTTGGAGATCATCGAAGACACAATCGACAACCTGGTCGCCCAAGATGTCTTCGAGAGCCTGTTCACACGCGTCACCCACGACGAACCAGCCGACACAAAGCAATTCGCCACCCAGGAAATCGCCCAAGCCGTCATTGACGAGGTGCTGGTGCTCAGCGGCTGACGGCGGCGTTCTCCCCTACACGCCAGCAATATGTTGTTTACAATAGCGCCAAATGTTCAGCAGCCAGCGAGATATCCGCATGCCCGACGAACACTATGAAGACAGCCAGTTGTACAAGATGCGTCATTCAGCCGCCCATGTGTTGGCAGAGGCGATGCTGGAGCGCTTCCCCACTGCCAAGACCGCCATTGGTCCGCCCATCGAAGACGGCTTCTATTATGACTTCGACCTGCCGCAGCCGATCGGCGCTGACGATATCAAGTGGGTCGAGCGGCGCATGCGCAAGATCCTGGGGGGCAAGCACGAATTCCAATACCGCGAAGTTGCGCCAGACACAGCGCGCGAACTCTTCCACGACCAGCCCTACAAGCTGGAGCTGATCGACGACTTGCTGGCGGATGACGATTCCGCTCAACTAACCGTCTATACACAACGCGGCTTCACCGACTTGTGCCGCGGACCGCATGTGGCCAGCACCGCCGAGATCAACCCCAAAGCTGTCAGCATATCGCTGCGGCCGCCGGCGGGCGCCTACTGGCGGGGCGACGAGAATCGCCAGCAGCTGACGCGCATTTATGGCACAGCCTGGCACAGTCCCGCTGAATTGGCAGAACACCGCGCACAGCTCGAAGAAGCCGCCAAGCGCGACCACCGCGTCCTGGGCGAAAAGCTGGAGCTATTTATCATCGACTCCATGGTGGGCAAGGGCCTGCCGCTGTGGCTGCCAGCCGGCGCGACCCTGCGCGATACGCTGGAACGGTGGCTGCGCGATATCCAGGTCGAGCGCGGCTACCTGCCCATCATCACACCGCATCTGGGCAACATTGAACTCTACAAGACCTCTGGGCATTATCCCTATTATGCCGACAGCCAGTACACGCCCATTGATGTGGATGGCGACGAATTCCTGCTGCGCCCCATGAATTGCCCGCACCACTGCCGCATCTATAGCAGCCAACCGCGTTCTTACCGCGATTTGCCGCTGCGCTATGCCGAATTTGGCACGGTCTATCGCTATGAACAGTCGGGCGAGTTGCGTGGATTGACTCGCGCGCGCGGCTTCACAGTCGACGATGCGCATCTCTTCGTGCGGCCCGATCAGCTGCTGGACGAATTCATAGATGTTGTGCACTTGATCCAAGATGTCTTTGGCGCGCTGGGCATGACCGATTTCCGCGCTCGACTCGGCACGCGCGACCCAGCCAGCGACAAATATGTGGGCGACAGCGGCCAGTGGGATGCTGCCACCGCCGCCATCATCAGCGCCTGCGAACAACTGAACCTGGCTTATCATATCGAGCCGGGCGAAGCCGCCTTTTATGGACCCAAGCTGGACTTTATCGTGCGCGATGTATTGAAGCGCGAATGGCAACTGGGCACAGTGCAGGTCGACTACAACCTGCCACAGCTCTTCGACCTGGACTATGTCGACAGCGACAACACACGCAAACGCCCGGTCCTGATCCATCGCGCGCCCTTCGGCAGCCTAGAGCGATTTATCGGCATCCTGATTGAGCACTTTGCCGGCGCATTCCCCCCCTGGCTGGCGCCCCTGCAAGCTGTTGTCATCCCCATCCGCGAGGCGCACAACGACTATGCGCGGGAAGTAACCGGCCTGTTGAAAGCGCGTGGCATGCGCGTGCACGCCGATACGAAAGACCGCAACATGCGCTCCAAGATCCGCCAGCACCGCGCCATGCTCGTCCCCTGGCTGCTGATCGTGGGCGACCGCGATGTGGCGGCGCGAACTGTGAGCGTGCGCTTGCGGGGCGACGAAGACGCCGGCGCGCTGGGCACAGAAGACTTCGCCGCTGCCGCACAGGCAATTATCGGGACGAAATCCATGACAGTGGCTATCTAGCGCTCCAGGCAGGATTCGAACCTGCGACACTTGGTTTAGGAAACCAATGCTCTATCCCCTGAGCTACTGGAGCCGGGACTGGGGCGGATTGTAACGAAAGGGGCGCGGCGAATCACCCTTGAATTTGGGGGAGCAAGTTGTGATAAATATGCTGGCAACGCGCTGCATTCTGCGTTAGCATAACAGCATAAGTAAACAAAGCGGCTCGAGATCGTCGCTGAACAGCCAGCCTGATGAAACGAGCAAGGAGAAGCTCAGCATGACGCATATCATCACCAGCTTGTGCCTGCGCGATGGCGCTTGCGTTGAAGTTTGCCCAGTCGAGTGCATCATCGGCGGCAAACCAGAAAACGAGTGGCCCTGGTTCTACATCGACCCGGATACCTGCATCGACTGCGGCGCATGCATCCCCGAATGCCCCTTTGAAGCCATCTTCGTCGAAGAGGAAGTGCCGACCGAATACGAGATGATGGAGGGGCAAGAACGCGTGCCCCACGATGCCAAGGTCATCATCGAGCACGAAGAGGGCGATATCATCGACCTGACACCCGATATCCCGCCCAATTACGACTTCTTCACGCAGGGACCTGGCTACGACGCGCTGAATATGTGATTTTGCGGCGCGGTTTGTCTGGCTCAGGCAGGCTGCGCCCTGCGCAGATTTCGCTTGCGTGGCGAGATCATCTCCGTTACCAGTCCCACGCTGCAAAGCACAATGACCAGCCCGGCCAACATGCCCGGGCTAATCCGTTCTCCCAGCAGCAGCGCGCCCCAAACCACGCCAAACACCGGCACCAGCAAGGTGACAGTCAGCGCGTTGATGGGACCCGCGTGTATGAGCAAATAGTAATACAGCTGATAGGCGAAAGCTGTGCAGACGACCACCAGCGCAACGACCGCCCAGACGGCTGCCTCGGGTATGCTGTGGCTGGGCGGATCTAGCATGGACAGCGGCGCAAGCACAAACGATGCCGCCAGCAGCTGCCCACAAGACATCGACAGGTTGTTCAAGCCAGTGAAGGCGCGCTTGGCGAAGACGCCGCCACAGGCATAGCTCAATGTCGCTGTCAGCAGCGCCAACGTCGCCGCGATGACATCGGGCGTCAGTTCCATTTCTGCGCCGCCCACCGTGATTGTAACGCCGATGATGCCCAGCAGCGCGCCCAGCAGCTTGGCAGCCGTCAGACGCTCGCCCAGGCCGATCGCCGCGACAAAGGTGGTGAATAGCGGCGTGGTCGACATCAAAATAGCCGCCATGGATGCCGTCACCGTCAGCTCTGCCCAGCCGATCAGCGAAAATGGCAAGGCAGAACCCAAAAAGCCCAGCAACAGAAATTGTCGCCAATGCCCGCGGATATTGAGAGACACATGTCGCAGGCGCGCATACCCCACCAGGATCAGCCCGCTTAGCAAGACGCGCGCAAACATCAAAAAGAGCGGCCCCAAGGGCTCGACCGCGATGCGAATGAAAATGTAAGACGCGCCCCAAATCGCGCCCAGCAACAACAGCGCCGCCAGCTGAATCAAGCTCACAATCACTCGTTTCTATAATCGCCAAGAGCGCCATTCTAGCACAGCGACAGGCTGGCGAGACGGTCCAATGCGCGCCTCGACCTGCCCAAATGGACAGGTGCCCCTCGCCATTGGTGCAATGCAACGGCGCGCTTATTCGAGGCACAATGAAGGCAAGGCAAATGAAGCAATGGAGGATTGTATGACAGAAGCGCTGAAGACGCTATCTACCGACCTGGCGGACCTGGTGGCGAACGCTGCGGACAGCGTGCTGCGGGTGGATGCACGGCGTCGCTTGCCGGCCAGCGGCATCGCCTGGGCAGAAGACCTGGTCGTAACCGCGCATCATGTCGTGGAAAGCGACGAGGGCATCACGATCGGTTCAGCGAATGGCGAGCAGCATGATGCCCGGCTGATCGGGCGTGATCCGCGCAATGACCTGGCGCTGCTACGGGTGGAAGGCGCGCTGAAACCGGCGAACTGGGCGACGGACGAGGGCTTGCGCGTTGGCAATCTGGCATTGGCAGTGGCGCGCCCACGCCGCATCCGGGCCAGCGCCGGCATCGTCAGCGGCATTGTTCAGGCGCAAGCTGCCCGGCGGGGGTTGCGAATGGGGATGGGAAAATTACACAAGAGGAAGCGACCCCGCAGGCAGCATGACAAATGGCGAAAACGAATGAGAGAATGGGGCCGCTTCATGCTGGCAGACGGGCTGCTGCAGCTGGACCTCACCATGTACCCCGGTTTTTCCGGCGGCATCCTGCTCGGCGCAGATGGCGGCGTCCACGGCATGGTTACATCGGGTTTCGGCGGGGGCGTCGGCGTCGCCGTGCCCGTGTCTACTTTGCGTAGCTCGGTCGCGGCGCTCTTGAAAGATGGCAAGATCCGCAGCGGATATATCGGCGTGGGGGTGCAGGCGGCGCAATTGCCCGATGCCATCGTCGAACAATTGGGACAAGAGACAGGTTTGCTGGTCGTCTCGGTAGAAACGGACAGCCCGGCAGCTTCGGCTGGCATGCTGGTTGGCGATATCCTGGTGGCGCTGGACAAAGAAGCCATCACCGATATTGATGAACTGCAGATGGCGCTGGCACGGCTGAAAGTGGGCACTGCGGTCGATATGGCTTTCGTGCGCGGCGGCGAATTGCGCGAAGGCAGCGTGGTCATCGGCGCGCGCTGAACCCCCACCCCAAACCCCTCCCCCAAAATGAGGGAGGGTCTTATTTTGCGCAAATCTCGGATTCCTAAGCTCCCCTTCCTCCTTGTGGGGGAAGGGGCCGGGGATGGGGGTATAGCGCCTACACTTCCGGCGCATTGATCTGCCGCGCCAGCACGATCTCGCTTTGCGTTGCCGATTCCGCCGTTTCATAAGGAATCTCCCAGCGGACGCTTTCGATGTAACACAGCGCTTCTGCGCCTTCCCGGCAATAGTAGAGCGTCAGTTCGGCTTGCAGGTTGCCGCTGCCCTCGACAAAAATGATGGGCAGGCTGAAGACATTCTGCGCCACTGCAGCTTCTATCTGCGCCTCGCCATCCAGCGTAACCACCAACTGGCTGTCGATGAGCGGGTTGATCTTCAGCTCGTCGGCGAAGCTCAGCTGCAAGTTCAGCGCGCCCTCACCGGCGGCGACTTGCTGCGGCTCCAGTCGTGTCAGCTCATCATCACCTTGATTTCCGCCCAGCAGGGTCAGCGCCTCGGCATCGATGATCAGCGCTTCTGGATTTTGGAAACGCAGCGTGTCGACAGCGCCCGCTTCCAGATCGAGCAGGCGGATGACATGGTTGTTGGTATCGGCGATGTACAAGATGCCTTCTGCAAAGCTCAAGCCGCCGGGTTCGTCGAATTGTGCCTGGTTGACAGGTCCATCGGCATATCCCCCAGCGCCGCCCAGCCCAGCCAGCGTCTGCGTGCCGGTTTCGCCGGCCGGGATGACCTTGATGCGGCTGTTGTAGGTATCCGCGATATACAGGGCGCCATCGGGCGCGCCCTCAATGCCCAGCGCGTGCTGCAAGCGATTCGCCCCCAACTCGCCATCTATGTCTCCGAAGTCGAATAGGCTGTTTTCGGTGGTGCCGCTGACGACGCTGACCAGGTCCGCCTCGAAGTCGGCCAAGCGGATGGTGCTGCTTTCGCTATCGGCGAAATATAGTTTGCCCGCGCCGGCATAATAGAGACCGCTGGGCTGGGCGAGTTCGCTGTCCGCCAGGCTGACGCCATTCAGGTTGGCTTCGCGCCCGTTGCCGACCGACGGAAAGAGCCGGTTGGTGGCTGGCTCGTAAACATAAAGCTGGTGCGTGCCAGCCATGGCGATATGCAGGTGGCCCGCATCGTCCAGTTCGACATCCCAGGGGCTGCGCAGCGAGACGCCCAGCGGGTTGGGGATGTTTTGCCCAAAGGGCAGGCGACTGCGGCCCATGATGCCATTGCCAGCCAAAGTCATGACCTCGCGCGCGGCCAGATCTGCCAGGCGGATGGCATGGTTGTTGACATCGGCGATATAGAGCCAGTCGCCATCCAGCGCCATGCCCTGCGGCTTGTCGAAGCGCGCCTCGTCAAATGTGCCGCCAGCAAAACCACGCGCGCCGGAACCGATGATGTCCAGCACCTCGTGCGTGTTTATATCGGCGATGACGATGCGATTGTGGCTGCTGTCGGCGATGAATAGACGACCACTCGCCGCATCCGCCAACACCTTGCCTGGATAAAGCAGTGGCGTGCCGAGGTCGCTCGCGCCTTCCAGAGCCAATTGCAAGGGCGTGCGGTCGATCAGTGTCTCATCCAGCCCGTCATAATACTCGATCATGCCGCTGAGGTAGGTGTCAAAAGCCTCGAAAGGAATCTCGCCCGACTGACGGACGACCAGATTGCCGCGCGGATTGATAAGAGCGACGGTGGGCCAGGCATTCACGCCATAACTGCGCCAGATGGCGAATTCGTTGTCGTTGACGACCGGGTGATGCACCTCATAGCGCTGGACGATCTGGCGCAGATTTTCGGTCTGGCCCTCTGTTGCGAACTTGGCGGAATGTACGCCGATGACCACCACTTCGTCAGCATATTTGGTCTCCACCTGCTCCAGCACCGGGATAATGTGCAGGCAGTTGACGCAGCCATAAGTCCAAAAGTCAAGGATGACGATTTTGCCCTGCAAGCCGGCCACAGTCAGCGGCTCGTCGATATTAATCCAGTCCAGGCCGGGTGGGAATTCGGGCGCGGGAAAATCGTTTTCATACAACTGTTCTGGCGTGCGCTGCGCCTGCGCAAAAAATGTCAGCAGCAGCAAGATCAGCGCGGTACCTGTCAATTTCTTCATGGACATCCTCCCTGGATAAGAAAAAAGAGCATAGCCAGTATGCCCTTTTTTGTTAGCGATTGCGCCCAGCTTACGCGTCATTGCTAAAGCGGGGCTAACAAATTTCTTGCCAAAGTCTTACGCCTACTCACCGCGCAGACGTTGCATGAGCGCATCGCGATTGGAGCGGGCACAAGCATCGAGGCTGTCGTTCGCCAGCACGCGGTCGAATTGCGCAAGGGCGAAGCTGGCATCGCCGAGCTGCAAAGCAACCATGCCCAGCTGACAGCGCAGATAACTACGCGTCGGATCCAGCGCCAAGCCGCGCTCAAGAGCATCGCGCGCCTGGGTCCAGGCTTCTATGCGCAGGTATTGGCGCGCATGGAAGAAGTAGTCGTCCACCACCAGCGGCACAACCATGGCGAGCATCTTCTCGACAGTCGCGAGGCGACCGCCGATTGCACAGGCATTGGCTGGCTGACGATCCAGGATGCGCTCGAATTCGCGCAATGCCCGACCATAATTTGACCAGTCGCTGAAGATTTTCGCCAATTCACAACGAGCCTGGCTATGCGCGGAGTCTACAGCCAGCGCTTCAATCAATGTATTGGCGGCGGCGAAGAGCTTGTTGGCGGCGCGGTAGCTCATGGCGCGTTCGACGATGGGCTGGGCGGGTGAGGTTGCCTGGGATGTCGGCGCGGCTTTCTGCACAGCGACATTGGCTGCCCGCAGCATCGCCCGGCGGTTCTCGTTGGCGCAGATATTGCCGGGGTCGCGCGAAAGCACATGGTCGAATTGCGCCAGCGCCCCGCTGTCATCGCCCAGCGATTGGTAGACCGAGCCCAAACGGCAGCGCACATCATCATGATAGGGCTGCAGCTCCAGGGCGCGCTCCAGCGACTTGGCGGCCCGCTGCCATTCGCCGCGCTTGCTGAACCAGTTGGCGAAGTCGATGTAATCAGCGAAGCCCAGGCCAGGTAATGTGCTGGCTTGCGGCGGCGGCAGTTGGATGGGCGCGGACACAGGCTGGCCGACAGCTGGCACGACCTCGTACGGTGTCAGCCAGTCGGGCATGACAAATCCTTGCGGGGCGGGGTCTTTTTCGGCTGTGGCGGCAGACCAGGCATATGGCGCGCTGGCAATATCTTCGTGCAGGTTTTCGATCAACACAGGAATGGCGGGGTTGTCGGGGTCCTCCGCGAGCGCGCAATTGTAGTGGTGCAAGGCGCGGGAATAATCGCCCATATCGTGTAGCTGTACGGCGCGGACATAGTGGGGGACATTGGCGTCACAGTCGGCATCGGCAAGCGCAAAGGGAGCTGCGCTGACGACCAAAATGAGGCTGAGCGCTACAAACAGGAATCGCTTGACCATGCGGGTTCTTCTTTCGGCCAGTCTGCAATGCGCATAATAGTAACGCGAAAGCCAGCGGCGGCGCAAAAATTGGGGTGAAGTCGGCGCGCGCTGTTTCTGGCACGGCACCTTCAGATCGACAAGAATTCTCTGGTCAGTGGCGGACGCGGTTTGCCACGCTGGTCGACCAGCCCATAGCCATTGTGCATGCCCTGCGCCCAGGCGTACCAGATCATCACAGCGATGCGCCCCGGATACTGGCGCTTGAGATAGCGGATGAAAGAGAGGGCATAGCGGGCAATATCGGTCGGGTTGTCATTGCCACGATCCAGCACGCCCCATTCGGTGATCCACAGTGGCTTGTCTGGCATCACGCTGCTGTAGGCCCAGATCGATTCGTCAATATGCCCAAACATGGAGTAGTAGGGGTGGCCATTGACGCCGCGCCCATACGGATGAAAAGCCAGGCCATCGGGCTTGGCATCGTCGGGCAGGCTACGCAGCATGGTGCGGGCATAGGCGCTGCCGCGGCCTGGTCCGCTGTTGAAACCAGCTGTGATGATCTGCACGCGGCTGTCGGCGCTGCGGATGGCGCGTTTGACATCGCGGAACATCAAGCCGTAATTGCGCGCGCGCATCGGCACAGACGCCACCCCGCTCAATGAATCTGGCTCATTCCAGATCTGCCAAGCCGAGATTAGGTCGCGCCCAGCCCACTGCGCAGAAATGTCGTGCATCATATCGGCGAAGCGCACAATCAAACGCTGCCACTTGGCGTCCGTCATCTGTTCCCAGGGCCAAAATTCGTTCTTTCCTTCGCCATAAGTCTGGTGGCTGGTGGTGACGGCGATGCGATAGCCGGCAGCTCGATACTTCTCAAAAAACGGCAGATAACGTTGCAAGGCGGCGTTGATATCTTCCGAGCCGCGCCGATTGGACACATTGTAGCCAAAGCGCACCCAGCCCAAACCGCCCAGTTGGGATGGAGGTGGCTTGCCGCGCGGATGAAAAATATCCAGGTTGACGCCGACAGGGTTGATGCCGGGAAAGACTTCAGCGCCCTCGTGCAGGGCAGTCGCGCTCAGATACCAGGCTGCCGCATAGCCTTCTACGCCCCCGGCCGAGCGCACCTTCAGCCAACTGCCATCTTCGCCAATCTTTTCCAAAGCCCGACCATGATGCTCTAGCGGCTCGAGCAACTGCCAGCTATAGGCGCGGCCGATGATGCCGGCATACAGGCTGGGCAGCGCGCGCAGATTGAGGTTGTCGACAGTCGGGCGCACGCGAAAGCCGGGGATGTACAGGTATTCGCGCGGGTTCATGAGGTTGTTCAGTCCGCCCATGTTGATGCCGCCCGCTGGTCGCGTCTGCACGGTCAAACTCAGGCGATCGCCCGCAGCCGTCCCCAGCTGCTGCCCCGCTTCGACCGCTGCCCCATTGCGGGCGCGCGCCTGCTGCACGCCGCTGTAGCTGGTGAGATAACGCCGCCCTTCCACCAGCGATTCGATTTTGATTTCTGCGCCGGTAGAAACGACCTTTCCCGCCGCGGCACAGAGCACATCCGCGCCGGCTTCGCTGGCGACATCCAGGCTGGAGCGCAATGCGCCGGCTTCTTCATCGTCATTGAAACGCGCCAGCACTCGCATGGGACGCACGTTGGTGGGCCATTCCAGCACGAAGCGGTGAAAAATGTGTCGGGGTTCGGTTTCGCGCTCGCCATAGCGGTCTTTTTGTTTGATGCGCCGCTGCAAAATCGGTCGCAGCCTGGCTGGCGAGGCGACATCAATCAAATCGACCATCACCACCGAGGGATAGACGCGCCGAATGTGTGCCAAAGCCGAGTCGTTCCACCAGGTCAGAGGCGCTTCGACCGCTGTTACATTGCGGAAGCGGTTCAGGTTGTTGCCAGCTGGCGAGCGCACCACAGCCACGCGCGGGAAGGCTTTCAGATACGGACCCAGCACAACCAGCCACTCGTCAAAGTCGCGGTCGGGCAAGACAAATGCGTGCGAAATAGGGGGTTGCTTGGGCATGGGCAGACCTCGTCAAGCGCGCTACAACAGCTTCATCCGCCCTTTTTCGTAGCACAGGCACCAGCCGGCGCGGGCGAATTATGGTCGCGCCACAGCAAGCCGCATTGTCCTATCCAGCGGCAAATGGCATACTATAGTATATGCAGCCTCGTCGATTCAGATGGGTGGACAGGGGCGGCATCTGGGTGATACAGGAGCAGCGGGCATGGTTGTAGACAAAGAAAAGGCGCTCAAGCTGATCATCGTCGCCTTGGCGACTCTGGCTGCGCTGGCCGTGATGAGCACCCTGGTGCAGTTGATCCATACCGTGCTGCCTTTTCTGATCGTAGGCGCGGGGATTTATGCCGGCTATCGCTGGGCATTGAGTGACGCACCGGCACCAACAGCCGACGAGGTCGAAGAGCAGGCGCGCGGACTATTCGGCCGCTTCCGCCGCACAAAGAAAGTGGTCGAAACGACGATGAAAGTGGCGGATGTTGCGGATGTCATGGATAATCTGACCGCCAAACCTGCAGACAAAGCAGCCGATGCAAAAGACGAAACGCCCCAGCCACGCGAACGCAAGCACCGGCGCCGCCCCTTTGCGCGGTCACAGTCAACGGACGAACCGACAGCCGCGCCAGCCAAGCCAGACAATCGCGCTGCCAAAGCCCGCCAGATGAAACAGGCGCTGGCGACCAATTCCGAAGGCGCAGTCGAGTTCAAAGACCGCGATGTGGTTATCAGCGCAGCCGATATCGTGCAGCCCGATTTATCGCGCTTAGAAGAAAAAGAGAAGCAAGCGCCAAAAGTAACCAGCGCTGTGCTTTCGCAGATTGAAGAACGGCAGCGGCGTCTGCAAAGTGGCGGCTAGTCGCGCGCCATGGCTTGGTAAATCGGTCGCAGCGCCTCGTAGAGTTGTACATAGCGCGTCAACTGTCGCCCATAGTGTTCGGCGCGGTCCTGGCGGGGGATGAATGTCTTGCGCACGCGGATGAGCTGGTCGGCTGCTTCGTGCAGGCTCGCATACACGCCCGTTGCCCAGCCAGCCAACATGGCCACGCCCAGGCTGGCTGCCTCGGATGTATGCAGCACCGAAACAGGTATTCCACAGATATCGGCTTTCATCTGCATCCAGCGCGGACTGCGAGCACCGCCGCCCACAGCCGTCAATTCGTTTATCTCCACGCCAATTTCGTTCAGTTTGCGCAAGCCCAGCGCTTGTTCAAATGACAACCCTTCCAATATGGCGCGTACAATATCGGCGCGTTTGCTGTCGAAGCTCAAGCCAATCAGCGCGCCGGTCGCCGTCGAGTCGCTATACAGGGTGCCGCTGCCGACAAAATAGGGCAGCAGCAGCAAATCGCCCGGCGCATCGGCGATCTGCTCGACAATGACATCATACACATCGCGCCCGCTACTGATGGCTTTTGCGCGCTCGGCCGCCGCCAGTTCATCACGATACCAGCGCAGCAGACGACCGCCGGTTTGGTTGCCGCCCAGCGCGATAAAACTGCCCGGCGCGGCATGCGGATAGCAGGAAACATGACAAGCCAGCATCTCGGGTCGCGGCGCATCGGTGACAGCGACCATGGCTTCAGTAGTGCCAATAGACAACATCGCCCGGCCTGGCGCCAGCACGCCAGCTCCCAACGCGCCAGCCGGCTGATCGTGCCCGCCCGTCACGACTGTCACCGCAGCGCTGAACCCCAAATCATCCGCCAGCCGCCGGGGGATCTCGCCGATGATCGTGCCGCTGGGCACCGCAGTCGCCAGCTGCTCGCGCCGCAATCCACCAGCTTCCAGCAGTTCGTCCGACCAGTCCAGCCGATGCACATCAAAAGCCAGGGTGCGCGCAGCCATGCTGTAGTCGATCGCCACCTGCGCCCCCAGCCGGTAAGCCACAAAGTCGACATAACACAAGATCTTCCAGCTTTCGTCCAGCAGATGCGGCCTGTGGTCGCGCCACCACAGGACTTTGGGCACGGTGTAGATGCTGTCCATGGGCTGGCCCGTGATGGCATAGATATATTCCGCGCCCAGCGCCGCTTCCAAGCGCGCGGTTTGGCTGGCATTGCGGCGGTCGGAGCTGACCGGGCTGTTCGCCAGCACGCTGCCATCCCGCGCGACCGGGATCATGGCTTCGCCTTGTGAAGACAGCGCCAGCGCCGACACGGGATCTCGCCCCAGCTGGGCATTGACCTCGCGCAGGCAATCGCAGACGAATGACCAGACCTGCTCGGGGTCGAGCTCGTACCAGCCGGGCTGCGGGCTGAGCAGGGGATATTCGCGCGCGGCTTGCGCCAGAACAGTCCCGTCATGGTCAAAAACCACCACCTTGCAGCCGGTCGTGCCGACATCAACGCCCATCAAGCTCATGCCTTAACTCCTTACAGTGCCGTCCGTCAAGCCACTGACCAGGAAACCTTGCATCAGATAATACACCACGATGACCGGCAGCGGGTCGCGCAAGCTGCGAGCCCCTCTGGTTTGCGCCCCCTCATCATAGGCAGCGCCCACCGCCTGTGCTAGCATTCCGCAATGCGTGACAAACGCGCCATCATCATGCTGACGCTGGTATTTTCAGCCGGCGTAACGCCCATCGCCATCCGCATCGCCCAGGGCGAAGGCATCCCTTCGCTGGTGATCGTGTTGCTGCGACTGTGGCTGGTCTCGCTGGGCTTGCTGCCGCTGGTGTGGACTCGCTACCGGCAAGACCTGGCTCGTCTGACGCGGCGACAGGCGCTGCTGGCCGGCTTGGCTGGCTTTTGGCTGGCGCTCAACTTGCTGCTGCTATTTGTGTCGCTGGAATACACCAGCGTGCTGATGACCAGTCTGCTGCGGCGCACGACGCCCATGTGGATCGTGCTGCCCGAGATTTTGATCTTCGGCGTGGTTTTCTCGCGGCGCTTTTGGATCAGCCTGGTCGTCACCCTGGTGGGCGTGGCGCTGGTGGGGCTGGGTGGATTGACAGCTGTTCAGGCGGGCAGCGATCCTCTGCTCGGCGGCGCGCTGGCGCTCGTCGGCTCGTTCTGCTTCGGCGCGTACCTGCTCATTGGCCGGCAACTGAACAATCTCATCCCGCCGCTTCTTTATAGTTTTCTGGTTTTCTTCAGCGCGGCGCTGTGTGTCAGCCTGGCGGTGGCGGCGACCGGCACGCCAATCACCGGCTATTCGCTGGAAGCGTATCTGTGGGCGTTGGTGGTGACGATCCTGGCGCAGGTTTTAGGACATCTGGGCATGAATCTGGCGCTGCAATTCCTGCGGGCGACGGCGTTGGCGATCCTGCTGCAAGTCGGCGTGGTAGTGAGCGCGGTGATTGCGCTGCTGGTCTTTGGCGAAGTGCCATCGGTCGTCCAGTTGGCAGGAAGCGCGCTGGTGATTTATGGCGTGGTCGTCGTCACCTACGAGCAGACACGCGCGCGTTGGCGACATCGTGCAGTATAGGGCGATACACACACCTCATTCGCGCACTGGTAAGAATCGATGTCGCAGAGTAATCTGTATGCTATATGAAATGTAATTGAACCGGGAGAGATGTGCATGAAGCAAGAAACACTCGCCATTCACGCTGGCTACCAGAGCGAGCCGACCACCAATGCCGTGGCGGTGCCGATTTATCAGACCGTCGCTTATGAATTCGACAATGCGCAACACGGCGCTGATCTCTTTAACCTGGCTGTGCCGGGCAATATCTATACGCGCATTATGAACCCGACCAATGCCGTGCTTGAAGAGCGCGTGGCCGCCATGGAAGGTGGCGTGGCGGCGCTGGCGCTGGCAAGTGGGCAGGCTGCCATCCATTATGCAATCGTCAATTTGGCTGAAGCCGGCAATAATATCGTCACTGTGCCCCAGCTTTATGGCGGCACCTGGACGCTCTTCCGCCACATGCTGCCCAAGCTGGGCATCGATGTGCGCTTTGCGGAAGATGACAGCGCCGAGAGCCTGGCCCAACACATCGACGCCGATACGCGCGCCGTCTACTGCGAGTCGATCGGCAATCCCGCTGGCAATATCCCCGACCTGGCTGCCATCGCCGATATGGCGCATGCGCATGGCGTGCCAGTCATCGTCGACAACACCGTGCCGACCCCGGCGCTCTGCCGGCCGGTGGAATATGGCTGCGACATCGTCTTGCATTCCGCCACCAAGTACCTGGGCGGGCTGGGCACGACCATCGCCGGCGTTCTGGTCGATGGCGGTATCTTCGACTGGGCGGCGCATGGCGATAAGTTCTATCAGTTCACCGAGCCAGAGCCGAGCTACCACGGCGTCGTCTATGCAGACGCGCTGGGTCCTGCGGCGTATATCGGTCGGGCGCGCACGGTGGCGCTGCGCAACACGGGCTCGGCGCTCAGCCCTTTCAACGCTTTCCTGATCCTGCAAGGCATCCAGACGCTTTCGCTGCGCATGGAGCGGCATACCGACAACGCGCTGGCAGTAGCGCGGCATCTGCAAGGGCACAGCAAGGTCGAGTGGGTCAGCTATCCGGGCTTGGAAGATTCGCCCTATTATGAGCTGGCGCAGACATATACCGGCGGACGGCCTTCGGCGCTGTTGACCTTCGGCATCAAGGGCGGCTTCGAGGCTGGCGTGAAGTTCTATGACGCGCTGAAGGTCTTCAAGCGGCTGGTCAATATCGGCGATGCCAAGTCGCTGGCGGCGCACCCGGCTTCAACCACCCATCGCCAGCTGACCGAGGCCGAACAAGCAGCGGCTGGCGTCACGCCCGAGACGATCCGCCTGTGCATCGGCATCGAGCACATCGACGACATCATCGAGGATCTGGAACAAGCCATGGCTGCCGCCGGCTGATAATTGCGAGGCATGGGCGCGCTACCAGGTCGCCCGCAAATGGTCTACCCCCCTCGGCCCCCATATCAATGGGGGGAAGGTTTGTCCGTGCATACGCAAAGACATTGAATCCTGTACAGAGTCGCAATCGCTGTGGCAAGCTGCCTCCCCCATGACCTGTCTGAGAACAGGACAGGTTCCAAGGGCGCGCATGTGAGGGTCTACCCCACCCCCCAACCCCCTCCTCGAAGCATCAGGGAGGGGGAGCGCATTCAGAGAAGATAAATGCTGATGCTCGATTTCTTACAGATTAGCAATAATCGCACAGGTTAATCGACGAGTCACCCTTCCCTATTGATATGGGGAAGGGCCGGGGATGGGGTAGAAAAAACTGTCCTGTCCTCAGCATGACCTGTCGGGGGGGGGGGATTGAGGGGGGCTAGCTGTCTGGCACATAGACCAGGTCGCGCAGGCCCATCGTCAGCAAGACTGCTTTGATACGCGCCACAGCCTGCGCATCGTGAGCATCGCCCGTGCGGACGCACAGCATTCGCTGGTCTGGGTGCGCTTGGCCGGCGGCTGGACGGGTCGATACTTTCGACTTGTAGCCCAGTTTGCCTGCCACAGTCGCCTCTTTGACTTTTTGCCAGGCTTTGTCGACCTCATCCGCGCGCAAGCAGACGCGCCATTCGCCAGCCTGGGCGGTCGGCGCAGGCAAAGCGCCATCGGGACATTTGGCTTCGATCCAATAGACAGCGGCATAGTCACTGGGCAGAGCCGTCTCGTCATGCAGCAGACGCGCGTCTTGCACCATCTGGATCAGCGCCAGGTTGATATCGCCACTGGGCTGTGACTCGGGCATGGTCAGCTCACAAAAGAAGTGCTGTCGGTCTTGCTGTCGAAGCCGTAACGCCCGATCAGCGGGACAAAGCGGCAGCCCAGCAAGTTGCGCGTGGTGAAGCGGTCGGCTGTGCGCGTGATGAGCTTGAGTTCTTGCGCGGGCGCAGCGCCGATGGGCAAGATGAGTTGTCCGCCGAATTGGCTGAGCTGGGCGCACAAGACATTGGGCAGGCGTGGCACAGCGGCTGTCACCATGATGCGGTCGAAGGGTGCCTGGTCGGGCAAACCCTGGCTGCCATCGCCGACATGAATATCCAGGTTGCGATAGCCCAGATCGCCGATGCGCGCGCCCGCCAAATCCGCCAGCCGCGGGATGCGCTCGACGCTGTAGACATAATCCGCCAGGTGGCAGAGGATGGCTGTCTGATAGCCCGAGCCGGTGCCAATCTCCAGCACTTTATGATGCGGTTTCAAGCGCAGATTTTCCGTCATAAAAGCCACGATATAGGGCTGGGAGATGGTTTGGCCGTCACCGATGGGCAAAGGACGATCTTCATACGACTGCGGCTTGTGCTCGTCAGGCACAAACTGATGGCGCGGTAGCACGTTCATCGCGCCCAGCACTCGCCGGTCCTGGATGCCGCGTTTTCGAAGCTGCTCATCGACCATACGGCTGCGCAAACGCGCATGCTCCCTGGAACTTGCCATGTGCTTTCCAGTACAATCCCTAATCCCCTGCCCCTTAACGCTAGCATAAAGCGCGGATGTGGGCAAATCTGCCGCAGGCGATAGGCGGCGGCTTATTGTGTGATTTCGCCTGTTGCAGCCGCATATCCGCAGTGCTACACTGCCGACAGACTCAACACAGGGGGGCTTCGTCATGAAAGGTGTACTTGAACAATCCGCGCAGGCGCTGATGTTGCGGGGAATTGTAGCGATAATTTTTGCTCTGATGCTGATTGTTGTGCCTGGCGTGACGCTGGCGGCGGGCGCTTTCAGTTTTGTGATGCTATTCGGCGTCTATGCGCTGGTGGACGGGCTTTCGACATTGTGGGGCGCGATTCGCAAGCGCGAGGGGCACTGGGTTTTGATGGTGCTGGTGGGCGCTGTCAGCGTTGTCGCCGGCATATTTGCCCTGGCCAACCCGGTCGTCTTTGGCACATTGACTTTGGCGATTATGATTAACCTGTTCGCATTCAAGGCGATAATCGGCGGCGGACTCGAGATTATAAGCGCCTTCCGCCTGCGCGAAGAGATTGACAACGAATGGCTGCTGGGCATCAGCGGCTTCGTGTCACTGGTATTTGGCTTGCTGCTGCTGTTTAATACCTTCGAGACAGTGGCGACGCTCTTGCTGATTGTGCCCTTTTATCTGCTGGTCACCGGCGTCATGCAGATTGCGCTGGGCATGAAAGTACGCTCGTGGCGGGACGAACTTGGCAAAGCCCAGGTTTGAGCGCTCGGCTCATTTTCCACATTAGCGGGCGGCTTCTATAGCCGCTCGTCGTTTTTTTGTTGCCTATATCTTCCGCTCAGGCATGCGCCCAGCCCTGCCAGCCGCGCGCGCTCCAGGCGGCATACAAGGCAACCGCGCCCGCTGTCGCCACATTCAGACTGCCGACCTCGCCGCGCATGGGCAGCGTCAGCAGCAGGTCGCAAGTATCGCGCACCAGCCGCCGCAAGCCCTCGCCCTCGCTGCCCATCACCAGCCCCAGCGACATATTGAGATCGGTTCTGTCCAGCGGCGGGATGTTCGCGCCGACATCCAAGCCCACCAGCCAGACATCATCTTGCTTCAGTTGTTTCATCGCCGCCACCAGATTGGGCACCTGGGCGACCTGGCTGTGCTCGACCGCGCCAGAGCTGGCATTGACCACGGCCGGCGTAACCGCCACGCTGCGCCGCTCTTGAATGACGATGCCATGCACGCCAACGGCATCGCTGACGCGGATCAGCGAGCCGACATTCTGCGGGTCTTTCAACAAGTCGAGCAGCAAGATGAAGGGTTTCTCGTCAAGCCGCGCCGCAATCGCGAGGATGTCTTCCAGATCACAATAGGGATAGCCGCCAACGCGCAACACCATGCCCTGATGATTGCCGCCTTTTGCCAGATCATCGAGGATGCGTCGCTGTACGCGCTGCACGGGCAGATTGAGCTCGTCAGCTATCGTCAGCGCATCGCCGATAGAGCCTCGTTTGTCGGCGCGCTCGTGAATCATCAGCGAATCCAACTGACGCCGCCGCGACCGCATCGCTTCGATCACCGCCCAATGTCCATACAGGAATTCTGGCACGAATAGACCATCCTTTTCGCGGGCGACTTCAGTGAGTCGCCTCCAACTGGGTTTGTCCCATAATGCGATTTGCTTGCCCTTTGCCTACCCCTCCCCCGGCCCCTCCCCGAGGCATCGGAGCGGGGAGCTAGGGCGACCTGGTCGTTGACATCTACA
Organism: Anaerolineae bacterium; assembly: GCA_022823945.1. GTDB lineage: Bacteria > Chloroflexota > Anaerolineae > Aggregatilineales > Phototrophicaceae > UBA6055. The sequence goes on along the minus strand of JAJEBK010000012.1, from coordinate 13,526 downwards.
CGGACTCTGCGTTTCCGCTACTGGATGCCGATCTCGGCGAAACCTTCCCCCCATTGATATGGGGGGCCGAGGGGGGTAGACCAGACCCCTACACCAGCTTCCACAGCGTGCCGTCGGCCCGGTCTTCCAGCGAGATGCCCAGCGCCAGCAACTGATCGCGGATTTGGTCGCTGCGCGCATAATCACGCTGGGCGCGGGCTTGGGCGCGCATCTCTACCAACAATTCAATGAGCGCCGCCTCGCGTTGACTGTCGCCCGCATCAGCCGCTTCGTCCCCCAGCAGCCCCAATACATCGCCGCCCAGAGCCTGATAAGTCGCGTTGATGGCCGCCAAGGTGTCGATGCCGATCTCGGCAGCGCTGTTGAGCAGGCTGTTGACATCGCGCGTCAGGTCTTGCAGCACAGCAATGCCGCGTGGCGAATTGAAGTCATCGTCCATCACCGCGCGGAAGTCGGTCTGCGCTTTGTCCAGGCGCTCCAGGAAGCCATTGCCAGCCCCGCCTGCGGGCGCGCTGTTCAACTGGCGCAGGACCAGCTGCCGGGCATTCATCAGTCGCTCGCAGCCAGCCTTCGCCGATGCCAGCGCTTCTTCGCCATAGACGACCGGGCTGCTGTAATGCGAAGTCAGGATGAAGTAGCGCAGGGTTTGCGGCTTCCAGTTTTTTAGCGCGTCTTTGATTGTGATGTAGTTGCCCAGCGACTTGCTCATTTTGACCGGGATGCCTTCGTCGGGGTCGAGCACATTCAGGCTGCCGGTCAGCATCCAGTAGTTGGCAAAAGCCGCGTGATTGGCGCATTCGCTTTGGGCGATTTCGTTTTCGTTGTGCGGATAGATATTGTCGATGCCGCCGCCGTGGATATCGAAGTTTGCGCCCAGGTATTTCTTGGCCATTGCCGAACATTCGATGTGCCAGCCCGGAAAGCCCTCGCCCCAGGGACTATTCCAGCGCAGGATATGCTCTGGCTCAGCGCGCTTCCACAAGGCGAAGTCGGCTGGATGAAGTTTGTCGCTGCCGATCAACTCGCGCGATTCGTCTTGCTGCTCTTCGACGCGCCGATTAGACAGCTTGCCATAATCTTCATCGCTGCGCACATCAAAATAGACATTGCCATCGGCTACATAGGCATTGCCATTTGCCAGCAGGGTCTCGATCATTTCAATCTGCTCGGGCACATGACCGGAAGCGCGCGGCGAGATATCGGGGCGCATCACACCCAGCGCGTCCATATCTTCAAAGTAGCTGCGGGTATAAGTCTCCACCACCTGCATGGGCTTGGCATTGAGCTGGGCGGCGCGCACCAGCACGCGGTCTTCTTCATTTTCGCGCAGATGCCCGACATCGGTGATATTCTGCACATATAACAGCTCATAGCCGCGCCAGCGCAGATAGCGCGCGACGACATCAAAGGACACATAAGTCTTGGCATGTCCCAGATGCGAATGTTCGTAGACGGTCGGCCCGCAGACATACATGCCGACGCGACCATCGATAATCGGCGTGAAGGGCTGCTTCTCCCGCCCCAATACATTGAATAGCTGCAAGGTCATCGCTGACGAAGTCCTGTAGATTAGCTGCGTCACTGGGGGACATTGTAGCAGATTGTCACGCGGCGCGCGTCTGGGCATTGCTCACGCAGATCGTCAAGCGGCTGCTAGCTCACTGGCTTGGCGTATTCGTCAAAATCATGCAGTTTGACGAAACCCAGGGAAGCGTAGAGCGGTCCTGACGCGGCATTCATCGCGAGCGGCTCGTGACAGACATAGGCGCATTCAATGCCCCATTCGTTTTGCATACGCCGCATCGCGTAGGTCATCAAAGCGCTGGCCAAGCCACGCCGGCGGAAGTCGCTGTGCGTGCCCACCGGTTCAAAAAGCAGCGAGCGATTCACGCTGTCATGCCAGACATTAACATAAGCCGCAAAACGTCCATCGGGCGCAACGACTACGATCTCGCGCTCCATGTGCGGAGCCTTGAAAACGGCGGCGTATGTTTCGGCATCCCACTTGGGCGTGAAACTGTGATTGTGCACATCGGCCATTTTCGCGGCATCAGCAGCGGTGGCATCGTGAAATCGAAAACCGTCTGGCAGCGGTTTGTCCGGCAGTTCGGCGAGGTCGTGGCGGGTCACCGAGACGCAAGGTTTGCTGTACTGATAGCCGTGCTGAACGACAAAGTCGGCATAGGCTCGATCAGTTTCGCCCACCTCGAGCAGCAGTTTCTTCAGGCTCAGCTTGTGACGCTGCGCCAGCTGCAGGATTTCGCGTTCGCAAAAGCGGATTGCCTGGCTGTGCAAGTCGCTGTAGAGCAAATCAGGCGCGACTTGCAGGTCGTATATCTGCCAATTTGGACACAAGATGGCGAATGCGGCCAGTTCGCCGCCGCGCAGCCAACTGAAGAACACTTCGACAGGGTCAAACTTGTAGCCGCCATTGAAGAGACGATGTCCAATATCGCCCTTGTGAATGTAGTAGCCGAGGCCGCGCTCGCTCACCCAGCGCATCAGAGCGGCTTGCGCGCGAAACAGGTCGGCTGAGCTTCGGTAGGCTTGCGCTTGAGTCACATCGTTGCCTTGTATAGAGCGGTCATGGTTGAAATTTGTTGATCCAGGCGGAAATTCGCGGCGACATGTTCACGAGCGCGCCGCCCCATCTGCTCGCGCAACTCATCCTGCTGCAACAGAATCTGCAGGCGTTGGGCGAATGTCTCAGTGTCAAACGGGTTGATAATGTAGCCCATTTCGCCGTCTTTGACCAGCTCTCGCGAACCGCCAAAGCAAGTCGCGATCACAGGCGTGCCCAGCGCCATGGCTTCCAGATTGACGGTGGGAAAAGTATCAAAGCAGATCGAGGGCACAGCCACAACATCCGCCAATTGATATGCCCCGCGCAATTCCGCTCCGCCCAGCCAGCCGCCGGCAACAACTATTCCAAGCAGGTGCCGGAATCGCGCCGGGACTTGCGACTCGATGCTGCGCGAAGAGAGTACGAGCAAGCGCGCATTCGGCAGGCTCCCTCGCAGCCTGTCCAGCGCCGCCAGCAGCTGCTCCACGCCTTTTTCCCTGGTCATCCGACCGGCCACCAAGATGACACGCTTGCCCGCCAGGCGGTAACGCTCCCGCAACCGGCTCACCACTTCGGGGCTGACGGGGGACCAGGCATTCATATCAATGCCGTTGGGCACGACTTGCGCCGGCGGCAAGCCGTTGGCTGCATAAACATCAGCCAGCGCTTGGCTGGGCACGGTGACTGCCTGCACATGTCCCAGCGCGCGGCGAATCAGCGGGTTGCGAAATGGATTGTAGCGAAAGCGATTTTCTCGCAGGTTGTGCAGCTCGGGCAGACGATACGCTGCTGGGGTGCGCATTCGCCCGCCATCGGGATTTATGAAATAGCTCATTTTGCCATAAACGACGGGCATGCAGTCGTGCCCGCTGAAGACGACTCTGCAGCCAAATTCCCGCGCCTGACGCAATGTATGCCAACTCAACCAGGCATGCACATTGTGCGCATTGACAACATCGGGTTGGATGCGCGCCAGCAAGCGCCGAAAAGCCCCCGCTACCTGCGGATTGTAAAGAGACAACCAACTGCGGAAACGTTCGGGATATTGAGAATGTAGATGATGAGTCTGAATGCCAGCGCGCAGGTCATCAAAGGAATCGCGCCCGGTGGCAGCGGCAATATGAACCTGGTGGCCGCGCGCGCGCAATCCCACTGCCAGACGCCAAACGACTGCCTCGGCGCCACCCCTGCCCTCGGGCGGGATGCGGTCGTTGAGCAGAAGGATCTTCATCGTGCGCATTGTAGCCTTGCGCCAGTGACTGGTCTAGCCCACGCCCCGGGACAAGCAGGCCAATCGCATCAAAACATAATACCGCTACGACAGCGCCGAAGTACTCAAGACTCAACACAGAGGGCACAGAGAACACAGAGAAAAGCTTTAAAACTTACTTTGAGTGACCGACATGTCGCCCTCATTGCAACGAAGATTCTGAAATGTTCTACCGTAGCAAATCAATCTCTGTGTCCTCTGTGTTCTCTGTGTCAACCAAACAACGAAATGCGATAGCCCGTCCGGGGACAACCATCTTGACCGTCCTGCGTATAGGGTAGTACACGAGCGAGCAGGAGTTGCCCATGCCCAAATCACTGCAAGATGCCGACCGCGAGGCGCGCAAACTTGTCACGAATTGGACGACCGGTGCCGCGCTTACCGGCTGGATTCCTGGCAGCGCCTTCTTCCTCACAGCCGCCGATACCGCCATGATTCACCAGGTATCCAGCGCCTACGAGGTCAATGCCTTCGAGATGGACCACCTGTTGTCGACGCTTTCGGGCGCGGTGGGCAGCGCGATCGCTGGCGGCGTGATTGCCGAGGCGGCTGGTTTGATCCCGCTGGCCGGCTGGGCAGTCAAAAGCGCGGCGATGGCTGCCAAAGCCAAGGTCATCGGCGATGTAGTCATCCGCTACTTCCGCGAGCGCTCGGACTTGCCCGATATGCGCGTGCCGATCCCGGTAGAAACAGACGACTGAACGATCGGAATACACGCCGGGCAAAATATTGCGTCTTGGCGCAACCTGCGTTAGCATCGCCAATCATTCGCGCGCAGCAGAGGGGTTTGATGGCAACCATTCGACAGCAGGTCTTAACGCTCTACCTGTCTACATCGGCACTGGACAGCCGCGTATTGGGCTGGTCGATGTACGATGGCACTGGCAACCAGGCGCATACTACCGGCGACAGCGACACACCACCCTATGAAACGGGCCTGGATGCCCTGCGTGATGGTTGGCGGCTCTTGCAGTTGCCCGTGCTCATCCCGCCCTATCCCGGCGAAGAATACAGCACTTCGTTCATGAAATATGGTTTTGTATTTGAGAAACTGGAGGACACAGGGGCATGATCGACAAACAGCATTTGCTCAATTCGCAGCAGATGGCGGAGTTCGTGGCGCGGGGTTTCCTGCGCTTTGACGAGCTGGTGCCGGCGGAAATCAACGAGGCGGTCATGCGCGATATCGACCGCCAAGCCATCAAAGGCGCGCCAGCCGGTACGCCACTTTCACAGTGCTATGCCGGCACCGCCCTGCGCCACATGCTCGACCTGCCCGAGGTGCAAGGCTTGATCCAAAGCCTGGTCGGCGAAGATCCGCTTTTTGATCACGATGCCATCCATGTGCGCGAGCCCAACGAAGGCAAGGCGCAGGGCTTGCATGCCGACTCCATCATTGACCTGCGCACGCATTTTGATATTCAACTGATGTACTTCCCACACGATGTGCCGCTGGAGATGGGCGGGACATTGCTGTTGCCCGGCAGTCACTTCCGCCGCGTCAACGAGATGGATGTGGCCGCCTATCAGAATATGCGCGGGCAGATCGCCATGGTCTGCAAGGCGGGCACCCTGCTGGCGCTGCATCACGGCATCTGGCACTGCGGACGCCAAAACAAAACCGACCGCCGCCGTTACATGTTCAAGCTGCGCCTCAATCCGGCTGTACGCCAACTGCGCTTGTGGAATACACAAGACCTGGAGCCGGGCTACCAGTCGCAGCGGGAGATTTATACACGCAATGCGCGAGATGGCGGCGTACAAGATATTCTCAGCCGGCGCGAGCCCTGGTTCGAAGCGGCCAGCGGACGCCTGGAGATCGTCAACCGCATCAAGCTGTGGCGATTTTTGACTGGCGACAACGAATTTGATGTGCATTACTGGCTGGGCAGGCTGGAGAACAAGCCGGCTTGAACTCCCATCTCCGGTCTCTTCTCCCAATATCAGGGAAGATCAAGCAAAGCCACAGCAGCCGGGATTGAAAAGTCCCTCCCTCAGTTTGGGGGAGGGATTTAGGGTGGGGGGCTACTCGCCAAATTCGCACTGGCATAGCGGCGCAAACCTGTTATACTGCCGTGCTACATTGGCAAGCCAGCCCAAAGGCAGTTCCTAGCTATGGCATCGTATCACGGACCAAAAGCAAAAAAGCAGCGGCGCTTCGGCGAGTTGCTCGTGCCGCGCCCCAAGTATTCGCGCATACTGGAAAAGCGCGCTTATCCACCGGGCGAGCATGGACGCGAGAAATCTTTCCGGCAGTCACGGCGCAGCAACTACGCCATCCAACTGGAAGAGAAGCAGAAGCTGGCTTTCATCTACAATGTGCGTGAGCGACAACTGCGCAACTATTACAAAAAAGCGGCGCTGATGGCGGGACCGACTGGCGTCAATCTGTTGGGCTTGCTGGAACGGCGGCTGGATAACATCGTCTATCGCAGCGGGCTGGCCGCCACCATCTGGTCGGCGCGGCAGATCGTCGGTCACGGGCATATCCTGGTCAACGGGCGCCGCCTCGACCTGCCCTCCTATCAAGTGCGTGCGGGCGATGTCGTCGAAGTCGGCGACAAAATGAAGAAGAATGTGCACATCATCGAGTGGATCCAACAAGCCGCCTACTTCCCGCCTTATCTATCGGTGGACAAAGACCAGTTCCGCGTCACGCTCGACCGCGCGCCAGAAGAAGGCGAAGTGCAGACGCCGGTTGATATCCAGTTGGTTGTCGAATATTACAACCGCTTGACCTAGCGCATCGGCTTTGCGTCAATCATCATCAAAGGGCGCTACCATCCCACCCGCTTGACCACCCATTCAAGCGCGCGCCCGGGGTTGCCGCCTTCTTGCAAAGTCCACGCGACCATCAGCAGCGCGCGGTGCTGAACAAAAAAGGGCAGTTCTTCTATCCACCACTCGTCGATTCTGTGCTCGCGCAGGTAGCCGCGCATGAAGGCTCTTCGGCGGGCCTGCCGTTCTTCCAGCGCTCTATCCCAAAGTTCCAGCAAAGCGCGAGAAATATCCGCCGCATACCAGTGATAGTTGGGTTCATCGAAGTCGATGGCGCGCGCAGTCATCCCGTCCCAGATGACATTGCCCGGTCGATGATCGCCGTGGATCAGCCCATAATCATGCGGCGGCAGCCCCCGCATCCAGTCGGTCAATTCGGCATAGGCTCGCCGCAAATCGACAGAAGCCGTAGAAATGGCCGGCGCGATATTCCGCCAGAATGTCTGCACTGTGGGGAACTGATAGGGGATATTTGTGTCCGCCCGATACTGGCGTGAGGCGGCATGCAGCTTGCCCAAAGAATTTCCCCATGCTTCAAAAATCGTGGCATCGTGCAAATAGCCCGACAGTTTCTCGCCTGGGGCTTCGCTTTGGGCGGACGCGAAGTAACCATCGGCGAGAACTTCAAGGAATTCGCCACTGGCTGCTGGAACAGGCTCGCCAACGGGGACGCCCTGCTCCGCCAGGTAGCGCAGAAAGTGCATGACCTGCCGCGCTTTTGCCAGACTGTGCAGAACAACATGGCAGATGCGCAGGTAATAGCCGCGCCCGTCACGCTCAAAGCGAAAGACGATGTTGTAGGCGCTGCTGATGAAACGGACAGAAGCGGGATCGCCATGCCAGCGCCTTTGCACCAGCTGCGGAACTCTGCTGTGGTCAAAGCTGTCGCGGACGCGAAACCACTCGGCGGACAAGATGCCTAAACTAGCTGATATTCGGCTTCGCTGCAGACGCGCAGGTCGCTCGCCAGCTCATGACCCAGGTGGCGTGACTTCCCATTCACGCGCAATTGCAAAGGTCCTTTGAAGGGCGCGCGCGTCGTCAGGCGGAATCGCGCCCCCGGTTCCAGGCGCAGCTCGCTGATATAGCGCAGTTTCTGCTCGTCATGCGTGTGCACGCGGCTGATGACATATTCGCGGCGCACAGCTACATCAGAAAGCGGATAATCGACGATGCGCGGCATGACCAGGTCGGCGCTGGGGATAGGCTCGCCGTGCGGACAACGTTTGGGATAGCCGCTCATGGCGTCTATTTTGTCAACCAGCGCATCGCTGACCACCAAGCCCAGGACATCGGCGTCATCGTGGACTTCGTGCCAGCCGAACCCCATAATATCGACCAAAAAGCGCTCGACAAGGCGGTGCCGGCGGATATTGGCCAGCGCCGCCCGTTCGCCAGAAGGCGTCAGACGAATACCGCGATAGGGTTCGTGTTCCAGGTAGCCAGCCAGCTTGAGCCGCTGCACCATGCGCGTTACAGCAGGGGCAGACACGCCAATTTCTTCCGCCAGCGCCGAAGTCGATACATAGCGGTCATCAGGCTGATAATGGGCGATTCGCCAGGCTTCCGCCAAGTATTCCTGCATGGAGTCGGTCGCTGTCATGCGCGCCTCGGCCTGCGCAAGCCAACAGAGCATATCCGTAACTATAGTCTAGCATTGACGCGAGCCGCAAGCGCAGAATCTACGGAAGGAATTCCAGCCTCTGCAGCAGATCGTCCAATTGCGCCAGCAACTGCGCAGTTGTGCCACCGTTGAGCAAGGTGTAATCCGCCATGGCGATGGGACCGCCCTTCTCCAGCCGCTCGATCTCGCGGATATCGCGCTGCAGGGCTTCCCCCCCGCTCAAGGGGCGTATTGGGCGGCTGGCCAGACGTTGATAGCGCAAGTTCCGCGGCGCAACGATGGCGAGCAACAGCAGGGGCGCGCCCAACTTCTCCCGCAGCAACAGATATTCGCTAAAGCTGTAGAGGCCGTCGACAACGATATGGCGTCCTGCGGCGAGAGTCGCTTGCAAGCGCGGCAGACTGAGTGTCGCCATCGCCGCCATGCCATGCCGGTCGCGCATTTCTTCGCGGACGAGGCGCTCGTTTTCGGCGTTGACTGACCAACCGCGCCGCCGCACTTCATCGACCACCAATGCGCCAAACCGTAGCGTCCAGTATCCGCGCTCTGCCAGATGTTCGGCGCACATTGTCTTGCCAGCGCCAGGCATGCCGACCAGGGCCAGCGCTCGAGGTCGCTCGTGATTTTCCGCCATCCGTCCTCAAGTTGCTGTTGAAGCGTGTCGCGTGGGATTATATCGTCAGCATCGGCGACCACCCAGTTCGGATCGCGCTCAAGAATTGCGAATCTTCGCTATCAGCGCGCTGGTGCTGTGCCCGGGCAAGAAGTCAATCAGCTCGACGCGTCCGCCGAAAGCCTCGACAGTGGCTCGTTCCGGCAGTGGCTTGTGCGCATAATCGCCGCCCTTGGCATAGACATCTGGCTGCAGCGCGCGCAGCACTTCATCCGCTGTGTCGGCTGCGAAGACCAGGACAGCATCGACGCAGCGCAGCCCAGCCAGCAGCCGCGCCCGTTCCACGGCTGGCACAAAGGGTCGTCCCTGCCCCTTCAGTTGGCGGGTCGAGTGGTCGCCATTGACGCCGATAACCAGCGCATCGCCCAGCATCCGCGCTTTTTGCAAATAATCCAAATGTCCCACATGCAGCAGGTCGAAGTGCCCGTTGGTGAAGACGAGTGTCTCCCCAGCCTGACGCAGCCTTTCGCGCAGCTGCCGCGCCTCGTCCAGCGTGTGCGGTCGCCACATATCAAGCAAATTTGTCGGGATACAGTTGCCGCGCCAATGTTTGCGCCCCCTCGATCCACTCGGCGATGACATCGATGCCCTTTTGCCAGAAGCGCGGATCGTTGATATCCACGCCCACCTGCGCCAGCAGCCGATCGGGATAATCGGAATCGCCAGCCGCCAGCAGCTCGAGGTAGCGAGGCACAAAATCTGCGCCTTCTTCTTGATAGATTTTGTACAGCGCCAGCACCAGCAGCTCGCCAAAAGAATAGGCGTAGACATAGCCAGGCGTGTGCAAAAAGTGCGGCACATAACTCCACCAACTGCCATACTCGTCGGTGATGGTCAGGCTGTCGCCGAACATATCGCGCTGCGTTTCCAGCCACAGGCAATTGAAGCGCTCCGCGGTCAGCTCGCCTTCGTCGCGGCGGGCATTGTGCATCTTGTCTTCAAAGCGATTCATGGAGATCTGGCGGAAGACTGTGGCGAAGGTGTCTTCGATCTTCTCCACCAGCATGGACAGCTTGATTTCGGGATCGTCTTCCGCCGCCATGAGGTCCTGGAAGACCAGCATCTCGGCAAAGGTGGAAGCCATCTCGGCGGTTGTGAGGGGCGTATACAAAGCGAAGAGCCCCTTCTCCTTGCCCGACAGGTACATGTGTATGCCATGTCCCAGTTCGTGCGCCAGCGTCGTCACATCGCGCGCATCGCCCAGATAATTGAGGAACACGAAAGGATTGGCGGAAGCGACAGTCGGCGCGGCGAATGCGCCACCGCGTTTGTTGGGCAGCACCGGCGCGTGTATCCAGCCGCCAGCGAAGAAGCGCTGCGCGACCTCTTGCATGCGCGGGTCGAAATTGCCAAAGGCAGCCAGCACGATATCGCGCGCTTCTTCCCAGGTATAGAAAGCCTCGCTTTCTTTCAAATTCAGCGGGGCATAACGGTCATAGTCATAGAGCTCTTCATAACCCAACAGTGCGCGCTTTAGATGATAGTGGCGGGCGACCAAGTCATAGTTGCTCGTGACCGTCTGCACCAATGCCTCGACTACTTCGTCGCTGGCTTTGTTGCTCAGGTTGCGCGCCGAAACCCAACTGGCATAGCCGCGGCGGCGGTCGCTGTTGGCTTTGTCCAGCGCTAGCGTGTTGAAGATGAAAGTGAGCTCCATCTGCTTTTCGTGCAGTTTGTCGGTGAGTTTTCGCCAAGCCATTTCGCGGGTGTCGCGGTCGGCATCGCGCAGTTTGTTGAGCACAAAAGTCATGTTGACCTGCTCGCCCAGCCAGTCGAAGCGAAAGGCGCTGGTCAGCTGCGTGAAGAAGCGCGTCCAGGCGCTGCTGCCGGTCACGGACTTTTCTATGCTGATCTGCTCTTCGGCTTCGCTGAGGTTGTGGGGACGATAGCGGCGCTCGGCTTCCAGGTAATAGCGATAATCGGCGATGGCTGGATCATCCAGAATGGCTTTGGCGTGGGCGTCGTCCAGCGCATTCCATTCCAGGTCGAAAAATACCATCTGCTGGCTGAGCCGAGACTCCAACTCTTCGACGCGAGCCACCGCCGCCTGGTATGCGGGTTGCGCTGTATCGGTCGAAAAGTTCAGGAAGGCAAAAGCGCCCAGCCGTCCACGCAAATCATAGATGGCTTCCAGCTGCTGATAGGCTTTAACAAAATCACTGGCGGTCATCTGCGCCACATTGCCGCGCCAGCTGGATTGGAAAGATTCTGCGAGTCCATCCAGCCGCTCTATATCAGCTTCGAGACGCGGATCGTCAAAACCATCGTAAAAGACGGACAGATCCCAGATTACATTTTCGGCACTGGTGGGGCGTTCTTGCGGGGCAGCGGACATCCTAATCTCTTTCGCTCGCGTGGGCTGATCATAGCGGCTATGCTAGCAGACCCATGAGCGAATCGACAGGGGAAGCTAACCTCCTCAGTCCCCCCGACGAGTCAGGGAGAAGCCCAACCCCCCTCGGTCCCCCCCGACGAGTCAGGGGGAAGCCCAACCCCCTCAGTCCCCCCGACGAGTCAGGGGGAAGCTACGCACGCGGGGAATCAGTTACAATCGACAGTTGTAGACGGGAGGCGATGAGCTCGTCTACACGACGGCTTCGGCGCTGCGGCTGTGCACAAAACTGGCGGGATCGGCAGCCCGCTCTCGGCGCTCAGCCAGCCGCGCAGCGCGCAGACGCCGCGCATAAGCGCCAGCCACATAGCCATGCACGGGCACAAACAGAAATGCGCCCAGCAGGAAGACCGGCAGCATCGCCAGCAACAGCGCATTGGCGATCAACAACGAACCCAGCCAACCCAGCGCCAGCGGGACATGGCCTTGCAGCGTACGCAATTCTTGGTCGAACCGGTAGAAGCATTCCGATTCCCAGGTTTCTGCATAACGAACCAGCCCCAGCATCCACAAAGACCAGGCGACCAGGCTGTACAGCAAGAGCACAATCGGAGCGATCGCGTCGATGCCGGCAACCAAACCCAGCGCAATCGAGTCGCGGAAGACAGCCAGCAGCGTGGCAGCCAGCAGCAGCGGCAAATGATAGACGCTGATCGCCAGCAAAACGGGAATGCCTTTGCTGATGTTTTCGCCAATATGGTCCCACTCCGGCAGCGGGCGCTCGGAGTCGGCGCTGATGTTGTGAATAATCCCGGCCAGGTAGCCCAGCAGGACGCAAAGGCTGACCAGCCCAATGATGGGGAAGGGCAGCAGCAGCACAAAAACAGCCATTGCGGTCAATTTGCTGCGCCAGTGATGGTCGCTGAAGATATAAGTGAAGGCGCGTACAACGGTCATGGCTGTACCTCCTTTGTTATGATATTTCTTTTTACCTTAAAGTTATCTTAACATGATTTAATCGGAATGCAACATTTTGCTCGGAGAAGTGGGCAGATTGGTCGGATTCGCGCTGGTTATACGGGTCGAAGCGCTGGGGTACAATCAGCGGTATGCCCAGGCACAGCAGCGCACAACCATGATTTATCCGCTCTTGGGGCGCATCTTGCCTGCCGACGCCTCTCCTGCGCAGCCGCGGCGCATCGTCATCTTGCGTCCCTGCTGCATCGGCGATGTGGTGATGGCCACCGCCGCGCTGACTGCCCTGCGTGAGCGCTTCCCGTCCGCGCATATCAGCTTTGCAGCGGGTGCCTGGTCGGCGCGCGCTATTGCCGGGCATCCCGCCCTGGACGACATTCTCGATACCGGCGCGGACATGCCCACCCGCAAACCCGGCAGCTTTTGGCAGCTGGTGAGGCGGCTGCGCGCTGGCCGCTTCGACCTGGCTGTGTCGCTCGTTCGCTCGCCGGTGATGAGTCTGGCGGTTTGGATGGCGGGCATTCCACTACGAGCGGGGCTGGACAGCGGTGGGCGCGGCTTCGGCTACAACTTGCGCGTGAGGGTCGATCCATCTGTCCCCGAGCACGAAGCCGAGATCTATCTGCGCGCGGCCGGGGCGGCGGCCGGACCCAGGCTACAGGCTTTTGCCAACCTGCCCCTCGATGAAGCGGCGCTGGCGACAGTGCAGGCGCGTCTGCGGGCGACCGGGATCGGCAAATCGTTCATCGTCGCCCACCCTGGCGGCGGCAGCAATCCCGGCGCGCAGCTGGCAGCCAAACAATATCCGCCGGCGCAAATGGCAGAACTGCTCGACACGCTCGTCAAAGAGACCGATTCCGAGCTGATCTTGCTGGGCGGTCCGGGCGATACAGCGCTGGTCGCGGCAGTCGGGGGGCATTTGCAGACGCCGGCGCAGCAATGGGCAGGGACGCTCAGCTTCGCGGAGATCGGCGCGCTGGGGGCGGCGGCCCGGCTTTACATCGGCAATGACAGCGGCTTGACCCACCTGGCGGCAGCGAGCGGCGCAAAAACCATCATGCTGATGAGCATCACCGATCCACGACGCTATGCCCCCTGGACTGTCGACAGCCTGGCGCTGCACAAACCCGAATCGCCAGCAAGCGCGGCGCGGGATATCCTCGCCTGGCTTACCTGTAATGGTCCTATTTTATTGGACACAAAATCTCAGAAACTTTGAGGGAGTTTTGCTGCTGCCACTGCGCCTCGGTTTCTGCCGGCGTCTTGTAGCCTAGAGCGCTATGCGGTCGTAGCTGATTGTAGACTACCTCG